>NZ_JADOES010000006.1 GCF_018739885.1 Leptothoe spongobia TAU-MAC 1115 | reverse complement strand
AGTTTATTCTGGACCATGCAACAGAAGCTACCTTTGCCTGATACTATTGATGGACTTTTGTCAATGCGTAACTCCTAGTCTTGATCCTGACCAATCACATTAATCACCTCAGCACACCAGGTTTCATGGGAAACTCGCTTCAGCGAATAGCCCTGGCAAGCCCCCATCCAGTCCACTAGCTTATTCCAGCTATAAGTCTGAGGATTCACCACATTAAATGCTTGACCGTTAGGAGACTGTGTCCGGGACAAATGCAAAATCGCACGACTGACATAATCTACCGGCACCAGGTTTAATGCCGCATCAATATCTGGCGCTAGTCCCACCTGAGTAAATCCTTGAATCATTTTGATCACAAAACTATCTGGGGAACAAATACCGCTGGTCGTGTCTCCCATAATGTTGCTAGGTCGATAGATCATCATTGGTATACCCCGAACCCGGAATCCACGAATTTTGATCTGCTGGTCGCTACGACCAAGATATTCAAGGTTGCCATCTGACAGATACCGGGCCAAATCTCCAGTTTTATAAAGAATAGTGCCACCATGCTGGATAAATCGCGCTGCTGTAATCTCGGGTCGGTGTAGATACCCCCGCGCCAAACAGTCACCGGCAATGTACAACTCACCCGTGTCACCCAGGGGTACAGCCTGTAAATCCTCATTGAGTGAAAAAGATTTGTTATAACAGACGCATTGTCCTAGAAAAAGAATTCTACAAGATGGACTAACAGAGTACGTCCTAAATGATTGGACAGTCTGGCTTGGGACTTAGTCATAGCGAATGCCGTTATGCTCTAGCCACCCATCTGCATGCCAGTCCTTAGGATCATCATGGGTCCAGTGTAGAATGCCACCGCGCTCATTCCATTCATATTCCCCTCGAAATCTCACCTCATCCCCCTCGCGTAATGTATCAATCCGAGGAGATACATCGATATTGTGACTAACCAGCAGTGACTGTCCTGACTCTAGTCGCAAAATAAACTTCTGATGCCGTGAACCTTCTAAATCGTCTGCGAGTAAGCGTTCTACTCGACCGACACCGTCCACAATTAAATCAGATTGCCCATTGCGATAGGCCTCCATCAGTTCAGCATCACCTTTGATCTCAGCTCGTCGAAAATGGTCCTGGGGGGCAGCATCCGCCATGGGTATAAACCAAGAAAACAACAATCCAGACACTTTTACCACTGGCACAAGTAGTATAAAAACAGCTAGAAGGGCTGCAGTTGAAAAGCTTTGGAATACTTTCAGAACAGTACTTTGGGCCATGGTGGTGGGAAACCGTATACGGTAATGTCGGTGTAATTTTACCCCAAACCATGGGGGCATTCACCACCTGCGCTAATTCTCTTCCTTTGCGATTATGAATTTGTCGAGCAAGAGAGACACCCCCATGAAGACATCTGCACAGCAACCCATTATCGAAAGCCTACGTACCTGGTACCGCAACGCCATCCGCAACTCTAAATATCGCTGGCTTGTTGTTTTTGGTAGCCTCCTATATCTCGTTAGTCCTTTCGATATCTCGCCTGATGTTTTTCCAATCATTGGCTGGCTCGATGATGGCATCATTGCCACCCTACTAGTCACTGAAGTGTCCCAACTCCTGTTCGAACAGGTCAATGCCTCTAAGAAAAAGAACCAAGAGGCTGCTAATAATTCCGCTGATGCCGCCACCACAACTGAGCAGGTGGTTGATGTAGAGGCGGCCCCCGTAGGCTAGTCCAGTGGACGGCTTGCGTGTTCAATGTTCAACTCATTTAAATTAGGCACAGAATCATGACTTATACCAATTCCCAAACTGCAGTCAACGAAAACTTTCAGTCCATCAAATCAGAAGGTGGTCGCCGGACTCAAAAGATTGCTGATATTCTCAAGGCTGCTTTCTCCGACGCTGTCACTGAAGTAAAAGAAGGTGCTGGCACTGTCAGCCCCCTTGCTAAAGACCTAGCCGGTAATGCTGTTGAAGTGGTTAAAGGAAAAGGCCAGGAAGCCTATCACAGTGCTAAACAGGCCGCCCAGGATACCGCTAATGAGGAGCAAGATGTGATTGCTCGGTTTAAGCTCAAGCTACAGGCGATTATCGATGCCATTAAGGCCACATTGTTTAGCCAGACAGAGGCTGCAGAGGCAGAGGCAGAGGCCATCGGGCTTATTGAGCAGGAAACTGAGGTGCACACCGTGGTTACTGAAGATGCCGCCACTGAGGTAATTGTGGATTCGACCGCTGCTTAGTGTCATGGGGCATGTTCCCCTCCTAGTTTTGTTAGGTACGCAATAGATTGGCGCTGGCTTAGGCTAGCGCTTTTTTTGTTTTTTGGTAGGGGCATTGCATGCAATGCCCCTACGGACGGGATGCTAACAACATTATTGGAATACAGTCCTTCTATGGAACATTCCTAGGTTTTAGCTAAGGCTTCTTTCTGACGTTCTTTAATCTCCAGATGCACCAGCAGAGCATTGATATCCGCTGGATTCACGCCGCCAATGCGGGTGGCCTGCCCCACGGTTAAGGGCTGTACCGACATCAATTTTTCGCGGGCTTCCATGGATAGGGTGTCGATGGTCATGTAGTCGATGTTTTGGGGTAGCTTACGGTTTTGTTGCTTGGCTACCTGGTCAATTTGTTTTTGCTGCCGCTGGATGTAGCCGGAGTATTTGATGTCGATTTCAGCCCCTTCTTTTTCGGCGCGGGTTAGTTCGGGGTTGCCGAGACCGTATTGCTCCAGGTGCTGGTAGTGAAACTTAGGGCGACGGAGGAGATCGGCGAGTGCGATCGCATCCTTGATTTTCTGCCCCGTATCCGCCACAATCTGCTGACCCACTGGCTCATGGGCCTTCACCCGAGTACTGTGCAGCCGTTCTTTCTCCACCGCAATATTTTCCTGCTTACGGGTATACAGCTCCCAGCGCCGGTCGTCGATCAGGCCAATCTCTCGACCCAGGGGCGTCAGCCGTTGATCCGCATTATCTGACCGCAGAATCAACCGATATTCCGACCGAGATGTGAGCATGCGGTAGGGCTCCCGTAAATCTTTGGTACATAGATCATCGATTAACGTGCCTATGTAGCTGCCCTCACGGGGAAAGATGATCATCTCTTCTCCACGGGCATAGCGCACAGAGTTAACACCAGCCACAAAGCCTTGGGCCGCAGCCTCTTCATACCCTGTCGTACCGTTAATTTGACCCGCGCAAAACAATCCCTCTAGCTTCTTAGTCATCAGGGTGGGGAAACACTGGGTGGCAGGCAAATAGTCATATTCCACCGCATAGGCGGGACGCAGCATGGCACAGTTTTCCAACCCAGGCAGACTGCGCAGCATGGCCCGCTGAATCGTCTCGGGCAGGCCCGTAGAAAACCCCTGCACATAAATCTCAGGAATCGTACGACCTTCCGGCTCTAAAAAGATTTGATGACTCTCTTTATCGGCAAAGCGAACAATCTTGTCCTCAATGCTCGGACAGTAGCGTGGCCCCTTGGAATCGACCCAGCCACCGTAGATGGGCGACATGTGGAGATTCTCTTGGATGATGCGATGGGTCTCAGCCGTGGTGCGCGTCAGATGACAATCCATGGGCTCGCGTTCCACCCATACCTCTGGGTCAAAGCTAAACCACCGTACATCCGTATCGCTGGGTTGCTTCTCCAGCACATCAAAATTGATCGTGCGACGATCCACACGGGCCGGGGTCCCCGTCTTCAATCGTCCGGTTTCAAAACCTAGTTGGTTTAATGTATCAGTCAGACCAACAGCGGCAAACTCACCAGCGCGACCAGCCGCCATAGACTTGTCGCCCACCCAGATCACCCCCCCCAGAAATGTCCCCGTGGTGAGAATCACTGACTTACAGCGAAAGGTTACGCCAAAGTAGGTTTGCACCCCAATCACATCATCGTTGTCACCCAAGACTAAATCTGTTGCCATGCCTTCACGCAGGAACAGATTCTCCTGGTTCTCCACGATGGTTTTCATGATGGCGGCATATTCTCGCTTATCGGTTTGCGCTCGCAGCGCCCACACCGCTGGACCACGGGAATTATTGAGCACTCGCTTTTGCAGATAGGTGCGATCGGCCATTTTACCAATCTCGCCCCCCAGGGCATCCACTTCGTGGGTCAGCTGTGATTTTGCCGGACCACCTACCGCTGGGTTACAGGGCTGCCAGGCAATGCGGTCCAGGTTAAGGGTGAGCAGCATCGTCCGTGCCCCCAGCCGTGCGGATGCCAAAGCTGCTTCACAGCCCGCATGGCCCGCGCCAATCACGATTACATCAAATTCATCTAGAAACTCTACCGAGCTGCCCATGTGGCTTACCTATCCAGCGTTTCCCATTCTAACCCTCGATTTCATCAGTGCCGTTGCTGATTTAGGGATGCCCCAAATTAAGCCCAAATTAGGCCAAAATTAGGGATGATGCAGGCGATGTGGCATTCATTGATATAAATTGATGTGGGGTTTGGAATCAGGTGCTTCTACGCCCTGGGGCCTTGGGTATCTCCTGTGCGCAGGGCCTCCGTGTGCTGAGAGCATCCGTACGTGATACCTTACGTATGTTTATCTTAAATATCCAATAGCTTCAGTAAACGCTTTAACCTTTCTCAAGCTTAAGCTGTGCCGTTCTTAAACTGATGAAAATAAATTCACGGCTATTCTCACCTTGCCAGGTTAGATGGATTTTAGTAACAACCTTAGGTTTAACTGCTAGCCCCCTGGGGTTTACGACTACTGCCTGGGGGCAAACAGCAGATGGACCGACTTTGCCCGAGCCTGTCACACAGACCGAATTGTCTCCGGCTAATATCCCCAGGACTGAACTGACGGTACCCCAGGGCAATGGCGAGATTATTGCCGATATTCAGATCCGGTTGGTGAATGCGGAAGAAGACACTGAGGGCAGTCCAGACGTTGCTGGCATGATCAAGCAGTTTCAACTTCAGCCCGGAGATAGTTACGATCCGGAACTGGCCCATGGGGATCTGAGCCGGATTGCTGGGATGGCTGAGCGGGTGACGCTCACCCTTGAGCCCGCCACTGAGCCCGATCAGATCGTCATGGTGGTAACTGCCGAGAAACCCAATTCTTTCTTTTACGACTTTGGCAGCTTACCTCGAACCACGGCTCTTGCCGGTCCTCTACGTCCCGTTACCGTCAATCCCTCTAGCAATAGTGCCCGTGGATTTTCCATCAAGGTGCATGGGGGAATCGATAATATCGGTGATAATAATCAGCGGCTGACCGTTGGCTTGCTGGGTGGGGAGAATACCCTGGGGGCTGAAGTTGACTTCAGGCAGTTTTTCCAGGATGGCTCAGGCTACGGTCTCAATTTTGAAAATCGGCGTGGCATCGAGCCAGAATTTGAAGGTGGTGATAATGAAGTAGACCTGGCCAATGGGGATGATCCCTGGGTGCATCGTCTGGGTGGAGGCGTTGAGTATTTTCGTCCCTTAGCCCCTGATTTAGAAGCCGCTCTAGGGGTTTCTTACCAGCGTATTTCTATCAGAGATGACGCGTTTACCAACGATGTGTTTGATGACGATGAGTTGGGTAACTCGCTGACGGTCAGTGATAGTGGTCAGGATGACCTGCTAACGATTAATCTTGTCGGTAAGTTGGATCGTCGAAATGACGCGGATAATCCCACCCAAGGGTATCGGTTTCTATTTGGCACCGATCAGTCCATTCCCATTGGCGATGCCGATATTCTGTTCAATCGTCTTAGCGCTAACTACACCCAGTTTTTGCCATTAAATTTGTTTGGATTTACCGCAGGTCCTCGCACCCTGGTGTTGAATGTACAAGGCGGTACCATTATTGGCGATACGCCTCCGTATGAGGCCTTTAGTCTGGGGGGCTCAAGTTCCGTTCGCGGCTACAGCTCCGGAGAACTGGGTACTGGAGAAAGCTTTGTCCAAGCCACGGCTGAGTATCGTTTTCCCATGTTTTCCTTCAATGCCTTGGATGACGATATTGACGTGGGCGGTACCCTATTCTTTGACTATGCTTCTGACTTGGGAACCGGTGACGATGTCATTGGTGAACCGGCTGAGGCTCGCGACAAGCCAGGCGATGGGTTTGGCTATGGTCTGGGGGTGCGGGCATTGACCTCTGTCGGGGCTGTACGACTTGAGTTTGGCCTCAATGATGAAGGGGACTCCCAGGTCATTTTTAAGATTGGCGATCGCTTCTAGTTGTTTGTCATGGTGTGGTCACATCTCTGTGGCCACATCGCTAGAACTCAACCAGTTAAGACAATTGCTAAACTTAATTAAATGGCTGCTTGATAGAGCTTTATGACTGCTGTCCTTGGCGTTACAGATCATATTAAAACTCTGAATGATTTACAGAGTCGGTTTGGCCTCCAGCAAGCAAGCGACGACACTTTTTTTAATGAATGGTTGACTAACCTACCTCAGTTGGCCAATGACCAACAACTGGGTGTGGAGCGGCTAAAAAATCGATATGATTACCACCGGGCGGAGGGGTTGCTGTTAGAGGGCACATTCAATGCTGTTGTGCTGTCCCCTTTGCTTGAATTAGCTGGTTTTTTAGATCCACCATTTCGACTTAAGTCGCCCTATGGGGTCAGTCTGGAGTTAGAAGACCCCGACGAAATTATCCGAGGATTTATTGATACCCTCATCGTCCAAGAACATCTGTGGATCATGGTTGTGGAATCAAAACACACTAGCATTCCAGTTCCCGCTGCGTTGCCTCAGCTTTTGGCTTACATGCTGGCTAGTCCTCAGCCGGAGCACCCTGTCTATGGCATGGCCACTAACGGCGATGAGTTTGTCTTTTTAAAGCTATGTCAACCAGACAGTCCGGTATACGATACTTCACGGACATTTTCACTTTTCCCACGTCGCCATGAATTGGGTGAAACCCTAAGGATTTTGATGCGTTTAGGGACTCTTGTTGCTGAATACACATAGGGCAGCCTGGTTTCGGCAAGCGTACACCACGGATAGCTTCGAAATGTTTGGGCTAAATGAATATCAAAATTGAGTTCAATGAGCGCGAGCAATGGCTATTATCATTCGCATTGATGAATATTTTTGGAGGCGGCTCTACCAATGTGCTTCAAAACATATTGGTAAGCATATTGAAAGTGCATGTCTTTAACTGATGAGACCATTAATCAGCGCTTAAAATCTGACCAGGACTGAGTTTCCACTCTGGAATCAGCGTCGATTGAATGTGCTCATCTTTGACGAATACCCTGTCCTCATACATGCCGTTATCCCAGCGGCAGACGGTGACCTGGCGCAGTTCAGGATCCACAATCCAATATTCAGCAATGCCCCGTGCCATATATTCGGTGTGCTTGTAGCGATAGTCGCGATCGCGATTGGCTTGACCAGGGGAAACCACTTCCACCACCAGCAACGGCGGCGGCATATCGTGGGTAATGGTGGCTCGCTTAGTCCCAGCGATGGCCGCTTTAGATCCTTCAGAATGAACTAATAAATCAGGAATACGACAGCTCACATGCTGACCACTCACTTCAATTTCGGTGTTTTTCTGGGCTAACCGTTTGATGGGAAAGTGCTTAGCCAGCTCAAACATTAAATAAGTGGCAATATCATTATTTTCGTCAGATTCTGGCGGCATTTCTAACAAAGCACCGTTAAATAGCTCGTATCGTGCATCTAAACCCTGGGTCTGGTTCAAATACTGCTCCAGGGTGATGGGCCGAACGGAGATAGCTGGGGTCATGGTTGCGACACAAGCACTACAATCCTCATATTGTAGCCAACGGATATTTTTCCCAACCCTCTCCTCCGGTATCGTTGCAAAGTAACTGACGGAAAATTCAACCATGCAACCAGATGTGCTGGCCTTTGACTTTGATGGCGTCATTTGCGATGGGCTGATTGAGTACTTTCAGACAGCATGGCGGGCCTATGGCAAACTGTTCACCCCAGAGACTTTAGAACCCCCTGCAGGTTTAGCTGAAAAATTCTATCCGCTGCGTCCTGTGATTGAAACTGGTTGGGAAATGCCCATGCTGCTAAGGGCCTTGATTGCGGGTAAAACGGATGAGGAAATCATAGCGGGCTGGCCAGAGCTGGCCCTACCTTTTTTAGAAGAAACTAATCTCACTAAAGCTGAGGCAGCCAAAACGCTGGATGGCGAGCGTGATCATTGGATTGCCACCGACTTGGATAACTGGCTGGCCCAGCATCGGTTTTATGCCAACATGCTGGCAATACTACAAAGGTCTCTAGAAAAACGTCCCACCTATATTGTCAGTACCAAGGAGGGGCGCTTTATCCAACAGCTACTCAAACAAAGTGGTGTGACCATGCCCCCGGAAACGATTCTGGGTAAAGAGGTTAAACGGCCCAAGTATGAAACCCTACGGTTGTTAACGGCCAAGCACACTATCGATGCCCGAAATCCCACCCTCTGGTTTATCGAAGACCGCATCAAAGCTCTCCAGTCTGTTAAAAAACAGTCTGACTTAGACCATGTGGAGCTGTTTCTCGCTGACTGGGGTTACAATCTGGCACCCGAACGTCAAGCAGCCCAGGAAGATAATCGAATTCATCTGCTATCGTTAGACTCGATAGTACAAAAGTTCGATACGGAATAGGCACATCCATGCTGGATCTATCGAAAATTGCCCAGCAGATGCAGGGGATTAGTCATCACCTGGCCAAGGAGGCTGAAGCAGCTAAGGTGAGGATTGCGATCGCAACCCAACTCCTAAACCAGGCCCACCTTCAGCAGTCCCACCTGGTGGAGCAGCTTCAAACTAACAATCTGGGCTTCGCCGCCGCCGTCCCGATTGAACCGCTAGATACCAGAGTCAACATCAACCCTGCCCCAGCAGCCCACACCGTTATTGCCACCGACGGCTCCCAAATCAACCCCAGCCATCATGAAATTGCCTATTGCTATTTACTCAATATCGGTCGGGTTGTACTGCACTATGGCCAGAGCCGCTTTCCGCTACTTGATAGCCAGCCCGAGGTAATTTATCGCCCCGAAGACCTCTATGCCTCGCGGCAATGGGGAATTCGCACAGAGGAGTGGATGGGCCATCGGCGGACGGTGTCGGAGGCAGTGGTCTTGGCAGAGTTAGGTGTAGAGGTAAGTGGAAGGCGGGGCAAAAAATCACGGCAGCTGTCCCTTTTACAACGTCTTGCCGTTCCCACCTTGGCCATGACCGATGGCTCGTTAATCTATTGGTTTCTGGATCAGCTCCCGGCACCAGCCAGGGACCAAATCCTCGACCCGATCCTGGCGGCGTGGGAGCAGCTGCGCGATGCCCAGGTGCCGATGGTGGGGTATCTCAGCGCTTCACGCAGCAGTGAAGCCCTAAACTTCCTGCGATTACAAAGCTGCCCCCACGATCAGCCGGACTGCCAAAAGCATTGTGAAGGGCAAACCGATGGGGCCCCTTGCCAGGTATTCTCACCGCTACGGGATGTCACCCTATGGGCCACATTGCTAGAGCCTGGTCAACGAGGGCCATTGTTCAAAAGCTCAGCCGATATTCTGCAGCTCTATGGCGACCATCATCAGATCTACTTCTGCCATGTGCATGTGGGTGCTGAGATTGCCCGTGTGGAGTTCCCTGAATGGGTAGTGACTGATAAAAAACTGTTTGATGCCGCCCTTAGTCTGACCCTAACCCAGGTACAAAAGGGGTTTGGCTATCCGGTGACCTTGGCAGAAGCCCATAATCAGGCGGTGGTGCGCGGTGGCGATCGCAGCCGTTTTTTTGCCCTCCTCGAACAGCAAATGATTCGTGCTGGTCTACAAAATGTAGGCACGTCTTATAAAGAAGCCCGAAAACGCGGCAGTATCGCCTAATCTACATGTCCGGAAATCCAGCCCAACAATTCAAAATTTCCGCTAAGGTCATCGGGAATTCTCTACCTAGCGCGCGTTGTTAACTGTACGTTTTTGCAGACTGTCATCCTGATATTTACGGAGGTAGACTGCAATGCCAGTATTAAATAACGTCTGACTAATGTATGTAGTTACTAGAACTGCGGCTGTGAACTCCTTACCTCAACCGCCGAGTCGCCATCTATGGCACTGTACTCAGGCAATTGATGCCCACGATAGCTGGATCCGTTCCATCACAGTGGATAGCCGAGGTCGGTATATCATCAGCGGCAGCGGGGACCGATCAATTAAATTATGGAACCTTGAGAACGGGCAACTACACCACACATTACAAGGCCATAGCAGCTGGGTGCGGGCATTGGCCATTAGCCTGGATGATCAGCTGATCGTCAGCGGTGGCAATGATAATAATGTCTGTCTTTGGCACCTGGAACAGGCTCACCCGGTGACCACACTCAAAGGTCACACTGATAGCGTCCGGGCCGTTGCCTTTAGTCCTGATGGTCAGTGGATATATACCGGTAGCCAAGATAAAACAGTCCGGCGTTGGTCAGCCGCCACTGGCACATTACAAGAAACACTGTTAACCCATCAGCACTGGATTCGTACCCTCGTCCTGAGTCCCGACGGCCAGACCCTCATTACTGGCACTCAGGATCAGGAAATTAATATTTGTGATGCGGCCACTGGTCAAATTCGCCGTAGATTACAGCGACACACAGGCGATATTGTGTCCCTTGCGATTAGCCCAGATGGTGAATTACTGGTAAGTGGTGGAGCCGATCAAAAAGTGATGTTTTGGCGTCTGCGGGACGGTCGCTTTATGGGGGAGTTCGATGCCCATAACGGCGGTGTCAATAGTGTTAGCTTTAGTGCCGATGGCAAGCTATTGGCTACGGCCAGTCGCGATCGCACAATCCGCATTTGGAACATGACCACCCGCAAACTCCTTGACATCCTTGAAGGTCATGCAAGCGGGGTCTGGTCCGCCGTCTTTGCCCCTGACAACCGCACTCTCATTAGCGGTGATTGGTCAGGACAGATTCGGTGTTGGCAGCTGATGCGTTAGGAGTTGCTTCACCTCCATACCACCTATAGAAGAACTTAAAGCCAAGCTTCTCTACTCAAAAGCTACTATTGAAGTAGCTGTTTAAATCCTTCTGGTATCAACCAACACTATGGAAACCCTAGCCCTAACCAACGACAACGTAGAAAAAGTACTTGACGAGCTCCGTCCCTATCTCATGGCCGATGGCGGCAACGTTGAGCTGGTTGACATCGACGGTCCCGTGGTCAAACTTCGTCTCCAGGGTGCCTGCGGTTCCTGCCCCAGCTCTGCCATGACCCTGCGCATGGGCATCGAGCGTCGCCTCCGCGAATTTATCCCCGAAATTGCCGAAATCGAACAGGTTGTTTAAACCCATCAAAGTCCCTCTCCCTCGGGGAGAGGGATTTAGGGTGAGGGATGCTATTCTGATTTACTGGGAAAACTCGGTGAACCATAGTGCTTGATCTAAAGCTGATTCGACAAAATCCTGACCAAGTAGCAGCGGCCTTAGCCAAACGCAGCGGCGACTATTCGCAATCACTATCTGAGCTGCAGACGCTAGATAGTGAACAGAGAGGGTTGGAGGGAGTGCGATCTCAACTCCAGGCCCGCAGCAATGAAATTGGCAAATCCGTCGGCATGAAAATTAAGGGCGGTGCCGATCCCAAGGGCGATGAGGTCAAAGACCTACGAACAGAAGGTAATCAGGTCAAAAAAGAACTATCAGAACTAGAACCCAAAGAAAAAGAACTCAAGGCCAAAATCCACGACATTCTCCTCACCCTACCAAACCTGCCCAATGACAGCACCCCTGAGGGCAAGGACGAAGAGGACAACGTCGAAGTCCGGCGCTGGGGTGATGACCTGATCCCCCAGGGTGATGGCTTCCTCGCTCATTATGAGTTAGGCGAAAAGCTAGGCATCATGAACTTCGAGCGCTCGGTAAAAATTGCCCAGAGCCGCTTTGTCACCTTGATCGGTGCTGGTGCAGCCTTGGAACGAGCATTAATTCAGTTCATGCTTGATCGCCACACTAAGGTGGGCTACACCGAAATCTTGCCCCCCATTCTAGTCAACTCAGCATCGCTTACGGGCTCAGGTCAACTGCCAAAGTTTGCCGAAGACAGCTTTAAATGTGCAGACGATGACCTTTGGCTTACCCCTACCGCTGAGGTCCCCTTAACGAACCTGCACCGCAGTGAAATCCTCACCGCAGAAGAGTTACCCATCAATTATTGTGCTTATACTCCATGTTTCCGACGAGAAGCGGGCAGCTATGGCCGCGACACCCGTGGCCTGATTCGCCTACACCAGTTTAATAAGGTGGAAATGTTTAAGTTCGTCCATCCAGAGACATCCTTTGACGAATTGGAAACGTTAACAAAAGATGCCGAAGATATCCTCCAGCAGCTCAAGCTGCCCTACCGAGTTCTCGCTTTGTGCACCGGCGATATGGGTTTTTCAGCGACTAAAACCTATGACTTAGAAGTGTGGCTCCCGTCAGCCAACCGCTATCGCGAAATTTCCAGTTGCTCTAACTGCGTTGACTTCCAGGCCCGGCGTGCCGACATCAGGTTCAAAGTTCCAGGGCAAAAAGGCACCCAGTTTGTCCACACCCTCAATGGATCTGGTCTGGCCATTGGACGTACTATGGCGGCCATTCTAGAAAACTATCAACAGCCTAACGGCAGCGTAAAAGTACCCAATGTCCTGCAACCTTACTTAGGACGGGAGTTCCTTTGAATCATTTAACCCACATGTATGGAATCAGAACGGTAGAATGAGAAGATAGCAAACATTTTTCTAGTATTCTGGTGCGCTTATATGTATTGATAGCCCTGTCAATCCTTATTTCCCTAGATTTCTTTAGACTGAGTAGCTAGACAAAGCGCATTAGCTCTCAATCAATTTTTACCGACCTACTTATTTTCATATATGTCCGTTCTGGCCGTTATTTCTGTCATTGCCATCCTGATTTTTGTCCATGAGCTGGGCCATTTCCTAGCCGCTCGACTACAGGGCATCCATGTCAACCGCTTTTCCATCGGCTTTGGTCCCATTCTCTGGAAATATCAGGGTTCACGAACAGAATATGCCTTGCGGGCACTGCCCCTGGGTGGCTTTGTTGGCTTTCCCATGGAGGAAGACTCAGATAATAGCTTTTCGCCTGACGACCCAAATCTGCTCCAGAATCGGCCAGTGATGGATCGCGCCATCGTCATGAGCGCCGGTGTCATTGCTAACCTTCTGTTTGCTTATCTGGTTTTTGTGGTCCAGTTCACTAGTGTTGGCGTTCCCCAAGACTTTGTCCCTGAGCCAGGAGTGCTGATCCCTCAGGTTATGTCCAGCACATCTCCAGCTGCTACTGCTGGAATCAAAGCAGGCGATATCATCCTGTCCGTGGATAATCAACTCCTCAATCAGGGTGAAGCTAATGTGCAGACTTTGATTGATGCCATTCAAAGTAGTCCAAATAAACCCGTTGATTTACAGATCCAGCGGGGCAAACAGGAACTTAACCTTACCGTAACGCCAGATGTATCTCCCGAAGGCAAGCCTCTGATTGGCGTTCAGCTATATCCCAACGGTAGGTTTAGCTATCAGCGATCCAGCAATCCTGTCGAAGTGCTCAAGTTTGCTGCTGAGGAGTTTCAAAACGTATTTGTCCGTACAGCGCAAGGATTCTTTGCCCTAGTAACTAATTTTTCTGAGATGTCAAGCCAGGTATCTAGTCCTGTAGGCATCGTCGACCAAGGTCGGACTATGGCAGATAATAACCTGATTAGTCTGTTTCCCTTCACTGCTCTCATCAGTGTAAACCTGGCGATTATCAATATCTTGCCCCTGCCAGCGTTAGATGGCGGTCAGTTGGCCTTCTTGCTAGTCGAGGCATTGATGGGTAAGCCCTTACCTCGACGCATCCAAGAAAGCGTTATGCAAACTGGACTACTCCTGTTTTTGGGGCTAGGTGGCATCCTCATTGCTCGCGACATTTCACGCCTAGAGATTTTCCAGAACGTTTTTCAGTAGGCAGAGCCGATCGTGACTGCTACACAAGCCAAACGCCCTCGCCTGACTAAAAAACGACGAGCACTGCTTATCCTCGAACGTCTCAAGGAACTCTACCCAGAAGCCCCCTGCTCCCTCGACTACGACAATCCACTGCAGCTACTGATAGCCACCATGCTATCTGCCCAGTGCACTGACGCTCGGGTGAATATTGTCACACCAGCTTTATTTGAACGCTTTCCCAGCGTGACAAACTATGCAGAGGCAGACGTTGGCGAAATCGAGTCGTACATTAAATCAACGGGTTTCTATCGCAATAAGGCTAAAAATATTCGTGCCGCCTGTGAAAAAATTGTGACCGATTTTGGTGGGGAAGTCCCTCAATCAATGGAAACACTCACTAGTCTGCCAGGTGTGGCTCGAAAAACCGCAAACGTAGTGCTCGCCCATGGGTTTGGGATCAATGCTGGGGTGACTGTAGACACCCATGTTAAACGCATTACCAACCGACTCGGCCTGACTAAGCATGATGCTCCGGTCAAAATTGAGCAAGACCTGATGAAGCTACTGCCCCAACCAGATTGGGAAAATTGGTCTATTCGCTTGGTCTATCATGGCCGCGCCGTCTGTGATGCTCGTAATCCAGCCTGTGAGCGATGCCAATTGGCTGAATGGTGCTCATCTGGATCAAAGTTGATCAAAGCCAAGAGCAATAGCAAGACGACTAAAAAACTACCCCAAAAAACATAGGCTGCTCATCTAGTTTTCCTGATGAGAGGGGAACTCTAGAGCATGCATAAAGAGTAGTTTTTAGTTTGAAGCATGATCGGACTATTCGGCCTGAGCACGCTGATTGGGGCGATGCTGCTGGTCAATTGGTTAACCAAGTTTGAGTTTGAAGATAATTTCAATGAAAGAGAACGGTATTAATCATTTACAAAATAGTTTTGCCAAAGACAAGCATGTCCTTTATTATGGGAGACTGTGATCAACATCGGTAACCTATAGGAAACTATCAGCCCAATGGCTAAGAAAGGCATGATTGCGCGTCAGCGTAAGCGCGAAAAAGTAGTTGCAAGGTATGCGACCAAGCGCGAAGAACTTATGAAAGCATTTAAGGCAGCTGGGTCCCAAGCAGAAAAGCTAGAAATCCATCGCAAAATCCAACAGCTGCCTCGCGATAGTTCATCTACGCGTCTGCACAATCGCTGCTGGTTGACCGGTCGCCCCCATGGTTATTACCGTGATTTTGGTCTCTGTCGTAACGCCCTCAGAGATATGGCTCATCAGGGTCTGTTACCCGGTGTAGTCAAGTCTAGCTGGTAAGTTAAATCAGATTTAATTCATTTATATACTATGCGTCCTGTCTGACGAATGTTCAAGCGGGGCGCATTGTCCATTAGATAGCTTTTAGATAGCTTCAGAGTTTGACAAAGCCCCCCCTAATTTTGTTTTGACATACGGATAAACCATTGCAGGACAAACAGTCAGTTGATCCAGTTGCGATCGCTACCGCTTTCCAGGCTTTGCTAAAACACCATCAGACTACTTGCCTACTGGTTAATCGGCAAAATCGTCTTATACATATCTGTAGCGATCACCTCGGGTTACTTGAGGCCGATGGCAATGCATTAGAGCAGGATGTTATCCAGCTGTTACCCGCCCGCCTAAAAGGCCCCAGCAGTGACGTTCTCAAGCAAGCACAGCACAACGGAGAATCCCAAAAAGCTGGCTATCAGCTTGAGTTACCCAACGGTCAACCATATGCCGTGACTCTTGTAGCCAGCTTACATATGGTCCATGGGAGCCAAGACTTCCTAACCCTTTTAATTGAACGGGTCATTGAGCAAGATGCACAAGACAGTCTGTATATGTCGGAAGATCCATGTACGACAGAACTGATTGAAGTCAATGAACGCTTACGGGCAAAAGTATGCGAACAACAGCAAACTGAACAAGCATTAGCCCAACAGGCCCAAGCATTAGTCCGTTCTAATGCAAATTTGGAGGAGTTTGCCTACATTGTCTCCCACGATTTGCAAGAGCCATTGAGGGCGATGACGGCCTTTTCTCAACTCTTGGAACAACGCTATAGCGAACAGTTAGATGCCTCTGCCAAACGCTACATTACTCACATTGTTGAGGGCGGTACTCGCATGAAAGCGATGATTGATGGCATCTTAGAACTCTCTCGCATCAGCCGTAAGACACAACCCACCAATAGCCCTACCAACCTAGACCAGGCCCTTGCAACAGCCCTTAAAAATTTAGAGCTAATTCGACTGGAGACACAAGCAAGCATCACTCACACTGCTTTACCGACTCTATACGTAGATCAAAACCACATCGTACAACTACTGCAAAATCTGATTAGCAACGCTATCAAGTTCCGAGGAGTAGAGCTACCCCGCATTCATGTTTCTGCCAAACAGCAAGCCCATAACTGGCTTTTTACTATCCAGGACAATGGTATTGGCATTCCTCAAAGCCAACAGGAACGTATTTTTAAGCTCTTTAAACGATTGCATAGCCGACAAGAATACCAGGGCCATGGCATCGGACTTGCTATCTGCAAAAAAATTGTGGAGCATTATCAGGGCGACATTTGGTTAACGTCAGTGCCTGGACAAGGGGCAGTTTTTTATTTCACCCTTGCCGATATCGACCAAAATAAGGCTTAAAATAGCAAATATCTCAGTTTTCTTGAGATGAATAACGAGACATTTGGGGATGATCATGCCGCATATCCCTAAAGCTCAAGCATAAACGCTATCACTATAGGGTAAGACAGAACTCCTAAGAATAGGTATTTTTGCGATATACAAGTTATATCGAGTTTTCTTACTATATTTCTAAGCCATCTAGCACAAGACGTCTAAGCAAGACACCGCGTCTAAGCAAGACAATCTGTGCCAGATAGGGGATGTGCAATCAAATAACGTATCCATCTTATGTAGGCTGTGTATAGCCCAAGGGGCATTCAAGAAAAGACGATAGCCGTAACGCATCGGTACTTTATTTTTAAGCAGATCCCTAGCCTGTTCTTCTCCTTGTAGAAACTCTCATTTATATCCTTTTTATTCTGTTTTTATTACATCTGTCATGCCGTACAACCAAACATTCACAGTAGTCCTATAGGTCTTGCCTATGGGTGCCTACACCTATGACACTTTTTACAAGCCACTCATTCATTCATTTATTAAATACATACGGATACACCTATGGTGACAGGCATCGATGCATTGTTGATTGAAGATAACCTATCGGATGCTCAACTTTTTCAGGAACTTTTAACATCATCTGAACTCCTAAACACAAGGCTCCACCATACCGAACGCTTCAATGATGCCCTCCAGACATTAGAAGCTCAAAACAACAACTTTGATGTGGTTTTATTGGACCTGTGTCTACCGGATGGAGAAGGGATAGAACTCGTCAAACAAATTAAAACCCTGGTGCCCAAGATACCTATTGTGGTGCTCTCAGGCATTCAAGATCAAAACGTTGCCTTGGCCGCTCTCCAAGAAGGTGCTCAAGATTATCTGATGAAGTCAGATACATTCTCCCCCGAAAAACTACAACAACTCGGGTACGTAGATGTTGGTAATCTACTGGCTAAGACTATCCAATATGCAATCGAACGCGCAGAGCTAACCAAAAAATTAGAGATTAGCGAAGAACGCTATGCTCTGGCCGTTCAAGGGGCCAATGATGGCATTTGGGACTGGGATCTGATCACAAATACCATCTGTTACTCCCGCCGTTGGCAGGCAATGCTAGGCCTAAATAATAGCGGTATTAGTACAAGTCCAGATGAATGGTTATCCCGCATCTATGCCGAAGATCGTGCAGACTTTGAGCGCAAACTCCAGGAACATCTCGACTTCCATTGGTCAAACTTTGAATGTGAGTACCGCATTTTGCACAGTGATGGTAGCTATCGGTGGATGCTCACACGAGGAATGGCCCTGTGGGATGAAGGGGGACATCCCTATCGAATTGCTGGTTCTCAAACCGATATCACTGAACGTAAGGAGCTGGAACAATCCCTCCACAAGGAAAAAGAGCTAGCTCAAATTACGCTTCATTCCATCGGTGATGCCGTGATCACTACGGATGAGCGGGGGCATATCAAAGACTTTAATCCAGTTGCAGAGAAACTGACTGGATGGAAAGCCAAGGACGCCAGGCAACGTTCTATTTCAGAGGTATGCAAACTGGTTGATAGCCTTACCGGTAAGCCACTTCAAAATCCAGCCCTCCAAGCGATTAAAGAAAAGAAAGCTATTAGTCTCAGTAACCATCCCACCTTAATTTCTAGAACAGGCCAAGAGTTTGGAATTGGGGACTCGGCAGCGCCTATTCGCTCGGCTACGGGGGAGGTATTGGGTACCGTTCTGGTATTTCATGATGTGACTGAGGAGCGAGGTCGGGCCAAACAGCTGGCCTGGCAAGCGTCTCACGATCCGCTGACAGAACTGTTTAACCGTAAAAAGTTTATTCATTCCCTCGATAACGCCATTGACAAACTCCTGGGACAAGACTCGCAGCACATGCTGTGCTATATGGATTTAGATCACTTTAAAACCGTTAACGATACCTGTGGTCACGCAGCTGGCGATCAGCTATTACGCCAGGTAGCGGACCTTTGGCGAGGACAAATTCGACAGACAGATGTCCTTGCCCGTTTAGGCGGTGACGAGTTTGGGCTGTTGCTATACAACTGCAAGTTATCTCGGGCCACCCAGATTGCAGAGTCATTTTGCCAGAGCATCCAAAAATTACGGTTTCTCTATGATGGCAAGGTCTTTAATATCGGTGTCAGTGTCGGTATTGTGCCGATTACATCCCACAACACCAATAATGAACAGGTGATGCAACTGGCAGACACGGCCTGCTATGCCGCCAAAAATAAGGGACGTAATCGTGTACAGGTATATCATCCAGACGATGATGGCATTCATCGTCAAACGGAAGATATTCAATGGTTTTCCAGGGTGACAGAGGCTTTGGATGAAGACCAGTTTCAGCTGTACTCTCAGACCATCGAAGCGGCTATCCCTGGATCTAATGACATCCGACTGTGTGAAATTTTGCTGCGGCTACCGAATGCTAAAACAGGAGAAATTTCACCACCCATGGCATTTTTGCCAACAGCTGAGCGATACAATCTCATGCCGCGTATTGATCGATGGGTGGTAAAACGATTTTTTAATTATCTAACCTCCCACACCCCTGTCCCCAAAACTATCTACAGCGTCAATCTATCGGGCTCTAGCATCAATGATGAAAGTTTTGTCGAATTCTTGGCAGAGCAGCTACGGCAGTATCCGGTTAATCCTCAAATACTCTGCTTTGAAATTACGGAAACCCTAGCCATTGCAAATTTGCAAAAAGCGGTTGAGCTCATCCAAAAGATCAAGCAAATGGGCTGTCACTTTGCTCTGGATGACTTTGGTAGTGGTATGTCTTCGTTTAGTTATCTCAAGCATCTACCTGTGGATTATCTAAAAATTGATGGTCACTTTGTCAAAGAAGCACCGACAGATGAAGTGCTCTGCGCTATGTTGCAATCGATTAATAATATCGGTCACATTATGGGGTTAGAAACAATTGCTGAATATGTTGAAAATACAGTCGTCTTAGAGAAAGTGCAGGCTCTGGGCATCGACTACGCTCAGGGATATGCCATCAGCCGTCCACAGCCCCTTGTATAGTGGTTTAGACATGGCTTATATGGGCTTCAAGATTGACCAACTCTGCTCAGCATCAGCCTAAA
Source organism: Leptothoe spongobia TAU-MAC 1115 (assembly GCF_018739885.1). Classification (GTDB taxonomy): domain Bacteria; phylum Cyanobacteriota; class Cyanobacteriia; order Phormidesmidales; family Phormidesmidaceae; genus Leptothoe; species Leptothoe spongobia. The sequence goes on along the minus strand of NZ_JADOES010000006.1, from coordinate 140,247 downwards.
CATCAGAGAGTGTATTTCGCCATATTTCTTTAGCATTCCTATAGTTAACGTAGAGAAAGAAACGACTCTTACTGAAAAACGTGAGAATCGTAGCTATGTTTGCTAGGATTGCCCCTATGCTGTGGCGATTTGGTAGGTATATGCCATGACTACAGGTGATAGGGGCAAGTCTCTGACAGGTGTTTAAGTATGCGCTATTGGGAGTTTTTAATTCAGCAGGAAGGCGATCAGACCTGGCTGCCTTTAGAAACAAGGCAGGTAGAAATATTAGAAGGTCGTTATCGCATGGCTGCCTATACCAGCTATGACGAAACATCTGTCGAAGTTCGGGTTAGTCAACTGCTGCTAGATGAAATTCCACCCCGTCGTCGTGTCCGGAAGCGTAAGTCCATCACTAATGACTCAGGGCTACTGGCGATTTTTCCGTTTATGCAGCTGAGTCCTGGTCGCTGGGAAATCGATTGCAACAGTCCCGACGTTATTGACGACTTTCTTGGGGATTCCTGGCATTATTCTGTCCAGCTCCAGGTCACGCCTCGGGATGAAGATGACTGGGAACTTGATTGGTCAGAGGCCACCGCAGATAATGATTTACCCGAGCTTGCGGAGCTAGAACCCACCGAGCCCCCCCCTGCCACTGACCTAACATTGGAAGGGGCTGCAGAGAGTGTCCAGTCTACTGAATTTCAGTTAGAGCTGAAGCAGCAGGCCTATGTCACAGAATTAGGAAAAACGCTGACGCTGACAGGTCATCTTGCTCAAACGACTGGTCGCTCCCTATCTAGCAAACAGCTTTGGGTGGAGTTACGGGATCCTCAAACGGCCAGCATTCTTAAGGAACGGTCCTTTGAGTTGCCCACCCAAAGCCTGCCATCTCCCTTCTCAGTCACAATTACCTTGCCAGAAGAACTGTCTACCCAGGTGATTCTGGGAGCAGTTTCGTTACGATCTAAGGCTGAGAAGGACGCCCTCGCCTTAGCATCCTTTACGGTCACCATTGGACTAGCTCAAATGTTGGATGCGATCGCAAACCAACCAGACCTGGAATTCGAAGAAGAAATCTCCATTTTTCCAGGCTCCACGGAATCCTTTGTCCCGCCGCCAGAAAAAACTGAGGCCCTAATCACACGGGAGACCCCCATCATTCCCAGGGAGTTAATCCCCTCCGAAGGGTTAACGCTACCGCCTCAAATTAAACCACCTAGTGAGTTAGATGAGGACATAGACCGTCAGCCAGAACTACCAGAATTTCCGACCAAGCTCGATATTGACCATCAGGGTCAGGACACTCCAGCAGCAGAAACTATAGCTCCAGCTAACCAGGAACTCCCAGCAGAAGAACTGCCTGTTGAGGCCCTATTAGACGAAAACGAGCTCTTCGAAGACGTTCTAACCGATGAACGGCCAGCGATGGGGCTAGTCGATGAACTGCCTATAGAGACGTTAAAGACCCCAGACGAAACTTTAGAAACATCAATCCTGAGCGAGCCAGATATCGCTCCCGAGGATGAGCCTGGGGCAGACGAACAGCAACCATTTTCTGCACCTAAGGTATTTGAACTCGGCAGCATTGAAGACGACGATCTAGACCTGGAGTTAGCCAATGCGGCCCAAGACGATCTAGACGACGATCTAGAACCAGAGCCACTCCCTAGTCCCAACTTTTCCCTCAATGCAGGCTCCGCCTATAGACCAAAAACCACAGACCATCAATGGGATAAGGGCACTATCCACATTGATCGAGACTTTCAAAATTTACAGCTAAGGGACCGTTTTTGGAAAAAGCTCAACCTATTGACACAAGAGGGCTACCGCGAATCTCTAGAGGTCAAACGAGCCTTAAAAACATCTGATACCTTGCCAGAAGGCAACCGACAAAGCAACGAGTTTGTGGCTTATGAGCCCCGTCCTCAGCGCCTGGAGCAGAAGCTGGAACAAGCCGCAAAGAAACCCACAAACGACAGTCAGGAACCGATTCAAGTCCTGCCTCCCACATTAGATGTTCCCATGCAGGAGCTGGTAGCTGGGGAATGGATTGCCATTAAGGTGCGTCTACCGGTAGCTAACTATCATCCCTATGTCAAAGTATGGATGAACGACTTACAAACTCGCACGATCATTGAGGCCCCACGCATGCTGATGCAATTTACCCCCAATGATTACAACGAACTTGAAACCCTGATGCGGGTACAGGTGCCCACTGGCTGTTTGGAGCTCCAGATTGCTGCGATCTCAGTGGATATGTCTACCCTGCAAGAAAGTCGTAAAGTCGTTCAGAATCGGCGGGTGATGCCACCAGACAATACTGTCTCCCTCTTTGACGATTGGGATATGTAGGGAGGGAGCCATGGTGCGACTCTACATATCCCTACAAATCCATGCAAACTTTCTACACAATCGACATATACCGCATCAAATCAAAGTAAATTAAGGTCTAGGTCTTAGGCCCACATTCAAGCGTGTTCGCTCCCTTTGAGGAGAAAATGCAGCTCTGGATGTGTAAACGTTTAAATCTTCAGAGCATTTGCTCTTCATTGAGAGATAGGAGACTTGATATATATGGATACTTCCCTTTTGCCTCAGGTCATGGTGCCCATCGTGGCTATCCATGCATTTGCATTCATGATCGCCATGTTCCTCTATGTAGAGCAGGAAGAGACGTCGGCATAGGATTCTAACCGGTCGATAAATAGCGTTGATCACATAGTCAGGATAAGTTCATCTACCTGACAGCGTTTAACTCTTATGTAGATGTGATGTCTAAATGGCCTATATAAAGGACATTTGCGCTATATAACCGGATAATCATTGCAAAAGCCCCGTAAGCTAAGTCAGCTTACGGGGCTTTTCAACACCTATTTGAGTCCCTACCAGGTTGGCCAATAGATTCAAGGTGCTTAGTAATTACTTGGCTAGGCACCTTGCCAACCTGGCATTGTCTTGGGTTCAAAGACCAATAGAGTTAGACACCTGAACCAACACCAGCATAGGCACCATAGAAAAACAGACCAACCACTACCAACACACCGGTGCCAGCAACAGTTGCCACAATCCAAAGGGGAATTCGGCCATTCTCAAACATGAATTTATCTCCTACTTGTCACCTACTCTCATATTCATGAGACCTTCTCATGGGAATGAGATACCCTCATGGAATGAGACCCTCTCATGAATATAAGGCACGCTGATATTCATGGGACACTCTCATGAAAAATTAAGCCCAGACGGCCCCAAGGACCATCTACACCCGTTAGATTTAGTTAAAGAAGTAGCTAGAAAATAGCAGACCTAAAATGAAAACAAGAAGCAAACCAAGGAACAAGGATGTCCGGTTTAACTCAACAGGCTGCTTATTGGGATTCGGAATTCTGTCCACGGATGTCTCCTATCGCTGAATGAACTGCATTGCGGCAATGGCACCCAGGAAGAATACCGAGGGAACACCAAGGGCGTGTACGGAAAGCCAACGTACCGTAAAAATGGGGTAAACGATGGGCTCGTTGGGATTACTACTGGTCATAGGGGGATTCCAATCTCAATCGACAATCAACAAGGGTGAGGGCCAACTACGTCCAAATTAAAACCTGCAGGTTCCTGTACGGTAAAACGACCGCCTTGGACGTGGACCAGGTTTTAGTTACCAAACTGGGTAATCTGCTTGCCCGCCTCATAACGGTTCTCAAGAATCGGCACCTGGACCTGATTATTGGGGAAATACTCGTTGGGACGAGGGGTGCCAAAAACGTCATAAGCAAGGCCAGTGGACACAAACAACCAACCTGCGATAAATAGAGCAGGAATAGTGATGCTGTGGATAATCCAGTAGCGAATACTCGTAATAATGTCTGAAAAAGGTCGTTCTCCAGTATCACCTGCCATTGTTCAATCTCCTCTTAACAGCGAATAGGCGTTGAAACATATCCAGCTAAAGCTCCCATTAATGCAAAACCATAGTTATGGATATGAAAAGGTTTAGTAACATCATAGAGAACAGAGCATATCCCTATCAAGCGATGATGAAGGATTCATTCATAGTCCTGTTCTCTTGCCCTTGATTAAACCGTGAGTAAAATCGGCTTAAACTGCCGCAGCGTCAGGCATGTAGCGCAGCAAATAACCGCGTTGTCCCAAAATAAATCCCCGCTCCCCACCAAAGAACTTAATCCGGTACAGGTTAGAGGGAACATCTCCAGCGGGCTTATCCTTTAACCAGGTCTCGCCACCGTCGGGACTCATCAGCAGTGTACCGCTACCACCACTGACCCAAAGCTCATTACCGGTACGATAGCCGACATCCAAAAATCCCCAACTAGAGCCAATCTCAGGACGAAGCGGTTCACCCCAGCTTTCATACTTTGGTACCTCTGGACTTTCGCCAGGCTGCCCAAACTGCATCTGACCACCTCGGGCAATCAGCCACAGGTCACCAGTACTGGTAAAGCCCATATTTTGTAAACGCTTGGAATTCTCACGATTATGGGGCTGCCAGCTCTCTTGACCGGGCTCCCAGGTGGAGTAGAAGTTACCCCGTGACGACACCGCCACATAGCGACCATCATCGCTCCGTGTCATGTTTCGAACCACACCAACGGCAGCCTGCACCAAAGCAGTCCAGTGGCGACCGCCATCGTCAGTGCGATAAATCGCTCCGACATCTGTGGCTAGCTCAACTGAGCCTTCGGCAAGGGCTGTCACCATTAAGGGGCTACCTGGTAGCTGATTACTCAGGGGCACATTGGCCCAAGACTTCCCGCCATCGGTCGTGTGCAATAACACGCTGGGTAGACCCGCAACCCAGCCTTCATCTCCGGAAAAATTTACGGAGGTAAAGGTGTAGCGCCGTTCACCAAGATCTAGAACCTTTTGCTCCCAGGTCTCACCACCATCGGTGGTTTCAAACAATGTAGAACGGCTACCGACTAACCAACCATGGTCAGCATTCGCCGCAAATGCCACATCAGAGAAGGTGGAATCGGTTTCTAAGGCAATCATTTGCCATGGATTGCTATCTAGGGACGGTAGGAAAAACTTGGTGCAGCCGACGGTGAGAATTGCGATCGCAACCAACAGTAATCGCTTAAGCCCGATGGCCACTCGCCCATTAAAAAAGTCCGTTAAAACCGTTTGCATCTCTACTAATTTAGACAAAAAACAAATTTAGACATGAAAACCAGACTGAGCATTACGCACTGACCGCGCCAGGAGCAAGTTCAATCCCATTTGGGACTACTTCAAACCGTACAAACTCATGAAAAAGAAAAATGCCGTTGCCAAAGCACCAAAAATAAGCAGGTTTTTTTGGCCTGGAGTCAGCACATTCACACCAAGGCCGTAGCCCAAGTTTTCAGTAAATCCTGAAGGCTTACCCACTGGACCAATGTTAGAAAACAGCTTGGGGCGTGAACCACAAACCGGACAGCGCCAGGTAATCGGCAGCTCAGCAAATTGCACCCCTGGAGGAATGTCTGCTTTGCCATCCCCCTTAACCGGCTCATAAACATAGCCGCAGGGACGACACTCATAACGATCCATTTCGTAGGGTGTAGGCGGTGCAGATGGCTCTTCGGTCTCGGGCGTATCCACCACCGGCTTAGCATCAGGCTCAGTATTCATGGGGGGTTGGGGTAGCGTCATGTAAACAATTATTACATACTGGGTTGCGTCTCCCGAACTCGACAGGGAATATGACTGATCCTTGCAAGCGATCTATAGATAATGTCCAACATTTTCATTGTCAGATTTTTCTATCGTCATGGGATTCGCCTACACAGCTGACTAGAATAGAAGTAAGCTAAGTGGGGGCTTATGACATCTGTCAGGTTAGTTAGAACAATGGTCATCCTTAACGGCCCTAACGTACAAAGCTAACCTGACTCGCAATCGACAAAATGTATTTGTCGATTGCTGTGTGCCCGCTGAGAGGAAATCACAAAACGCGCGTGTTTGTACTAACTGGATACGAATACTTTCTACTCTTTCTGATTATTTGTAGCCTGGTGCCTGTATCGGCACTGTTGGCCGCTAAACTCCTCGGAGCCAAAGGCACAGGGGTAGTCCGACGCACAACTTATGAATCAGGGATGGAGCCCATTGGTGGTGCCTGGATTCAGTTCAACATTCGCTATTACATGTTTGCCCTGGTCTTCGTCATTTTTGACGTTGAAACCGTCTTTTTATACCCCTGGGCAGTTGCATTCCACACGCTGGGCGTGCTCGCGTTCGTCGAGGCTTTGATTTTTATCGCAATTTTGCTGATTGGTTTGGTTTACGCATGGCGTAAAGGAGCATTGGAATGGTCATAAAATCACCCTCAGGCAGTTCCATCATTGGCGACAATGAAAGGGTAATGAACCCGGCAGCACAGCCTACGGTCACCCAGGATCTGTCAGAAAACGTGATCCTCACCACAGTTGATGATATTTATAACTGGACTAGACTATCCAGCTTATTTCCACTGCTTTACGGTACTGCCTGCTGCTTTATTGAGTTTGCGGCGCTGCTTGGCTCCCGATTTGACTTTGACCGATTTGGGTTGGCCCCGCGTTCCAGTCCCCGTCAGGCCGATCTGCTAATCACCGCTGGCACCGTCACCATGAAAATGGCTCCAGCTTTAGTACGTCTCTATGAGCAGATGCCTGAGCCTAAATACGTCATCGCTATGGGGGCATGCACTATTACTGGCGGTATGTTTAGCGTTGATTCTCCCTCAGCCGTACGTGGTGTAGATAAGCTGATTCCAGTGGATGTCTATATTCCCGGCTGTCCACCTCGACCAGAGGCTATTTTTGATGCGGTGATTAAACTACGCAAGAAAATAGCTAATGAGTCCATGCGTGAACGGGGTGTTTTGGAACAAACTCATCGTTACTATACCCGTGCTCACAAAATGGAAGTGGTAGAACCGATTCTGACTGGAAAATATCTCAGATCGGGTACTCGTGAAGCTCCTTCTAAAGAGCTTATGCAATCCATGGGTATGCCCATGAACCTGCCTGAAAAAGCCACCCAGGAGGAAAAAGCTAATGGCTGATGAAGAAATTAGGCCAGAAGAATCAAGTGAAATTGTTGAAGCTGGACCGATATCTAGCTGGCTAACTGAGCAAGGGTTCGCCCATGAAATCATGGAGCGCGATCATTTGGGTGTAGAACTGCTCAAGGTAGAGCCTGCTTTTCTGATTCCCTTTTGCACCGCGCTTTATGCCTACGGATTTAACTACCTGCAGTGTCAGGGTGCCTACGATGCAGGTCCTGGTCAGCCCTTAGTAAGCTTCTATCATCTATCAAAGGTGAGTGATAACGCTGATCGTCCCGAGGAATTACGCATCAAAGTGTACATCCCCCGAGACAACCCCAAAATTCCTTCAGTTTATTGGATTTGGAAGGCGGCCGACTGGCAAGAGCGTGAAAGCTATGACATGTACGGCATTATTTATGAAGGGCATCCCAACCTAAAGCGATTGCTCATGCCTGAAGACTGGGTAGGCTGGCCTCTGCGTAAGGACTACATTTCACCAGATTTCTACGAGCTGCAGGACGCATATTAGCCTGTATGCAAAACTTGCTTGTATTTTTACCCCACAGTTTTATCAGACTGGTGGGGTTAGTTGTGATCAAAGTCATATCTCTACCTGGGGATGCCTCCAAAATAAGGGGAAACACCGAAGGGTGACTCCCATGGCATCTGCTGACTTAATTTCATCTACGGTTTTGCCGACTAAAAGCATCATCATATGCTCCACAGGTAGATCCGGTAGCACGCTGCTAAGCAGAACCTTAAGTAGCTTGGGCTACTTTGGCAAGCCCATAGAGTTTTTTCGGTTCGATATGCTGGCTGACAATGGGGTGACGACATCAGCTACCGAACTTTATCGGTATTTGGGCCAGGTTTACCCCTTGGGGACCACCCCAAACCAGGTATTTAGTGCCAAGCTGCACTGGGATCATCTGAGAAAACTATTGCAGATAGCACGTACTGATCCTGTACTCAAGTCCCAATCAGAGATTGAAATCCTGTCACAACTCTTTCCAAATCCTATATTTATTTTTATTCGGCGTAACGACCTGAGTAGACAGGCTATTTCTATGGAAATTGGTCGCCAAACAGGCGTTTACTTAATCCTTAAAGAGCAAGATAAAAAGCCCCCTCAAGATAAACAACGACTATTCTTTAGACCACTCAATATCTATCGATACAAACAGGGACTGCAACAACGAAATCAAAACTGGCGATCATTGTTTCACCGGAATCACATGTCCTTTTTGGAAGTTGTCTATGAGGATTTGGTCACAGACTTTGAGGGAACAATGCACCAGGTCATTAAAACCTGTGATGTTGCCATACCTGCAGAGAATTTTGAGATTTCTCAGGCCACTAAAAAGCAAGGCAATCAGGTGAATGAACGCTGGTTAAGATATTACTGCCTGATCCCTGAAAGCTTTTTAAAAGCTTATTCCAATGCCAGAAGCTATCTCAGACAGCTCATTGCCAAACGATAATTGAGTCGACATTGCTGATTCTAGAGATGATTTCACCGACAAAACATCGGCCTATAACATTTCTGGCAGCTTGGTTCATCCTCTAAATCAGCAGCGATATTTACTCCGCCCATCGTCTGAGTAGATTTGACACACTCTTGGAAAGCAAATCAAATTCAGGCGTCTTACCATGCTGGGCAAACAATGAACGCCGCACGGTATCGATATCAAATAACAATTCTCGCTGGGCCGGATCGCGGATTAGGCTATGGGTCCAACCCACCACTACCAGACGTTGACCCTGGGTGACCTCATTGACTCGATGCAGCGTAGATGAGGGGTAGACGATGACACTGCCTGCTTTTAGCTTATAGGCCTGCTCATCATCGGCCCCCTCAATCACCAATTCCCCTCCCTCGTAGTCGGTGGACTCACTTAAAAAGAGGGTAAAGGACACATCCGCACGATAGCGGCCCATCATGGCATTATCGGCATGGGTGCCATAGGACATACCCACACCGTAACGACTAAACCGCAGGCTGTGAATCTGTTTTGGCCGCACTGCCACCTGAAACAGGGGATGACGGCTGAGGGCAGCTTTGACTATAGATTCTAACGATTGACCCACATTACGCTTTAGCTGCTGATTGTTTTTCACCTGTTTGGCATACCAGCCAGCGGTGGTTTTACCATCTACAAACTCAGCCGTTGCTAGCTCCTCGTGGATTTGCCTGAGCTCATCAACAGAGAGCACGTCAGGAATTTGAAACAGCATTGATTTATTTCCAGCCTACCCGGTCGACAAGTTTGACCACGTCGGGGTTATTCCGACCGTAGGCAGAGACATTGACCTCATCAACCTTGAACTCCCCTAGCTCGGCCACAATGGGATCCATGGATACTCCATCTACCACGGGATATTCGTTATTACTGTTGGCAAAGACTTCCTGGGCCTCATCACTGATCAAAAACTCCAGAAACGAGATCGCACTTTCCTGATGCTCAGCCCCAGCCACTACACCCACGCCGCTAATATTTACATGGGTGCCCCGATCGGCTTGATTTGGGAAAAACACCGCCGTTTTCGACACAACATCTTGGCTTTCTGGCTCATCGGATTTGGCTAATCGAGCCCAATAGTAATGATTAGCAATAGCGACATCACACTGCCCCGCTGCCACCGCCTTAATTTGATTCACATCCCCACCATCGGGATCCCGCGCGAAATTATTTACCAATCCCTCGGCCCAGGCTTCGGTTTCTTCTAAGCCAATGGTTTCCACCAGTGACCCCAGCAGAGATTGATTATAAATATTGCTAGAGCTACGTACACACACTCGCCCGTTCCATTCCGGTTCAGCTAACGCCTCATAGGTGGATAACTCAGCCGGATCAACTGACTCGACGTTATAAATCAGTACCCTTGCTCGCTTGGTCAAGCCGTACCATAATCCATCAGGATGGCGTAAGTTAGCAGGAACCTTTTCATCCAATACAGGTGAAAAGGCCGACTGAAAAATACCCGCTTGCTCTGCTCGCCACAGACGTCCTGCATCGACAGTGATGAACACATCTGCTGGGCTAGCCTCACCCTCAGTCTTAATCCGTTCGATCAGTTCGTCTGATTTACCCTCAACCACATTGACGTCAATCCCTGTCTGCTCTGTAAAGCGCTCAAATAGATCGTCATCGACATCATAGTGACGCGCCGAATAAACATTGACAACGGCCTCTGGGTCTGCAGCCTCTTGCGACTGACTATCACAGCTTGCGATCGCAAATGCAACTAGGCCAGCACACACAAAAACAGATTTATAGGACATGGACATCCGTAATGCGAAAGTTTCTCAATCAATATTAGGGGAACTCCATTCACTAAGAGAACTTTTTCACCAGAATACATAGACGCCCACCACATGATTACCAGATGATCACGCCAACATTCGCAAAAGTTGAACAAGCTTCAGCACATCATTGGTGAAAACGACACCTAAAATTCAAACTGCCAGTATTATTCTCTCAGTAACTTTTAGATATTTTTCGCAATAAGTAGAAACTATTGCAAACTGACAAGAATTTCGCTACTATTCTCATTAAGTAACTATTAATGATAGTCAACGGAGAAAGGCCCATGGTCGCCTACACCCCCTCAGCAATGAAAGCCGAACTGCATGAGCGCGGGTGGCGTATGACACCTCAAAGGGAAACGATCCTCAATACGTTTCAAAATGTGGCTAAGGGCGAGCACCTGAGTGCAGAAGAGTTATGCGAGCTGCTCAAAGAAGAGGGAGCACCCATTAGCCTCTCCACGATTTATCGTAATCTCAAGCTTATGTCCCGTATGGGTATCTTGCGAGAGCTAGAGCTAGCCGAAGGCCAAAAACGCTATGAAATCAATCAGCCTTCGCCCCACCATCATCACCATCTAATCTGCGTCCGGTGTAACAAAACTATCGAATTCAAAAACGACTCCGTCCTCAAGGCCGGAGCCAAAATGGCTGACAAGTCAGGCTATCACCTATTAGATTGTCAGCTATTGATCCATGCCGTATGTCCGGCATGTCAGCGCTCAATTATGCCAGTTTAGGTGCTGGTAATCAGCTGCATCGATAATCATCAACTACTCCCCAATCACCTCTTCCTCATAATCCTCATAAGGTCCCCCAACGCTAATCGGTGTTCCTACCACTTGAGCATCAACAATATTAATATTCTCAAGGGACGCATTGCTGACATCAGTGAAATAAAGCGCCGAACCAGACAGATCTGCACCATCTAAGATCGCTGATTGAAAAACAGCGTTAGTCAAAAAAGCATTGCTCAGGTTGGCTCCTGTCAAGTTTGCACCCGTCAAATCAGCCCCTTCTAAATTACTATCTGAGAGATTTGCACCCTGGAGATTGGTCCCACGCAAATCAGCCCCAATCAAATGAGATGACTGTAAATCAGCTCCCGAAAGATCGCAGTCAGAGCAAGCACCAGTGACTTCTAGACGTTGCAAGTCAGCCTGAGATGCTCCAAGCACAGGTAAAGAAACAACAGCAGGTAAAACCAGAGCAAGTAAGGTGGCGGTGCGTAACAACATAAGCAATCTCCTCAAGGGGGTTAAACAGCTCAGTCTTCGAAGACCATGGAGTTCTAGGAAGTACCACACTTGAATCGTTTGAGTTTCCTAAGATTCCAGCTGTTTAGATTAACCCTTTATGATGTGTTGTCACGATCTTGACACAGTCCTTCGGTAATTGCCTAGGGTCTTAACAACCTATAATTATTCGGTTTTCAGTACAATTTGCTGATTTCGAAGGAGTTTAACCCCGTAGAAGGAGCTACGTAAAGGATTTACGTAGGGGTTAATCGGTATTGATGGACACCTGCGCGAGCCATGATGCTATAGGCAGGTGCCTGGCTTGTGTATCAGCATCACGGGTCAACTCCCAAAATTTCAACAACCTCTAATGGAATAGACCGTTCCAATTGCAACGTTTGATTTACATAGGTTGACATGCTGGTTACAGCCCCTGCGTATCCAATACCGTCATCTCGTCCAACAATTCCTTCATAAATTTTTCGGGATCTTTGAGATTCATTTCCGAAAGAGCCACCATTTCCTCAACGCTATAACGATCGTCACTATCAACGACCTCTGAAATCCAACTAGATATTGTCTCAGGATGTCGCAATAGCTCTTCAGCGAATTGCAATGGGCCTTTACCTGAATTTTTAGCATCCACTTTAGAGGCCAGGCACAACTGCAAGAGCTTACCCAGTGTAGTTTCGGGGGTGGTACACAAGAGAAACGCCATTGTTTGAGTCAAAAGCTGTTCCTTCTTCATCGGAGAGTCTCCCAGACTGACTATTTATGAATGGTATTGATGTTGTCTATGTTCGCTGCGCGTAAACTATAGCATGAGAGTTAAATTTCCATTTGTATGCAGCGATAGAGATAGTTCAGAATGGATAACACATTAAACCTGCACTATGGCAGGCAAACTTACTATCCACGTCCTCGATACAGCCCAAGGCTATCCGGCAGTTGGGCTAAGGATTGAACTTTGGAGTTGCGATCGCTTGCCCAAATCAGTTACCACCAATGCCGATGGCCGCACCGATGCCGCCGGCTAAACGACCCACTACCATGTAACGCTGCGCTGCTCGCCCTGGCCCTATAGCACCTACCGAGGCGGCTAATCCTATGAGATATACCATCACTGAACTCAACCAAATGACTCAGGCAGAATTTGTCGCCGTCCTCGGTGACGTATTTGAAGATACCCCCAGCATTGCAGAGCAAGCTTGGCATCAACGACCGTTTCTCAACTTGGACAATCTCCATCAAACTATGGTGAGCATGGTTGAGAAAATGTCTGAAGACGCTCAATTAGCTCTTATCCGAGCCCATCCCGACCTAGGTAGTCAGGTACAAATGGCCCCTGCCTCTGTGCAAGAACAAACCAGTGTCGGTCTTGATCGCCTCAGTCCAGCAGAATATAAGCAGTTTCAAACCCTGAACACAACCTATCAAACTAAATTTGGCTTTCCCTTTATCATGGCAATCAAAGGTCAGGCCAAGGAAGCAATATTAACCGCATTTGTAAAGCGTTCAAAAAAATCTCTGGTTAGTGAACAACAACAAGCATTATTGGAAATCAACAAGATTGCGCAGTTTCGTCTAAACGATTTGATCACTTAACTGGAGTTTAGACAAAAATCGCTCTTGACAAGATTATTTGTCTAAACTCCAGACTTAAACTACGGTCAGGTTTTGCTAATCACCCATTGGTAGCCCAGGGAACATGGTGCGGATAACAACATCAGCGATTAGGCAAACACCACGGTACGATTGCCGTACACCAAAACCCGGTTTTGCAAATGCAATCGTACCGCACGGGCCAGCACCACTCGTTCCAAATCCTTACCCTTACGAATCAAATCACTCACCTGGTCCCGATGGCTCACCCGCACCACATCCTGCTCAATAATTGGACCAGCATCCAAGTCTGACGTCACATAGTGACCTGTAGCCCCAATGATTTTCACACCCCGCTCATAGGCCCGATGATAGGGACTTGCCCCCACAAACGCAGGCAAAAATGAGTGGTGAATATTAATCACATTGGGAAACTGACTTAGAAAGTCAGGGCTGAGAATTTGCATATACTTAGCCAGTACCACCAAATCAATGGAGTGTGACCTTAACAAAGCCAGTTGCTTTACCTCTTGCTCTGGCTTTGTTGCCTTAGTAATCGGAATATGATGAAAGGCAATATTAAACTGCTCAGCAATAGGCTGTAGCGTTTCATGGTTGCTCATAATCAGCGGAATCTCTGCCGCTAGCTCACCTGCCTGGTATCGCCACAGCAAATCCAGCAGACAATGATTTTGCTTACTCACCCAAAGTGCCATGCGTGGCACCACATCGGAGAAGTGGAGTTGCCATATGGCCCCTAAAGGCTTGGCAATAGAATCAAACGCAGGTCCAATCAGCTCTCGTCGCAGGTTAAACCCTTCCAACTGCCATTCAATCCGAGACAAAAACAGCTCCGATGGTTCATCTCGATGTTGATCAGCATGAACCACATTGCCACCATTGGCATAGATAAAGTTTGCAATTTTAGCCACCAGTCCCTGCTGATCAGGACAAGAAATCAAAAGTGTTGCAGTGGGTGAGGTCACAGGCAGAGATTCCTAGTTGGCTGGGCATATTAAAAAAGCAGCAAGATAGGATATTATCCCAGTTTGCTGCTCAAGTATATTGATTCAACGATTCTATGAATACCGTGGTGGTCTACGGATTCAAACGTTTACATGCGCTGCTCTAGGAAACCAGTGAGACGGCCCAGGGTATCGTTAAGCTTTTCATCAGTCGTAGGACCTGCATCCACCTCTTCAGTCCGCTTCATGCGCTCAAAGGTGCGAATGATCATGAATAAGATAAAGGAAATGACAACAAAGTTGATAATCGTCGACAAGAAGACGCCGTACTTGATGCCATTTGCAGAGAGAGAGGCAATATCTTCGACATTTGCTGCCTTGAGGGCAGGGTTAAGCAACAGAGGAGTAATAATGTCCCCAATAAAAGACGTGATAACGGCACCAAAAGCACCACCGATAATAACGGCTACAGCCAAGTCAACAACATTGCCACGCAGCAGAAAATCACGAAAGTCATTCATGAATCCACCTGCAGAATTCACCGCGTTGGAACGAGCCTGTCTACTAACCATATCTGAAGCTTTCCTTAAGTGATAAGTGTCATGTGTTTGAGCACATCACCTTGAACTGATAGCGGGGGTGTCAAACCCGCCTGAAGGCCATATCAACTGAAGCATGCACTCGCTATCAGCATTTTCTGACCCACAAAGTGAATTCACAGAATATATCAGTGTTTACTTGGAAAATCCAGTTACTTAAACTACAAGGCTTCCAAACATTACGCAGTGTATCGACAGGTAATAGAAATCAGGAAAAAGCCTTAAAAACAAGAGTTGTTTGTACGATTTTATGATCGCTTTAAGCAATAAAATAGGCCTCAGATTAAATGATATTTGAGCTACCTATGTGTTCAACATTACCTGGTGAAACTAGAAGCTCTTTGAGCGCAGGTACACTGGGTCCAGTGCGACTACTAAACGGCTAAGAACTCTTGAATCACATCATTACTGAGCTGATCGGTAGAGCCAGAAGCAACGATGCCTCCTTTTTGCATGGCATAGTAATAGTCGGCCTGACGGACAAAGTGTAAATGTTGCTCCACTAGCAGCACAGAAATACCCGTGGTTTCGATAATCCGACGGACAGCGTTTTCAATATCGAGAATAATTGACGGTTGAATGCCCTCGGTGGGTTCATCTAAGAGCAATAGCTGGGGTTGTCCCATCAGGGCACGGGCAATGGACAGCTGCTGTTGTTGTCCCCCACTCAAATCGCCTCCCATCCGCGACAACATAGTTTTTAGAACTGGAAACAACTCAAAGATTAACTCAGGAATCTCTTTTTTAGCTTTGGGGGCACGATTGCCTAACGCTTCTAACCCAATGAGCAAATTCTCTTTGACACTTAACCGAGGGATAATCTCTCGTCCTTGGGGGACATAGCCAATACCGGCTCGGGCTCTACGATCAGCAGTGAACGCATTAATGGGTTGACCATCGTAGTTAATCACACCCTCACGGGAGGATAACAATCCGATGATATTTTTGAGCAGTGTCGTCTTACCCACACCGTTACGACCAATCAAACAAACCATCTGGCCCCTAGAGACGGTGAGATCTACATCTCGCAAAATATGGCTCTCACCGTAGTAGAAATTTAACCCCGAAATCTTGAGCATGGGAGCTGTGGCAGGGGCTTGCTTGGTGGGCTGAACAGCAGCAGTCGTTGTCATGGGTAGTGAAGGTAAAGGCGCAGGTCTAATGGGAATCGAGCAAGATAGGTGAGACGCTTGTGTTAGCTGGCTCCATTACTCCCGTGGGCCATAGTGGCGGATTCCAAACGGCTAACGGTCTCCGCTGGTAAATCTAGCAAGGTTACAAGCTTGTGGTAGGCAGACGCTTCAGCCTGATTAATTTGATTAGCACCGATCACCTCGTAGCTGAGCATGAGGGCCTGCTCTCGCTGGGCTGGAGTCTGCAGCTGAGGGACAAGCTCTTCGAGGGGGATTTTTTTGGCGAGTAAATCCTTTAATTCAGTTTTTAGGGTAGCTTGATCATCGGTGGCTTGAGCAAACTGACGACTGAGACGCTCAAGGATGATATCTTGCTCAGCCGCTTCAAAATCACCGTCGGCCCAGGCCATGGTGGCGGCAATCCGTAGCAACAACATCTGCTCAGGTGTGATTGAGGTTTCGGTGCCGAGGTACACCTCAATCACCCGTGGATCGTTTTGCACCTGGTCCATGGTGCCTTCGCACAGAACAGAACCCTCATGGAGCACGGTCACCTGACGGGCGATTTGGCGGACAAATTCCATGTCGTGCTCAATCACAATCACGGAATGGCTTTCGGCTAAGGAAATGAGCAGCTGACCGGTCCGTTCGGTTTCGTCGTCGGTGAGACCGGCAACGGGCTCGTCTACCAGGAGTAAATCAGGGGATTGGGCCACTAGCATGCCGATTTCAAGCCACTGTTTTTCGCCGTGGGATAGGAGGGCAGCAGGTTTATCGGCTTTGTGGTCTAGGCCAATGGTTTCGAGTAGACCACCCACGGTGCGGCGCTCGGCCTTAGGGGTGGGCTTAAATAACGTCGCTAAGACGTTCTTGTTCTGGTTGCAGCACAGCTCCAGATTTTCACGCGGGGTCAAGTTGAGGTAGATGCGCGGGGTTTGAAACTTGCGACCGATGCCGAGACGGGCAATGTCGTGTTCGGAACGACCGCTAAGTTTTTTGCCTTTGAACCGGACTTTGCCTTGGGTCGGCTGAACTTTGCCGGTGATCACATCGAGGAAGGTGGTTTTGCCTGCACCGTTGGGGCCGATAATGACGCGCAATTCGCCTTCGTTCATGGAGAAGGTGAGGTTATTGAGGGCTTTGAAGCCGTCAAAACTGACGGTGAGGTCGTCGATTTCGAGGATTTTATTGGCCATCGTTAATCGTTCGATTGAGGTTGTATCGAGGTATTGAGTTGATGGGAGATTATTTTCCAGCTAATTCGCGTTGTTCGCGTTTGACGTCGGGATCTAGCTCAAGGTCAGGATAGGTGTTGAGCTGGGGTTGGATCCCGAGCAAATCACGGATCTGTCTGACGGCATCATCTCGAAACCAGCCGACGATGCCTTTGGGTAGCACGGTAACCACCAGCAAGAATAGGGCTCCTTGGAAAAATAGCCACACTTCGGGAAATTGCTCACTGAGTAAGGCCTGGGCCCAGTTGACCACCAAGGCACCGAGCACGGCACCACCTAAGGTGGCACGACCGCCAACGGCAACCCAGATCACCATCTCGATGGAGAAAGCAACGCTCATGTATTGAGGCGTAATGCCACTGGATTGGACCGTGTACAGAGCGCCGGCAGCTCCAGCAATGCCACCGGCAACGGCAAAGACGAGCACCTTAAACATGGCAGGGTTATAGCCTGAAAATCGGAGCCGGTTTTCGTCGTCGCGGATGGCGATGAGCAATCGGCCAAAGCGACCTCGGGTGAGCCAACGGCAAAGACCATAGGTAAGGGCAAGGACGATGACGGTGGCAACGTAGAAGACGAATTGCATGCGATCGCTACCCACCTGCTGCCCAAATAGCAAGGTCGTATCGGTCGTCAAACCATTGGTCCCATTGATCAACTTTTGCTGACCATTAAAAAAGTTGAAAAAGACCACCAGCATGGCCTGGGTCAAAATTGAGAAATAGACGCCTCGAATCCGGTTACGAAAGACCAGATAGCCCAGTAACCCTGCAACGATGCCAGGCAACACCACAATGGCAATCAGTGTGACTGGCAGGGAATAAAACGGTTGCCAGAACCACGGCAGCTCTGACACCCCATACAGCCCAAAGAATTCAGGAATACCATCACCGGCCAGATTTAGCTGTAGGTGCATGGCAAAGGCATAGCCACCCAGGGCAAAGAAGATCCCCTGACCCAAGCTAAGTAAACCGGTGTAGCCCCAGATCAGATCCACACCAAGGGCCACGATGGCCAGGGCCAAAAACCGCCCTAGTAAACCCAGACGAAAATCGGTCAGTAATAAGGGGGCAATGAAAAGCAGGAACAGGATCAGGCCAATGACAATACCGGCTTCGAGGGTACGTCTGCGCTTTTTGCCCACAGATTTTGTCGTTATCATCATTACACCTCCACCGAGCGGCCTTTTTGGGGAAACAAGCCAGCGGGCTTAACCTGCAAAAAGGCAATAATCAGGGCAAACACTAACACCTTGGCCATACTGGTGGTCGCAAAGAAGGTGGCCGTATCAATCAAAGGCTGTATGGCCTCGCTGGACGGCAACATTAGCACTAAGGTACCGGACCCCAAAATGTAGGAAACAATACCAATAATCAGGGCAGCAACAATACTGCCCACCAACTTGCCAACCCCGCCGACAACAACAACCATAAAGGCATCCACAATATAGTTACTCCCCAGGTTTGGCCCCACCGAACCCAGCAAGGTAACGGCACAACCAGCGATCCCGGCTAAGCCAGAGCCGAGGGCAAAAGTCAGGGCATCCACTCGCTTCGTCGGAATCCCCAAACAGGCACTCATGTCACGGTTTTGGGTAACGGCTCGAATACGTAAGCCCCAGGCCGACTTATTAAGAAACCAAAATGTCCCCACTAAACAAATAATCGTCAACGCAATGATAAAAAGTCGTGCCGCAGGAAAGGACAGGGTATCGGTCACACTAATGCTGTCCTGTAGCCAGCTAGGTGCGGTAACGTCCACATTACGAGCACTAAACCAGGGTTTAGCCAGGGCATCGTTGCCATTCAGGGACCGCCCCAGGGTTACCCCAATGCCAGCGGATAGCACCAAAACGACAAAGTTGGCCAACTTCTGACGTGGTCCTAAATTAGCTAATTTGCTCAATGCAGCTCGTCCGCCAAAGAGCAACAGACACACCACCAAAAGCCCAAAAGTCATAGCCCAGCTAACACTGCGGACGAACTGCTGCAGGATGAGACTCACCCCCCAAGTAGCCAACAATGTTTCCAATGGTCGCCCGTAGAGCAGTCGAATGACACTGCGTTCCAATGCTAAGCCCACCAGGGCGGCCACCAGAAAAGATAACGGCAGGGCTGCCAAAATATAAAAGTCTTGGGCTCCATCACCAAAGGACTTGAATCCGTTTTGGACCACATAGGTGGTGTAGGCCCCCAGCATCATTAGCTCTCCATGGGCTAAGTTGATCACGCCCATGAGGCCAAAAACGATGGCCAGACCCAGGGCCACAATTAGAAGCACCGCGCCAATGCTGATGCCATTAAATATGCCGTTGATTAAACCGTCGAGCACGACAATTACCTGTGAAATACGTTGACAGTTGCCTGTGTTGTTGTGAAAACTTTATCGAGTAAACCTCTTGCCAGCCCCCATCCCTAGAAGGAGAGATTTAAGAAAAAAGGCATCCCCCAGCAAAAAAGGGAAGAGTCTCTTTTACAAGTGACCCTTCCCCCTGTTAGCTAATCTACCAGAGCCTTAGGCTTCTTTGTACTTACCACCTTTGGCCGGGTCGGACCAGTCACAGGCATAGCCCTTAGTGTCTTCTACAAACTGATTCCAGGGAATTGGAGTCACAGGACCATCAGTTGCAGAGACAATATCAAACAGACCGTCCTCACGGATCTCACCAATGCGAACAATCTTGGAGATGTGATGGTTGGGGTTCATGGTAACCGTACCACCGGGAGCATCAAAGGTTTGACCATAGGCTGCTTCACGAACAGCAGCGATATCTGTGGAACCTGCTTTTTCAACCGCCTGGCTCCATAGATAGACCATGATGTAAGCGGCTTCCATGGGGTCATTGGTTACCCGATCATCACCGTACTCGGCCTTGAAGTCAGAAACCCACTTCTCATTCTCAGGACTCTCAACCGTTTGGAAATAGTTCCAAGCTGCATAGTGACCTTTGAGGAAGTCGGGGCCAATGGTGCGCACTTCTTCTTCTGCAATACTCACGGACATAACCGGGTACTTGTCAGGACCCATGCCAGCGCCCTTAAGCTGCTTAAAGAAGGCGACGTTGCTGTCACCGTTAAGGCTATTGAAGATCACACCGCCGTCGGGGAGCGCGGCCTTGATCTTGGTGATGATGGGGGTGACTTCAGTGTTACCTAGGGGCAGGTAGTCTTCACCGACAGTGGTGCCACCTTTGGCCTTCAACTGCTCTTTGATAATGTTGTTAGCAGTCCGAGGGAAAACATAGTCAGAACCAACCAGGAAGAAGTCCTTACCTTTGTTCTCCAGCAGCCAGTCTACGGCAGGCTCAATTTGCTGGTTGGGGGCAGCACCGGTATAGAAAATGTTCTTAGAACACTCTTGGCCCTCGTATTGAACGGGATACCACAACATGTGGTCCTTGGCTTCAAATACGGGTAGTACTTTCTTGCGGCTAGCCGATGTCCAGCAGCCAAATACGACGGAAACTTGGTCTTGGTCGATCAGTTTCTCTGCTTTCTCAGCAAAGGTATCCCAATCGGAAGCACCGTCTTCCTTAACGATTTCGATTTGCTTACCGAGAACACCGCCAGCGGCATTAATTTCTTTGATAGCAAGTTCTTCAGCATCTACCACAGTGGTCTCACTAATGGCCATGGTGCCACTTAGGGAGTGCAGAATACCCACTTTGATAGTATCGCCACCGCCACCAGCAGAGGCTGTCGTAGCTTCACCTTCAGCTGGTGCAGTAGTGCCACCAGTAGTGTCGGAAGTACCACCACAAGCCTTTAGCAAAATGCTGGTACCTACGGCAGTAGAGCCGTACACCAAAAATTTACGTCTATTAATCCTCGTCATTGGGCGTTCCTTATCTAACGACTCACACACCTATGGCATCAAGAATCGGCCACTGCAACACGAATCGTCACAGCTACCGTAGATACACGTATTTGCTCCGTGATGGTAAGTCTTGCAGAAAGAGGGAATTGTAGTGGTTGATACTTTTTGGCTTTCTACAGATTTATTTGCTTTTGTTTGCTTTTGATCCCCAGCATTATCCCCAAGTGACTTTAGGCTGCAGCATCGCCACTATGGACAAACTAATGCTAATGTTTGAGGCTGACCGATAGCCTAGACGGATTGAGGTACTGACAGCCGTCCCTGGTACTGGATAAACGATTCAATCGTTTCTAAACCTTGGCTTTCTTTAAGGTTTGTAAATACAAAGGGTTTGTCACCTCGCATGGTTTTGGCATCACGATCCATTACAGATAAATCAGCACCCACCATGGGGGCCAGATCAATCTTATTAATCACCAGTAAATCGGACTTGGTAATGCCTGGGCCGCCTTTGCGGGGGATTTTATCGCCAGCGGCGACATCGATCACATAGAGGGTGAGGTCCACCAGTTCTGGACTAAAGGTGGCGGCCAGGTTATCGCCCCCGCTCTCGACAAAAATCAGATCGAGGTCTTTAAACCGGGCTTCTAGATCCTCAATAGCGACCAGATTAAGGGATGCATCTTCGCGAATTGCCGTGTGTGGACAGCCACCGGTTTCGACACCAACGATGCGGCTATGGTCCAGCAGGGCCTGACTTCGCACCAAAAACTGGGCGTCTTCTTGGGTATAGATATCGTTAGTGACTACGGCGATGGAATAGTCATCGCGCATGGATTTGCAAAGGGCATCAACCAGGGCGGTTTTGCCAGAGCCGACGGGACCGGCGACGCCAACTCGATAGGGGGAGGAGGTCATGGGGTATGGATATCGAAATCCGTTTTGTAGAGACCTTCCATGGAAGGTCTCTACAATAAATCCTAGGGTAAAACCCATGGTTCGTGAATCTAGAATTTGCCTTCAAAACTTAAAAGTTATTTCTAACTGCGGAAAAGGCGGGTGTAGAGGGTTTCGTGGTGCATACTTGCGATCGCACCGCCCCATCCACTGACATACAGCTGATCATCCTGTAATTGCACAATGCACTCTGCTGCCGTTTTCAGCTCAGGGATCAATTGCAGCAGACACATCTGACCATCGGTTTGCCCCAAAGGAACGAGTTTGATAGCCGCCCCAATCAGGTTGGCCGCCCAGCTTTGCAAATAGCCAAGGGCCATGGTGTGAATGTCGATCTGCCAGTGGGCGGCGATGATGCCAAAAGCAACGGAGAAATTGCAAGGAGTGCCGCAAGCGGTGAAGGTCGGTTGCAGTTCAGGGTGTAGTTTTTGACCTAGACGGACGAAGGCGCGCCCCATTTGCCAGCTTTGTTGACGTAGTTCGGCGGTATCACGGCTAGCCGTCAACCAATCGTTCCAATAGCGGAGCTGCTCGGGGTTTTGATAGTGATGATGGGCACGGGTTGCGATCGCCACATCCAATCGCACACCGCCATAGCGCAGCTCCTGCACCAGCCAGCTGTATAGGGTGGCACTATCCAGCAGATACCCCTGCATCACCAAGGTTTCCAACCCTTCCGAATAACTAAAAGCCCCCACTGGCAAGGCTGGACTCGTCAGCTGCAGCAGTTTGAGCAAAGCTTGCTCATCAATGGTGATGGCCATAGGCACCAGACTCCGGTTGAAAGGGGGCAGTCTCAGCCGTCACCGTGACCTCAAAACCTGCCAACATTGACTCCAGTACAGGATCTGGGGATAGGCGCAAATAATCAGAACCCACCTCCAGGCTCACATGGCGGTTGCCTAAATGGTAGGCAGCCCGCAATAGCCATAAAGCATTAGTCGACGGGGGCTGAGCGATAGCCGACGGGGGCTGAGCGATAGCCGACGGGGGCTGAGCGATAGTCGAAGCCCGTACCGTTAAGACCGGTTCAGGTTTCGCCACAATTTTTAGGATCTGACTATGGTCTTCTCCTTTTAAACAATCCCCCCCCTGCAACGTAGTTCCCCGAGTCAGCTCCAGGTAGATTTCGCACCTGTGATGAGGGTCAGAATCACGGGTAACTGAACTGGCCATATCGCCAGCAGCATCCGTAATCCCACGGGAAATTATGTATCGATATCGAGAGCGGGTACGCTCTTCAGCCGTCAAAGCCAATGTCAACGTAGGCGTGAGCGCTGACGCTACTTTCTGAGTAAAAACGTACACGAATAGTCACACATGCGTTGTCCCTAATTAGGATGCCACATGCTGGCACCACTCAGATTAGGCGAATAGATTAAGCGCACTTGTTCTATGCCGCCACCCAAACTGTCACAAGTCCGTACGGAGATGCCCAACCTGAGCATGAGGTAAACACCATCACAAATATCCGTATTTTCCACTAGGAAATTCAGCATTTTATACGAGCGCTAAAGACCCCTAGAGCAGTCAACGA
Source organism: Leptothoe spongobia TAU-MAC 1115 (assembly GCF_018739885.1). Taxonomy (GTDB): domain Bacteria; phylum Cyanobacteriota; class Cyanobacteriia; order Phormidesmidales; family Phormidesmidaceae; genus Leptothoe; species Leptothoe spongobia. Next base: position 116,843 of record NZ_JADOES010000006.1, on the reverse strand, counting down.
ATTTTTACACGTTCATTTGCCACTTACTTCCCGCTAGTTATGGCTTCTCAGATTCAACTTGTTCCCCGACCAGTTTCATCCCAGGCTGCACCCATGAGAGACACTAATGAATCTTTTGACATGCAGGCCACGCTACTACTAACAGCCATTGAAAGTTTTACTGTTGGTCTTGTGATTGTGGCTCAAAACGGTACCATTTTACATAAAAATAGTCGTGCCGAAGCCCTGCTCGAGAATCTTCCTTGTTCCTCATCTACATTTATCCCTGATAGACTCTGGCGCACTTGTCAAAGTCTGGTCGAACATCAGGATGAACAATCTGATATCTTGCCCTCAGATTGCAACATTGTTTTAGAAGATGAGATCTCCACTGCCCAAGGAACTATCTTGATGAGAGCACAGTGGTTTGATTGGGAGTATAGGGCCTATGAGTCTAATAATTGCTTTTTGATTACGTTAGAAAATCGTCAACAATCCTTGATTGCGATCGCAAAGCAAGAGGCTCAGCGCTATGGCTTGACCACGAGAGAAACAGAGGTTTGGTGTTTAAAGCGCATGGATCAAAGCTACAAAGATATTGCCAAGGCCTTGTTTATTTCTGAAAACACCGTCAAAAAACACTTGAAGAATATCTACGTCAAAAAAGAACAGTCTCAGTGGTTGGTTTAGTGATAGACAGAGACAGCTTCGATATCAAAAACAACAAGGGGTTTTATCAATGCATCCCTTGTTGTTTTTGATTAAGTTTGAGCAACAACCTACGACAGTAGATGCTCTATAACAATGTGCATCTCAGAATCTTGCACCCATATCGGTACTTGTAACAGATTAGACGTATTGAAAGGTACTGCTATTGAGGTTGATATTACCTGCACCACGGATGACAGCAATCAGCTCATCTTGCTGACCAGTACCATTGTCGATAAACAAGGCACGACCACTGTCAACACCATTAGGAGCAGAGCCCAAGCGATAGTCATGATCGTTACTGAGCTGGATCCGATCGCCCTGGCCCACTTTCAGGTCAGTGATGAGGGCATAGTTCGATAGTCCCATGGAGCCTGAATTGTCATCATCATAAAACGCACCAGACTTGTTACCCAAAATAAAAGTATCGCTGCCTTTACCGCCGGTCATCACGTCTTTTTCGGGGGCAGTTCCACCTCCTGTCCCTTGCAGGATATCGTTACCATCACCACCTACAAGCTTATCTGAGCCAGTGCCCCCTAGAAGCCGGTCATTACCCGATCCACCAGCCACATGATCATTTCCTGAACCACCAGAGACCAGATCATTACCTGAATCGCCAAACAACTTATCAGCACCCTGGTCGCCGTAGATTTTATCGTTACCGCCCTTTCCTCCAATAATATCATTACCTTCTTTTCCACCAATGGTCTGACTCTTAGAGCCACCAATAATCTTGTCAATCTGACTAGTACCACGAATAACAGCATTGTTACTCATGATTACATTCGGCCCTGAGGGGGTCGGAGGTTTGGGGGCAGGCGGTTCCGGGTTGGGTGGTACAGGAATATCAAGACTGGCAGGCGTGTGCCACTGAGTCCCTTGCGATGCCAGCTCAACAGTTCGAATACGCTGGGTCTTGTTCAGAATCCAGCCCTGGTTTTGACCGTTCGACAAGTTGCGCCAGAGGACATCGGCCCGGCCATCTCGGTTGAGATCACCGACCCCGGCAATGGCCCACTTGGTATCTTGGCGACCTGGCAGATTGGCGGTTCCCTGCCGTTGGCCACCATTCATATACCAAACCTGGTTTTGACCTGTTTTCTGATTACGCCAGAGGAGGTCGACCTTCTCATCCTGATTGAAATCAGCGGCCCCCCCGATATACCAGTCTTTGCCTTGACGCTCTGGCAGAGCGACATCTTGCTGCCACTCAGTGCCATCCATGAGCCAGAGTTCGTTTTCCCCAGTGCGCGTATTCCGGATGATGAGATCGTCTTTTCCATCGTTGTTGAAATCAGCGGCTCCTTGAACCTCTTGCTGAGTGTCAAACAAACTCTCGAAGATCGTTTCACTGCCATTACGGTTGGTCCCATTCAGGAACCAGGCATCGATACGAGCGTCAGGACCACCTTGCAACACCAGATCATCCTTCCCATCGCCATTAAAATCACCAATAGCTCGCACCGCAAAGTTGGTGTTGGTAATCTTGCCTATATCTGTGGTGCGAAGGGTGTTGGCTCCATTGAGCAATCGGGCTTTGAGTTGTCCTGTCTTGGCATCTTGCCAGAGGATATCGGTTTTGCCATCACCATTAAAGTCGGGGCCAATGACATCATTGGTGGGTGTGGGCTGCGGATTGGGATTGGGGCCGGTCACAATCCCTCGCTCGTCGGTATCAAGGTCGAGTTTGACATTCTGGTTGCCAATGCGCACGGTTTCAGTGATCGACTTTTTGAGCCCACCACCCGAGAAGGTGACCTGATAGGTTCCTGTATCCAGAGCCAGTGAGTAGCCTCCCGAGCCAAATGTCCGGGTGGAAAAGGCCTTGTTGTCTGACTGACGAATTGCCTGAATATTAACGCCCCCCAAGCCTTCACCAGGGGTGTAGAAATCGTCATCGTTGACGTTGTCATCGAACGCTACCCCCGTGAGAAATGCCTGGTCAAGGTCCTGCGTCTCATAAACACCGTCAAGGTCTCGGGTACCAAAGTTGGCTGTGGCAATCGAATAGCTTTTGTTGCCATAGCGAGAATAGGGACCATTAGCAATCCCCACACCAATTTCTTTGTAGCCCTCGCGCAAAATGGTGTCTCGGTGTCCTGAACTAGGCCACCAGCCCCCACCCGCTGCTGCCCAGTAGATATGGTTATCAATATCTTGAGTTGTGACTCGGGGGGTAGGGTTGTTGATGTCTTCGAGGGGTTTGGCCGAGATGTTTTCCCCATAAGACCAGAGTTGATTTTGAGGGGTGCGAAACGTTTGTAAGGGGAATCCGGTGTCTTCGATGCGTTCAATGGCGCTGCTGCCGTTGGAACCGGAATGGCTAAAGAAACCTCGGCGCAGCATATCGTTACTGTGACCTTGAGCGGCATCAGTCAATTTCAGGCTGATGGCCAATGGTTCCTTGGGGGTAGCGGTATTATTGCCTAAGGGGCCTCTATAGCGTTGTGTGGCCGCAGTTGGATTCGCCCGAATCCGGTTGATCAGTTCAACCATATATTGTTCATACGCTGTTGGTTGAGCCATATGCTTATTCTCCTTAAATGTTAAATGAATAGCCAATGAATTCGGCAGCACCCACATAGGGGAATGTCTGCTCGAACTAGTGATTGGTAAGAGTTTGCAGAATCGGAAAATGTTAGAAACGGTCGCTTATCAAAGCGTCCATCATCAAAAACTAGATCAGGGAATATCTGTTGTGATGTGGTACCTACTAGATGTAGTGAGTGTTACAGGTAACCAAATCTCTCATATCCGTTAATATCGAGTGTGAGTCGTTGGAGAATCCTCTCCACATCAAAGATGCCATAGCAACGTCGCTTGAGCACCTTCACTCGCTTATTAACATCCTCAACAAAGCCGCTTGACCACTCGTCTAGAAAGTAGTTCGTAATTTGATCGAGCCAGGTGTCCACCGTTTCTCAAAAATTCTCAAACTCATCGAGTCCACGTTTGCACACACGTTTGTACCAGGCTCGGATAGCACACTTCTGCCTTGGGGAACAGCCACATCGCCCCTTTAATCTACTGATATGCTTCGATCGGGGTTAATAAATTTGGATTGGGTATAACAACAAGAATCTACCCCAGTTCTAAGGAAGCTAGATTGTACAATCTGGGAAATAGTCTGCTCAAATAAGATAGGCTTCTTATCGAACAGACTATTTCACTAAATTACAGGTTAAATCCTTATCCCTTAACTATTGGCATCAGGACTATTTAGACATCCTGATTAGACGTACTGAAAGGTGCTGCTGTTGAGGTTAAGGTTACCCGAACCACGAATGACAGCAACCAGCTCATCTTGCTGACCAGCACCATTGTCGATAAACAAGGCACGACCACTATCGACACCGTTGGGAGCCGAGCCCAAACGATAGTCATGATCGTTACTGAGCTGGATTCGATCGCCCTGGCCCACTTTCAGGTCAGTGATGAGGGCATAGTTTGATAGTCCCATGGAACCTGAATTGCCATCATCATAAAACGCACCAGACTTGTTACCCAAGATAAAGGTATCGCGGCCCTTGCCACCGGTCATCACATCTTTTTCGGATGCAGTTCCTCCCTTTGATCCTTGCAGGATGTCGTTGCCACTACCACCAACGAGCTTATCGGAGCCGGTGCCACCGAGAATCCGGTCATTACCTGATCCGCCAGCAACATGATCATTGCCCGATCCTCCGGAAACAAGATCATTACCTGCATCGCCAAATAGCTTATCAGCGCCTTGATCGCCGAAGATCCGATCGTTACCGCCTTTGCCTCCAATAATATCGTTACCCTGTTTTCCACCGATGGTCTGGCTCCTGGAGCCACCAATAATCTTGTCAGCCCGATTAGTACCACGAATAACAGCATTGTTACTCGTGATTACATTGGGGCCTGAGGGAGGGGTGGGAGTGGGGGCTGGAGGCTCAGGAGTGGGTTCAGGGTTGGGTGCAGGATTTTCAATAGTTCCTTTACCAAATACCTGGGTCCAATAGTGCCCATAGTTAACACTACCCGTATCATTTGCTAAATAGTAGTGACCAACGCCAATCTCGTTATAGTTGGCATTGAGCATGTTGGCACGGTGACCAGGGCTATTCTTCCAGCCTTCGACGACAGCTTTGGCAGAACCATAACCAGCTGCAATATTTTCACCAACAGTGCCCGATTCATAACCTTCATCTTTCGCACGGTCCCAAGGCTTAGACCCATCTTTCCCCGTATGGGAAAAGTAGTCTTGATCAGCCATGTCCTTGCTATGCTTATCGGCTGTTTCATCCAGGTTTGTATCCAGAACGAGAGCCTTTAGACCATTTTCTTTACGAAATTCATTGGTTAGTCTCAGGACTTCGTTTTCAAACGCTTGATTCTGCATGTTCTTCGCTTTTAAAAATTAGATTGCAAGTGGTATCTGCAACCCTTGAAAGAAGAAAAGATTCCTTCTGACCACTAACAAGGGGTCTCTAGCTTTGAACACACGTAAAGGGTGATGTTGAGGTGAGGCATAGATGCGATCGCAACAGTAGACTAATCCACTGAGCTACTAAGCTCACCATCTTGAAAAATCAATTACTACAGGCAAATGTCAGTTACTATAGGTAACTGGGAACTCTTTTCCACAGCGTTAACTTCACTAGCCTAAAAAATCACCATGTCCACCCGAGCATCAAAAACATTGATTAAAAGACTTGATGCAATGGTGAAAACTCTAACGCCGCATTTTCTTCTCAAATGTGAAACTTTATGAGTTTTCTGTGGCAGGCTGCACTTTCATTGATCATATAAACTATAGGTAACTATGTCAACACTTCCAGACTAAATTCGATCAAAAAACAATCTTTTCAAGAATCAAAACTATTAAGGAAGAGGGCTTCAAGACCATTTAGGATATACAGCAAGATATCTTGTTTATGACATGTGTCCCTATATGACAAGTAAGGTAGCGCGTCTGTTGTCATTGAAGTTTCAATATGTGCCGATATGAATAGTGACACATCTCCTGCCATCCTTTCAGCAACAAACAAAAAGATAATCTCATCACAACAATTCTAACAAACGCTTCTAAAGCATACGAAGATAATTTTCTAATATATTGAGCAGACTAACGATAGCCAATTTATCTATATCAAGTAACCATATTTGTCACAATCAATGTAATTTCCTAAATGCTTATATAAAGTAGCTTGTTTTGAGGAGCACATAGCAATCAAACTCAGCACCGTCGTCAAACACACATACTATAGAATTACGTAGTCATTTCATTGCAACCTGTGCCCATGCTGCCCAAAGATGACCTGCTCAAGGGTTCGGAAAATACTGACACTCTAGCTCGTGTAATTGATAAAGCCGATCAGGCCATTCGTACTTGGGAGCCGGTCACAACGGATTTTCTCTCCCCTCCAGAGCTATATGAGGCCCAGGCAATGTTTGGTCGTCTGACCGATATCCACACCCAGACCCAGGGAGGATATCCCCAAGCTGAGCGACAACGATTAACCATTGCGAGATCAGAAATTCCACTAGAGGGCCAGGCGCTTCCCTTATCCCTATTGAATGTGGCAGGCAATTTCCTATTTGACACCGCCACCCATCGAGATTTTTTAGGTGCACTGTTAGGTACCGGCATTGTCCGAGAAAAGGTAGGAGATATCATCGTCCTTGGGGAGCGAGGGGCCCAAATTATCGTCGTCCCTGAGCTAGTCGAATTTTTGCAGATGAGCCTGATCCAAGTGCGTTCGGTGCCAGTCAAAACTAAGCCCATCGACTGGAATGAGCTTCGAGTACGGGAACCCAAGAAAAAAGAAATGACGACGGTAGAAGCGTCCATGCGTTTAGATGCCGTAGCTTCCGCAGGATTTGGCATGTCCCGTAGCAAAATGGCCGATATGATCACCGCCGGAGATGTACGGGTCAACTGGAAGCCTATTTCCCAATCGAGTCACTCCTTAAAATCAGGTGATCTAGTCGCCATCCGTGGCAAAGGCCGCTTGGAAATCGGCGATGTCATGATTACGAAAAAGCAGCGCTACCGCATTGGTCTGACCCGCTATGTTTAAGATATTGGACTCTAGTCTAAAGGACTAGCGAAAGACCTAAGCTACCCTATGAATGTGGGTTGCCACATGGGTGTCTAAGTCTATCTGTTTTGTCGGCTATTGATCAGCCCCTCGCAGATTCGAATCATCCTCAATATCGGCAACGACATGTGTATTACAGTCCTGCGTCCATCTCTGAGTACCTATGCCTCGTCTTTCCAATCGCGCTTATTCATTGCTAGATAAAGAACTCCAACGTCTTTGTGAGGGAAAACCGGCCGAACAAATACGCCGTAATATCGTAGCTAAGCGCCTTCAAAAGATGTGTGAACAAGAAGGAACACCAGCAACTTATGCGGAGATAAAGGACGCTATAGACGATATCTTTCCAGAATTTGACGAAAAAATCCTCAAACAATCAGCCAAACTAAACCTACCCAATCCAGCTATTCGACCTGCCAAGTGGGTTATCGGCCTTACTGCCGGAGTAGCCGCTCTAGCTGGCGGGCTATGGTTTGTTAATCTTCCGTATCCAATGGTGCGCTGGCCAGTGTCCAAGGTAGCTCCGATGCTGTTGCTACCCAGTTTTATGCGCATGGACCATAACTATCGCCAGACTATTATTTACACTGAACAAGCCGACCAACTCATTAACAATGCCACCAGTGCTGCTGATTTTGAGCTCGGTGCAGCCAAATCGGCTCAAGCCCAAAAACATCTGGATCAACTACCGGTGTGGTTTCTTGGCTATTATCCCCAACGATATTGTCAATTCTTTAGCTGTGGCTGGAAATTTACCCTAGACGAATTTCAAGATGCCCGTGCACTCATTGGTCGCATGGAGGCCCAAATTTTTCAGGAACAAAATGCGCTGCAACAGTTAGATACAGCTGCCCTAGCGATTGAAACGGCGAAGGAACAATACCAAACCGTAGAGGCTGCGGCAGAGAAGACTGCCGTGCTAGCCGCCTGGCAAGCAGGCATGGACCAACTAAACGAAATTCCCAACGGCACATTGGCAAGTAGTCAAGCTCAAAAACGACTAGAAGCATTTCAGCGAGATTACTCCAGCTTAGCCGGGACCACAGCGGATGTTCAACAGTCTAACGATCTAGTCACTGTAGCCAAAAACTATGGGATACAAGCAGCCCAACTTGTACAAGGACCACCCCATCTAGCTAGCAAATGGGAACAGGCAGAAAATCTTTGGGAAGAAGCCATTCTGGCTCTAAACAGAGTGCCTGAGGGCAGTCCTGGCTATATTGAGGCACAAAAAATAAAAGCTCAATACATCGTTAATCAAGGACAAATAGAAACCCAAAAGCTTAGGGAGCAAGAAGCAGTAGCCACCATACAGAAAGTTCGTGATACAGTTATTCAGCTCATCGATAAAGCTGAGCGAGGTGAAATTCGTGGTTTACAGGCAGAGTTACAGAAGGTTATCAACAACCTAGGAACAGTTCCAGCTGATACTACTGTCTCTGCAGAAGCCCAACAGTTGCAGACTCAGGCTCAAAATAAACTCAACGAGTTGCAGCAAGTACGCAATTAGCAAAATTATTAGAAAGTCAAATCCTGGATGGTCTAAGACATAGTCCAGGTTACTTGAGGCAAGTGGCAATACAGATCATGGATTGGGCAGCGGCAGCTGACTCTATATCAATGCCTGATAGCCACTGACTCAGACGCAATCGCCAGGAGCCTTTGCCATACTCTCCTTTGAGCACTTCTGTACCGAGGTCATGGTTGTGAGGATGCACTGTCACAATAAACCCCAGTGGCTCCAGTACCTGGGCATAAAACTCTATGTCTAAGCCATCCCCTGGCTTACGGTTATGGATTTCTGTGGCTCGTCTAGCAAGGCGATATTCCCTAGGTAAATAATGAACACTGCGGATCATCTTATAAAAAGGGAAACGAATCTGCCGTAGCAACAACCCTAGGCCCTTAAAATTCCATGCGGAACGCTGTGGATCTTGATCTGTCAACAATATGCCACCAGGTTTTACCAAACGAGCTGCTTCTGCCAGCACTTTGGCCATATCATCGCAGTGATGCAATGTCGCATTTAGCACCACAATATCGGCAAATCTATCAACTAATGGCAGATTATGGGCATCGGCTAACAGTGGAGTATAGCCAACGCTTTCTGCCATTTTCAATGCTCTAGGAGAAATATCTACACCAATTAGAGCCTTAGGTTGTCCCCCCACAGTGGCATAGACATTTCCTGGCCCACAGCCAATATCCACCACTATTTTGTCATCCCAACTTCCCGTCGCCGTTAGCCACCTAGCATGAAAAGTCTCTGCCCGATGATGGGTATCAAAATAGTACTGGCACCATTCTGGATTTTCTAAAAAGGTAATATTAGCCTGCATCCCTTCGCTATAGCACGATAGGCGATGTTCAGGGATACCTTGCTCGTTGATATCAATCTGCTCGCTGACATTCAAATATGGCCACAATGCTGATACAGCAGTGGGTGCTAAGAGAACACTGGACATAGAGCTCAGAATTGTCTAGAAAGTTCTAGAACAGATAAAGGATAGGAAGAAAAATCATTAAATCTTGTCCACGTTTAGAATTGTCGTTTTTTCCAAAGCAAAACAACGATTTTGAACGTGATTTAGCACCTTTATACATTTAAGGAGAGTATTGCCAACATCTAGCAATACTCTCCCCATATCTAAAAGCCTGATACTAAGGTACGATAACAACGCCGTTAAGGAGCCATCAACTTTAGCCGTCCAGTATTTAGCTTTCTCGAATAGCGACACCAAAGACATTAACATTGGCAATTCGCAGCTGGTCCATGGCTTGATCAAGTAAATTCTGTTTCAGCTGACCAGGACGGGCAACAATCAACATACCATCCACTTGTTCTGCAACTAAATAAGCATCTGACTGGCCAAGAAGTGATGGTGAATCAAACACAACCAGGTCAAATCTGGGCTTAAGCTGCTGAATTAGCTTTTGAACTCGCTTGGTTGTTAGTATATGACCGGCATCATGGCCTTTTGTTCCCGCGCAGAGTACTTTAAGTCCATCAATAGGCTCATGGAGAAATGTACTTTTAGTCAACTCATTGGCATCGCTTAAGGCCAAATCCGTCAAACCAGCATCATTTGGTAACTTGAGATAACTATGGATCTTTGGATCTCGCAGGTTAGTATCTACTAATAAAACTCGCTGACCTAAAAGTGCAGCTGCTTCTGCCAGATGTATGGCTGCCACCGACTTACCTTCTTTATCCATGATAGAACTCACCACCACCGATTTGAGGGGTTGATCAGAGCTGCTCAATCTTAGGTTGGTATAGAGAGAGCGAAATGCTTCCATAAACGGATCGTCAATTATGACACTGCTTCCATGATCGGTAGCCCCCTTCTTGACATCACCATTAGCTAGCTGCAGTGCTTTAGCGGGATCCAATACCGTAGGTATAGTGGTTTGAGGTGTCGGAATTTTACCTAAGATTGGCAGCTGCATAGTACGCTGAATATCTTTCTCTAAATATAGAACTCCGGTTGATTTATCCAGCAGTAATGCAAGTACTGACCCTAGCAAAAGTCCTAACACTCCACCAATAATCAAGTCTTGCGTCAAACTTATAGACTGAGCCCGTGGTTTGGTAGTAGGGGTTACAATTTCCCATGGAATTTCACGTTGAGCTGAATCAATTTCTAACGCCGCTTGCTTAGCCAAGAACTGGTTTAGGTTCTCTGTTGCAATCCCTAATTCCCGCTGAATATCAACATATTCGCGGGAAATACCTGAGAGTTCATCCACATCTGAGCTGAGTCCCTGTAATGTCTGATTTAGAGACTGCTCGCGAGCTTCTAAAGCTCTCATTTGGTTAAGCAAATCTCGCTGAGATTGTTCACCTTGTTCCTCTAACAGTACCAGCAAATTCTCACGCTGTTCCTTGAGGATCTCCATATCAGGACTACCGTCCAAATAAAGTGTAGATGCCTCTGCAATTTGGGTATCTAGCTGTAGTAAAGAATTTAACAGGGATTGGTATCTTGGATTTGCCTCCAAAGCGGCAGAAGATGCCTGCTCTTGTCCCGCCCCTAACTGGCCACGTAGACTTTCATAAGTTGCACGATTTTGTTCCAGCTCGATTTCTAAATCGAGCTGTTGCTTAGAAAAAGTATTCACTTGACCCGACAGCTGCGAGCCACGAGAATCTGGATCAATAATATTGTAATCTAGCCGCAAAGATTGCAATTCATCTTGTAATGACTCTACCTTATTCGTCAAATCTGGCAGTTTTTGCTCCACAAACTCCATAGCTCGACGAATATCGGCCTGTTTCGATTCAAGACTGTAGGTAAGATAGGCTTGAGATACCAGATTTAAGACCACCTGAACTGTTTGAGGATCGGGATCTTGCAAGGTTACTCGGATAATGTCTGAGCCTTTACCGAACTGATTTACCCGTAGGCGGCTCACCAAAATCTGATAGCAGGGGTCATAACTGAACTCCAGTGAATCACTTGACTCTGAGTTAGCTGGTGTGGCAGGACAATAGTTAGGATATCGTTCTTTGATCCCTTCAATCACAGGCTGCAATACCGCAGGTCCAGTTAAAATCTTGAGCAAGTCCTTATTAACAGCATCTTGATCCTGACTCGTGATTGTCTCAGGAACGTTGGAGATAACTTCTGTCTCAGTACTTTGGGCCTTGACTAAAATTTCAAAGGTGCCATTATAGATCGGTTTCTCAGTAAGCACCCTGGCAGCAGCCAAGCCCATACTAACTGCAGTCATTCCTGCAATTATCCACCACTTACGCTGCAGTGTTTTAAATAAGGCACCCACATTTAGACCGCCTTCGTCTTCTGCTGGGGTGAACCTCTCGGGGGCTATCCAAGTTGATGATGAGGGGACGGTATCAGCTCTCATAGATTAAAAGATAAATATATAGAAGTTGGCAGTAGAGTGTGGAGATGAATGTGCCGAGCTATACAGGGCTTGTGCTTAATCAAGAATATTGAGGAACCTTAGGGGTGAAAAGACATTAGTTATCACTTGTCCAACTGGCCCTAGAACAGTTCCAATGTCGTCACTAATACGCGCCAATGCCGATGGATTGACAATGATCACATCGTTATTCTGCAGAATAGGATTATTTTCATCATTGATTCCTCCAGCGAAGTCAACTGGAATCTTCCTGCGAACAACGGTGCCATCTGGATTCAATCGGATCAGTTCAGCATCCTTTTCACGGGCACGGCGATTAAATCCACCGGCCGCCAGGATGGCTTGACTCAAGGATGTATTGGGATCTAGCTCCATTGTTCCTGAACGAGTTACTTCACCCACAATATTGACTCGAATAGAGTTGGGGGAAATACTAGAGCCTAAAACCGTGGGGACTTCTTCAGGATTCAATGCAATAGCTGTGGGAACAAAAATAGTATCGTTCGGCTGGAGCACCACGTCCTGATAAACATCACCCACTTCCAGGAGCTTCCACAAGTCCACATCAATAACTTGAGATCCCCCTGTACGAGTAGGTCGCACCACCTGTACCTTACGAATATCAGCTCGGGGTCTGATCCCCCCGGCTACCTGCAAGGCTCGGGTAACCGTAGTGGGTGTATTCGAACCAGAGGATGAACCAGGAACTCCAGCATCCCTAGTAGTTGCCTGACCACCCCGGATTGTATAAGGGCCAGGTCGATACACTTCACCAATGACAGCTACATTAATTGCTTCGCTGACGCTGGCCGCAAAACTAGCATCTGCCAGCAGTGTAGAGTCTTGAAGGGATACAGTGCCTGTGGGAATAAAGATCGAATCTCCATCCCTAAGAGATATATCGTACTGAGAATTACCGGTTTCTAACAGCTGCCAGAGGTCAATCGTAAATGTTTGCTGACGACCATCCCGGCCAGGACGCTGAATCTGAATTTGACGAATATCAGCCACTTGAGTAACACCACCCGCCCGCTCTAGGAGTTGGGTCAATCGGGGGGCCTGGGTACCTGTTTGGGTAAGGGTATAGGCACCAGGGCTATCAATCTCACCGGAAATACCCACCTGCAATGGACGTCGATTACGTAAGGTCAGGGTGACTAAAGGGCGTCTGAGATATTGACCGTATTTACTGGAAAGTAGGTCTGTTGTCTCGTCGATGGTCAGTCCTGCAACATTCACTGGCCCCACCAATGGCAAATTCAATATGCCATCTACTGCAACTTCACTCTCGCCGCTATATTGTGACACCTTAAATATATCGACATGCACGACATCACCAGCTCCCAGGGTATAGGCCGTTTCAGCAGGAGGAGCAATGTTAGGCAAAGGTGCTGAAGCCGCATTGTTGGTCCCATTATTACCAGGTAGAGGCGGTAACTGAGCGGCGGCTGGTAATGATGATGAAGTAATTGCTGCTAGGGCAACAAAGGCAAAGGCTAGTTGTGACGGGGGCAAGGAACGAAGCAACATGAGTAGACTGCTTATGTTGTAGGACGATTGTGATTCATACAAGACTGGCTAGCCTTGGAGATTACATTTTCACCATTGTCTTCAGCAAATCAGCTTAGTTTTGGTGCAGTCCTTTAATTGGACCACCCCGTTTACCCGATTCAAACATTTTTTCAACGACTTTTTAAAGATTCTAAATAAAGTCGGATAGCATTTTTACCTAGAGAACTAGTTATAGGGCTGCATTTGTTAAATTCATAAAGCAGCTATTTACTCAATCCGTACGGAAAATACCTATCTCACATGGAAGCTAAACATGAGCACAATATAGGTTTTTACATGGGTTCAGCCAATTTCTTTGCTCAGCTAGTCGACAAATCAAAAATATTCGTCTATGCTGTGCAACATGAAGGGTGTGTGTTGCACAACAAATAAGGTTGAATTGTTTTCCCTTGTGGGCTAAGTGTTCTCTCTGATTACGATCTCAAAGACAACAGCTTGGCAGTGTTTGGTTTAAGTTCTTGCTTGAATCAATGAGTTTCCCATTTACCGCCGCATCTATCTTTAATCACGTTCCATTTGAAACTACCGTTTCCTCTATGGGAAAATAGCCGTTATGGACGTGACCAAGGTTTAGTTAGGAAAGTCTCCAACACACCCCAAAGTTTTGAAAAATTGAACTAGTTTAGGGTTTTGTTTCAGGTGACTTTGCCTGTGTGTTTCCAACTCGCTGTGGGTAAAAGCTAAACAGATTATCCGAAGCTTGTATGTATGGAAAATAGACACTACTTCTCCGGTCGTTTGTACTTATTGAGTTAAGTACATGGATGCCACCCCTAGTGTCCGTTTATTCTACACAAATTTTCCCGGAATCTATCCCCTACAGCAATACAAAAATTGTTATACGCATGTGCTCTTTCAGAGCTGAGATCGTGATGTCGGACCTATTACTCTAAGGCTAGTGGGTTAACAAGTACATTGTTGAACCTGGGTAAAAGGGTTATACCCCAATGGCCGATGCGATTGACAGCTCCTATACAGTGGCATCTCATACCAAAGTATTTTCGTTAACCGACCTCAACAAATTCGAGAATTATTATGCTGTATTCAACTAGGTCTAGTCTTACTAGCCTTTGGCAGAAGAGCACAAAGAAGCTGGAAACGCAGAATGTAATCGGATTTCCGGTCACCGCAGAATCATTTGAAACACAAGTTGACACCATGGTGGGATGGGCGCGTCAACGATTGAGCAAAGCCGTATGTGTGGCCAATGTACACATGCTGGTCGAGGCAAAGTGCAACAAAAAGTTCGCACGAGTCTTGCATCGGGCTGACATGCTTACACCTGATGGCATGCCCTTAGTATGGATCACAAGCAGATTGAGGAAACGGCAACAGGAGCGCGTTGCTGGTATGGACATTCTGTTGAGTCTTTGTGAGAAAGCCACCCAGGAAAACATCAGTGTCTTCTTCCTGGGATCAACACCTGACGTGTTGTGGAGCATGGAGCAACGCCTGAACAAAGAGTTTCCGGATTTGAAAGTTGTGGGCATGGAATCTCCTCCATTTCGCCCGTTGACCATAGAAGAAGATGAATCTCTAGTTCAACGATTGAATAGTAGCGGTGCGGGTTTGGTCCTCGTAGCCTTAGGTTGCCCCAAGCAAGAATGGTGGATGTACAATCACAAAGGTCGAGTAAAGGCCGTTATGGTGGGTCTAGGTGGAGTCTTTCCTGTTTTTGCTGGCCAACAGAAATGGGCTCCCGTTTGGGTTCAAAAAAATGGTTTAGAGTGGTTATATCGCTTAGTCCAAGAACCAAGAAGGCTCTGGAAGCGTTATGCAAAGACTATTCCTCTATTTCTGCTGTTGGCCTTTAAGCAATTGGTCAAAATTAAGCTAGGACTTGAACCTCGATTTGGTGCTCCCCGTCCAGAAATTGTGCTGGGGTCCATGAGACGATAATCCAATTGATTTCTAGAGAACTCTCATCTAGGTATCATAGGTAACTAAATTAACAGCCTGTTGCGTACATTGACTGGAGCGATGTATACAGCAGGCTTATTGTTAATATCTTGATTTAGTTCCCTAAGGAATCGAGAAAGGCTTTTATTATCAATCTGATGAGGCAAACTGATGTTTTGACATAACAAGACACTGGGTATGGTAGTGCGTCAAAATCAATATTTTGATAGCGTTAACAATCTTGATCAGATCGTGTAGCTGAGATGAAGTTACGAGTCTACTTCCGGCATCTCTCAGCTTTCCCGAAAGCGGCTCTATGTCAGGAAAACTATAATGTCATGCGTACGGGCTTAGACTAACGTTTGTGGGTTGTGAACTAATTGTCAAGTATTCTATATCTTTACTCTATGAAAATGAAGCTGCCCGGTGCCCTCCGTACACTAGTTAAAACAACCCAATTTTGGAAAGAGAATCATCTAATCCTTAGAGAATTTAAATACTTTAAAAGGGTTGTCTTCTTAGCTATCTTTTTTGCTTTAGTAGCAGCGGCTTTTGAAGGGATGACGGTTGGATTTATTGCGTCCTTTTTGCAGGGACTTACCAATCCGGGCGAACCGCCTATTCAGACGGGAATTCAATGGTTTGACACCATATTTCTTGGGACTCAAGCCTCCGCCACAGACAGAATTTATAGGCTTTCTGGACTCCTGTTAGTTGGGGTATGGCTACGGGCAAGTTTTGACTATCTAAGCACAATCTACGCTAAAAAGTCTTCTTTGAAGCTGGTCAATCAACTGCGCGGTAGGATATTCGACCAGTTAGAAAGCTTCAGGCTAAGCTACTACACCACCGTGAGCCCTGGGGCCTTAATGAGCACCATCCGGGGTGAAGTTAACCAGGTCCAGCAAGCCTTTAATGTCCTTTCAACATCCATCGTACATGGCTCTAAAGTCTTAGCCTATTTGGTGTCAATGCTACTGCTATCATGGCAGTTATTTTTGATTTCCACCCTGGTTTTTGGTCTAATGTCGGTTGGGTTGACGTCTCTAACAGCCAGAGTGAGAGAGGCTAGCTTTGATGTCCCGAAGGCTAACAAAGCGTTTACGTCTCGTGCGCTAGCATTCGTTAACGGTATTCGCACGGTCCATGCCTCGGGCACTCAGGAATTTGAGCGTAAGCGATTCTACACTGCTGCCCAGACAATTCACAATGCCCAGATTAAGGTAGTCAAACTCTCGGCATTAGTGAGACCTCTGATCGAGGGACTTGGGGTGACGCTGTTAGTCGGTATGGTGGTTATATCCTACAGTTTGCTAATCTCCACAGGTCGACTCAAAGCAGCGGAACTACTGACCTTCTTATTTGTCCTCATTCGTACCACACCATTAGTCTCCTCTCTGAATGGTACTAGGGTAGGCTTTATCTCATCCCAAGGAGCATTGCATGCTGTCACTGATCTACTCAGAAAAGATGACAAACCCTACTTTCAAGATGGGCATAAAGTTTTTCAGGGGTTAAAGCGTTCAATTGACTTTGTCTCAGTTGACTTTTCCTATAACCCTGGTGAGCCGATTCTACACGACATTACGCTCTCGATTAAACGTGGGGAAACAACGGCACTTGTGGGTGCTTCAGGCGCTGGTAAAACCACACTGGCAGATTTGCTCCCACGATTCTATGATCCAACAGGGGGGCAAATTCTGGTTGATGGTGAAGAGCTAAACAAACTAAAAATCACTTCGTTTAGACAACGGATGGCCATCGTTAGCCAAGATACCTTTATCTTCAACACGACCGTAGCAGAGAACCTGGTATACGGTGTTGAAAACGCCAGCGACACCGATATTATTGAGGCGGCCAAGGCAGCCAATGCATTGGAGTTTATCCAAGAGTTACCAAACGGATTTGAAACAATGCTAGGAAATCGTGGGCTTAGACTATCAGGAGGGCAACGTCAACGGATTGCGATCGCACGTGCCCTACTCCGTAATCCTGAAATCCTCATCCTAGATGAAGCCACCAGTGCCCTAGATTCAGTCACAGAAAAGCTGATCCAAGATTCACTAGAAAGACTCTCCAAAGGACGAACCGTTATCGCCATTGCCCACCGACTATCCACCATTTCCAATGCAGACAAGGTAGTCGTCATGGAGAAAGGACGGATTGTAGAACAAGGCAATTATCAGGACTTGCTCAAAGAACAAGGCAAGCTTTGGAAATATCACCAAATGCAGTTTGAGATGGGCAGCGCTCACTAAAGTTCTTTAATGCAGATGTATGTCGAAACATGGGGTATTCAGATGGCACAAACAATCTACCTTGGTGGGGCTGGCCTTTGATTGCCACGATGGTGCCAATCTAGAAGTACCTGAAATGTTGGATGCGCTCAGAAACAAAGCAATACCTAATACAGGTTATTAATAAGCGCGAAAGCAATAAGACCAACATAAAAATATTTGGCCGATAAAAAATTAAACAATCTAAATTCAGCAGAGGTTATGAATCATGCAAAATAGTGGACCAATTTTCATCGTTGGCTGTCCTCGATCTGGTACAACTCTGACTCGCAGCATTATCAATGCACATCCAAATATAGCCTGTGGAGCGGAAACTCACTTCCTCAAAGATCTTTCAAAAATCGTTGATCAACATTGGGAAAGAATAGAGCGATATGATTTCACAAAAGATTATTGGAATGAGAAAATAGCTGACTTCTTTGACACCTTTAAGTCTGAGTATGCTCAAAAGCAAGGAAAAAAAAGATGGGCAGAAAAAACCCCAAGCTATGCATTCAAACTTGACTTTATTCATACACTATATCCCGATCTACAAATAGTTCATGTAATCCGAAATGGATATGACGTAACACTATCTCACTTAGATAGATGGGGCTATAAAAAAGCTGTAAATTCGACAAAAGTCTGGGCCGAGAGCATAAAACATGTAAGAGATTTTGGTCAATCTCTCCCTAATGATCAATATTTTGAAATTCGGTATGAGGATCTTGTAAAAGAACCTGAGGAAAATTGCAAACTTCTATTTGAATATTTGACTGAGCCTTGGGATCCTATCGTACTTGAGAAAGGTTGCTATACAAGCAATTTAACTGAGTCACGGCGTAAAGAATCCGGTGAAACATCGGCACTTTACCAATCACGTGTTGGGTTAGGCAAAAAGAAATTAGATCCGTTACTGGGAATGTTATTGAATTTTAGATCAGGCGGCTTATTAAAGCAGCTAGGTTATTAACTTAAAAAATCAAAGCCTATGTTGCCTCACACACCTACATAAGAAACAATGAACACGCAACCTATATTAGAAGATTTAGAATACATAAGGCAGTATGGCAAGGTGTCAACGCGCTACGTTGGCCTTGTAGGTAGAGGAAATCTCGGTGATGAAATTTTAGCCAAAGTCATTTACTCTCATTTCAATCATCGACTCCGCCTTTACAGCCCCATGCAAATGGGGCCCTTAATGCCCTACGCCGAAAAACTACTCGGATATAAGGCCTATTTTTTAGGCGGAGGAACGTTAATCAAACAAGTTTCTGAGCACTTAAAGCGTATCAGAAAGCTTCAAGCCAAATATCCAAACTCTAAATTTATCGTCTTCGGCACTGGTGTCGGTGACATTGCCATGTGGGAACGGTTTGGCATAAAGACAAATATTCAACCCTGGAAAGAAATCCTCAATAGAAGTGATTTCTTAGGTGTCAGAGGTCCAATCTCAAAACAGTATTTAGATTCCTGGGATCTAGATAAGCCAGTCAAAGTCATCGGAGACGGCGCTATTCTCTTGGCCAGAAACTATATAACGCCCAAAAAAATAAATCGTTCTATCGGCTTAAACCTTGGCTCATTGTTGATCCGTGATGGTAAATTTCACGGCGGCGATGAAAAAGCAGTATACAACTTCTACATCAAGCTCTTACATTATCTAAAATCAGAAAATTTTAAAGTAACGTTCTTCCCAATGAAAGCGGTTGAAGTAGAAAAGATAACCCTCATTGCGAGGGAAGCGGATCTGAGCGAATTTCAAATTTATCCAGCATTTAAAAAGCCCATTGAAGACACCATTGCCAACCTGGAAGCACAGGACATCTTTATTGGGGAAAGACTTCACTCCTCTATTTTCGCAACCTGCGCCTATACACCAACCATCATGTTGGAATATAGAACTAAATGCTTGGACTTCATGGCATCTATTCACTGCGAAGACTGGAATATTCGGACAGATAAGTTAGAGTTGGATACGGTTGTTGGTCACATTAAATACTTCCATAACAATATGGAAAAGCATCAGAGACTACTGTTTTCAGAGATGCAGGATAAGGTTAAGACTCTCCATACAGCCCGGACAGAGGTCATCAATATCATCACTAACGCTTAAAGTTCTGTATGGATGAATAACTTAGGTACGTTTATCAACAGTTAAATCAGCTTCTGAACTTCTTAGTTTTTATCTTAAATCTAAAAGGCTAAACGTTATGAGCTTTGTATTCATCTTACCCGTTGTTCATCCTCAGCGAAGTAAAGTTAGCAACTACCATCATGTAGAAATAGCCCTCAAACAAACTCTAGAATCTCTACAAAATCAAACATATAACGATGCCAAAATCATTGTGGTTTGTTGTCAGATACCTAGCTGGGCTGATCGGTTCAATCAGAACGTATTCTTTTTAGATGTATCAAACTCTGAAATTTTTAGCCCTGACAGAAATAACACCAAAGTTGATAAAGGATTGAAATATAGTTTAGGCATTCTCTATGCAACTGCTATTTTCCAGCCAAGGTTATATATGTTGGCAGATGCAGATGACTATGTAAATACTCAGCTGGCTGACTATGCGCTCAACTCCCTCACGGGAACGTTTGGAAATAAAGATATTGATGGTTATTTAGTCGATAAAGGTCTTCAAGTTGAAGTAGATATTTCATCTGAAGAACAGCTTGAATATAAGGCTGCTTACCTTATCAAACACTTCAATACGTCGTGCGGTACCTGTAGAGTATTTAAGCAAGAAAGTTTAGCTCAGAAGCTGCTTGAAATTGACTCAAATATATTTCAAAAATCTAAGCAATGGATTCCCAATCAGTTAGGAACTATCACCGAAGTTCCCTCAGATCTTTCCATATGGCTGGATAGATTGTGTAGCGACAGCTATCTAGAGAATTGGCACATTGTCAATGTCCTAGGCAGACATATTAAACAAGACAAGCACTTTAATTTTATACTGTTTCCCCATGTGGGAGCAGCCAAGGCCTGTGGCCATGGTAATCATGACGGTCCTCGGGAAGGCGGATTAAATCAAAAGAAGATTATTGGGCAATTAGCTACCAGTGATTTCAAGAAAAAGTTTGGCATTGCAAAAAAAAGAGCGTTTGATTTTAGCTTGATATCAGATCTAAAAATGAAGATCGCATTTCGTTTAAATCAAAACTAGAATTGCCAATAAATGCCTTAGGGAAACTTAAAATCTCTCAACTCATCTAATCATTTAATATTGTGTGATTATTTAAATTCATTTAGATAGAGACTTTTTATTTTAACTATTTTCCCATCCAAACTAGGTCCTATCCTATTTTTGAGTCACAGGAATTATGCATGAATTATTCAAACAACATCATTTCTAATAGCCCCCCATCGCGAGAAAAGGTTAAGCCCGTCCAATGGTCAGGCTTACTAGATTTAGTCCAAAAAACTACAGCAGTTGATCGAAAAAAGTATCAACACAAAGGTCGTCAAATGTCGGCCAATCGGCTTTGGCATCTGGTATTTCCTAACCTGAGCCAACCGATCTTTATTATTGGGTCTCCTCGCTCTGGGACAACGTTTCTAGGATCATGTATCGGAGAGCTACCAGAAGTTTCTTATCACTTTGAGCCCATTGCTACAAAAGCAGCTGCCCGCTGCATTTACGAAAAAGAGTGGGGCTTTCAAAAAACTAAGTGGTTTTATCGACTAGTCTACGCGTGGCTCATGAGAATTCACGCCGATGGAGACCTACGCTTTGCCGATAAAACACCTCGAAATTGTTTTGTTATAGACTTTCTCAATCAAGCATTTCCCAAGGCACAGTTTATACACATCATTCGAGATGGTCGAGATGCCGCCTTGTCCCATAGTAAAAAGCCATGGATGCAAGCGGCACAGGCTAAATCCCCTAAGTATGAACCTGGAGGCTATCCCTATGGCCCCTATGCCCGTTTTTGGGTAGAGCCAGAACGCATTGCTGAGTTTGAGTCAACCAGTGATATCCATCGATGCATCTGGGCTTGGCGACAGCACACAGAGAATGCCTTAGCAGCAGCCGTTAAAATCCCGCAGGATCGTTACCATGAAATTCGATACGAGGATCTTATCAGTAATACCCAATCAGAAACTGATCTCCTACTAGACTTTTTAAACATTGATGATAATGCATCTCGGCGGCGTTTCCATGATGCGGTCTCCAAAGTGCGGCCTGATTCGATTGGGGGATGGAAGAAAGAATTATCAAGTGAGCAACTGCAGCAGGTTGAGCAAGAAGCGGGTGAACTGCTTAGACAATTAAACTATGCTGACTGAGAATTAGACATGATTAAATCGATCACTCAATCACCCAAAAGAGTTTTTGTTGTGGGTTGTCCCCGTTCAGGCACAACACTACTGCAAAGTATACTTTTGACAAGTCCTTCAATCATTTCTTTTCCTGAGTCCCATTTTTTTGTCAATTTGTTTAAACGACGCACTGACTTTCAGAAAAGGTTTAACCTGGCTTCTCAATATTCGAGACCAGGTTTTGCCAACTTCATGGGTGAGTCAGGCTATCAAATAGTCAAATCAGCTTTACCTAGATATGCTCTGACCATACAACAGCAAACTCAAGTATTTGCTAGAACGTTAGATCGGATTGCAAAACAAGAGAGAAAATCCATTTGGATGGAAAAGACACCTGACCATGTAAATTTCATTGATTTTATTGAAACCCACGTCAGGGATGCGCTATTTATCCACATTGTCCGCAATGGTCCAGATGTCGTGGCCTCTTTATATGATGTCACCCACAAATATCCTCTGGAGTGGGAAGAACCGTGGGAGATAGAACGATGTTTACGGAAATGGATAACCTGTGTGCAGAATACCTATAAACATTTGCATAAACCCAACCACCTGTTGATTAAGTATGAAACGCTTGTCAATGATCTAGACTCAGCTAGTCAAAAGCTTACTGATTTTATTAATGTCGATCTTCATACCCATTTATTGACAGATCGCAAGGATGCCTTTAAGGATATTGCTCTAGCAAGAGAACCTTGGAAGGCTAATTCTGTAAAACCGGTTTATCAAAAGGGTAAGGATAAGTTTTCTGTGCTTTTTGATGATGACCAGAAGACGTATATTTTGGATGCGATCGCAAAAGCCAAATTGACAACCATCAAAGACTAATTCGAGTGACTTTATGTCTTATAAGCCTAAAAATAAACTGTCCACAAACTTTACATAGCGCATTATTCTAGACCTATTATTAAAAGGACCTATAAGTCATAAGAACTTAGTCTCAAAAAATAGCAATCACTCCCAAAAGATTGTTCACTTTTATACATCTTCACTCTAAGTAGAAAAGACCAAACTATCATCTCTGAGATTAATTCTATTTCTTATGCTGAAATCGTTCGGTAAGACAATTAGCTCTCCTATATTAAACAAGTTTAGCCTTGGCAATATTGCTATGTTTCATATTGGACGTAGTGGGAGCACAGTATTAGGAGATTTACTCAACCAAAGTCCGAAAATTCTTTGGGATGGAGAGGTCTACCACACCTATGTTGATTGGGGTGGTCAGAAAGCACTCAGAAAAGGTCAAAATCCTGACATTGATCCCGTAAAGCTGATTCAAGCTCAGAAAATCAAAGCCCGCAGAAGATACTATGGCTTTGAAGTCAAATTCTATCATCTAGATCGTACTAACATCAGTCTACAAAACTACATTCAACAAATTAGTGAACTAGGTGTTAGTCACTTCATTATCCTCAAAAGAAAAAACTATTTACGAAAAATCGTTTCTAGCTATGTATCTTTTGATAAGAAAAAAGCAAACTTAAGAACCATTGATGACTCCGATCATCATTCAGTGGAGACAAAGGCTAAGTTACATCAGATCAAGCTAAATATTGACAGCGTCAACATTGATTCCACTCAAAAATCTCTACTAGAGCACCTTCAATATTATCAAACTCACTTTCAAAGGCTAGACTCTGCACTCGCAGACAAGAAAGTTTTGCGTCTAACCTATGAGGAAAATATAGCACCGAGCCCCATGGATGGATATCACAAAGCCTGTGATTTTCTAGGCATTAGCCGGCATCCAGTCACTGTTCAATATGGAAAAACTAATCCATTCAAACTATCTGAAATAGTAGACAACTTCAGTGATGTAGAGAAAGCCCTCCAGAACAGTGAATTTGAATGGATGCTATATGAATAGAGTGGAACTCACATTGTCTAAAGCATCAGACTTATCTTGTGTCTTTCAGCACCTGATAACTATCCAAAGTTCCTCCATGGATTTAACTATCATTTCAACAAGCTAAGAGCTATGAGAGTCCTATTCGTTTCTAATAACTTTCCAACCGATCTTCGTGTCAAAATCCATGGCATCTACAAACGAATGGGTCTTTTTATAGACGCTATCAAGGGTCTGGCATCAATTGACTTTCTCTACTACGTCTCCCCCAGCTTTGATATCTCACAAGCCAATGTGGCCAAACTAGAGCAGGAGTTTGCACAGCACTGGCAAGCCGATATTACCCTCACCTTGTGCCATCGCTCAACGCGCAAACATCAGTTTTTACGACGCCCTAACTACCTGCCTGGAGCCCTCAACTTTTTTGAACAGAAGCCTTACATTAGTCTCAGTGGCAAACGACAAGTAGCGGCGCTAGAAGACTGTTTGGACCGTAAACCAGACGCCATTTTTGCCCACCGGCTACAGGCCATGTGTCCACTCATGTTGGCCAAAGCTAAGCTCCCCCCCATCTTCTTTGACCTGGACGACATCGAGCACATATCCCTCGATCGTCAGTTAAAACAACCAGCACCCTACCGTAAAAAAGATCGCAGTTACCATTTATACCTACCCAGTCTTAGACATGCAGAACTCAAAGCTATTCGTAAAGCCCAAAAAACATTTATTTGCTCTGAGCAGGACCGCACCTATCTAGCAGAGCAGCTCAAGCTACCAGGCATTGTGACCATCCCCAATGCCATCACGATGCCGATGCCCCACCCCCTTACCAATGCCCCCACACTTTTATTCATCGGCTCGTACACTTATCAGCCCAACGTCACTGCAGCAGAGTTCTTGATTGAACAGGTATGGCCCCATGTGCACCAAGTGATGCCAGAATCTAAGCTCATCATTGCAGGGGCTCATCCAGAAAGCATTCGCGGCCATCAGATTCCGCCTCCTGGGGTAGAATTTACCGGATTTGTTGAAAATCTTGATGAACTATATCAAAAGGTCCGGGTTGTCTGTTGCCCAATACTCTCGGGTAGTGGCACTCGGGTCAAACTGATTGAAGCCGCCGCTTATCGGAAACCCATTGTTTCTACTCGCATTGGTGCAGAAGGTCTAGATCTAGTTGATGGAGAAGCTATATTCTTGCGTGATCATGCCAAAACCTTTGCAGATGCCTGCATCGAGCTGCTCCAAAACGATCAACTGTGTCAACGTCTTGGCAATGCCGCCTATACCGTAGCTTCAAAACGATACGACAGAGCTCAGATTTTGCAACAGATTCAACATCATCTCTAGTTATGAACATAGTGACGACGTCGAGTACTAGCACCCTGATCCCTGACGTATCAGTGATCATTCCCACCTATAATCGCATCACGATGCTGGAGGAAGCTCTGGCCAGCTTGCACGCTCAAGAATACGACGGCATGGTAGAAATTATCGTCATCGACGATAACTCCCAAGATGGCACCTCCCAAATTATTCGGGAGAAATATACGGATATTCACCTGATTACGCTCTCTGAAAACGGCGGAGCCTCTGCTGCGCGTAACCAGGGAATCGCTGTGGCCAAAGGTGAATTTATTGCCTTTTTAGACTCAGATGATCTTTGGGAGCCAGATCATTTGCGATCGCAAATCGCCCTCCTAAAAAGTAAAAATATCACTGACACTCAAACACACTTTGGGGTCAGTGATATTTTTATTTGGGAAACCATCAAAGATATTAGATATCAAAAGTCCCAAAAACCTAAACCTCAATATTCATCAACATTGCATCATCTATTATCGGGAGGCAGTTTTGTATCCACACCATCTGCCGTCATTTTCCCTAAACATATTCTTGATGAAATCGGTATTTTTGACAACAATCTAAGGCTGGCAGAAGATACAGATCTCTACACTCGCGCTATTCTCAAGGACTTTAAACCAGTCTTTACAGAACAAGCATCGGTTGTCAGACGGAAACATGACAGTGGTCAAGCAATGACCATCAAAAACATCGAACCAAGAATAACAAATCGCCTCGATGCATTGCGAAAATACTACCCTCTAGCCAAGCAAAGGTTAGGTAATGTCAAACAAAGTCAAATTCATTCCGAAATTTATTCAGACTTTGCTAGATATTATTACGAAGATAAATCTTACGGTGACTGGCTAAAGCTTCTTCTAATATCTACTCGCTATAGTTCCCCACTATGTGTGATTCGTACTAATTGGCACTATATCAACGATTTCTTCGGCAGGATCATCAGTAAATTAAGGTTTGCAAGCTGATATTAACCACCACTGTCAGATCCTCTTAGCCAGATTGTATTGATACATAACACTGCGCAACCCTTTAGTGACAGGCAAACCATGAGAAAGATAAAACTACTTAAATCTAAATCTGCCAAGCCCTCTATATTCTTTATGCATCTTCCTAAAACAGGAGGAACTTCCGTTGATTCAGCTTTTCAAAGGCATTACGGCAGAGAACATGTAAAAATTGAAGCATCTGAATCCTATGAAGCTTCAAAAGTTCTCTACGACGACACACACAAAGAATTTAGCTATGACGATTGCTTTCGCTATCGTGAAAGCCTGCTCCTATACCATATGAATTTAGGGTCAAAATACATCAGTGGCCACATTCGGTTTAATCAAAAAATCTGGGAAAACACGAAAGACACGTACGCATACGTTACCGTTCTCAGACATCCTGTCAAACGATATATTTCCAACTACTTCTTTAACAAATATAAGGAGGCTGAACACTGCAGAATCAATGATGAACTGTCAGAGTTCCTGGACTCAGATCGTGCCAAATCTTGGGGATATATGTATACCAAATATTTCTCCGGCAATCCCAAATCAGCTATAACTCCTAGTGAGGAATTATTAAAAACAGCAAAGGAAAATGCATTGAAGTTTAACACTGTTGGCTTCCTAGAGAAGCTAGATGACTTTGTCGCCGAGTGTAGAAACAAATACAATCTACGACTCAGAATTCCCCATAAGAGAAAAAATCCCAAATCTAGCCGTGAGATATCTCAGGCTAACTTGGAGAAGATTAATTATATTTGTCGTTTTGACCTAGAGCTTTATGACTTTATTAGTCAGAATTCTTAGCCTCTATCAGCCAAGATCTATCAATAAACTACTTTATATCTCCAGGGAAAATAATAAATCTCGTTTATCTCCACAGTAACGATCAAATTACAAGATTTACGACCAAATCACTCTTTTCTATTAGAATCAAACCGATGAGCAATATTCGCCCTTTTGTCTCAATCATCATACCGGTCTACAACGATCGCGATCGACTAGAAAAGTGTCTGGATATTCTAGAAAATCAGACATATCCCAAAGCATCCTATGAAGTTATCGTCATTGATAATAATTCAACAGACGATATCAAATCCGCAGTCGCGAAGTTTTTGCAAGCTACCTATACCTTTGAAGGTGTTGTCGGTTCTTATAGCGCTCGTAACAAGGGGCTCTCTATTGCCAAAGGAGAAATCCTTGGATTTACTGACTCTGACTGTGCTCCAGCATCAAACTGGATCGAAAAAGGTGTGGAACAAATCTTGAAAAACCCTGACTGTGGTTTAATCGCTGGACACATCGAATTTTCTTTCAAGGACCCGGAAAGGCCTAATCCTGCAGAGCTATACGACAGCCTATATTTCTTACAGCAAGAAACATACATCAAAGAACGTCACTTTGGCGCTACAGCTAACGTATTTACTACTCGAAAAATATTTGATATCGTCGGGCCTTTCAACACAGCTCTTAAGTCTGGAGGAGATCGTAATTGGGGCGAACGAGTCTATGCGGCAGGTTTTCAGCAAATTTATGCCACTGATATCGTAATTGCTCATCCGGCTCGATCTAGCTTTCAGGAACTCAACAAGAAGCTACGTCGAGTTTATACAGGTGGCTTCTATATCAATAAAAAGTCTGAGAAACCAATTTTAGACCTGCTGCAAGAAGTCATATACGACATCAAACCACCAGCAAGATTTCTATTCAGATTTCTAAAAGAGCAAGGTATTAACGGCAAAAAGGATAGAATAGGTGTCATTTTCATTTATATGTTTCTCAAATTTTCTAAAGCTACAACTGAGTTAAAGCTTTATTGGAAGGAGCATAATAAGGCTAAACTATCTATCGAATAAACGTTATTCATCTAGCTTGTGCTTACTAACTTATCAATCTAATCTCAACTCGTCAGCTACTTTTATGACTACTGAGCTAAAACAAACTCCTTTTGTTTCTATTATTATTCCTGTTTACAATGACAGTGACTTTTTAAAGGTTTGCCTGCCAGCCCTAAGCAAACAAACCTATGCAAAGGATCGCTATGAGATTATTGTCGTTGACAATAACTCGGAAGAAGACATTAGTAAGGTTACGAATCAGTTTGAGCAGGTAACCCTGGCCCACGAGTCCACACCAGGCTCCTACATCGCCAGAAACAAAGGTTTAAGCATCGCTAAAGGTGACATTATTGCCTTTACAGATGCCGATTGTATCCCCCAGCCCAACTGGCTAGAAAAGGGGGTATCCACATTAACCCAGCGGCCAAATATTGGCCTAGTCGCTGGCCGCATAGAGCTGTTTTACAGAGATCCGAAGCAACCCAAATCCTTTGAACTGTACGATAGCCTGACCATGGGCTTCCCCCAAGAAGATTTCGTCAAGGACAGCCATTTTGGGGCAACGGCCAATCTATTCACATTTCGCTCTGTTATAGATAAAGTCGGTGGCTTTGATGAAAACCTCAAGTCTGCTGGGGATCGACAATGGGGAAAACGAGTTTACGACAATGGGTATGAACAGGTGTATGATGATGATGTGTGCATTCGCCATCCAGCAAGGTATTCCTGGGCCGATGTCAAAAAGCGTGCCATCCGTATCACGGGCGGTAGATATGATTTAGCCAAGAGAAGTTGGACCTCTCGATGGGATGCCGTTAAAGATTTGGTTGATTACCTAAGGCCCCCTTTTAGAAGCTTCTTTAGAATTTGGGCTGACAAACGTCTCCATAGCCCTCAACAGAAATTACAGTTTACGATCGTAATGCTGCGTATTCGCGATGTAGTCATCAAAGAACGCCTCAGACTCCAGCTTGGGGGGGGGACTCCCGAACGCAGCTAATTGTTGACACGTCGCATTTCACCCTAACGTATCGCTAACTTTATTAATATGGCTGTGAACAATACGCCACCATTAGTCAGTATTGTCATCAACAACTATAACTACGGCTCTTTTGTAGGACAGGCTATTGATAGTGCCCTCAATCAGAGCTATGACAATGTTGAAGTCATCGTTGTTGATGATGGTTCCCAAGATAGCTCACGGGACATTATTAGCAGCTATGGAGATAAGATTACCCCTGTATTTAAGGACAATGGTGGACAGGCCTCAGCCTTTAATGCGGGCTTTGCCCATAGTAATGGCGACATCATTTGTTTACTCGATGCCGATGACCTGGTTTTTGAGAATAGGGCTGAACAAGTTGCCAATGTATTTATCACCAATCCTGACATTGATTGGTTTTTTCACGAGTCAGCCCCTGTTCAGACAGCGGACATCACCGATGATACTCTGACGGATCTTTACAATCAACACGCTAAAGATTTGAGTCAAATTGACTTTGAAACTATCGATTTCAAAGCCAATTTATGTAATGCAGAGCTACCATACTTTGCACCGTCCACCTCTAACCTTTGTTTCTCTCGATCACTTTTAAGCAAGTTTTTCCCATTACCAGAGGTCAAAGGTATTTCGGGGCTAGCAATTTGTGATTTCTATCTCAGAATAGTTGCAGTATGGCTAGGGGTTGGTATTAAATCCGAAGACTATCTCGGGGTATTTAGATTCCATTCCAACAACCTATATACAACCCAAGCAATTACGAAGAAGCAGAAGACTGATTGCGAAATACTACTATTTACAGCCTATTACCTATGTATAAACTATCCAGAGTTGGCAAAGTTAAGTAGCAAATTACTGTCCAAGGCAATTTGCTTACATTGGCATGTTAGAAAAAATGACTTCAACTATAGTGAAATCATCCATAAATGCCAGGCTAGCTTATCTTATTCAGAACGATCAACTATATTCCCCAAGGCTATCGTTTACTCGGCAAAACTTAGATTTTCAAAACTGATTTAACCAAAAAAATATTTTTTATAATACTGGAAGAATTTTCTAGTCTATATCTGAGCTTTTAAATTCCTGAATTTTAATGCTGATTTCAGGTTTATTCTCAGTATAGGTAATAGGTCAAAAATTTAAATACATTAGAGTTTCAACCGTTTTTTATTTTTGCATTAATTTTACATCTAAGCAAAAATAATTAGGAATTAAAACGATTTTTGTAGAGATATCTATACTAGCATTTCTAATCCATAAAAGTAATGGTCCTATGTCGATAAATTAGCGTTCACACCTAAGCCTAAAAATCGACTAAAGAGATTTTATCATGGCGATATTATTAGGGGTTTAGTGCCTACTGCTATAGAAATTGCCGTTGCTGATTTAAAGGGTAAACCAATCTTTTAGAGATGCTATCTACCAACATCCTTCAACATCCTTCAGATTAAATCACATTGAGGATCAGCAACGACAGATTTTCTCCCTATTGAGAAACAGTGGATAGTGACAATCGGGGATATCTGTTACCCACTGCAGAAACTTTGTTTTGGATTGCAAGTACGTCTGTCGATATAAAAACGATACATATCATGCAGCAGCCTCTTTCTGTCAGTATCATTATTAACAACTATAACTACGAACGTTTTCTGTCTCAGGCAATTGATAGTGCCTTAGCTCAAACATATTCCCATGTGGAAGTAATCGTTGTTGATGATGGTTCCACTGATGGCTCCCGTCAAATAATTCGTGGGTATTGCAATCGTGCAAATACTGTCTCATCAGTGCGCTTCATCTCAATTCTGCAAGCCAACGGCAAACAAGGTGCCGCATTTAACAACGGATTTAAGCATTCCACAGGCGATATCATCATCTTTTTGGATGCTGATGACTACCTACACCCCCAGGCTGCAGAGCGCGTCGTCGAAGCCTGGCGTCCCGGTATCGCCAAAGTCCACTATCGTCTCTCTGTGATCGATGGAGATGGCAATCCCAAAGGATTCTTCTTTCCCCAGGGAGGTATCCTAGACAGCGGTCATCTACGCAATAAAATCCTCCAAACCAGCGGTTATGGAAGTGTTCCTACCAGTGGTAATGCTCTCAGCCGCCAGGTGATGGAGAAAATGTTCCCCATCCCGGTGGAGTTTAATACCACCTCAGACGACTATCTTTCAGCCTTGATTCCCCTATACGGTGAAGTTGTCGCCATCGAAGAAGAACTGGGTGCATACCGTATCCATGACAGCAATCAATGGGCATTGGTAGAGCTGGATAGCAGTCGGTTTCGTCGCTTTATCGCCCATGATCTGCAGCGCTGTGCCCTGCTCAAAGCCACTGGGCCCTCCCTCGGATGCAAAGTGCCCGACAACCTTGAAATCCGAAGGTTTGGCTCCGTCTGGTCTCGCCTTGTTTCCCTGCGCCTAGAGCCTGAACAACACCCCGTCCCTGACGATAACGCCATCCTATTGGCACTTTGGGGCGTTCAATCCCTCTGGCTTTATTCCAACGAGTCCCTGGTTAAACGCATTCTCTTTAGTCTCTGGTTTATTTGGGTAGGTCTACTGCCATTGTCCCTGGCCAAGCCAGCCATTCACTGGCTGTTTATGCCCAATCAACGCCCCCGCCCCCTACACTCTCTCATGAATATCCTGCGTAGAAACCGCCCTGACGAGACGTCCCAGGACTGTTCTCAAGATACTGAAAAGTCCCTAAGAGCTCTGTTTATTAGCCATACCTATGTGGTAGGCATCAACCAGGGCAAACTAGCCGCCATTACCGACAAGGCCGAAGTAGGGCTGCTCACCCCTGAAACCTGGTGCTCCCAGGGTTGGGAACGGGTTCTTTCTCTAGAAACCCCGTTCTCGAACATAACAATGTTCCCCAGCAAAGTTCTGTTTTCTGGACGGGGGGGAGCCTATGTCTTTAACCCCTTGAGAATTTGGCAAGTCATTCGCCAGTTCAAACCCGATGTCCTTCAAGTGGAAGAAGAAGTCTTTTCGCTGTGTACCCTGCAACTGGCTATCTGTTCTCGTTTACTGGGGCTACCCTTGGTGATTTTTGGCTGGGAAAACATGGATCGAGAGCTGCCATTGCCCCGGCGCTGGATCCGTGACTTTGTTCTGTGTACCGCCTCTGTCATCCTGGCAGGCAACCGTGACGGCGGACAGCTGCTAAAGCAATGGGGCTATCAAGGCATCATCGAAGTCATGCCCCAGATGGGTGTGGATGAAGATATTTTTTCACCCGCACTGAGCACTGGCTGCAATGAAAAACTCAACATTGGCTTTCTCGGTCGGATCGTTCCTGAAAAAGGCATTGATCTGATGCTCAAAGCTGCCCAACAAATGAAACAACAGAACCTCGCCTTTGAGATCACTATCTGTGGGTCGGGACCGGCTCAGGAAGACTTAGAAGCCATGGCCAAAGATCTGGACGTGGAGGACTGCGTCCGCTGGCTAGGGGCGGTGACCCACGAGCAGGTGCCAGCAGAAATGGCCAAGTTCGATGTGCTGGTACTGCCCTCCCGCAGCGTAAACACCTGGAAAGAACAATTTGGTCATGTGCTGATCGAGTCCATGGCCATAGGCATCCCCACGGTGGGCTCCACCTGCGGTGAAATTCCCAACGTGATTAACAATCCTGAGTTGGTGTTTGCAGAAAATGATGCCAATGGTCTGGCCACAATCCTATCCAAGCTTGTACGCGATGAAGAGTTTCGGAAGTCCATGGGAGACTTTTGTCGGCAGCGAGCGCAGCAAAACTATACCCACAAGCGGATCGCACAACGGCTATATGCCCTATGGCAAACTGTTCTAAACACCCCTGCAGTCCCCCTCTCTCTCTCCCATAGGCCGATAGCAACATCAACGACATCGGAGGCTTAGGGGCATTATGCGTGTTGTCATTGCTCGAACGATGGCCGAGTTTAGTATGGATGCCTATGCCACGGGCCTCGTCGAAGGTCTGCGCGCGGTGAGACCTAGCTGGGACATCGTTGACCTTAAACCTCACTCCGTTGACCGTAACAGTGGCTCGGTATGGGTAAGGGCTCACAAAGCCTATGAACGGTTTTGGAATTTTCCTAAGACAATTCAGCGGCAGCAGGCAGATATTTATCACATCATTGACCCTGCTGAAGCCCATGCGGTGTACCGACTCCGACGCAAGTCAGGCCAAAAGGTCGTTGTTACCTGCCACGACTTGATCAACTTTCACAATCAGTACAATCTGCAGGGCTCAATCCAGCTACCGCTGGTGAGTAGACGACTCTGGCTATGGGCCGTTCATGGGATGAAACAGGCCGACCACGTCGTCTCGGTATCGACGGCCACGGCCCAGGAGACGACTAAGCTGTTGGAGATCCCCTCCACCCATATTACCGTCACCCCCAATGGCGTCGATCCTCTCTTTCAGCCAATTACCAACGATGTGGTGACCTCTATCCGTCAGCGCCATGGCATGGCTACTGACACCCTGTGTTTACTCAATGTCGGCTCCAACCATCCTCGCAAAAATATTCTGATCGTTCTGAAGGCGGTTAGAAAATTAAAGCAACAGGGGCTGCCAGTTTGTTTTTGGAAGGTTAGTGCTGATTTTACAGATGAACAAAAGACCTATATCCAAGAACATAACCTGGAATCATCGGTGGTCTATCTGGGTAAACCTGCCCCCGAAGATTTGGTCGAGCTCTATGGCGCTGCCGACATACTGATAGCGCCCTCCCTCCTGGAGGGATTTGGTCTAACCATTCTAGAAGCCATGGCCACGGGGACCCCAGTGATCACATCTAATGTGTCAGCCATGCCTGAGGTGGCCGGTGATGCCGCGATTTTGGTAAATCCAAGTCAGGCGGATGAGATCGCATCCGCCGTCCAAACCTTGTACCACGATTCCAACTATCGCAACACCCTGATAGAAAGAGGTCTCAAAAGAGCCCAACAATTTACCTGGCAAGCAACCGCTGAAAAGGTCGCTCAGGTTTACGAATCCCTGTTTGCTAAAAATAACAATCTACCCCTATCCATAAGCTCCAGCTAACTTGTAAGCCCCTAGCCCCAACTGATATTGACATGAAAATACTGATTTCTGCCTATTCCTGTGAACCGGGTCAAGGCTCAGAGAGAGGCGTCGGTTGGAATGTCGCCAAAGAAGCAGCCAAGCACCACGAAGTCTGGGTATTGACTCGCCCCGACGAAAGCAAAGAGGCCATCGAAGCCGAGCTGGCGGACAACCCCGTCCCCAACCTCCATTTTGTCTACTTCACCCTGCCATTCTGGAAAGACAGTTTGTCCCTGGGACAGTCCGGGGCTATGCAAATCCACTATTACCTATGGCAGATTCAGGCCTACTTTGTCGCCAAACGCTTACACCAGGAACTCAACTTTGATCTGATCCACCACGTTACCTTCGTAAAATACTCCTCCCCCAGTTTGTTATCCACCCTGCCGGTCCCCTTTATCTTGGGGCCTGTGGGCGGTGGAGAATCCGCCCCATCCAAATTCTGGAGAGACTTTAGCCTCCGCGCTCGCCTCTACGAATTTGCTCGGGACGCCATTCGTAAAGTGGGAGAGAAAGATCCTCTAGTCGCCCACACCATTCGCAACAGCGCCATAGTTCGCGCTACCACCGGCGATACCGCCCAGCGCCTCTACAAAATGGGTGCAAAAGATGTGGAAGTAGTTTCCGCTATCGGGCTGCTAGAAGAAGAAATCGATGTCCTCAAGCAGCACAGCCTGCCCCCGGCAGAACCTCTACGCTTTATCAGCATGGGTCGTCTGCTCCATTGGAAAGGTTTCCATCTCGGCATTCGCGCCTTTGCCCAGGCCAATCTCCCCAATGCTGAATTGTGGCTGGTGGGCGATGGTCCAGAAGCCGATGCCCTCAAGCAGTTGGCCGCTGATTGCGGTGTCGCCGACCAAGTCAAATTTTGGGGTCGTCTCTCCCGAGACGAGACCCTAGACCGGCTCAACGAAAGCCATGTTCTGTTACACCCTAGCCTGCACGACTCCGGCGGCTGGGTCTGTATCGAAGCCATGGCCTCCGGTCGTCCTGTCATTTGCCTAGACCTTGGTGGTCCCGCTGTCCAAATAACTGAACAAACCGGCTTTAAGATCGCGGCTGAAGAGCCCGACCAGTCTGTCCGAGATATAGCGGCTGTCATGGAGCAGTTCTCTCACAATCCTGCTCTGTGCCACCAGATGGGCCAGGCCGGTCGCCAGCTGGTCGATGAAACCTTTAGCTGGACAGCGGTCGGTCAGCAGTTAAATTCCCTGTATGAAACAACGTCTAAAGGTGTGCCTGTGACGGCTTAATATAAAATCCTGATCGATGGCATCCGTTATCCCAGGGCAGGTACAAGACCTGCCCCTACAAAGTGATCTATTTTGAATCAGGTTTACCGAATTTGGATTTGGTATAACGGCCCACGTCCTTCTCTCCCTTTCTCGTTATGCATGTGCTGATCCCAGCCCTCCATCGTCCGACCAAACCCACGGGGGTCTGTCGCCACGCGGTCAATCTGGCCCAGTGTTTAGCCGCAACGGCAGAAGTTACGCGCGTCACGTTGTTAATCGGCACCTGGCAGCGTGACTACTTTAACGAGGTCTTTCAGCTAGACTCCCCAAAAATCCAGCTGGTGGATGTGGATATCAAAAATAGCTCCCTGGCGCGCAACCGCTGGTTTTTATTTGGTCTGCCTCAGATAGCACAGCAGCGACAGCCTGACATGATTCACATGTCGTTTCCCTTTCCCTTTGTGCGTCAGTGGTTCCCATGTCCCATTGTCTCCACCATCCATGATCTCTATCCCTACGAGTGTCCGGAAAACTTTGGCTATCCCCGCGTCTGGTTTAATCAGCTATTTCTCCAGCAGTGCATTCGAAATAGCGACGGTCTCACCTGTGTCTCTAACTGCACCCTGGATGCCCTCAAAGATTATTTCCCAACGGTCAAAGACACCAAGAAAACCACCGTTGTCTACAACGTTGTTGACTTTGAAGAAATTAATGCCCAATTGCCCCACCAGGTATCTCCTGACGATCCTTTCCTGATGACCGTGGCCCAGCACCGCAAAAATAAGAACCTGGATCTCCTGATTCAAGCCTACAGTACCCTGTATCAGCGCGATCAGCTTCAGGCCAAGCTGTTGATTATCGGCAGCTCTGGACCTGAAACCGAAAACCTGACACAGCTAGTCACCCAGCTAAATTTAGAGAACCAGGTATTATTTCTGTCCGGACTATCCGACGGAGAACTGCGTTGGCTCTATGAGCATGCATCCTTGTTTGTGATTCCCTCAGCAACGGAAGGGTTTTGCCTACCCTTGGTAGAAGCCCTCACCCTGGACTGTCCAGCTGTTTGCTCGGATATTTCCATCTTTCGTGAAGTAGGCTCCTCAAAGTGTCATTACTTCCCGCTCGATCGTCAAGAAACCATGCCCCTAGCCAATACCATGGCTTCGGTTTTATCCGATACCTCTCGGCAAATGCAAACTGTAGACAACCGGTTTTCTAAACCGACCATATCGAAGCAGCTACTTGATTTTTATCGATTATTGTAGCGCTGGAGTGGGGTGAGAACGGCCCACAGTTCAAGCACTAGAACAACGTCTACCCCAGATTTAAATCCGCCCGATTAATGCAAAATCGCCTGCAGCTTTCTGGATTAAATACGCCTCCTCCTGCTGAGGGACGAATTGGCAGTATAACCCTTGTACTAGTGGGGTTTGCATCTGCATTTTTTCCCCGTCTTCTGGCCTCTATGGGGGTCCCAGCTATCATCAACTTTGTCCACTTTGGGCTTATTCCCAGTGCCTTTTTAATCACCATTTTTACGTCCAAAACACGGGACAAGAAACGGTTAAATGTGGTGTGGCAGCTGTTGACCGGGATAGTTATTTTCCTGATCTGTATGATGGCTAGCGCCATGATCAACAGGGCTGGCATCGTCAATATTACGCTGCAATTTTTGTTCCAAGTGGAACCCTTTATGTTCCTGGCGGCAATCATTGCATTACCGCTGTCTGGCGACCGACTGCAGCGGTTTAAGTCTTGGGTTTTGGGGTTTGCTGCGTTTAATTTATTGCTTGCGATCGCACAGTCTATCCTCCTCCCCATCGGTCTTTACCCCAAACCCGATGGTGGCACCCTGCAGGACAACATTGGCGGCGTCTTTGGTGGCGGGGGCGGTAGTGCCGCCAACTACATCGCCTGTACAGTTTCATTCTACGTGGGATTGTATTTCTTCAATCAGTTCAAACACCTGCCCCTATGGGCCAGACTATTGCCCCTGGTGGGAGCAATCTATCAAACTCAAGTCTCTGACTCCAAGCAAGTATTTTTAGCCCTCGTAGTCGGTTGGGGATTGCTAGCATTAACCAAAATAGAAAAACCGGCCAAGCTCTTAGTCTATTTCTCACTCTTTGTCCTACTCATCGCTGCCTTTAGTTGGGCACTGCTAAATTTAGAGTCCGAAATCCTCAGCCCGTATCAAAACTGGATCAATCGCCCCATTTGGGGATGGGATGGCTTAGCAGCAGAAACCAAATTTGCCGCCTTTAGAATCATTCCCACCCACTTTGAATCTCCCCTAAACTGGTTTTTTGGTCTGGGGCCAGGGCATACCGTAACTCGCCTTGGTGGCTGGGTAATGCGGGATTATGCCAGTCTTCTGGGGCCCCTTGGGGCCACCATTCATCCGGCATCATCCGAAGTTTTCCGTGTGGTCTTTGACAGCTACCTGCCCCAGGAGTCTACTATCTACTTTCCCCTATTTACCTGGGCTGGCATCTGGGGGGACGGGGGCATCATTGGACTGACGGCCTACCTACTCATCTGTTTTATCGTTTGGAAACAGGTCTGCGTAGACGACCTTGGTAAGTTCCTACTGCTGTCAACTGCTGTATTTGGCTGCATTTTGACCCAGATGGAAGAACCCGGTCATATGCTTACCATTGCTTGTCTGCTAGGCCTACGCTGGCAAGAACAGCGAGAAAAGCAGCTGGCTCAAACCAATGCCCCACGCCACCTCAGATAGAGATTGCACCACTCTGGAGTTAGTCGCCCACTAACATTAATCAGCTGCGCTCTCACCATCGCTGCAAAAATAGAGGAGCACCTGTCATACAGT
Source organism: Leptothoe spongobia TAU-MAC 1115 (assembly GCF_018739885.1). Lineage (GTDB taxonomy): Bacteria > Cyanobacteriota > Cyanobacteriia > Phormidesmidales > Phormidesmidaceae > Leptothoe > Leptothoe spongobia. Next base: position 78,957 of record NZ_JADOES010000006.1, on the reverse strand, counting down.
ACTGTTCTGTTTTTTGTGGCAAAAGATTTCTTGTACTAAGCGCAGGGGACGGAATAGATAATAGAAAAAGAATAGGGATTTTGGTAACGGCATGGCGGCCATATCGGCAAGGGTGGGATGCATCAAATCCCCCACAAAGTAGACTCGATTTCTCCAATCAGCCATCAGCCGAAATTGATGGATCACACGCCTCATAGTCAATCGCGAGTCCACGTTGGCTTTCTTACCTAAGAGAATATTTTGCTGAACCTCCTGCACCAGAGTTTGAATGACCGGTGACTCTTGAATCTTCTTTTGGGCGCTTTCAGGTAAATCCACTCCATACAAATTTTGCACCAGACTCAGTCCCAATAGAAGCCTGCGCAAAACATCCAGATCGTCTGATAGTTCAAGCAGGTGGTCCCAATCTAATGTGGGGTGTTTGTCCATTAGCATGGCCACATCACAGATTTTACCTAGCTGATTCCAATAGTCCTCAGCCCCTTGGGCACATAAAACAAGAATCTGAACCTCTGGGGTCAAGCTAAGCACCTGTTTACCCCCTATTTCAACCATTTGGGTATGGTTCCAGATCCACCGGGTATCAAATAGGGGGTAAAAGTGTCTGGCTAAAATGCCCTGATGAATATCGAGAAAAATACGTTTTTCAGGATTAAACAAGCTAAATTCTTTCTGCGTCTGAAAATAGGCTGCCTGCTCCTGAGGGGTTAGTTTTGCCAAACAGTCTCTTTCTGATATCGCCATCAGCTTATCGCAGGTATAACCATGCTTGATGGCGATATCCCTAAGCGTTAGTAAATCATCTGGATGCACCAATAGATCCAGATCACCAAAGACACGCAACGATAAATCGCCATAGGCGCTGACCGCCGTCACGGGCCCCTTAAACGTAATGGCCTTGATATGATGAGTGTCTAAAATGTCTAAAAAGGCCCTTAGTTCTTGAACGAGAGAAAAGGCATTTCCTATATTTCTCAGCTGATATTGATGTAACTCTGCGAGCACCCAATCTGGTAGCTCTGCAGGCACCATGGATAGAAGAACTTTATGCAGCAACGGTAACAGTCGATGAAACCGAGCCATTTTAATCGCTTTCTTCCAGTCCAGCCCATTTTGGCTGACTAATTGTTGGATTTGATGCTGACAGCTATCCCCTAAAGACTGTCTAGCACAGCACAGTAGCAACACAATTTCTGGTTCTAAATCAGTTGTATTTAAGATATTCACGAACCTTCAAGGTAATTATTCTAAATAAGTCAGTGATTCACACCCTAACTACCAATAGTTTTTAGCTTGAATTTTAAATAAATGGGCATAGGCACCCTGATAGTCCATTAGTTCTTGATGGGTGCCATTTTCTATAATTTGGCCCTTGTCCATGACATAGATCCGATCGGCCATCTTCACCGTAGAGAGTCTATGGGTAATGAGGATTGCTGACTGGTCTTGAATTAACTCACGAAACTTACTAAAGAGTTCATACTCAGCCTTGGGATCCATGGCACTGGTGGGTTCATCTAGCACAATCACCTGGGACTGACGCAAAAAAGCTCTGGCTAAGGCGACCTTTTGCCATTGGCCAATACTAAGTTCTTCGCCACCATGAAATAGCTTACCTAGCATGGTGTTATACCCCTCAGGTAGCTGGGTAATCACGTCATGGGCTCCAGATTTTTGAGCAGCCTCGATAATGCGCTTGTCCTGTAGTTCTAGGTGCACATTACCTAACCAAATATTATCTTGAGCAGAAAGATGATACTTGGCATAGTCTTGAAAAACAACGCTAATCTGTTGACGTAAATGAGCAACATCTAGATCCCGTAAGTCAACGCCATTTAGGGTAATCCTGCCCTGAGTTGGATCATATAAGCGACATAATAGTTTAATCAGAGTTGTCTTCCCTGAGCCATTTTCCCCAACCAGAGCAATAGTTTCACCAGGTTTTACAGTAAATGACAGCCCCTTTAAGGCCTGACGAGACGTTCCTTCATACCCAAAACTAACCTGCTCAAACGTAATTCCCTGATCTTTTACAGGTGGGCAGAACTTTGGCTGCGCTGGCGTTACAATCTGGGGATGCAAGTCTAGAAATTCATACAGATTGGCTAGGAATAAATTATCCTCATGCAACCCAGAAAGACCGGCGATGAATGATTTAAGTGCACTTTGCCCTCGCTGTAACGCCTGATGATATAGGACAAGATCTCCTAACTTTAAAGCTCCTTGCAGAGCCTGATAAAGGATAAAACCATAAATCGCACCAATCATGACTCCCGCAATCAAATTGGCTGCCAAAAACGAGAGCGAACGCCAAGCCATTAACTTAAACTTTGCTCGGTAAAGTTGCGATCTCAACCGATTAAATCGCTGACTAAACAACTCGCCCAAACCAAACAAGCGAATTTCTTTGGCAAATTGTTCTCCTGTTAATAGCCAGGAAAGATAAACTGATTTCCGTTCGACAGGCGTCCAGGTACGCTGCCAAGCATATAACTTACGCGTATAGTATATTCGAACTAATACAGTTGGTATAATTGCAATCAATAAGGCGCTGGTTATACCCCAATGGAGGGTCAATAACAACCCCAACATTGCAACCAATAAAATGCTGTTTTGAACAACTAGTGCTAGCCGCTTTAAAATTTGATTAGGGCGGTAGGTCGCTTCTTTCTGAGCCCGCTGTAATGTATCGTGATAGCGAGGATTCTCATAATAACTTAGATCAATTTCAACAGACTTAGCATGCAAAATGCTACGCATGTAGTCAGATACTTTTTGGGCTTGTGACGACGTGACTAGCTCTGAAAGTGCATTAGCTATCATTCCAGTCAACAGCACTACAGCAAGACCAATCAATAATGGCTTGCTTTGACTTAACAACTGTGGCGATGCTGTAATCTCTGGTTGAGTAGTCACAACATCGACTAACAGTTTCACCAAATAAATCTGTAGTAATGGATATAGTCCCTGGATTACAAGCAGACTCAGTTTAGCCATTGTCCAACCAGGACTGCTACGCCATACTAACCGTAAGGCTGGTACTAAACGCTGAGTTTGCTTAAAAAGCGCAACTAATTTTTTACCAGATTGCACGGTAGGTTAACCCCTGATTTCTCAACTGATACTTCTTTCACATGTTTCTCTACCATGCGGACTAAATCAGGCAATTCTTCTAAACCAGGTTTTCTAGTAAAGCGGTGGTATGATACCTGCTTAAGCAATTGGGTACATTGTTGAAAATGCACCTGCATTGACTGATTGTCCCGCAAGACATCCATAGCGCGGGTATGGCTGACCAAATATACAAACGCATCCTTAAAGCTTAGGGGAGTGATACTGTGGCTATCGCCTTTAGATAACAGATAAATACTTTGTAATGGCAGCTGCTTTTGTTGGAATCCTGTTTTCAAGTGATAGGCCCGTTTAGAGGAGTGGGCATAGAGAGACTCTAGGCTGGCTGGATCTTTGCCTAATGCCTCTGCCGCTTGAGGAGAAAGCTTACACTGAGGAAACGATGGAACAACGTTAGGACTCTCCACGTTCTCTAAACTAATTGCCAAGACATCATCGGTAATCACACTATGGCCGTGGGTATGTAGTGCTGCAGCCAGAGTTGATTTCCCCCAACCCGAATGCCCTAAGAATGCGACCACCTTGCCTTGGATTGCAACGCTGCTTGCATGCAGAACTAGAAACCCCCGCTGTCGTAGGATAACTGACATACAGCCTCCTAAGATATTAGGACTAATCATCTCGTGGGTAACCCCTTCAAACGGAGTAATCGTAATCAACTTTCCATCTGAGATGCGAAATTTCCCTATCTCTGCTAGCCGACCAAAAATGTCCTGTGTTGAATTAATTGTGTCAGGGTTAGGTTGTTCCTTGGAATCTTTTAAGCGGATGATAACATCTGGTTCACCTTTGGCGTTAGGTAGCCCTGACAGCGGAATCTCTGAGTGGAGACATAGCTGATAAGCAGAGTAACAATACATGATTTACAAAAATACGTCTACTTAGACTTGAGATAATGAATTTCAACAACAATAGCAACAAAGTACTAAAGCAATATAGCCATTAATATCTTTATCTTTTACTACCAACTTAAGGGGACACATTCACTATGCTCAAATCTATCAAAACATAGTAAAAAAGGGGATCTAATGAGATGCTTTTCGAATCCATTCAACAAATTTCTAGATTAATAGGCAATGATTACCTATTAATCCTCAACAAGGATGAGTGGACAGAAATTTACCGTCTATTAAATCCCCCAGAAGTTAATCAAAAGGTTTAGCCCCCATGATCAGTCTTTGATAAAGAACTCCAAATCTGAAGGACTGAAACCCAATAGCCAAAGGTAACTATCGAAACCAACTAGGTTGGATGGAATAAGACTATTCCCAAGGTCAATAGCTCCCCATGAGTTGGTTTTGCACACTAAAACAGATCTTCAAAGTCAATAGTCACGTCTACAGAACCAACACTTTCAATTTCTAGATCATTTGCACCACGAGGCAGGTTAGTAAAAATAACGCTATCTCCAAGGTTGACAGCTCCACTACCTTTGGTTAGCTTTTGTACACTACCGTAAGCTGTCAGGTTAGGCTGAGTATATGTCTTCTTAGTCATTGTGTGTCCTCGAATTACATCAGTTGAGTTAACAGTTGGTGATACTCCCTGGTTTGGACTTACAGTCAGGAATACCGGCCCTAACCTGCCAAGATAAACGTTTGTCTTGGCAATGAAGTGTCTCTATATACGTTTAAACCAAAGTGCCAGTACTGTTGCTCGCCACACTATGAAACAGTCATTTGTCATTGAATTAGCTGTTTTATTCGACTCGGGGTATTGTTTTACCCTTTTCCAAGCGTTTTTCCAATTGTCAAGATTGACATATCCAAGCACAGAGTGATGGTACTGATTTAGTACTTGCTCAAATAATGGGTGATTTATATTGAGTAACCCATTTACAAAATTAGCGGTCATATTGGCTTTATCACCCCGCCATTGCACTGCTTTGGGTAATATATTATTGAGCCCTTGGCGCATAATTATCCGGCCAAATCCTCTTCTGAATTTTTGGTCAGATGGAACAGCTAGGCAGAATTCAACTAACCGACGATCTAAAAATGGATGACGGGCCTCTAAACCAAAGGCTGCTGCACAACGATCAACCGCTTCAAGGTTCACTGACAGCACGCCCTCTGTAAGTGACTGCCAATGCTTTCTTCGCACTGCTCCTGGTGCGATTGGTTTGGGCGTATATTTATCGATACGCTCCTTTAAGTAAATCTGCTTTGCAAAATTAGCATTAACTGTTTTACCTACTTTAACCAAATCATCAACTGGCTTCTCAGATACTCGATAAAATTTCTGTAAAATTTTATTGAAGACTGGTTTAATTCCTTGTCTAATCAGTAAGCTGCGACGTGAATACTGGAAACGATGGTGAATATAGTTAACAGTTTTAGCAAATGCCAACCACTGTCCACGTTTGCTCAATTGCCTTAAAGCTGGTAAACCATAATACGCCAGCATGTGGTTAACGGGAGACTTATAGTTTTCACTTGCAATTTCGAGAGCTTCGGAAAATTCTGGCCATTTTTGCTGAAATGCTAGCTCATGTAGGCGATCTAGACCATGGGAAACAACTGTATCACCGTCAAAGCCATCGAAAACAATGCGTACATTTGCCTCATTGGCAGCCTGATTCAAGCGCCAAGGATAGTGATGACTAGGGCCTAATATAGGCTCATCTTCATAGTTCCAAATTTGATCCACATCACTTAAAGGACCAAACAAATCGGCATGAATGTAGTGGGGTGTATAGCCGCCTTGCTTTAATACCTCGACAATATAGGGGCGTTCATCACATTCTTTGACCGTGTCAAAAATATTTGAAAACGTATGCAGTGTTTCTCCTGTTGTTTCACTCAGGATTTTACGGGCTACACAGCTAACTGAAGAAGAGTCAAGACCACCGCTTAGATGGGATCCAACTGAAAAAGCACTTCTTAATCGACACCTGACCGCTTTAGTAAAAATCTCACGAAAAGCCTCTGCATAGGCTTCGTCTGATTCTAGCGTTAGCTCCTTGTCAGGATCTAGTTGCCAATAGGTGTCAATCTTGAGACCTGACGCATTTACCCACATTCTAGAGGCAGGGGGTAATCGTAAAATGTCTTCAAATGTGGTAATTACCTTGTCGTCAAGCATCAGGGACAGATAGTCGGCAATCCGAATCTCATTAATTTTCTGAGGAATCCAGTCTAAACACAGAAGACCTTTAATTTCTGACGCAACAGCAAAAGAAAGATTTGGCTGATGGTAATAGTAAAAAGGCTTTACTCCAAAATGGTCACGGGCACAGAATAGCTGCTGCTTTTGTCTATCCCACATAACAAAGGCAAATGCTCCAAGCAAATGCTCCGGACAGTCACTGCCCCATTGTTCATACGCTGCCAGGATAAATTCACTGTCAGTGATCTTTTCCAAAGGTCGATCAGGCAAAGGTAATACTTGCGCTAGTTCGTCGCGGTTGTCAATGCGAGCATCTGCAGTAATAGCTAGATCGCCTTTAACCAGAGGAAGCTGCTCATGGAGTGATTCTGGTGTTGTCCACAACATGCGATGCCCCAGACCGATAGAATCTTGGCACCAGGTGTCAGATCCATCAGGTCCTCGATGCGCTAGGGTATTGATCATTTGGTACAGCTCACTAGGCACAACTGGACGCTGGTCAAAGTGATAAATGCCTGCAATTCCACTCATTGTTTTGCTTCCTCAGTAGAAAGCGATTTAAATCGGCTCAAGTTACGTAGCCAGCCAACAATGACTCGGTCTTTGTACTCAATCCAGGCATGGGCTTCCAGGGTATTAGCAGGCCCTTTGGCAACACCAATATGGAACTGATGGACGTACCCATACCGAGTTAACAGTAGCTGTGACGTTAATGCCCGCACCAAACATTTAGCCCCACTTGGGGTATAGCGTCCAGCCACATTAACAGTCCATACGATAAACCCGACGGAAACTGACTGCGGTTGCTCCTCACATATCCACACCGAGGAGAGTTGTGCTAACTTCTGTCTTAAAAAATTAAATGGCAACAACCATAGTGCTAACCGGATACTGTTTAGGAGCAAACAGCTGTAGAGTAAGACTCTGAACTCATTTCCTGGCAGTTTGAGTAGTCTATGCAGTTTGTTCATTACTTACCTCGATTAGACAGGCCTCTTTCATCTCCACAAGAATCTTAGTCAGGTCTTGCTTACAGAGATCAGGTTGCACGTCATACTCTTCGAGGAGGTTGTAAAGAATACTATCAAATGTACAAGGTTGTTGAATTAGCTCCCAAACTCTTGCACCCACTTCATTCAGGCCATAGTACATACCTGTGGCCAGATTTAGAATAACCGCTTCCCCGCCCAGCTCAGATGCAATTTGCTCTGGCGCAGTGGAGATAATTGCTGTTGTTGGTATATCTAGCATCTGAGAAGACATAGGGGCTTTATGTAAAGATATTAGATTGCAAGTGAGAGTTTTATCGTATAAGGCCAGAAACTTAATTGGCTCACATTACGTCCAGACTGATGTGGCTAATGGTTTTCTCAAGTTTTATTCGTTACTTATCTTGAAAGAACCTAGCTATGCCATAGATATGGCTTTCCCCCATTTCTCTTCAAAGAGTAACAACGATACTCTTTAGAGTCAGAAATACAATCCCCAATAAGGATGCAGTATTATAACTTTCTTCAAAGGTTAGGACTACCTATCCGAAAAAAATCGGATTTTCTCAATAAACGCCTCTCCAGACGAGCCCTTATAGCTCCGAGCAGCCGTTTATATAGCGGTTCTCATTCGCACTGAATACACTCGGTTTTGAGGTTTCAGTGGTTGGCACTATCAAGGTGTGTTCAAAACAAGCCGGAACCGCTATATCTAAACTTTCTTGAGGCTGCGTTTTTGCCGATCTACCATTGCCATTGCTGTGTAGTAGTAGACCGTAAACAGCACACCTACAAAGATCTGTGCACCCCAGGAACCATGCCAAAAGTCAAACCACCATTCGCCCCAATAGGCATGGGCTAGTGCCATCAGCATAATCCTTGGCACATTAAATACTAAACCAACAGCGGCACCCACTAGTATCAGGCGCGCAATCTGTAATCGTGTACGTTTGAAAAAGATTCCCAGCAGCAAACCTGTTACGGCCATAGCCACTGCCATATTAAAACCATTACAGCGCCAGGCAACTTCTACTGCACCGCCAGTAGGCATGGTAATAAATCGTCCTTGAGCAATAGCAGGCTGACCAATCCACTGCAAAACTTGCGTACTTGCAGCCGCCATAATATTTTCTAGGAAGTTCTCCGGCATGAGAAAACGCCAGGTTCCTTGGGCAATAATCCCAGGACGAGTGTAGACCGTCATGGGAATGAGTAATGTGGTCAGTGGATACTTAACAAAGAATGTAGTGCCCCAGGTGCTTAGGGTGATCCCACCCATAATAAACAGCCAAATTAATGCCTGAGCCCACATGTCTACCCGAAAAAATGGGAACATGACCACACTTCCCAATATGATCAGATGACCAATAATCCGATCTTCTTCAGAAGCAACTAGCTGTTTTAGCTCCTGGCGTTTTTGCCATAAGGGAATCAATCCCATTAGAGCAGCACAGGAGATAAGAACCAACCCGGTAGAACCGCTAATGGAGCGAATTACTAAATCATGAATCCATAAGGGAAAATATAGTAGGCCAATTACAAGACCCAGTAAAACGATTCGACCATGATGAGTCTCTATTTGAACTCGTAGCCACTCAAGACATTGCTGGCTAAGCTGCCGTATAAAGTGCATAATATTCATCTGTCTTAGATATAGATCTAGATAACGTCCTAAGCAAATTTAGAGAACTTGAATATCTTTCCTTCTATGTCTAATAGGAAAATCTTCTTAGACGCAGCACTCGACTTATTAATTTACTAAAAATATGCCATCTGCTCCGGGGAAAAGTCATTAGAAAGAAAAGATAAATCCTTAAATGTATAATCAGTCGATTGACATTGGTCGTGATACCATCAGCAGTAAGATTCGATGGTGCCTTGTCAATCAAGGGCTCACCAAAGCGGGTGAAATCGTAAACAATTAGCTCTAGCCTTCTCGAGCTAATTTATTCACTTTCCGTTTAACTTAGAAGTGTCTGTCAGAATCGCACAAGTGACAGGGAGAAATCTTGTCTATGTCGAGTTGAGTATGAAACACATATACAAGACCGTAAAAAAGAGGCTCTGTAAGCTCTCTTAGTCATATGCTCTAACTTATGAAGCTCATATATAGCCTATAGGTGACACTTTTGTTAGCGCAACATAAAGAGTCATGCTCTCTCTCTTGGCTGAGTGAAAAAACGTTCACAATTAGTGATTAACTCACTAGAGATTACTAGAGACACCATCCGTGTGCAGACCCTGTCTAGATTGATAGCATCAACCCAACAGCCTCCACATTAAACAATGTGGAGGCTGTTGGGTTTGTATCGCGTTGTGTTTTCTAAGACAATCAGTCGAATAATCGAAATTTATTTATATTCGTTTGATCCCTAGCCGACCAAGCCCCAGCATTCCAAAACCAACTGCAATTAGATTTCCCATACTCGCTACACCTGCTTTTGTAATACCCTGACGAGCATTCTGCTTAAGGGTTGAGGCTTGACTAGAGAGTTGCTGAGACGCTTGCTTCAATTGTTCGGGAGTAACTGATTCTGGTAAATCTACACTACCCTCTCTGGCTTCTTTGATTTGGGATTGAGCCTGCTGCTCCTGATTACTGATATTTTGCAACGTCTCACTTTGTAAAATCAGGCTGTCACGAATAACCAAAATGCAGGAGAGCATAAAGGCTACGCCTAATACCAAGCAAACAAATCCTAACAAACGCTTTAGCTGACGCTGGTTAAGAAACGCATACATCAATAAAGCAGCGGAAAACAGTAGAATGATACTGCGATCGCCAATCTGCTGTAATAAATTTACCCGCCACTCTAAAGAGAAGGGAGCAGGAGGTGTCCCTAATACCAACGTATCCACTAGAAAACCAAATAGGCAGGTAAGTCCAACAATCAAGCAAATATTCTGACCTGCAGAAGGACTACTATAGCTAGGGGCAGACTGAGCAGCTTTAGAAGGAAACGGTCGAGGAAGACTTGTCATAATAAAGAGGATAGATGACAACTATGTAGACAAACTTTTTGGCAGTTATTTTTCAGGGAAACATACATATTGTTAATTGGGTAAGTCTGTCAAGCTATTACCCGTTAGGTATAGATTCTATAGCTTTGGTGCTAATAAGCCCCCCGCTTACCCACAACAACAAAGATGGTTTTCAAAAGCAGCAAAAGGTCATAGCCTACTGACCACTTTCGTTGATAGTTCAGATCCATCCGCACAATTTCATCAAAATTTTCTACATTGGAACGTCCGTATACCTGCCATTCTCCAGTCATGCCTGGTTTGATGTTCAAACGCTGAAAGTGAAAGCTAGAGTATTGCTCTACCTCATCTGAGGTGGGAGGACGAGTCCCAACCAGGCTCATGTCTCCCTGTAATACGTTAAAAAACTGTGGTAACTCATCTAGACTAGTTTTTCTTAAAAACTGTCCTACTCGAGTGATTCTGGGATCGTTTCGATTTTTGAAAATGTGCCCATCGGCTTCGTTCTTTACCAAGTGCTTTATCTGTTCAGCATTGGTGACCATAGAACGAAATTTCAAGATTCTAAACCTCTTACCTTTTAGACCACAGCGTTGCTGTGTGTAAAAGATAGGACCAGGTGTATCTAACTTGATGGCCAATACAATGGGAAAAAATAAGATCGAGGTAATTGATAGTCCCAACAACGCACCAAGTATGTCTATGCATCGCTTACGCTTGCTATAGACAGAACAATGTGTCGAAAGAGCAACTACCTGTAAAGAGGTAGGAGAGTATGTGGAGAGTCGCATAACGCAAAAGTTATTGAGATCAAAGATAGGTATCTGTACCCTTTTAAAAACAATGGGCTACTGTCTCAATCTAAGGACTTAAAAATCACAGAAACCTGCAGTGTATCCAATCAGCGAATAACTTGTTGCGTACTATAATTTCGTATTCGATTTGTTCTATTATTGCTGGCAACACCAGCAGTATCTGGAAAGAAAAGGCTCGGTTTACACAAGCTTTATTAACTTCATCAGATGCTTATATTTTTGGGATGGCTGATCCTATTAGGAATTAATCTGCAGAATAGCTTTATAAGGATTAAATGCCACGATTTACAGCATTTATGCCTCCACTCAGGACAAACTAGCTGAGCAAGAGTGCCGAAAGTTATCCAAGTCCTAAGATGTGGCCTGTAACGTCAGTTGTCTGATATTTATAGAGTATTTATACCCGCATTTTACCTACAGTTGATTTGTCCCATGGCTTTTATTTAGTATAAATACCCGGACATTTTCTAAAATCTCTGTAGAAGTCTATAAGCCAAGTCACGTTATTTCTGTCTTCGTTGGTATGACTTCTTCGTATAAAATTGCTGATTCTATCCAGTCCTGGCAATGGCTATTGGCCGATCCCCAGGATGACCAACCGCTCTACCAACATCAAGAAGATTATCGCTCCCCCCAAACCCTTGCTTCCAAATTAGGATATTGGACAGATGACCTGTCTATACCATCTCAATCGTCTACGGCATGGCAATATCATACGGCCTTGGCTCTTGGTGCAACGGTCGTTTGCTCTGCCGGTGCCCTTATGCAATATACCGAAGCGGGTTTCTGGGGGCAGACCGATACAACTGCCTCAAACACTACAGATACGATTACTAAGCAAGCGGAATCTGATGGTGAGACTAAAGTATCGACACCACCCATTGTGACGCCCCAGGCTCAGACTAATGCAGCGTTTAGTTCGGCTGACCGCGATAGTACTTGCAAAGACAGTACCTGCAAAGGTCTGGAGTTTATCGATCAACAATTGCCTGACCTCCAGGATCAGGTCCGTCAGCTCAGGACAGAAATGCAGCTGTTCCAGTCAAAGCATACAACTCAAAATCTACAGAAACATCGGACTGTTTTGGCTTATCGCAGCAGTGATTTATCTCGTAGACAGGCTGAGCTAACAGTGCGATCGCAACAGCTCGAACAAAAATTCTCCAATGTAACTTCTGTTCTGGCCCTGGAATCTGATGAAGTTAGCCACATCACTGGTCTGTTACAAGCAGATGCCGACTATCAGGGATATTTGCAACAGCTCCAGATATTAGAGAACGACATTGCTAATGAGTTTAGCAATCCTGAAATCAACACCACTCAGCTAGGTGAACTGTACGCAGTTTATTATCAGATTGAAAGTCAGCTGCGACAGATAGCCCAAAATGCATTGGCAAGCTATATGTATGTAGCCAGCCAGGAATCATCTGATCCCATTTGGCAAGAGGTTAGCTATCAAGCTCCTCTACAAGAGTTAGTAGACTTGTCTCATCAGCATCAAATGCTGGTTATGGAGCAAAGCACCCTAAACCAAATTGAGGCAAAACTTACTGAACGTCGTACTGAGCTAGCCAGTCTCTTGAGACAGTATGCCACAATGCAACGTCAGCTAGATGGTCACAACCAGGTTTTACAACAATATGTAGCTAAACGCCAAGCATTACAAAGCGAACTGACCTAAGCCGTAGTGTGCCTGATCTCATTTTTAGCTGAGAACTCTAACCTATATCTTTCGAGGAGAACGATGTCTCTATGTGGTAAGAGACATCGTTCTCCTTTTTACTAGTTTTCATATGATGCCGATATCACAACTTTTCGCCCATGGTAAGAACATCATAGAGCCAACAGCTTACCACACCCCTAGTATGTTCTTTAGGCTTCATTTTAGCGTCAGAAAACAAATTCTTATCAGCTAAAAAGCTGATAAAATCTAATTAAATAAGCAAGATGATGAGTTTAATGGCATAAATTTGAAATAATGAGAATTCAACCTGAATCTAAAGGGGATAAGGCCTATAACAAGGAATTAGCGGCAATAAATCAAATAAAATAAAGATCGCTTAAACAAACCACATTAATACTTTCGAATGAACAAAACCATCTGTTATACAGTGCTAAGACATCAAACTGCATTTAGGTAAGTCTCGGGGTAACGCTAATGGCTCATCGATAGATCTTTATTCCAATCATTTATCGATATGGCTACTCATAAAGTGCTCTTTAAGGGAAAAGCTTAAGCTATCTAAATATTGATACCTAATATGGCTAGCAGCATGTCAAGTTTTAATGATGAAAAGACACTTTGATTCTTATCCTTCTGAAACTTATGCAATTTTTCGAATAAAGCAATAGAGACTGAAAAGTGTTTGAGTAATCACAGTATCTATCCCACTTTAAGAAATTGCAATCCTCTGACGTGTAGCCTCTACTAGGTTTTGATTCTAAAGTCGTCTGCCATCTATGAGTCTTAGAAATCTTGTGGTTTTGTTGTTCTTCTTTGCTTAGATGATTATGTTCAAAAGAATTTCCTGTGTTGCTTTTGGTGCTGTTTTCGCATCACTAATTTCGGCAGTTGAGCCTGCTCAAGCATTTAGCATTCGGTCTAGTAGCAGTAGCTTTTATAGCTCACCTACATTAAATTCTCTTTCGTCTTTCAATACTCCATCAACTGGTTATGGCCAATCTTCTTTTGGATCAAACTCTCCTAGTTTGCTGTCCCAGGGAACCCAGGTAGGCAGTACGGGTAGTAATTGGCTATACGGTATTCCCCTGGCACTTCTCATATGGATGATTGCAGAAGGATTAGATACTACTGGTGATGATGGAGAGCCAACAGTTGTTCTAGGCAAGTCCATTGTGAAGCTTCCTACTGACACGCCTGGGATTCCCGGCACTCCTGGCACTCCTGGTACTCCTGGTATTCCTGATGGCGGCACTCCCCCCACTGCAGTTCCTAGTCCTGCGCTCTTACCTGGTCTAGTTGGCATGGGTGTTGCTGCTATCCGCAAACGTAAGCAGCTGCAAAGTAACCAGGCCTAGGGCCAACTCAGCTGCCTACATCAACTATCCCAAGTACCCTATAGTGCAAACAGGGGATACGTTTTAAACGCTTGTGCTCCAATTGTTCTCAAGTTCGATGAACTCCATATACAAAAAGATGATTCCCGTGATGACAGCCGGGGATCATCTTTGGCTTTTTCTGGCAGGTTTTTCAGCCCTAAAAGTTGTCTAAATATTGGCAATACGATAGCTATCTGCAAATAGCACAGCCATTTTTAACTGGGAGGGATCGACTAAATCAATCGCTGACGAATCTTGGATGAAGCGGTATCGATGAGCCCCACTGCTAAAATCAGAATAATCAGAATGGCAGAAACTTTGCCATATTTGAACGCACGAAAACTTTGATAGAGAGAGACACCAATACCACCTGCGCCAACGATACCTAGCACAGATGCAGCCCGAACATTGGCTTCAAATCGATAAAGGGTAAATGAGGTCCACAGGGGAATCACCTGGGGAATCACACCAAAAATAATCTCCTGTAGTTTGGATGCCCCGGTGGCTCGGATCCCTTCTACGGGACCAGGATCAATGGCTTCAATGGCTTCAGAAAACAACTTACCTAAAGTGCCTGTCGTATGCACAAATAGGGCTAATACCCCGGCAAAAGGGCCTAAGCCCACCGCTACTACAAAAATCAGAGCAAATACCACTTCATTAATCGCCCGCATGGCGTCCAAAAAACGGCGGGTGAGAAAAACCATCCAGGCCGGGGCAACATTCTCTGCGGCGAACACTGATAGGGGCACTGCCACAATAGCAGCCACTAAGGTCCCCCAGAGACCCATGCCAATGGTTTCTAGAATATCGGACAGATAAAACTTCCAGTCGGTAAAGTCAGGCGGGAAATAACGGCTAATGTATTCCACCATATTGCCAGCACCTTGAAGTAGCTCCACAAAGCTGAGGTCACTTTTTTGACCTGCGTAGACGAGGACTGCGATCGCAACCAGCAACCACACAATCCGCATGGGCGTGACTAGCTTTTTTTCCTCGGCCAGCACCCGCATAACCTCAGCTGAAACAACACCATCATCGTAGGTTTGGGAAGAAACAACCGACTTAGCCATAATGAAAAAAAGCGTTAGATAAAAAAGTAAAAAAAACACGGGCAGCCCGAAGGCTGCCTGTGCTGCACATTTTAGGTGAGTGAGAACTTACTTCAACGCATCAAGCTTCTTGTTAAGCTCGTCTAGCTTAGTTTGCTTATCGCCATCACTGAGGTTCTCATCATTTTGAACCTCCAGTAGGTCCTTAGCAATTTGCAATTCACGAATGGTGTTCCAGTCTGAATCCTTAGCTTCATCTAGGCCAGTCCACTGCAGACCTTCGAGAACCTCTGTGTTGTCATAACCGATAAAGAAGTCCTTGATGGAATCTTTGAGACAGTCAGGTAGATCTTTACGATAGGCGAGAGGATCGCTAGGAATTACAGGAGAAGTCCAGATGATCTGAATCTTTTCAAGGGCATCGGGAGCAGTCTCTTCCAACCGAGCCAGGTTTTCATTGTTGTTAGTAGCAATGTCTACCTGGTTCTCAGACACAGCTAAGGCAGTAGCCTCATGACTACCAGCAAAGATAAGCTCACTAAATATCTTGTCGGCATTAGCCCCTTGCTGAGCAAACACGTAGTAAGTGGGGACCAAGAAACCAGATGTAGAGTTTGGGTCATTGAATGCAAACGTCAAGTCAGCAGCATTCTCAACAACATACTTGTCACCATTGCCCTTTTCTAAATCAATCTCACCAACGATGGGGTTCTCCTTGTTAGTGATCAGGTGAGAATAGTAACCTTTGGAACCATCAAGAGCCACAGTCTGAACAAACGCTTCCGCTTCAGAACGCTCAGCTGCTTCAATGTAGGACTTCCCACCGTACCAAGCAACCTGCACTTTGCCAGCCCCCATACCTTCGATTACACCGGCATAGTCAGTGGCGTAGAAACCCTTTACAGGACGACCAACAGCTTCAGACATATCAGCCAATAGAGGCTCCCATTGAGGCTTCAGGTTATCAGCAGACTCAGTGGAAATAATACCAAATTCAATTTCTTTAATATCAGCAGCACAGGTGCCACCTGCAGTTACAGAACTAGCCGCATCGTCTACTGCATCAGTCGCTGTATCAACAACATCACCGGCACTGCTACAGGCAGCCAGAGTGCTGATCATCAGGCTGGAAGCCGCTAGCAAAGATGCAAATCGACGCAAGGAGGAAATAGACATAATTATTGTTCCTTTGATCCTATCCGTGTTTGTGTAACCGTGTGTGGGAGACCCCAGGTAATGAGAGGCCATTAGCTTGCAAACATCTCACTGTGACCCCTCATTACCAGCTCTTCAACGGCTGATCCATAGATGCTGTTGAGACGATCCGCATCCAAGTCAACCGTAAATCCGTCAAAACAAACTACCCCCTGACGCAGCGCTATAGAACGCTTGAAGTATCGCTGTACCACCTGTACCTGGTGCAACGAGGTCACCACCGTAATGCCTTGCTCTGCATTTAAACTGGTCAACAATTCCATCACCTTGCGGGCAGAATCTGGATCTAAGGAGGCAATGGGCTCATCCGCCAGAATTATTTTGGCTCCCTGCATCAGACAGCGGGCAATAGCCACTCGCTGCTGTTGGCCACCTGACAATGCCGACGCCCGTTTGTGAGCTTGATTTAAGATACCCACCCGCTCCAAAGCCGCCAAGGCCCTCACCTTCTCTGACTTGGTAAAGTTGTGCACCAAAGAACGTAGCATCGATACCTGGGACAGATTCCCTACCAGCACATTTTCTAAGGCCGTCAGTCGGTTGACCAAATTGAACTGCTGAAAGATGAATCCCACATGACTACGAATCTGGCGAGCTTTAGAATGGAGTTCACCTTCCAGTTGCAGCACATTACCAAAGATTTCCACACTGCCCTTATCGGCCTGCTGCAACCCATTCAGATTTCGCAGCAGCGTGGACTTACCAGAGCCCGATGCCCCCACCAAAGCAACCATTTCACCGGCAGCTACCGTCATACTGACATTCTGCAATGCCGGTTGCCCCTTGAAGGCTTTTGATAGACCCATTACCCTCACCGCAGAGTGAGATGAGGCCATATCTAAGTTGATAGCTGCAGCTAATTGCATATCTCTCCAGGGGGTACTGGACCCAACTCAACGGGCCTGCCCATAATGACTGACCTGCTTTTTATCAATAATTAAAACCACAGACGTATAGACATCTATAACTAAATCTTGGTTATTACCATTGTCGGTGGTAAAGGCTTAAGACTGAAACCAAGACAGGTTAATTTTTAGGAAAGGTCAGGTTAAAAATTGGGGTGTATAGACTCTGTTAATAAGCTGTTAATCAGTGGACCATCCTAAACTATCCATCCTGTTCCATTACCAACTCCATGCGATCTCCTCGGAAACGAGTTACTCCGTATTCGATCACGGTACCGTTTTGATCAACATTGATCGATTCTGATAACAAAATGGGACTATTAACGGGCATTTTGAGCAGGCGCGCATCGCGGGGACGGGCGACACGGGCTGAAATACGTGTAGACCGACGAATATGATCACAGCTGTATTCTTTTAGCAGCATCTGGGAGATAGAATTGTAGGCTTCACAGTGGGTGATCAACTGGGGAAATCGCTGCCCTGGAAAATGGCTACTGCTGACGTCAATAGGCAACTCATCCACTAGGTAAAGACGCTCCAGCAGAATGACCGATGCCCCTAACTCGATTTCTAATCGTTGGGCCAGCTTAGGATCGGCCTTGATATCGACAGTTCGCAGCATCTGCCTGGTGGGAGTAATGGCCTGGGCCTTGAGGGCTTCATTAAAGCGAACCCGCTTCCCAATAGGTAATGCAATCGGAGCCACAACAAAGGTCCCTCGACCCCGCTCTACATCCACAATGCCCTCTTGCCGCAGAACATCCACAGCCCGTCTGAGGGTGTGACGATGCACTCCAAAGCGTTGGCTGAGTTCTAGTTCTGTGGGTAGTTGATCCCCTACGTTAAAGACCAACTCTTCGATATTACGTCGCAGCTCATCGGCAATCTGAAGATACAAGGGTAAGGCATCTTGGCGCATTGTTTCTACTATTGTTATTCTTTTTTATTCGAGACTTAACCTACTCTTAACCAAACTAGGAAATCGAGAGGGGATGTTGGATGGCAGCTGGCTCCTTCTTTCTGTTGTTATCCACAGTTTAACTCGCTTTTAACCTATCTTCTAGGAACCCATACTTAGCGGAGAATGCCCGTTATTCTCGTTACCCTTAATGAGTTACGCTCCAAGCGCATCGTCACTCGCAATAACAAATTGTTTCCAGTATTGATCCCAGGCTTGTCTGACCTTATTATCTTGCAATTCATGTTCTTGCAGGATGAGATCAATATTTGCTGGGGAAAAACCACCATTTTCTAAAGATTTCCGCAAATACTGCTTCTCTAACATTTCCTCTCGCTCAATCTCAAACAACAGAAAATGAGCTACAGCTTTAGACTGCTCATTTGGGGTATCAATTTAAGTCGGGGAATTCTGAACAGGTAAAGAGTTAGTAGTTAGTAGTCGGTAGTGAGTCCCTGACTGGCGTTTAACCATCAACGACTCACTACTATCTTCCATAAACTTTCCCTCGTTAAATTGGTGTCCCATTTAGTCTTAAGCCTTTGCTTGCATCTGTTCAGCCACTTCAATTACCTGCTCAAACACCCGCATCAAATTACCGCCCCAAATCTTGCGGATGTCATCAGGAGTATAGCCCCGAGATAACAACTCTTGGGTGATATTTGGCATTTGGGATACATCTTCAATATCGATTAAACCACCGCCACCATCAAAATCAGACCCAATCCCCACATGGTCAATGCCCATAATCGCCACCATGTGATCAAGATGGTCGATGGCATCAGCCAGGGTTGGTTTAATTTCAGGATATTGGGCACTAATCGCCCGATACTGAGCCAATAGGTCAGCCACCTCTGCTTCACTGAGGTCACCCCTTAACCAGGCCGCTTGCTGATCAGCCAGCGCGGCCAATGCAGCCACTCGTTCTGGACGCTGCTCAATCTCTTTGATGTAATCGCCTAACAAACATAGCTGTACTACACCTCCATTCTCCTTCATCGCCCGCAGCATTTCATCATCCATATTGCGCGGAACGTCTCGCAGCGCACGGGCACTAGAATGGGAAGCAATAACTGGCGCTTGGGTTAAACGCATAACGTCCCAAAATGTATCATCATGAACATGGGAAATATCCACCATCATCCCCAATCGGTTCATTTCCTGCACGACCGATTCACCCAACGGACTCAACCCCTGCCAGTCCTGTTGCTCGTCTGTAGACGAATCACCTAGCTGACTATTTTTGGAGTGGGTCAACGTAATGTAGCGAATTCCCTGAGCATAGAAAGCTTGCACCGCGCCAAGATCAGTTCCCAAGGGATAGCCATTTTCCATGCCTAAAAAAAGAGCCCGTTTTCCTTCGCGTTCTAATCGATAGGCATCTGTGGGGGTTAGTGCGATCGCAACCTTATCCCCATGCTCAGCCGCAAGCTGATATGTCCACTCAATCATCTGCTGAGCCAGAGCTTTTGCTTGGGCATAACCCTCGTCCGTCAGCTCTCTTTGTGGGGTAAAAATAGAGATAAACGCCCCATCTAGTCCTCCCGCTTCCATCCGGACCAGGTCCCACTGACCACTACCAGGAGCCCCCGTCTCATGACCAATAGCGGGATTAAACTCTAGATTGACGGACTGGCGAATGGGCCAATCAATATGACTGTCAATGGTCAAAACAGCTCGATGGATAATCTCGGCCCGCTCATTCGTCAAAGCGACAGCTGACAGAACTGTCGTCTTGGAAGTTCCCCACCCCAATGTAGCCATCAACATCAGAGTAGATGTCAGAATAAAGAGAAGGAATCGCTTGGGAATACGGGCGATCATAACAGCGATGCATAGAACTAAGGTAGATGGCTCAAGGATATCGCAATCACAACAAAGGCAGATCAACAGACCATCTGACAGTCTTCTCAATCGGGATAAAAATCGTACCCATGCAACTAATCTATCGATCCCAGGAGGGCGGCAAACAGGATATACACACCGATAAGCACAGCAAAATCAATGATCAAGATCACGAAACGGCGCATTATACCGACATAATCATCTGGGGCAAAATATACGCCCATACCGAGCGAAGTATCGTGGTTATGTGTGGTCATTGACATACCAGGGTATATTTCCTCGATCAAAGCATTTTTACCTTTGCAAAATGGGTACGAGTTATATGCTCAATACACTAGTTTTTTAAGACATATAGCTGAATAAAAATTCAGCTACTATCCCTTGTGGGGATACACAACTTACTATAGGAAGAATCAAATGAAGGCTCTTAGTATAGACAACTATACCGATCATCAGAAAATCTACGTACTACCCTTCAGTCATGTTTCAGGGGCATGACCCGCTAGATTACTCAAGTAATGCATCTTTACAATGTCTACTACCTACTACCTATTGCCTACCGTTCAGGTCTATGACCGCCTCTTTAACGACTGCCTATAACCTCCAACTCGTCGTCGTTTCAGTGTTAATTGCTGTTTTAGCAGCTTATACGGCTATAGCCTTAGCTGAACGGGTCGCTGCCACTCAAAGCCGGACACAAGCACTATGGCTAGTGGGGGGCGCTGTGGCTATGGGGACCGGGATCTGGTCTATGCACTTTATTGGCATGCTGGCATTTCGGCTGCCCGTCCTGGTTTATTACGATTTTCTGACCGTATTTGTCTCTGTTTTACCCGCCATTGTCGCCTCTGGCATAGCACTTTTTTTAGTCAGTCGACCTACGCTGGGTTGGCTCCAGCTATCGGCCGGCAGTCTATGGATGGGGGTGGGTATCGCATCGATGCACTACATCGGGATGGCGGCGATGAATACAACGGCCACTGTGTCCTACGATGCTTGGCTAGTCGCTCTATCGGTAGCGATTGCGATCGCAGTTTCCTACATCGGTCTTTTTCTCTTCTTCCAGTTTCGAGAAAACACCCAAAAAACCTCCTTACTCCGGCAGAAACTCCTGGCTGCCATCTTTATCGGCACCGCCATTTCCACGATGCACTATACGGGCATGGCGGCAGCCGGTTTTATCGCCCCACTCTACCTAACTCTGCCAGAGGGGTTACAACCTCCCAAAAACATCGCCCCTTTGACAGCAGCAGTCCTCATTGGCACACTTGTACTGCTGGGATTAGCCTTACTGACTGCCTTTTTTGAGCGTCGTCTGTCGGCTCAAACCATATATGCCCAGGCAAGTCAAGACAGCAAACAGTATCTCAAAACTATTCTCCAAGGTATTCAGGTGGGCGTCTTGGTGATTGAAGACCATGATCAGATTCGCCTCTCGAATCAGGCCATGCTAGATCTACTGCATTTATCCACTGAAACCCAACTCCAAAATCTGTGGGAGCAATCGATTTTCACATCCCAGGAGGTATCCACCTCTTTAGATGATCAACTATTGCAATCAATTCAACCCATTGTGCAAAAGATTGTCGCCAAACAACCCGTGCACAATGAAGTTGTTTATATCACCCCTGCCACCCAGCTAGAACCAACCGCATTACTCGTTAATTTAATCCCTCTTAACCCGCCTAAATCATCTGAAACCCAGATGATTTGCACATTTAATGAGGTCACTGAACTAAAACAAACGGCCAATCAACTCAAAGCATCTGAGGCTAAATATCGAGACCTTGCCACTCAAGAAGAACTGCTCAACCATCTCTCCACTCAAGTTCGACAGTCCTTAGATTTACATACGATTTTACAAACAGCTGTCTGCGAAGTTCGAAAATTCTTTGAAACTGACCGAGCCTTAATTTATCAGTTCACACCTAATTGGCATGGACAAGTCATTTTAGAAGATGTGGCTGAGCCCTGGTCACCCACCCTGGGAGAAACTGCAGATGATTGTTTTCCCGAAGAATGTCTTGAGCGCTATCGCGATGGTAAAACCAGGGCTATCAACAATATCGACGAGGCCGAGCTAGATTCAAGACATCGACAATTTTTAGAACGATTGCAGGTCAAGGCAAATCTGATTGTCCCCATTGTTGTTTCTCATCAACTATGGGGATTGTTAATTGTACATCAATGTAGTCGACCAAGACTCTGGCAAGAAGAAAAAGGACAGTTGCTGAGTCGTTTAGCCAGCCAGTTAGGTATTGCTATTCAACAATCTGAGCTTTATTCTAAAGCCGAGCAAAGTGCCCTGCAGGCTCAGGCCCAGGCCCAAGAGTTACGTGAGTCCGAGGCACAGCTCAAACAGAAAACTCAAACTCTCCAACAAACCTTACAAGATATACAGAGTCTTCAACTCCAGTTGGTACAGAGTGAAAAAATGTCCAGTTTAGGACAGCTTGTGGCTGGAGTGGCCCATGAAATCAACAATCCGGTCAGCTTTATTTATGGGAATCTGGTCCATCTGCAAGACTATGTCAAAAACGTTTTAGGGCTGATCGCACTCTACCAAAAGCACTATCCCAATCCCGTATCAGAGATTCAAGACGAGATCGAAGCCATCGATCTAGCCTTTATACAAGATGATCTGGCCAAGGTTGTGAGTTCCATGAATATGGGCACCGATCGAATTCGCCAAATCGTACTATCGCTACGTAACTTTTCTCGCATGGATGAAGCCAACTTTCAGGCGGTGGCTATTCATGAGGGCATTGACAGTACATTGATGATTTTGCAACATCGCTGCAAAGCAAGCGCCAAACACCCAGACATCGACGTGATTCGAGACTATACCCCTCTGCCGCTGGTGGAATGCTATCCTGGCCAGCTTAACCAGGTGTTTATGAATATTCTGACCAACGCCATTGATGCACTTCAGGAGTACGCTAGTAAACAGGCATCTCAAGGAATCAAAACAGATACACCTAACCAGATTGTGATTCGCACATCTGCCATCGATAACCAGTGGGCCAGAATTGCGATCGCAAACAATGGCCCCGCCATTCCTGACCAGGTTAAAGAACGTATTTTCAATCCTTTCTTTACTACTAAACCCATTGGTAAAGGCACTGGCATGGGATTATCCATCAGCTATCAAATCATTGTTGAGAAACATAATGGCAAACTCGATTGCTTCTCAAAACCTAATCAAGGAACAGAATTTGTCATCCAGATCCCCATTCAACAGATATAGTCCAACTGATTATAAGCATTTTTATGGGTACTGTACAGAACTCCTGAGTAGCAACTTAATGCGGGACGTTTTCTGGAAGATGGTAGTTGGTAGTTAGTCGTTAAACTCCAGTCAGGGCCTAACTTCCAACTACTAACTTCCTTACCTGATCATATACGCGGATACCCGAACTCTTGAGAACAACTAATAACGAAATCTTGACTGATAGCGTTCGATATCGAAGAGTATCCACAAGGGAATACCCCTACAGAACCGTCCACTTTTAATCAGGTTTGATGAATTCGGATTTGGTATACCTTTTACCCAGAGCTAATGGTCCTCAATGGCTCGTGTTCGATAGATATTTACCCCTGTTTTCAACAATCCATACAAAACCAAAAGTGCGCTGAGAAAATAGACTATACGATAAAACCAAATATCTTGGGAATAGGGCAGTTTCTCTTTAAGTGCTCCAAGACTTACGAAAATCAGGTTGATCGAGTAAAAAACCATCAACGCAGGAAAGAGTAGTACTATGCCGCCCAATATCTGATCAACAAAACTTTGTTTTTGATCTATGAGTAAAGGTGCAATTAAAGTGACATCCATAGGATTGTCACAATTATTAACCTGTCGAGTAATCGCTTGACGCAAACGCATCAACCCTTGTAGCTGAGATGTCACTGTAACAAAACCACAGGCCAAACCAGCTGGGAAAAAAGCAACGACCTCAGCTGTTGAGATAGGAATATTGCCCCAACTAGTGGTCAGATCTGAAACACGTTCTTCTAGTGCAGATTGTTCAAGATGAGGACAGTCTAACTCTTGCGCCTGACAAGCCTTTTGATTTCCAATCAGCGTTATATATGGAAAAAAGATTAGGAAGAAAAATACAATCGTTGTCACTAGCAGTAAGGTTAGGGACAATCGAAAGCGCTTTAGTTTTTCTTCGTATAATGCCAATAGCTTTTCCAGATAAGGAGTCATGTCAATAGCACCCATACTATGTTCTCTAGCCAGACTCTAATTCTAATGACGATAGCCTGTCGAGTTATAATGTCGTCCACACTTTTCAACAAACGCCTGCTATCGCAGATTTCCAGTGATTCGAATGCGATAGTCATGCCCTAGATTAGGCCCTAATCTAGGGCCTATTTTTTTATCTTTGTATTGTGTGGCTATGTATCGTATACGGGCAAAAGCTGATTAAAATAGGAGTCGAAGAGTTGGTATTGGTATTTTGCACACCAAAATCAAAGAAATCAGGTGGTTCAGACTTATTATTGTCTTGCTGGCTTTAGTAGGATGCCGTAACTCTAGTTCATTATCATCTCAATCAACCAACTCACCTATTGCAGTCAACTCATCTCCATCTGTAACCTCATCTCCACCCAAGAATACTGAACCCGCCCCCTTACCTGTACCCTCTGCCGAAGAATTAGCCGAAGCAGCTCAGTATCGTCAGCTAGGGCTAGAATATCGCGGTCAAGGGCGCTACGAGGATGCCATCACAGCTTTCAAGGACTCTGTCAGGTTAGATCCACAGAATCTTTCTGGGCAGGTGATTTTAGGATGGACCCTGCATCTGGCTGGACAGGCCTCGAATGCTATTGAGGTGTTGCAACGCGCATTGGCACAAGACTCGGAACATGTACCGGCCTTAAATGCATTGGGCATTGTTTATTTAGTTGATGGCCAGCTAGATGCGGCAGTGGACACTCATACCAAAGCAGTCGAGCTTAAGCCTGACAATGAGATCGGCTATTACAATCTGAGCCTGGCCTATCATCGACTAGAAGACTATGGACGTGCGATCGCAAACGCCCAACAAGCCGCAGACCTGGAGCCCGGTAATCCTCATCCCCTAGTCGCCCTCGCTATCGCCCACTGGGACAACCAAGAGACGACTGCCGCCCAACAGGCTTACCAACGGGCCATCGATCTGGACCCCAGCTACCAAGAATCATGGTTTTTAGACCATTTACAACAAGCAGGTTTTAGCCTAGAACAAATCCAAACAACAGAAGCGATTCGCCAAACAGTCTAATATGGGTAGGGCAGGCACAAGGGAGCGCCCCTACAGGATGGTTTGGGCATAAGTCCAATAACGACTGATACGCATCAGTAAAACCAATAAGAAATGAGGTGTAGGGGCCGCTAGCTAATTCATTGTTGGCTTGGTCCATCGCATCGGTGTTGCATAAATCCCACTCTGATAGAAACGGGCTCGACATTGGACAAACCCCATTTTCTGGTAAAACCCAATGGCAGTGTCCGCTGAATTGACAGTCACTTCACTAAACTCCTGAATGCAGCGCGTAAATAATTCTCGACCAATGCCTTTTCCAGAACAATCTTTTCGCACAAACAACAGCGATAGGTGATTGCTTCTCCGAAAAGCAATAAACCCAACTATAGTGTCATCCCATATCGCAATTAGGGTCTTCTCACGACTCAAGATGCGTTCTCTTAACTCCTTGGGAGCAGAAATCTCTTTCCATTCAGCAATACTCTCCCGTGCGTCACCGACTAGTTCTAATAAATCAGCAGACGCATGCATACAATCACTGATTTGATACTCATCTCCAGGTTTAGGCGTTTCATAAATAATAGTATTCACCATCGCAGGGCATCTAGGATTGATGGGCGCACTCCCAAATTTCGGACCACTAAACTATATAACCAAATATTCCACATCGCCATGGCAAATGCTGTGGCCATGGCAGCTCCAACAATGCCAAACATATGAATACCAATCAAATTCAAAATCACATTGACAATGGCACTAACGACCATCACTATGACCGACTGATTTTGATGCCCGGTCATGATCATAAGATATCCCACTGAGCCAGCTCCCACATTCACCAGCTGCCCTAGACTCAAAATCACTAAGGCCCCTTTTGCCGCTACAAATTCGGAACCAAACAACTGTAGGACAGGCTCAGCAAAAACAATCAGCCCGACCGCCACTGCCAGTGCCGGATAAAACATCCAGCGAGCAATGGTAGAGACTAACTGTTGCAAACTGTGGCGATCACCCTGGGCGTATAAGGAAGCAATTAATGGAGCCGTAATCGCATTGACACTCACCAAAATAAAGTTAACCCAAGCGGACGTTTTGAGGGCCGCACTATAAAGCCCCACTTGCTTTGCATTCAAGAAGATACCAATCATTAGCGTATCGGTTTGACTGAGGAACATACGAGAACCGCTCAACAGCATTAATGGCAGGGCTATTCTCCACCATCGAGCCATCTCATAGGCAGGTTGGGCATTGCGAATTTTAATGTCCAGGTTGTATTGGAAGAATAGCCACTGCAGCAATAAAACAAGTATTGATGAGAGTAAGGAGAGTGAGATCACAATCACACTCGTCAGCTCTTGCCATCGCTGCCAAATCATTACCATCATCACCAGCAACACAGGCTGAGCAATCAGCGATGGAGCATAGGACAATACCATCTTCTGAAAGGCGCGAATAATCTCTTGTTGCAGCCTTAACAAGGCAACCACTGGGATCGCCCAAAGCCCCACCAGCATAGGCATCGCATAGGCTCCTAAGTCATTGCCAGCATGTACCCCCCACAAAACTGCAGTCCCGCCTAGCGCAGTCGTCACACCGACCACCCATGTCTGTTGCCAGCTACCCCAAATCATTCCTTTGAGGTGGGGCCAGTCTTCTTGGACTCGGTAAACTGATATAAATCGCAGTACCGCCGTCGGTAAACCAAACCCAGCAACAAAGGCCCAAAAAAGACCGATTGCGATCGCATAATCATAGATACCGTACTCAGCTGTCCCCATCCAGCGAGCCAGTAACACTTGAGAGCCATACAAAGCAGCAGCACTGACGATTTGTATCATCAGTGCTGCCCTTGCTCCCCGTACTAGCTTTGAAAATAAACTTGATTGCTGCAATCTGCCCCCTGAGTAGCCACTCCTATCATAGCCACCACCACCAAGAACGATGATGAGCTTAATGACAAAGCGCATCCACCACAAAAATAGCCGTCAGATGTCTTACCCAATAGGGCAAGATCATTTGACAGCTATTTTAAAAGCTTGGCATTATGACTGCCGTTGCCGATTTAGAGAAGCAGCAATTACGTTGTCAGCCACTTACTAACTACTGGTTGATAAACTCTTTTACCAGCGCTGCTTTACTCTTAGTCATGAAAAACGTATTGGGATAACCGTTCGTGCCCGATGTAAATCTCCCATTTGCATAAGCATAAAGCTCATAACCAAGGTTCTTGAGATAGCTAACAATGTCATCATTAGGCTGTTCAATCAGTAGAATAGGCTCATGGGTTTTAATCATTTCTCGACCACCTTTGATAGCCTGTAGCTCATAGCCTTGGATATCAATTTTGATGAAAAATGGATTGAGGTCTAATTCATCTAACGTCTTGATCTGACAGTGTGTTTTCTGTAGTGTCAGACGCTCTTCTTCAAAGAAGAAAATGCCATCTACTAACCACTCTCTCGCCTCTGCTTCATCAAAGGAGGACAGACCATCAAACATCCATTTTTTATAAAAAGGAGTATATAAATCCTGCTCGGCCGCCTGAGCTCCCAGACCAAATTTATTAATAACTATTCTTTTATTGTCGCCATATAGACCTTCTAACTTCTTACAAAGCAATTCGCTAGGTTCAAACATTTGAATATGACTATTCTTTGTTTGCATCAGGATAGCGTCAGTGCTTTGGCCTCTATTAGCACCAATGTCAAGATATAAAGCACCGTCCGTATCAGGAAATAGATGGAGCGCTTTAAAATCGGCTTCAAATGGAATTCCCAACTTATTTCTATAAAACCGCATTAGTGAAAACTTGGTCTCTAATAAATAATGGAAATTGACCTGCAGGGTTCGCAGCAGCTTTTTAAAATTTTGATTCATCCTTGCCCTCCTTTAGCCTAACTTTTCATATATTGAATTCACTGTGTCAATCTAGTTACCCCATGGGGTACGGGCCATATTTCAAGCTTTTAGGCACCATAGCGAAGTAACTTAGAAAGATAAGCTACGAACTGTCCATACAGTGTACATATACCGTATTAATGCGGAAAAATCGTTAGACCACCATTATAGTGACGTCATCACCCGGACAATAGTGCCACGAAATGGACGATTCTTATACAAATCGAGTTCCCTCCATCACAACCTACCGTGCAAACACCTTTGCTATACCTCCTTCCCAAAAACTAGCTAGTCAATGACCACCTCTGTAAAGACAGCAATTTACCCAAATAGGTTGCCCTGCTCTATAGATTCCCCAAATACACTCGTTCGGAATACAAGCAGATGCATACATCTTCACCGATTGAAAACATTAAATGTAATAGCGAACATTTTTGAGTAGAACAAACTCCCAAACAGCTACTCAAAACGACCTGCTCTACTAAGTCCTTATACGGAGGGAGATATATTTAAATCTTTTATGAAGACCAGGATTTACACTGGACTATCGGCACAAAACTTGGAATATCCTCCATCATGCCGTTCCCATTGCCCAAATCCAGAACTCGCATTGCTTAGGTAGCTGTAAGTCTCTTATGAGGTGAAGTGTTGCCAAATAAGATAGCTCAGGGCCATGAGACTAATAGTACGTATAACAATGCTAAACCAGGAGAGTTTTAACTTCATGGACCGACGTTCGACAGGAAAAGGGAGATCTTTTTTCCAGAAGCGATTGTAGTTCAACCCAAACTGATATATGGTGTCTCGGGTTTTGACCTTGAGAACATAACCAGGGATAAAAGTTTGACGAACACTAAAGAGAATGGCTTCGTCGAAGTCACTATAGGGGAGATGCCAAGGGCCAAGTTCGAGGTGGTCATCATAGACTTTCAGAATGCCGCGTCGCGCAGTGACCCAATTGAAGGAGCGACGAATATCGTCACCTTCGGCAGTGGTAGCTTTGGTCATACAGCGATGGAGAAGTGGCATAAGGACTCTACTCTAGTTCGGAAGATTTCTCTATAGCACCCTCCGCGCATACGTTAAAGTATAAGACAAGGGGCACCAGATATCGTCAAGCCTCTCAAAACGGTAAGTTATTGACCTACATATTCCTACCCTGGATTGTTCAAAAGTTTTTCTAATCCAGCGCGAGTTAGGAATTGTCCTAGTGACCAAACCTTCAAATCGACTGGCTTACCCTCAAACTGTTGAGGTTGTTTTTGAGTAACTATGGCATCTAAATGATATGTTTTAGCACAAACAACTTCTACGGCCATGTCAAAATCTTGTACAGAAAGTTGACGAGCTGATTGAATCATATTGTGGGTAATATCTAAACATTGTAATTGAAATAAGGCTTTCAATTGAGCCGCAACCTTTCTGCGCTTAAACCAAGAAATAATAGAATCCTGTGCAGGATTTTCAGGAGGCCTGCTGAGGTAATAGCTAACCCGCTTGAGACAGAGATCTGTTACATGCACCTGAATATTATGCTGATTGAGATGCGCCAAAAGTGTGTCTATTTTATATGTACAGCTGGCATGTCCCATAAAAAACGTCAGCAACAGATCTGCATCTGCTAAAACGCATATGCTCTCTGGAACATCCCTAGAGATGATCACAGGAGAGGAATCTGTAAAAAGTGGCATATCTTAATTCTCCCAGTATATGAAGCACGCTGGGGAACGTTTAACTGACTTTAATTCCTATACGGTGTGTTATCTAAATCTATGCAGGATCGTCATCAGCCTCTAGCCATTGTTTGCGTAATGCGCGCAGCTGCGTTAACGAAAATCCCTTAGATTCATTAACTTCAGAGTCATCAATCAGATCGGAGAGTTCACAGTCCAAAATGGCGCACAACCTCAGAAATTTTTTGATTTGATCAACCCCGGATTTACCGGCCTCCCAATTTTGGATTGTATTATTTGATACACCGACAAAAACAGCAAGCTCTTGCTGCGTCATACCTAATGCTTCACGCAATTCTGCAATCTTTGTGCGGGAACTGGCACCCGTAGCACTGGTTACTTCTTTAGTCATGACATGTTCAACTTTCGAAACAGGGAAACTCCTCTAGGCTATCAAGAGCCCCCGCAGAAAGCGTAGTAGAATCTTACACCTTGATAATGGGTGCATAATATCACACCTGAATTTTATGCAAACCTGAATAAGGTTAAGTGTAAAAGAATGTTAACCCAATGTTGACACACAATAAATTTGGTGCAAGACTTGGTTTAATTCATGAGGGCTTAGTGTCCAACCTTAATACTGAGTTGACTAAGTCTGAGTGAAGCGGTTGCAACAGTGTTCCAGAGTTTGAGTTGTTTATTATAGCTTTTGATTCCCTATAACGCATCTAAATAGGGATTTCAGATTAGGGCAGCAGAAACCACCGCATTGCAATAGCGATTTCTTCTGGTGACAGTATTCTCAGTAAGAGCAGAGCAGAGCTTAGAGGTAAAAAAATAACTCATCCTGACTACCAGAACAGAGCTTAGGTATGAGCTGGCGACGGTGGCGGCAGGATCGAGATGAGAAAATCTCAAGGGTGTACATAGTTTTCCTTAACGGTACGAAGTCGTTTCATGGCGGCCTCACAGTTGGTTGTATTGCCAGAGTTGATGAATGCTGTAGAGGAAGAGATTAGTAGTTTTTGTTCCCGACAAAGAAGGGATATTTTGCTTGCAAGCATATATCCCTCAAAGATCACACTCTTATTCTGAGTCGTGAGTATTTTGGATTGAGAAAATATCAGCTTGAGTATTTTAGATTGAGGAAATGTCAAGATGAAAGTGACTTTTTGTACGACAAAATTTGTCAGCCAATCTGCACCAAGCTTGGGGGCAGCAATGTTAGGTATGATAGCAATTTTGGGCTTTTCGGATAGTGCTGTCGCTGCAAACATTGGAAGAGGTTCCGATTATCTTGTTACCCCCCGAGGTTCATCATTCTTTGATTTTGGAGGTCCTATCGGATTAGTCTCATTTGAGGGAAAGCCGCTTGGGATAGGGAACTCTAATGCAGATACCGTAATCCAGCGGAAAAAAGATGCTATTTTCGATTATGATGCTGATGGCATCATAGATCCCATGGTAATGTTTGACCATGATGGAGATGGCATTAAAGAATCCAGTGAAAGTGACACAGTTTCTATTCCAATCGAAATGACGCGTCTTGCTTTGCAAAGTGTTAATCCTGTAGATGTTAGTGGAACTTTGTTTGATGTGTCAGTTGGTCTTACGCCAGAAACAAATTCAGTAGGCACAATGACCATTAACCACAATATCAATCCAGACAATAGTTTTAATGACACTGGTGATTCCCAAGGAACCTTTACATCTGTACTTAAGAAAATCTTCTTTGATGCTACGTTTACACCTGTAGGTGGTGGTCCTGGTGAGTTCACGGAGAGTCTAATAGTTAATGATTTCATCAATGTCGGTGCAGACTGGAGTCATCAGCCTCTGGGGTCAAATCCTATTCTGGTAACAGGGCCTCTAGGAAACCAAGATGCTAATTGTCATGTTGGTTTTGTATCTAGTGGTGTGCCTCCTTGTGATGAAACAGATTTCTTTACTAGTCTGGCTATGCATACGAAAAACGATCTTAGTCAAGGGGAGATCATTGCTCACACAACAGAGTCAAGCCAATGTTCTCCTGGCGAAAACTGTATACAGCCAGTCCCTACCCCTGCACTCCTGCCTGGTCTTCTTGGTCTTATAGGAGGAGCGCTGCGGAAGCGGAAGCAAGAGACAGTTTAACCTGCTGACTACGATATAGAATCAAACTGAGTCGGGTTGTTGATGGAAGTACAATGTCTCGGCTCAGTACTCGAAGTCTGTTATACAGCAAACTGTTTGATATTTGCTGCAATCTATTAATTTTCGACATTGCTTAGCTTGATATGATCTTAGTCTCTGTTTAGTGATGTCCTAGCTTTATTAGCTGCCTAAGTTTCTGAATAAGGAGGAGGAAATCGTGCATCGATTTTTTGCCCGACCTCGTTTCCATAGAAGTAATTCTGTTGTAAGCCTCAAAACTGAGCCGTCCCATTCTCAAATCTCTATGCCAACCACTTCTTCCTGGGGACAACTAAAAGAGTATCTCTTTGGCCTTTCACCTCAAGAAACCACCTTTGACAAACGAGGATTTCGCGTCGGAAATCCTCAAGCACAGCAGCGCTTGGAAAAGAGTGGCCGTATCTTTTTGCAAGGCTACCATGCAGCTCTCGCTGACGATCAACCAGAAACCCTTGCACAACGCTTGAACACTGTTGAAAACGAATGGCGTGGGTTCGCATTTGAAGGTGCAGCTATGGGTTTAGCATTGCTTGATGCCCTCACCCCCTGGCAGTGCAATCGCCTGGAGAATTTTATAGCAGGCCCTGGCACTGATCACATCTATATGGTGCATGTGGGAGCAGGCTGGGTATTGGCTAAACTCCCTTGGCGACTTGATGGATATCTGGCACAGCTGCATAGGGAAACAAATACTTATCGCGAGGGGCATAATCCGACAAAATTCAAAATTCAAAATTCAAAAGCTATTGATCCACTACTTGGCTGGCTAGCTATTGACGGTTATGGATTTCATGAAGGGTATTTCCATTGGTCTCGTGTTGTAGAACAGCAGATAGTTCCGAAAAAGCTCTCTGGCTATGCACGTCGTGTTTTTGACCAGGGCCTGGGCCGCAGTCTTTGGTTTTTGTGTGGTGCTGATTTTACCCATATTCCCGACAAGATAAACGCCTTTGAACCCATGCGACATCCTGATCTTTGGAGTGGCCTGGGCTTGGCCTGTGCCTATGCAGGAGGCGTGGATCAAGTAGCGATCGCAACCCTACAAACAACCGCAGGCGCTTACCGACCTCAACTGGCTCAAGGAGCGGCTTTTGCAGCCAAAGCGCGCCAACGGGCAGGAAACCCAGCTCCCCATACAACCATGGCTTGTCAGGTCTTGTGTGGGATGGATGTGGATGCCGCCGCTGCCCTGACAGACAGTACCCTTCAAGACTTGCCCTTTGACGAAGAAACACCAGCTTATGAAATCTGGCGGCAGCGTATTCAATCACACTTTGCCGTTAAGGAAACAAAAGTATGAAGAGTTTAGTTCGTTTTCTAAAACAACAAAGTAAGCGCTTAGTAGCAATTGTTCTGATCTGTGGTTTCTTCTGGTTTACTCGACTTCCAGCCTTATCAGCTACTGAACGAGCAACTTTGGCTTCTCGTTTCCACTTCACTCGTCTGCCATTACCAGAGCTGACATCATCACCCGTCAAATCAATTCGTTCGGTTCACCCCAGTTTAGAACAGCATTCGGCCTGGATTTCTTCAGTAGGTGCAGCAATTGCCCTTAGCGATTTAGATAGCGATGGGTTATCCAATGATATTTGCCACGTCGATCCTAGAACCGATCACGTGATTGTGTCACCGGTACCCGGTACGGGTGATCGTTATGCTCCATTTGCTCTAGCCCCCTCGAAACTGCCCTATGACTCAGCAACCATGGCTCCAATGGGGTGTTTAGCCAATGACCTCAATGAAGATGGACAGACCGATATACTCGTGTACTACTGGGGGAGAACACCCGTTGCTTTTCTGCAGAAAAACGGACTGGAGATACGTGATAACTTGAGCCCACTGAGTTACGTCCAGCAAGAAATTGAGACAAGTGGAGAACGCTGGTATACCAATGCAGCCACCTTCGCTGACCTGGATGGAGATAGTCACGCTGATTTGATCATCGGTAACTACTTTCAAGATGGTGCCCGCATCCTAGATGCGACTGCATCAGGGCAAGAATCGATGCAACATTCGATGACACGAGCCTATAACGGGGGGCTCAATCATATTCTTCGGTGGGCAGAAGCAGAGGCAGGCTCCACGCCACGGGTCAAGTTTCAGGACATAAAAGATAGTTTAGATGAAGACGTATCTCACGCTTGGACCCTAGCCGTGGGTGCAGCAGATCTCGATGGAGATTTACACCCAGAAATCTATTTTGCCAATGACTTTGGTCCTGATCGACTACTCCATAACCGTTCCCAACCGGGCCACTTAGCGTTTGCTTTATTAGAAGGTGAGAAAGGATTGATGACGCCAAACTCTAAGGTTTTAGGCAAAGACGGTTTTAAGGGAATGGGGGTCGATTTTGGAGATGTCAATGACGATGGATTACTGGATATTTATGTTAGCAATATCGCTGATGAGTATGCCTTAGAAGAAAGTCACTTTATGTTTACAAGCACCGGAAACATAGAGGAAATGAATAAGGGGATCGCTCCCTATGTTGACCACAGTGAACCTCTGGGGGTCTCTCGCAGCAGCTGGAGTTGGGAGACAAAGTTTGGTGATTTTGATAATGATGGCGAGCTTGAGGCTCTACAAGCAACAGGATTTGCTAAGGGAACAATTGACCGCTGGCCAGAGTTACATGAACTCGCTATGGGTAATGATGAACTGTTGAGTCATGCCAATATCTGGCCTCGATTTCAAGCTGGTGATGATCTCAGTGGTCAAGCCCACAACCCATTTTTTGTGCGGACAACAGAGGGGCGGTATTATGATCTCGCTAAAAGCCTGGGACTGGATACTCCCCAAGTTACCCGTGGTATTGCCACTGCCGATGTGGATGGTGATGGCGATTTAGATTTTGCGATCGCAAATCAGTGGGAGCCCTCCTACTTCTATCGCAATGACAACAATCTTACTGCTGGCACATCTCTCAACCTGAAGCTTTTACTCCCAGTTAGTGGGGACAAGCCAACATCAGGCACACCTGCCATTGGGGCCACGGCAATTGTGCACCTACCGAATGGGCGCTCTTTAGTCAGTCAAGTCGATGGGGGCAATGGTCATTCTGGGGCTCGCAGTTCTGGGCTGCACTTTGGATTAGGGCAAATTCAGCCTGATAGCACTTTGCCAGTAGGCCTGCACTGGCGGGGGCGAGATAGTCAAGTGCACCAAGCAACTGTCAAGCTATCTCCCGGATCGCACACTTTGGTTTTAAATGATGACACCTTACTGACAACCACTGAGCAAACAAATCTGGCTGCATTGGTTAAGGAGAATGAGTAAATGAATAAACCAGCCAATTGGTACCAGCCAAATCGTCTAGGCGGCTTACGACGGTTTGCGATCGCTATTACATTTTTGAACCTGCTGGGCCATACCGTTTTAGGGTTTGAGCAATCCTGGGCACAACCCTTAGTAGCGCTTGTTACCGCTTATGGCGTTGAGATCCTTCTGGAATTATTAGATAGCTGGAGCGGCAAACATCGTCCGCGATTCTTAGGAAAAGATAAGCAGGCACCTATCATTTTTCTCAAAATCATTGATTTTCTCTTGCCTGCTCACATTACTGGTTTAGCAATAGCGATGCTGCTCTATGCCAACGATCAGTTGTTGCCAATTGCGTTTGCAACCACAGTTGCCATTGCCTCAAAAGCCATTTTTCGCGTACCCATAGGTCAGAAAAATCGGCATTTTCTGAATCCTTCTAACTTTGGCATTACCGTAACGTTGCTCCTGTTTCCATGGGTTGGGATTGCTCCACCGTACCAATTTACTGAAAATTTGGTCGGTTGGGGGGATTGGCTACTCCCTGCTGTCATCATCTGTACTGGAACATTTTTGAATGCCCGCTTTACTGGCAAACTACCATTAATTCTAAGCTGGGTCGGTGGCTTTTTCATCCAAGCTTGTTTGAGAAGTTGGCTATGGGGCACACCGCTGTTGGCTCCTCTGATGCCAATGACGGGGGTGGCATTTGTGTTGTTTACCTTCTACATGATTTCTGATCCGGGAACAACACCGATTAAACCTTTCAGCCAGATCATCTTTGGCGGTTTCACTGCCGCTATCTATAGCTTTCTAATGCTGAATCACATTGTGTTTGGCTTCTTTTTTGCATTAACGATTGTTTGCATAGCGAGAGGGTTGATGTTATTTAGAAAAAGTATTGTTCAGAAACTCTCCTCAACCCCCATTTTAGTTCCATCAATTCTGGTTGGGGAGGTCTAATTATGACAAATGAGATCGCAATTGTGGGCATGGCCTGTTGCTATCCCGATGCCCATTCCCCAGCTGAACTATGGGAAAACGTGTTGGCTCAACGGCGTTCTTTTCGACGGATGCCTCCAGAACGCTTGAATCTGGCTGATTATTGGAGCAACGATCCCACGGTTCCCGACCGCACCTATGGCTCAGAAGCGGCCCTGATCAAAGGATATGAATTTGACCGGGTTGCTTTTCGCATCATGGGTAGCACATTTCGATCTGCCGATTTAGTCCATTGGGTAGCGTTAGATATTGCCAACCGTGCCTTAACCAATGCAGGATTTCCCCATGCCGAAGGTCTCCCCCGTGAATCAACGGGGATCTTACTCGGGAATACCTTAACTGGCGAGTTTTCTCGTGCAAATTCTTTGAGGCTACGCTGGCCCTATGTGCGCAGAGTAATAGAATCCGTCTTGGAGCAAGCCGATTATTCTTCAAAACAGAATTTAGCTTTATTGCAAATTCTGGAGCAAACGTATAAGGCTCCTTTCCCTGATATTAGTGAAGAAACTCTGGCCGGTAATCTTTCTAATACCATCGCCGGACGGATCTGTAACTACTTTGATTTCAAAGGGGGTGGATATTCTGTTGATGGTGCTTGTAGCTCCTCGCTGTTAGCGGTGGCGCAGGCCTGCACAGGTCTACTGGCAGGAGATCTGGATGTCGCCCTGGTGGGAGGCGTAGATTTAAGCTTAGATCCCTTCGAGTTGGTAGGTTTTGCTAAAGCAGGGGCTCTAGCGACTGACGAAATGAGGGTTTATGATGCTCGGTCCGCTGGTTTTTGGCCCGGCGAAGGCTGTGGTTTTGTTGTCCTCATGCGCTATGAAGATGCCATTGCCCAAAACTGTTCTATCTATGCCGTGATTCGGGGATGGGGAGTCTCCTCAGATGGTAATGGTGGCATAACTCGCCCTGAGGTTGAAGGCCAAATCCTGGCGTTAGAGCGAGCTTATCGCCGGGCTGGTTTTGGCATTGATACAGTGTCTTATTTTGAGGGCCATGGCACAGGTACCCATGTCGGGGATGAAACAGAGTTGAGCACACTCTCCCGTGCCCGTCACGAGAGTAATCCCAATGCACCCGCAGCCGTGATTGGTTCGCTTAAAGCCAACATTGGACATACCAAAGCTGCTGCTGGCATCGCCGGACTGATCAAAGCCACGCTGGCGCTTCACCATCAGCTACTCCCTCCTCATCCCATGTGTGAGCAGCCCCATGCATTGTTAACTACAGAAGATGCAGCTCTGAGGGTACTGCCTCAGGGTCAACTGTGGCCCCAGACAGCTCCCTTGAGGGCGGGTGTCAGTGCCATGGGGTTTGGCGGCATTAATGCGCATATTGTTTTAGAGAGCAGCGATGGCAATCGTCGTCAAAGCCTGAATCAAACTGAAAAAAATCTGTTGCACTCTGTTCAAAAGACAGAACTGTTTCTATTCCAAACTGAGCAGCTTGAGCAGCTCCAACAGCAGGTTAATCAGATTCTAGAGATTGCTCCCCGGTTATCACGGGCTGAATTGACAGACTTGGCAGCTCACCTGGCTCAATCATTGCACCTTGGTAACCTGCGAGCGGCAATTGTAGCCGCAACTCCCATGGAGTTAACAACCCAACTGAAAACATTGGCTACCTGGTTAGCTGAGGGCATCACAGATCGTCTGGATTTGGATGCCGGTATCTTTATCGGACAAAAAGCAACGCCTCCCAACATCGGTTTTCTGTTTCCAGGGCAGGCATCCCCGACCTATTTCAACGGCGGGTGTTGGGAGTATCGGTTTGATGATATTAGAGAGCTATATAGCCATACATTCTTGCCCGACAGAGGAGAGGGTAATGCAACTGCGATCGCACAACCTGCAATCGTTACCGCTTCAAAAGCAGGCATGATAGTACTCGAACAACTTGGTATCACGGCTCAGGTTGCCATTGGGCATAGCTTAGGCGAGATTACGGCACTACACTGGGCAGGAGCCTTTGACCAGACAACTCTGTTAAGGATTGCCCAAGTTCGAGGTCAGGCGATGACAGACTTGGGCAGCACCCCTGGCGCAATGGCCAGTATTCAAGCCTCCCAGCAGGCGGTTCAACTGCTTATCAATAGGTATCCTGTTGTGATTGCAGGTCTCAACAGTCCCCAACAAACGATTATTTCGGGTGAAGTAGAGGCAATTAATGAGCTGGTAAGTCAAGCTCAGAAGTGGGGACTTAAAGCCGTTGCCCTAGCTGTTTCCCATGCTTTCCATTCTGATTTAGTGGCGGCGGCGGCTGAACCTCTAGCTGAACATCTGGCAACAGAAACCATTCAACCATTGCAAAGGAAGCTGGTTTCCACCATTACAGGTACACCCTTAACAGCCAAGACAGATATACGCTCTCTACTTCATCAACAAGTGACGGCTCCAGTACGTTTTCTGGAGGCCATTACCCAGGCAAACCAAGAGGTTGATCTTTGGATTGAGGTAGGACCAGGTCAGGTGTTAACGCGACTAGCTCAAGATTGTGGGGAAACGCCTGCGATCTCAATTGATGCTGGTGGACCGTCCCTGCGAGGTCTCCTCCAGTCAGTTGGAGCCACTTTTGCATTGGGGAGTGCGATTGAACCCACTAGGCTGTTTTGCGATCGCTTTACTCGTCCATTTGATTTAGACTGGCAACCCAATTTTTTTGTTAATCCCTGCGAACTAGCCCCCCAATCAAAAATGCAGGAAGTTTCCAGTAAAAAAAATCATAGTAACCAGGCACCTATCTCCAAAACTGCTGAGATTTCATACCTAGAGAAAAAGATTGATCGCCAGAGTCTGGGCACCTATCAGCCAATAGAGCAATTCGCCAGACCATCAGCGAATCAAGTCATAA
Source organism: Leptothoe spongobia TAU-MAC 1115 (assembly GCF_018739885.1). Taxonomy (GTDB): domain Bacteria; phylum Cyanobacteriota; class Cyanobacteriia; order Phormidesmidales; family Phormidesmidaceae; genus Leptothoe; species Leptothoe spongobia. The sequence continues at coordinate 39,788 of NZ_JADOES010000006.1, read as the reverse complement.
CCAAACAGGATGAAGTTGTATCTCCCTTAGAAATGGTGCGACAGTTAGTTGCCCAACGGACTGAATTACCCACCACAGCCATCCAGGATCACCATCGCCTGTTAAGCGATCTACATCTCAACTCCATTACGGTAGGACAGCTAGTTGCAGAAGCTGCCAAAGCCCTTGAGCTGGAACCGTCAGCGGCCCCAACCAATTATGCCGATGCCACCGTTGCAGAAATCGCTCAAGCCCTGGATGATTTAGTCCAAACAGGTGGAGCTACCGCCATCAATAGCGTCAATCACCATCCTCCAGGCATTGAAGCCTGGGTGAGGACGTTTACGGTTGAATGGCGTGATTGTCCCTTATCATCCAAACTCCAAGTCTCAGATATTAAGGGGGTGTGGCAGATTCTAACACCCTGCCACACTCCCTTTTCAGAGACTTTACAGCAGAGCTTTCAAACCTTCCCAGGCCAGGGAGTCGTGGTGTATTTAGCAACGGCGGAAGATGCACAGACTATTGACTGTCTCCTGTCGGGTGCTCAACAGATTCTGGCTGAGGATCAATACACCCATTTTGTATTGGTGCAACAGGCTCCAATTGGTGGTGGCGTTGCCCGCACACTGCATTTAGAACATCCTCAAATCACCACCTGTGTTGTTACTCTCCCAACGGATCATCCTCAATCAGTACCATGGATACTTGCTGAAGTTCAAGCTGCCAAAGGCTATACCGAAGTCCGTTACGATCAGCAAGGTAATCGACAGATCCCTATTCTAAAATTGCAACAATGTCCAGAGACTTCTCTAGAAGTACCTTTGACAGCTACAGACGTGTTGTTAGTAACAGGTGGGGGCAAGGGGATTGCAGCAGAATGTGCACTGGCGTTAGCCCGAGAAACTGGTGTGCGTCTGGCACTGTTAGGACGCTCACATCTAGAAGTTGATAGTGAGTTATATCGCAATCTAGAACGGATACGCGCCAATGGCATTGAGATGTTATACGAAGCAGCAGATGTAACAGATTTGCAGGCCGTACAAAAGGCTATACAGAAATTTGAGACGCAGCTTGGACCGATTACAGCAGTGTTGCACGGTGCTGGGGTCAATACTCCTCAGCTATTAACGACTCTAACCCCGGCAGATTTTCACAAGACCCTAGCGCCCAAGGTGCATGGGCTCAATAATCTATTGTTAACGGCTAATCCTAAACACCTCAAATTTCTGATCACCTTTGGTTCACTGATCGCTCGCACTGGCCTGCGAGGTGAAGCGGATTATGCCCTGGCTAACGAATGGCTAGCCAATCTGATGGAAGATTTCCAACAAGCAAATCCTAGCTGTCGTTGTCTCAATTTAGAGTGGTCTATCTGGTCAGGGGTAGGCATGGGTGAACGCTTAGGTCGAGTGGATGCACTTTTGCGAGAGGGAATTACTCCCATTGTGCCGGATATGGGGATTTCCATCTTACGGCAGTTGATGGCACAATCCCCCATGACAACATCGGTAATCATTACAGGCCGATTTGGGCAGGCTCCTACATTAAGAATGGAAAAGACAGAACTTCCTTTCTTACGCTTTCTAGAACATCCCAGAGTTTATTACCCTGGCATTGAGCTGGTGATAGATGCCAATCTCTCGATTGGGACAGACCCTTATCTGAACGACCACGTTTATCAAGGAGAACGGATTTTTCCAGCGGTAATGGGGCTAGAAGCAATGGCTCAGGTGGCGACTGCTCTTGCAGGCGAATCGACATCCCTCGTTTTCGAGGATGTGCAGTTTAATCGGCCTGTGGTCATACCTGCCAATGACACCCTGACGATCCGCATTGCCGCCTTAGTGACAGCACCAGGATATATTAAGGTCGCTCTTCGCAGTGACCAAACTGCCTTCGGCATCAATCATTTTGAAGCCACTTGTCATACTCTTCAAGTATCCAACTCTAAGGACAAAATTAAAATCCCGGCATCTAGCCTTTCTCTTAATCCTGAACAAGACCTTTACGGTTCTATTCTCTTTCAAAGTGGTCGCTTTCAGCGTCTACAAGGCTATCGTCTACTGCGGGCAACAAAATGTATCGCAGAACTGTCGCCCAACCAAACCGCAAGTTGGTTTAACCAGTATTTCTCAAACCGTTTGATCTTAGGTGATCCAGGAACACGAGATGCCATAATTCATTCATTACAAGCTTGCATTCCACAGCGTACTCTGCTACCAGTTGCCGTAGAGCGCATTATCATAGTCCCAACTCGGATAACTGAGGCAAGCAGTGACACAATCTTTGTATCAGCACAAGAGCGAGAGCGGCAAAACGAGAGGTTTACCTATGACTTAACAGTCGTAGATAGTGAGGGCAACGTTCTAGAGGAATGGCAAGGATTACAATTACAGGCAATGCCACAAACCAGCCCTTTGAAGGAAAACAAGGTCTGGCCCGTATCGCTATTGGGCCCTTATTTAGAGCGACAGCTACAAACACTCATCCCCTCTGTCAATATCAATGTGATGGTGGAATATAGTCAAAGTTTAGGTCGTAGAGAGAGGCGAGATCTCGCGCTACAACAAATAACACCTCTATCTCTGCTTACATATCGACCAAATGGTAAGCCAGAGTTAATTAGTAATGGGGCAAGCTCATCAATTTCCGTGGCTCATTCAGACAGTTTAACGCTGGTTGTTTTTGGCAAAACAACGCTGGGATGTGATATTGAAACAGTAGTTCATCGAGAGCTACATCTTTGGCAAGACTTACTAGGTAAAGAACGATTCAATTTGGCTCAATTATTAGCTAACGAGACTAATGAGAACTTGAATGTCGCAGCCACACGCATTTGGACGGCATTGGAATGTTTGAAAAAAGCTGCCATATCAGTGAGGTCACCCCTGGTGATGCTTGAACCAGCTGATGATACTTGGGTTCTATTACAGGCAGGCTCGCTGGTAATTGCCACCTATCGGACGTCAATCGCAGAAACAGTCACTCAGACTGTTCTACCAAAAGACCAAATATTTAGCATATTACTCGAAAAAGAGGACTCGCAGGAGCATAATCCCGTTAAACAAACGGCTTAATGCTTTACCAGAACAAGAATTGATGTGATGACTGCGAACATGAAGAGATTTAGGCTAGGCTTTTTCAAATATATAAGAGTAGTCGCCATTATCTGCGGAATATGGACCATCTGGTTAGTGCTTCTGGGTTCCCAGCAAGCTTTTGGTTATCTACTGAATCAGTGGCAAGTCGCCCTAACAATGGTCTTTGGCTCGATGATTGCTGGGGGAACCAGTATAGGTGGTGGCGCTGTTGCGTTTCCTGTATTTACCAAGCTTCTACAAATTTCTCCCCATGATGCTAAAGTGTTTTCTCTGGCTATTCAGGCCGTAGGGATGAGTGCTGCCACCCTTGTTATTTGGAGTACAGGCATCCGCGTTGAAGAGCGGGTGATTCGTTGGGGTAGCCTGGGAGGATCTTTGGGGATCGTTCTGGGATTAAGATGTTTCGCACCTTGGTTACCGCCCGATGCGGTCAAAATGGTTTTCACGATATTGCTCAGTAGCTTTGCCATTACCCTTGTGGCCCTCAACCGTAGACATAGCCTACGCCATCTGACTATCCCCATTTGGGGGACACAACAACGGGGACTGATTTTCCTAATGGGTCTTATGGGCGGCATTATGAGTGGTCTGGTGGGTAATGGCATCGATATTGTACTGTTTTCAGTCATGGTGCTTCTCTTTCGAATCAGTGAGAAGGTGGCCACCCCCACCTCTGTTATCCTCATGGCCATCAACGCTCTGATCGGATTGATTCTACAAGTATTCGTTTTCCATGATTTTTCTGTCCAGGTTCAATCTTACTGGTTTGCTGCCATCCCAGTCGTGGTTGTGGGGGCACCCCTTGGAGTTATGATTTGCAGCCTGTTGCGCCGTGAGACCATTGCCCATATCTTGATCAGCCTGATTGCAATAGAACTGACGACATCGTTACTCTTAATTCCATTGCGACCTACCGTCATCTATACCAGCCTGATAACGTTCATACTATTTTCCACCTTAAATTACTGGATGTATCGCACCCAGACCTATGCGATACCCTTCCAAAAGCCCATATACACCTGGAAAGAAACATAATGCAAATCTACGAATACTCCCACATTGTTGGCTTCGAAGAAACCAATCTGGTCGGCAATGTATATTATGCCAACCATTTAAAGTGGCAGGGCCGCTGTCGCGAAATGTTTCTCCATGACAATGCCCCCGAAATTTTAACCGATCTCTCTCAAGGGCTGGCCCTCGCCACTGTTCGTGTCTCCTGCGAATATTTTGCTGAATTATTTGCCTTCGATCGTTTAACTATTCGGATGCAGCTAAAAAATCTCCATCAAAATCGCATCACTATGCTATTTGAATACTGGCGGGTAGGCGACATCGGTGAAGAACTTGTTGCTCGTGGTGAACAACAGGTTGCTTGTATGCGGCGTGAGGAAGATAAAACAGTGCCCATCCCTATTCCTACGGCCCTCCAAACAGCCCTTCAACCCTATATTGAGTAACGGTAAACTTCCTATGACGAATTGGATATCAACCAGACAATTAGGGGGCTATAAGATACTCTCACTTGCCGCTTTGCTAGCGATTGGGTCTGCTATCGCAACGGGAGTTGTTATCACTCAGGTTTTGTCACAACAGCGAGCTATTTCTCAATCGTCTCTTGATAGTGGACCTATTAACCCATCTGAGATTGGAGCAGTTGCTGCACTGGGCCGGTTAGAACCTGATGGTGAAGTCATCCAGGTTTCAGCCCCCAGAGAAATCGGCGGCACACGGGTTGAACAATTGCTAGTTAAGCAGGGTGACAAACTACGCTCAGGTCAGGTGATTGCAATTCTAGATAACCATGATCGCCTTCAGGCTGATTTAGGCGGGGCACAAACCCACGTCAAGATTGCCAAAGCCTATCTCCAGCAAGTACAAGCTGGAGAAAAACAAGACATTATTCAAAGTCAGGCCCATGTAGTTGAGCGCTCTAAAGCAGACCTACAAGGGCAGATAGCGACTCAGGATGCTGCGATCGCACGTTTAAAAGCTGAGTTAAACAACGCCAGCATCGAATTTGACCGCTATGAGCATTTGTATCAAGAGGGCGCTATTTCAGCATCTTTACGAGATAACAAGCAGTTGATGTTAGAAATGGCCCAGCAACGCTTAGCTGAAGCCAATCGAGTGCGTCAAAGACTTTTAAATACGCTTCAAGATCGAGTGAATGAAGCTAAGGCGACCCTAAAGGCAATTTCTCAGGTACGGCCAACGGATGTGGCAGTAGCACAAGCCGAGCTAGAAAATGCTGAGGCTGGGGTCGGGCAAGCCCAAGCAAATCTCGATCTTGCCTATGTACGTGCTCCCCGTGATGGCCAAGTTCTCACAATCCACACATTTCCTGGTGAAACCGTTGCCAATGAAGGCATTGTTTCCCTGGGCCAAACGAACCAGATGTACGTTGTTGCAGAAGTTTATGAAACTGATATTCATCAGATCCAGTCAGGACAAAGGGCCTCAATTACTAGTCGAGGGTTTACAGGCACGCTACATGGCACCGTCGATGAACTTGGCTTAGAAGTTGCTAAAAAAGATGTGTTACAGACTGACCCCACTGCCGATGTTGATGCCAGAGTTGTTGAAGTTAAAATTCGACTCAGTCCCGACGATAGCCCTCTAGTTTCTGGCCTGACAAATTTGCAGGTTCATACCATCATTCATACTAAATGATGTTTCGCAAAGTCCCCGTCGCCTGGTTACAGCTAACCCATAACCGGCTCAGGTTGTTAGTTGCTTTAGCCGGGATATCCTTTGCTGTGATCTTGATTTTTATGCAAATGGGCTTGAGAGCAGCCCTGTTTGAAAGCGCTGTACGCTTACATACTAATCTCCAAGGAGAGATCTTTTTGATCAGTCCTCGCTCTACCGCTTTAATTGGCATGAGTCATTTTTCAGAACGTCGCTTGTTACAAGCGTTGGCATTCCCTGAAGTAGATATTGTCAGTCCAATTTATGTGGACTATGGCCAGTGGAAAAATCCTCAAACCGGCCAGACACGTCAGATTTTTGTCACTGGATTTGAACCGAACGATAATACTTTGCGATTATCAGGAGTTATCCAACAGACATCTCAATTAAACCTGTCAGATACCGTCTTATTTGATCAGGCCTCACGACCAGAATTTGGCTCCGTCGCCATCCAACTAGAGCAGAAGAGGCATTTGAATACTGAACTGGAAGGCCGACAGATCTCAGTGGTGGGCGTTTTTAAAATGGGAGCTTCCTTTGGAGCAGATGGCAATGTCATCACCAGTAACTTAAACTTTCTGCGCATTTTTGATCATCGTGCTAAAGGCGCAATTGATATTGGTCTAATTCGACTTAAACCTGGCAGTGACGTAAATTCAGTTGTTCATCGTATGCGACGTTATTTGCCTAAAGATGTCAGAGTTTTCACAAAACAAGAACTGATTGATTTTGAAAAGAACTACTGGCAAACAAGTACAGCTATCGGTTTTATTTTTGATTTGGGTGTTGTTATTGGCTTGATCGTGGGTATTGTTTTTGTTTACCAAGTGCTTTATACCGATATCTCCCACCACCTACACGAATACGCCACCCTCAAGGCTATGGGCTATAACAATAATTATCTAGTATCCATAGTGTTTCAAGAGTCATTTATTCTAGCAATCCTCGGTTATATGCCAGGATTTGCCATGACGCTAGGCATCTATGATTTGACTCTCAAAGCCACACTGCTGCCCATTCAAATGGATATCAGTCGGGCCTTCAATGTTCAAGTTTTAACTGTTTTTATGTGTTTTATAGGTGGATTTATTGCTATCCATCAAGTCCAGAGATCAGATCCAGCTGATCTTTTTTAGATAAGAAGCATTGATCAGTAAACAAATTGGTGATTTTCTTCAGGAATATCTTGATAAAATGCGAAAGGTTACACTTCAGTAGTGATAGCTTTGGTCATGCAGCGATGGAGAAATTAAACGTTCGGGCAACATCAGCGTTTGTCAGGTTTTATTAACTTCTTAGTAGTAATTCAGCAATCTAAGGTTGACTTTGTAAAATTGAATACAGTTTCACATGGGGAAAGGGCATGCTCCTTCAAGCTAGCGCTCCAGTCTGTCCGTTAGTATCAGAGCCAGAGGCAGAAACGGCTCCCAACTGGTACTCAGTGTGCCAGATCAATTACACCCGCGATACCTGGGTCAAACTACTCCAGCCGCCTAGCTATTTTGCTTACGATAAAGCCAAACTGCTTTGCCAAACCTCTGAAGATACTTGGGCTGCCTGGGTGCCTGACCATGGTGAGGTGCTATTGGACAGAAGCCATTTCTATTGCTAATCGCCTAGTGGTAACGTAATAGCAATTTCAACTTTGGGGTCACGGCATTACCTCCCCTGCCAATCACGCCACCATGAAACATGCCTCTGAAAATACAATCGCCACTCTAGCTCCCCTACTAGAACAAATCCGTCCTCTACCCGGTCTCAAGGAAAAAAAGACCGGTATCTTCTATCGTAAGTCCAGAGCCTTCCTCCACTTCCATGAAGATGGCGATAGGATTTATGCTGATGTACGCTTACAGGAACCAGACTTCCAACGCCTTCCTGTGACCACCAAAGAGGAACAAGCGGCCTTTTTAAAAATCCTTCAAGATTCTCTGTAACCTGAATTCAAAATCCAAAACTCTCCTGACCTACCGCCTCTAACCATCCTCTACAGATACTATTTCTCCTAGCGAACCCTACCCCTCACGGCCTTGCAGTCCCAACTGCTCAAACCCACTTTTCAACACCAGTTTCGTATCCATTGAGCCTACTTCAATATCCTCTTTCAACAACTCCACCAGACAGCGCTGTCTGAGCAATCGCTGAATCCTGAGATGCTTGCCAGGCTTAACCTTGGTACGAGTGTAAATCATGCAAATCTCTTCTGAAAAAGTCTCTACACCGACAATGCTAGTCGGTTCCAGGATGTCGTCCTCTACTTTACAGAGTTCTGCCCCCACCTGTTTAATAATCTCAAATGCCTTTTCCGGATCCACCTCATAGGTAATCGACACTTCCACCGCCGCATCCACCGGATTCTTGGAGTAGTTCACAATCGAACCAATATCGCCGTTGCGCAAAATCTGTATCTGGCCATCCGGGTGCAAAATCCGGGTGGTGCGTAGCTCAATCGACTGTACAGTCCCCTGGGCTTCTTCTGTTTCTATAAAATCACCCACCAGATAGTAATCTTCAAACAAGATAAAAAAGCCATTCACTAAATCTGTCACCAGGTTCTGTGCCCCGAGACCAACGGTAATACCTACAATTCCGGCCCCTGCCAGGATAGGCCCTGGATCAATATTCAGTGCTTTCAAGACGAATAACGCTGTCCCAAAATAAATCACATACCTGAGTAAGCTCACAATCAGGGGGGTAATCGTTATCCGGCGCTGATAGACAGCGGGTGAGGTATCATCCGTCGATAGCAAAATCTCCGAAACGACCAACTGCATAATGTTGGCAGCCAAGCGTCCTAAAAAGACTAGGGCAATCACCTTAACCGCCTGTGCCCCATAGTCTGCCAAATTAGCAATCAAGGAGATTTGGCTCATCACCAGCATGGCCACATAGAGCCACACCACATATTCCAAACAACGTTTCAGAAATGGTACCAGATGCTGAAGCTGAGCATAGAACCGAAATAAGTTATTAGGATTAGAATACTTTTTACTCAGTGCATCCAAACTATCAACAACAACGGTGACCGACTTATAAACAACAACACCAATGGAAATAATCAAATAAATTCGCCATGTAGCGTACAAATAAGGGGAAATCTGCTCAGGTAAGTGTAAAAAACGAGCACACCAAATCAGGGATAGGAGCCACATGCCTGTACTCAGAACAGCTCCCAGCGCATCAAACAGCTGATCAATACTGTCATCATTGGCCGTAATCTGCTCTACCTGTTTAGCTGCATGACCGATCCGATCCAACAACTGGCGCAGAGGTCGCCGCAAAATACCGACTAATACTAGCAGACAGATACTTTTGCCAATACCAGCTGCAATGCCTAGCCACACCGTCCGAGGCGTATTCTGAATCAACGATAGCGTATAGGCATCGGGCTGCTCACCCTGGAGTAATATCCAGCCATTAAACCCTGCCACCAAAAGTAACAGCAAAAATCCTGAGACCAGGACAATACCCAGAACATTTTGCCGCAGGGACTGAAAGCTACCTTCATCCAACTGTAGAGAGGAAACTTGTAAAATCCGACGAGAGCCCCAATTAAAAGATACGTATAAAAAACAACAAAGAAAAATAATAAACGTTAGCTCGATGGAAAATAGTAATAATGCAGCCATGACCTAACGGCCTCGCGAAGGAGCAAATAAGTAGATAGAGACAGTCATCTTTCTAGCACCTAATGGCATTAGAAAATTGCTATACGCACCATACAAAACTTGCTGATCACGTGGCAATCGGCTGTAAAACTCCTTATATATTTAAATTAGGGGGAACTTATGACTGGTTAAGGGCGTTAGCGGCTAAATCATCCCAAAGCCTGTCTCAGGTGGGAATGTAGCTTAGATCTCAGTTCTAACCTAACGAAAAGTTTGTCAGAAAAAAGTACACAAAGAGAGCAGTAGCATCCAGCAAAATGCCATCGTGCGTTCTGTTAGGCCAGCTCCATTGGGGGAATCTTGAAATCAAAGCCTATAATGTTTCTTAGTCAATGGTTGAATTGACGTCTTCGAAGTAATGAATGCAAACAATACCGCTCTATTGTTAATCGGCTTTCAAAACGATTATTATGCTTCAGACGGTATCTTAAACGGTGTCATTGAAGCATCTGCAAAAGCTAGTAATACCGTTAGAAATACGATTCAGCTGATACAAGGCTTGGTAGAAACACCGGCTTTAATTATTTCTGCCCCAATTTTTTTTACCAAAGGGTATGAAGAACTGGTTGACCCTGTCGGTATCTTAAACACCATTAAGGAAGTGGGTGCCTTTCAAGCTTGTGGGAAGGGGTCCCAAACGATTGAAGAGCTGAGCCCCTTTCAAGACAGGATTTTAGAAGTTCCTGGAAAACGAGGCTTAAATGCTTTTGTCAATACTAATCTGGACCATGTCCTCCAGCAAAGAAACATTCGAAATTTAGTCTTAGCTGGCGCGGTTACGTCCATTTGCATTGACTCCACAGGACGATCAGCCTATGAGAAAGGTTACTATGTGTCTGTGCTGAGTGATTGCATCTCTGCGCGAACGGTGTTCGAGCAGGAATTTTACATTGAGAATGTCTTTCCACTGTATGCCAATACGCTGACATCAGTAGAATTGTTAGAACAGTTAAGCGCTAAGGCTGCTTAATTAGCTGTGTAATGCCCCCCATGCAAGAGCACGATACGACGAATGAGCTCCATACCCAGATTCAGTATCGCCTCATTGAAAAGCTCACTGAATCAGAGCGACGCTATCGTGAACTGGTAGAAAGCTTACGGGAAATTGTATTCGAGTGCGATCGCAACGGCTGTCTGATCTTTCTGAATAAAGCCTGGACCGAAATCCTCGGATATTCCACCCAAGAGTCCCTTGGCCAGCAGCTCGAATCCTTCATCCTGGAAACGGATAGGGGCACATGGCAGTCTGCCTTACAGCAGCAAATAGAGGATGGTTTAGAACTGCGCTTTTCGCATCAAACGGGAGCTGTCCTGTGGTTAGAACTGGCGATCCGATTTGGTCAGGATGCCAAACTCACCGGCTCACTGAATAATATTACAGAACGAAAACGAGCTGAAACGCTGCTCAAGCAAGCCAATGAAGAACTCGAACATAGGGTCCAATGCCGAACCCATGAACTCAGCCAAACCAATGAACAATTGACCACCACCTTGAAACAACTTCAGCAAGCTCAAGGATGGCTGATACAACAGGAAAAAATGTCGAGTTTAGGACAACTGGTAGCTGGAGTGGCCCATGAGATCAACAATCCAGTCAGTTTTATACACGGAAACCTGGAACATGTCCAAGATTATACTCAAAATCTAATCAGGCTGATACAGCAATATCAGAAAGCCTGCCCCTCTCCTGCTAACGCAATTCAAGCAGAGGCTGACAGCATGGATCTTGAGTTTATTCTGGCAGACTTACCCAAAGTTTTATCTTCCATGAAAATGGGGAGCGATCGCATCTGCGAAATCGTCTTATCCCTACGCAATTTTTCACGCCTGAATGAAGCGGAAATCAAACCCGTCAATATTCACAATGGACTAGAAAACACCCTCACTATTCTCAACCATCGGCTTAAAGCAAGTTCAAAACGACCTGCCATTGAGGTGATTAAACAGTACGCAAACAACCTGCCCCCAGTCGAATGCTATGCCGGTCTGCTCAACCAGGTCTTTATGAATATTCTTGCCAATGCCATTGAAGCCATCGATGATATGGGCCAAAGAGATAACTCTCAGGAGTGGGTCGAAAAAGCAGGAAAAATCACATTAAAAACCTCACTAATCGACCATCAATGGGTTCGCATTTCAATTGCAGATACGGGATTGGGTATACCCTCAGAGGTACAGCAACAGATCTTCAATCCGTTTTTCACAACTAAACCTGTTGGCAAAGGCACCGGGATGGGATTGGCTATCAGCTATCAAATTGTGACAGAACGACATGGCGGTAAGCTGGAATGTTTTTCCTCTCCAGATCAGGGCACAGAGTTTGTGTTCCAAATTCCGATTCAACAAGCCGTTGGTTGATTGGGTAAACGGCGCAGTTAATAACTTATCTTTTTCATGAATTGACATCGTCCTAACAGGCGTTCACTAGAGATAAGACACCACCACCACCTCGGATCATTTATTTTTTGGCGTTGCTGATCTCAGTTGCATCATGGGCAAAAGATGCTAATAATTTGTATAGACGTCTACACAAATTTAACAAGCGATTAACGTTTGGTTAAGCCATGGTGAAAGCAGAACAACAACCATCACGGGCCATCTGGATGTCAACTTTGGCAAAAGCGCCCCTGCCGCTTTTAGAACAGTGTGTTGCCACACTTGAGGATTTACCTGACTATGGATTTTTGCGATCGCCCGAAATTGGCTTGACCATGGTGCGCGGTCGAGCAGAGGGCACCGGACAACCTTTCAACCTGGGTGAAATGACGCTGACCCGTTGTGTCGTACAGCTCGATCAGCTAACCGGCTTTGGCTACGTAGTCGGTCGCTCCAAACGCCATGCCGAACTAGCCGCCCTATGCGATGGTCTCCTGCAGCATCCTGGCTGGCATGCCCAGGTTCAGACAAACGTCATTCATCCACTACAAACCGCCGCTCAAGACCAACGACATAGCGAAGTCGCTGCAGTAGAGTCCACCCGCGTTAACTTCTTTACTATGTTGCGAGGGGAAAGCTAACCATGATTACCCAACTTGCTGGATTTGCCGATGCCATCCATGACGCCCAGCATACATTTCGGGCTCTGCTCGATGCGCTAGCAAGACCCGGCATTCCTCAAACAACGGTCTCTCTAACACCACCGTCAGGGCTAGAGTCTAGCTGTGCCGCCACTTGTCTCACGCTCCTGGACTTAGAAACCTCAGTCTGGCTACAGCCAGGATTGCCAGCAGATGTACGTTCATGGCTAGTATTCCACACTGGCTGTCGTTTTACTGACCATCCTCACGCCGCTGACTTTGCCTTGATTTGGCAACTCAACAATGCACCCGAACTCAGCGAATTCTCCTGGGGAACTGCCGAATATCCAGAATCCTCCACATCATTATTGATTCAACTCCCTAATTTAACTGGAGGAGAGCCTATTACCTTAGAAGGTCCTGGCATTTTGTCGGAAATTGAGGTGAGCCTGCCCATGGAGTCTGCATTTTGGCAACAGTGGGAGACTATGACAGCGAATTATCCCCTCGGGTTGGATTGCTGGTGCTTTGCTCAAAATCAGATCATGGGATTACCTCGCACATCCAAGTTGACAGCAAGTGTTTACGAATCCTTGGGATTCACCAAGCACGGATACAGCTATTGAACTGAGCTTAGTTAACGAAACCAGTTGGAGAGAGTTATGCCCTACGTTGCGGTCAAAGGTGGAGAACAAGCCATTCGCAATGCCGAAGCCCTACTCAAGGCAAAACGGCGAGGTGATGCTGATGTGCCAGAGCTATCGCTAGAACAGATCAAGCAACAGATGCAGCTGGCGGTAAACCGAGTGATGGCTGAAGGCAGTTTGTACGATCCAGATCTGGCAGCACTGGCAATTAAGCAATCTTGGGGAGATCTGGTCGAAGCCGCATTTCTGTTGCGGGCTTACCGGACAACATTACCTCGGCTATATTACAGTGAACCGCTAGATACGAGCGAAATGGCTATTCAGCGACGGATCTCGGCCATTTTTAAAGAGGCTCCCGGTGGGCAAAAACTGGGGCCTACGTTTGATTATATTCACCGGTTGTTGGACTTTAAGCTGGCAGCTGAGGATAATACGTTTCCTGCGCCGATAAGTGAAGAGTATGATACGGCAGAGGCGACACCTCGGGTAGCGCATATGTTAGAGCAGGAGGGATTGGTAATGCCGCCGAGCAATGGGGCGCAGGGGAATGGGTCTCAGACAGAATCTGGGATGGTGGGCACTGCCCACCCTACGGGGGATGGCCAACGATCAGGTGTTGAACCGTTTGATATTACGCGACAATCGTTGAACACTCCTACCAATCGGGATGCCCGTCTGCAGAATCTGGCCCGTGGTGATGAAGGTTTTTTGTTATCCATGGCCTATTCCACCCAGCGGGGCTACGGCAAAAATCATCCCTTCGCGGGAGAGATTCGGGTGGGAGAGGTGGAGGTGTCAATTTTTCCTGAAGAGCTGGGATTTGAAATCGCCATTGCTGATATCACGGTCACTGAAGTGCAAATGGTCAATCAGTTTAAAGGCAACAAAGAGATTCCACCCCAGTTTACCCAGGGGTATGGCCTCACGTTTGGCTATAACGAGCGGAAAGCCATGGCCATGGCACTGGTGGATCGAGCGCTGCAGGCAAAGGATCTAGGAGAATCTCTGGATGGGCCAGCGCAGGATGAAGAGTTTGTTCTCTATCATTCCGACAATATTGAAGCACAAGGTTTTGTACAGCATCTGAAGCTGCCCCACTACATTGACTTCCAAGCTGAGCTTAACTTAATTCGTAAGTTACGTAGCGACTATGAGCATAACAACAGCCAACCAGAGGCATCTGAAAAATCAAAAAAAGAGAGGTCTACTGCTGCCAAGGAGGCCACCTCGTGAGATTAGGAATTTCTCATTTATCTTTGGTAATGGTAGGCCATACTCACCCACTGCCGTTGCTCATGCCCCATTGAATTCTCGTTGTCAGGGCAGGCACAAGGCCAGCTCCTACCTCCGTTAACCAATTGCCTCGCTCAAATCATGACATCTTCCTCCCCTGGCTCTCCTGGCTCCCCTGCTCCTCCCCCTATCCCCGAACCCGGCTTTAACTTTGCCTACCTCGACGAACAAACCAAACGCGCCATCCGTCGTGCCATCCTCAAAGGCGTAGCCATTCCCGGTCATCAAATTCCCTTTAGTTCGCGGGAAATGCCCATGTCCTATGGCTGGGGAACGGGGGGTATACAGGTAACCGCATCCGTTATCGGCCAGGACGATACCCTAAAGGTAATTGACCAGGGAGCTGACGATACGACTAATGCAGTGAATATTCGGCGTTTTTTCAAGAAGGTATGTGGTGTTGCTACTACTGAAAAAACAGAAGAGGCCACGCTGATTCAAACCCGACATCGGATTCCTGAAAAACCTCTCAAAGCAGGACAGGTATTTGTCTATCAAGTACCGATGCCTGAGCCACTGTACTTTATTGAGCCATCTCGAACCGAGGCTAATAAAATGCATGCCCTAGAAGAATATGGTCCCATGTACGTCAAGCTCTATGAGGACATCACCAAGTTTGGGCGCATTTCTCTGGCCTACGACTATCCAGTCATGGTCAATGGGCGACATCTGATGAACCCCAGTCCTATTCCCCGGTTTGATAATCCCAAGATGGATATGAACCCGGCATTACAGTTATTTGGGGCCGGACGAGAAAAACGGATCTATGCCATCCCGCCCTATACCCAGGTCAAAAGTCTGGACTTTGAGGATCATCCATTCTCTGTGGAGAACTGGGAGCATCCCTGTGAGTTTTGTGGGGCAACGGATAGCTATCTGGATGAGGTGGTGATCGATGACCAGGGTGGACGCATGTGGATTTGTTCGGATACGGACTATTGTGAGCAGCGTCAGCGAGAACAATCAGGCAGTGCACAAAAACTGGGATAACGGGCGTGGTCACTAAACAGTGGAGAGTTTTATTTAGATGCAAACGTCTAACGGGAGGAGGATTCAATGCAACCGCTATTAACGGTGAATAACCTAAGTAAGTATTACGGGGATCTGAAGGCGTGCGATCGCATCTCCTTCACCCTTTACCCCGGTCAAGTCCTTGGCATCATCGGCGAGTCCGGCTCCGGCAAAAGTACCCTGCTGGATAGCATTGCAGGCCATGTCCCTTTTGAAAACGGGATAGTAGAGTATTGTGATCGAGACAACAACCCCATCGACCTGCGCACGCTGCCAGAGCCCCGTCGCCGCAAACTCATGAAAACCGAATGGGGCTTTGTCCGTCAGAATCCCCGTGACGGACTGCGCATGACCGTCACCGCCGGAGCCAATATCGGTGAGCGGTTATTGGATGTAGGAGAACGCCACTATGGCAATATCCGCACCGAAGCCCTGGAATGGTTGAGCGAAGTCGAAATTCCCCATGGGCGCATTGACGATTTTCCCAGTACATTTTCCGGTGGTATGCAACAGCGCTTGCAGCTGGCTCGCATTCTAGTCACCCGTCCCCGCATCGTGCTGATGGACGAACCCACAGGCGGTCTGGATGTATCCGTCCAGGCCAGGCTGTTGGACCTGATGCGCTCCCTGGTGCGGACACTTCACCTCAGCGTAATTCTTGTCACCCATGATATCGGTGTCGTACGGCTGCTAGCCCATCGACTGATGGTGATGCAAAATGGTCAAGTTGTTGAGTCCGGACTTACTGATCAAGTACTAGATGACCCCCACCATCCCTACACACAACAGCTTGTGAATGCCACGTTAATTCCCTAGATAATCAGATGAGACCACCCAGGAGATGTATCCCATGGCCAAAGCATCCATTAATAAAGAGTATGAGCTAGCGACGGAGGTGGATTAAAAACATCAAGTGCGCGAGTCTTATTCACCCCCACCTCCCCATGGACACCTTAAAACTCTCACCACTCCCAATCGCCCCCACCAACACCCAGGCCCTACTCCAGGCAGAACACCTCTACAAAAGCTTTGTCCTCCACCACCAGGGCAGCGTCAAACTCCCCGTTCTCGCAGACGTTTCTCTCACAGTTAATCCTGGAGAATGTGTCGCTCTGCAGGGTCCCTCCGGCTCTGGAAAATCCACATTTATGCGCGCCCTCTATGCCAACTATCGTATTGACAGCGGCTCGATCTGGGTCAAGCATCAGGGGGGATGGGTAGACCTACCCCAGATTGAAGCCCACCAACTGATTGAGGTACGCCAACAGACTTTAGGCTACGTCAGCCAATTTCTGCGGGTAATTCCTCGAGTACCTGCTGTCGAAGTAGCTGCCGAGCCCCTAATGGAACTGGGTGTGGATGCGGATGCGGCTCAGACTAAAGTGCGAGACCTATTCTCTCGACTCAACTTACCAGAACGCCTATGGGCGCTTTCACCCACGACCTTTTCTGGCGGTGAAAAACAGCGGGTGAATATCGCCAGAGCATTTTCGGTGGACTATCCCATCTTGCTGCTAGATGAGCCCACGTCGGCCCTGGATGCGGCTAATCGAGACGTGTTCATGCAGCTGATTGAAGAACGCAAAGCCCAAGGTTGCGCCATGGTGGGTATTTTCCATGATGACGAAGTCAGGGAAAGAGTATGTGATCGCGTCCTCACCTTTGGCTAAATCGATTTTCCCGATAAAATCGCCACTAGAATTTTCATCAAAATTTCTACATCTGTAGGTACTCGATAGAGTTCCAAATCTTGAGAAATTTTCTTTTGCTGCCGATCCAGCACCGCAAACTGCCAAATACGGCCAATGGAAACTGCACCGTAGAGGAGATTACCTGCCGATGGATCCGTAACTTTATCCAATGCAATCAGCTCAGCGGCAAGCTGCTTAAAGCCGCGCTCTAAGTTTTCGTCCTTGGCTTCAATAATGAGTAAGTTATGGCCCGACTGGAGATAGTAATCTAACAGCCCCTTCAGTTGGTCAGTAGCCTTGAGAGAATAACTCACTTTTACCTTGACATGGATCAAATGAACTAACTCTAAAACCAGTGGCGCAATTAAAAATTCTCGACGAGCTGCTTCACTATCAAAGGTAACAAACGGCAAACTCTCCTCTAGACGTTGTCGTAACCGATCAATCGTTTCCACAGGTCTCTCTGTCTTAGGTAAAACCAGCGACGTTAGCTCAAAGCTATACCCAAAGTGGGTAACGATATCTTCCAGATAATAGTTCAGCTTGAAATAGTCAGAAAAGTAACAAGACTCTGGAAGTTCAATTGTTTGAGCCATTTGTATGTCTCCTAAACCTAGGAATTTTACCCCTAGAGATAACGTTAACTTAACCTTGATTAGCTATGAGTTAGAGATGTCTATACGTATCTAATTTATAGCGATCGGTAGAGAAGCCACTTACATCCTGATATCCCCATCTGCCTGCCCCATGACTGAAACCATCTATACCAATTATCGCTTACAGCTGCCTGACAATGAGGTTCTAGGCACCCTAGTCGTCAAAGACGGGGTGATCGCAGACATTCAACCAGGCGTCGTCGAGCAAGGACACAACGGCCATGGCGACTATCTACTACCAGGGCTGATCGAGCTCCACACCGATAACCTCGAACGCTGTATGTCGCCACGACCCAAAGTGCTCTGGCCCTTAGATGTTGCAGCAGTACACCACGACCGAGACCTGGCTGGGGCAGGCATTACCACCGTTTGTGATGCCATCTCCATTGGCGATCTCACCCCTGGCTCCCTGCGCATGACCCAGTTTGGTCCGATGATCGACACCATTCACCAGGGACAGAACGATGGTCGATTCTCAGTGGATCATAAACTGCACCTACGTTGTGAGCTGGGGTACAACCAGGTGTATGACTTGGTAGAAACCTATGCCGACCACCCGTTGCTGTCGCTAATGTCATTGATGGATCACACACCGGGGCAGCGACAGTTTGTCAAAATCGACAAATACAAAGAGTATTACCAGGGCAAACATGGGGTGAGTGCCGATGAAATGGAGGGCTTCATTCGCGATCGCATCGCCGCGCAACAGCTCCATGCCGTCGACAATCGCCGCAAATTGGTGGAACTAGCCCAGCAGCGAGATATCTGTCTCGCCAGCCATGACGATGCCACCCCCGACCATGTCCAAGAGGCCATTGATGACGGAGCCGCTATTGCCGAATTTCCCACTACATTAGATGCGGCTAAAGCGGCCCATAGCCATGGGTTACAGGTGATGATGGGGGCACCTAACCTAATCTTGGGTGGGTCTCACTCGGGTAATGTCTCTGCCATGGATCTTGTCGAACGTGATCTGGCTGACATTATCTCGTCGGACTATGTGCCCCAGAGTTTAGTGCAAGCGATGTTCCTGATTGTGGAAAAGGCCCAGATTCCTATCCACCAAGCAATGCGTCTGTTTACCCTAAATCCAGCTAAGGCGATTGGGTTGGATTGCGATCGCGGCAGCCTGGAAATCGGCAAACGAGCAGACCTCATTACCCTGCACCACGATGGTGTAGTCCCTCGACTCACATCGGTTATGCGCCAGGGATATCGCATTGCCTAAATATTAAGCCTAAATGTAGGCTGGGCACAGCCCACCACCACAGAGTTTTTCCTTAGCAAACAAGAGTTATGACGGTAATCTCTGCAGAGAAAATCGCATTTCAGGGGGCAACCATTCTCACACCGGATGGCTGGCTAGAGGATGGCACTATTCTGGTAGAGGACGGCAAATTTGTCACAGTCGATCAGATTACTACTCCAGCAGGATACAAAGCAATCAATACCACCGGTCTCCAGCTATTACCCGGTCTCGTCGACATCCACGGTGACGCCTTTGAACGGATGATTGCCCCACGCCCAGGAGTCTCCATGCCTCTAGACATGGCCCTAGTAGAAAATGACCAGGCATTACTCGCCGCTGGCATCACAACATTTTTCTATTCCATTACCGACTCCTTTGAACCTGGCTTACGTAGTCGTGCCACAGCCAGAAAACTCATTAAACACATCACCGCCCTAGACAATAGTCTCAAAACAGACAGCCGAGTTCACATTCGCCACGAGCAGGCCAACACGGCTAATTATGATGAGCTATGCCACTGGTTAGAGTCTCGCCAGGTAACCCTATTGTCATTAAACAATCACCTGCCTGAGACACTGGATGAGCACTTGATTCAACGCTATGCCAACAGCGTTCGCCAACGGATTAAACAGTCAGATAGTGAAATTCGCACGTTAGTGGAGACGGCCTTTATCCACTTGGATGAGGGGCTGGTGCAGATGGAAAATCTGGTGCAGCGTTGTCATGCCCTGGGGACGCCGATTGCCTCCCATGATGATGAGACAGAGGCAGATGTGGCTAAGAGTCGGGAGAGAGGTGTTGCGATCGCAGAATTTCCCGCCGCCATTCCCCTCGCCCAACAATCGCGAGATTATGGGGCCGCTGTCCTGATGGGAGCCCCCAACCTCGTCCGTGGCGGTTCCCACGTCGGCTATATGGGTGTTGCCGAAGCCGCCCAGGCCCAAGTGCTCGATTGCCTGTGTTCCGACTACCACTATCCGTCGTTATTCCATGCCCCCTTCTTGCTCGCCGAGAAGGGGTTAATGTCGTTTGATCAAGCCTGGAAATGCGTATCCCAATACCCGGCAGAAGCCGCCAAAATCGGCGACCAAAAAGGAAAAATCGCCCTCGGTCACGACGCCGATTTTCTTTTATTAACCCCCGACTGTCCATTACCCAGCGCCATTCGCGCTGTCTACATCAACGGTCACCCGGTTAAACAATCTCGTTAAGCCTATTGTGTGGGGCCGTTCCATGGAACGGCCCCACACAATAGGTTGTCCCCTACCTCCCCTGTTCCCCTTTCTCTCTTATCCCATGAATAATATCCCCCTGAACCAAATTCTCGATCTCTACCGCACCCGAGGCCAAGCCCAATACGGTGGCGAGGCCGTCAGCCAGCTCGAACATGCCCTCCAGTGCGCCATGTTTGCAGAAGACGCTGGCGAATTTCCAGAACTCATTGCTGCCTGTCTACTTCACGACTTGGGGCACCTGGTTCATTATCTAGGTGACGACCCAGCACGGCTGGGTATTGACGATCGCCATGAATATCGGGCAGTCCCTGTTTTAGAAGCCTTGTTTCCAGATACGGTGACCACCCCCATTCGTCTACACGTGGCAGCCAAACGCTATCTCTGCGCAGTAGATAACACCTATTGGGATAGTCTCTCACCGGCATCAAAACTCAGCCTGGAACTCCAGGGAGGCATCTTCTCCCAGGCCATGGCAGATGCCTTTATCGCCCAACCCAATGCCCAGAGTGCTGTAAAGCTGCGTCGCTGGGATGATTTGGCTAAGGTAAAAGATCTCAAAACACCAGATCTAGAGCATTTTCAGCCGATTTTAGCAGCCATTTGTCAGGTACCCGTAGCATGACCATCATCGCGCAAATTAGCGATTTGCATGTTCAAGTATCCGGCAAATTAGTCTATGGCGTTGTCGACACCACACCCCTGGTGGCCGAAGCCATTGCCCACCTGAGTAGACTCAAACAACAACCAGACATAGTGATCGCCTCAGGAGATCTAGTCCAAGACGGGACCATAGCGGAATATGAGCTATTAAAAACAATGCTCGCACCGCTCCAGTGTCCCGTTTATCTGATGCCGGGCAACCATGATCATCGCAACCACCTAAAACAGGTGTTTGCCAGCCACACCTATCTGGCCAAGGAAAAGTCTCATCTGAGCTATACAGTAGAAGGCTACCCGATCCAGATGCTGATGCTCGATAGCATTATTCCTGGTAAAGGGAGTGGCTGTGTTGATCCTGAGCGCCTGACCTGGCTAGAGCAACAACTGTTAGCGGCCCCAGCTACACCCACATTGATCTTTATGCACCATCCTCCCTTTGCCACAGGCATTCCCTGGATGGATCGCAAGCGATGTCAAGGCCATGGGGCATTGGCTAACCTCATCAGCCAGCACCCTCAGGTAAAACGCATTAGCTGTGGTCATTTGCACCGCACCATTTACTGTCCCTGGGCGGGCACCATCGCCAGTAGTCAGCCCAGCCTAGTGCACCAAAGCGGGCTGGACTTCACCCCTGATGCACCCAGCCAGTTTGTCATGGAACCACCCGCTTACCAACTGCATGTATGGACCCATGAGAACTTGGTTTCTCACACCCTATATGTTGGTCAGTTTGATGGTCCCTATCGCTTTTCAGATGGCAAAAAGATGATGACCGCTGCCCTATGAAGCCAGTTCTTTGACTACGGCCAACACATCCTGGGGCTCGGCTCGCTGGGTATAATCTGCCTCAGCAAAGGCATAGCGGATGCGACCGGCCTGGTCGATCACATAGGTAGCGGGCAATGGCAGCTCATAGCTGTCGTCACCATTGTTAGTGGGAATATCAATTCCAAAGCTCTGGTAAAGGGGCTGTAGAGATGCATCTAGGGTGAACACTAGACCATATTGGCGTGAGATTTTGTTACCCACATCGCTAAGAACAGAAAATTCTAGGCTGTGCTTCTCGGTCACGCTAAGGGAGTGATCGGGCAGCTCTGGGGAAATAGCGATCAGGTTAGCACCAGCTTGCTTGAACTCGGGCAATAGGTTCTGAAATGCCCGCAGCTCTAGATTGCAGTAGGGGCACCACTCACCCCGATAAAAGTTAATGACGACAGGGCCTTGCTTGAGTAGTTCGCTGAGGCGCACGGCTTTACCAGTGGCATCGGGCAATTCAAAGTTAGGAGCCTGGTCACCAACGGTCAGTGCTTGATTGACAATACCTGAGGCTTCCAGGGCATCGGTGGCGGCGGCCATGGTGTTCTGGGCATCCTGGGGCACCTTTTGCTGAAACCCAGCACGATATTCTGCCAGTTGCTCAGCCAGGGGGTGGGTAGTTGTAGTCATGGAGATAGACCTCTAGGGGATTAGCTTTGTTCGAGATTCTAGAACAAGGCTAATCCCCAGAGATTAGAGTTCACTGACTAAAGATTAGAGTCAGCTGAGAGAGCAGGAATAGGTATGTGGGCACTAAGCTCGAATGACGGTGATATCTCGCTGTAAGTTTGAGAGGCAGCATCATCTAACAATTGGTTGTCTAACAGGACTTGCGCAGCCTGCAGTGCTGCATCTGCTCTTTCTAGGTTGGCTTGAATTTCATCGGGATAGTTCACAGTTTTATCCCTTCTCGATGAATATTTCGATATAGCTGATTAGCATCCGCTAGAAATTGATCGGTTTCAGCTGGGCTGGCGGAAATCCAGTGACTGGCCGTTAGCTGTAGGGGATACAGTAGGTCCACAATGGTTCTCAGTTCCTGGCCATGGTCAAAGAGACCGGGCAGTACAACTAGCAAGTCGAGGTCGCTGTTAGGTGTGAGTTCTTGTCTAGCAGCGGAACCATAAAGAAATAAATCGATAAGACGCTGTTGATAATGCTGCTCAAGAATTTCTTTGCATCGTTGTACAACATCTTGAATTTCTGTGGGTAAAGGGTTTATGCCTTCTGCCATGTTTGTTGGGTTCATGATGTTGACAGGAACTGGCCTTTGATAAGTGGTTTGAAATAGCTAAATGTGTACGGACACTATAAGCGAACAGCTTTTACTAGTTTACTGACGGGGCAGATATTTCACTAGGGCGCGCATGGATTCGTGGAGTTGGGGTTGGATGGGGCGATCGGTGGGTAGGAATTGAGTCCACTCAAATGGTTCGGCGAAGTGGTGATGGTGGAGGCTGTGGATGATGGTGTTGACGGCTGATTGGGAGCCGATGATCAGGATTTTGACGGGCTCGCGGTCGGGTTTGGGGACTGAGTAGAGCTGCAGGGCAGATTCAGGGGTGGTTATTTCAGTGGTTAGAGCGGGTGTAGTCAGAAAGCTGGTGTACATGGCAAACGTCGTCCATTTGGATGTCTTGAATCAAATTAGACGGCCATTAGGACGACTGTCAACCATTGGGCTGTTTACGGGGGTGAAAACCTCTGACAGTATGGCCTCATGGGAAAAGCGGGAAAGGCGCTCAAGCAAGTGCTTGAGACCTATGAAATTAGTCAATATAGTCTGTCGGTTGCGATGAATGTGGAGCGCAATAATGTTTACCGTTGGGTAAATGAGAAGCGTGATCCGACGGCTGAAACGGTAGTTGAGATTGTTAGGGCATTGAAGAGTCTAAACCCTGAGTCAGCAAATGCCTTTATGCAAAGCTATTTAGGCGATGAAGTTTAGGCATTGGGTTGTTTCGGGCGATCCATAACTCCTTTGTGATTGGTCTGATTAAAAACTCGCACCAATGGTGCGAGAAATTCTAAATCTGCCACTGTTGGTGGCAGAAATGCAAAACTCCCACTATTGGCAGGAGAAATTTTCTGTTCCATGAAACTTAGCTCAATGAGCCTGGTAATTCTGGGCAGAACGGAGCATCTCAGCTGCTATCTTTTTGACAAACCATTCTGGTGTTAGAAGCCGTATGTTCTCTCCATACTGGAGTAGACGCTGGCGGAACCAGAATAAAGATTCTTCTTTTGTGCTGATTTCAACCCATTGAGGCGTTTTAGCAGAATCTCGTTTAATAACTGTTTCATTGGCTCGACGTGGTTGATACCTGCCGAGTGGTCCGGCCATGCGGTAGGTTAAGTCGATGGCTGGAAATGTCAATCTACCCCAGGGGATATTGGAGGCTGCTCCTACGGTCAGAATGCGATCAACTCGAAAGATCTGATTTTTTTCGACATCATGGTTATAAGCTGAGAAGTCTGGGGCATAGGCAAATAAGTAAAGGACTCCATTGTGTAATCGTAGTTCTGAGCGGTCTAGATCCCAGGGGCGTTCTTTGCCACTACTGCTGCGGTAACGAATGGTGTAGCGGCGACGTTTTTGGAAACGGTCTTGCAGGGTTTGGACAACGGTATCTAGGCGATCTTCTCCGTAGTCTACTGGAGGGCTAAAGTTAACCTTTACTTGTGATGGTAATTGGCTTTTCTCGAAGCCTGAGATTTGAAGTATTTGGCTAGCTTGGCTTGAGAACCCCATGTCTTCAAGGATGTAGGCGGCCAGTGCTAATGCCTCTCGCTGGTCAGGGGTAAGAATTACTGGAAAGCTCGATTGGACTAATTCGTAGGGACGATTGGGAGCACTACGAATTTCAAACCCACAATCCCGCATCTTGGCAATCATGCGGCCAACTTTACGGTTTACATCATCTGTAGATTGACCATTTCCTTCCAGGAAGGCATACAACTCTTCACTTAACACTCTAGGAAAATATGGTTTCTCTGCAAGTTTTTGAAGAATTGCGATCGCAAATTTCAGTTGATTAAATCCTGCTGGCATCGCTTTGACTCCCAGAATAACTAGAGAGTTCGAAAAACAAATTAAGATAAAGCCAAAATATGGCGTTATCTATTTTATAAAAGGGTCTAGGATGTGGCAAGCACGGATAAGGGCCATGAAAGTTCTAGTCAAACCACTCTATTCACAAGTTAATGTAGGTATTGGGGCCTGTCCCTTGGGTTGCCAGCAATCATGCCAGGTTACTGAAAAATCTTCCACATTTCAGCCAATCACTGACTGTAGCTGTCCTCTATCAAGTCATCAGGCAGAAACTGCCGCCGCCGTTTTTGATGGTGAGGCTGACATTATTTTCAATACGAGTGTGACGGGTGATGGTAAATCCTTGGCTGCAAGTTTGCCTATTTTGCTCGATTCGCAATATCGCATGGTGGGTCTATACCCAACCAATGAGCTAGTTGAAGACCAGCTACGGGGACAGCAGGATTATCATGAAAAATTTGGTCTGAATCCACAAAAGCGGATTGATTTGCTCTACGGACAGGAATTAGCTCGTCGGGTAAAGGCGAATGACAGAAATCGCTTTCGTGAATTGGAACTGACGATTCAACATAAACCCGTTTTATTAACAAATCCAGACTTGTTTCATCTGATGCTGCATTTTCGGTATCGAAATGCAGCTTATGACAATGCGGAATTACCCATGTTGATGGCCACGTTTCCTGATTATTGGGTCTTTGATGAGTTTCATATCTTTGGTCCTCACCAGGAAGCGGCTGTACTCAACAGTCTCTGTTTTATACGAGCCTCTGCTCAGGGAAAGCGTAAGTTTCTGTTTACGTCGGCAACACCTAAAACGACATTTATTAAGCAGTTAGAATCGTCTGGATTTAAGGTAAAGTCCATTTCCGGGCAGTACGCTAGCGAAGCGAAGCCAGGGTATCGACCAATTTTGCAGCCTGTGGAGCTGGAATTTGTAAAACTGAGACCACAGCAAGGAATCTTAGATTGGCTGCAGGATAATGTGGGACTACTCCAAAATTTATTGCTTGCTGAAGCTAAAGGTCGTGGTCTGCTGATTTTGAACTCTGTGGCTCAGGCAGGGAGGGTTGTACGTTTATTGAAAACGTTGCTGCCTGATAATTTCGAAATTGCTGAAATCAGTGGACGGATTGATCGACAAGAACGGCGCAAGACACAGGAAAAGTTAAAAGATTCTCCACACCCTGTTCTTGTTGTGGGTACATCTGCAGTGGATGTGGGTGTTGATTTTAAGATTCACCTGTTGATTTTTGAGAGTAGTAATTCGGCAACTGTTATTCAACGGCTGGGGAGGCTAGGGCGTCATCAAGGGTTTCAAAAGTATCATGCATTTTGTTTGTTGCCTGGTCATGCACCCTGGATTTATTCACGGCTTACAGAGTCTTTAGGCGAGAGCCCTACCATTGAGCGACAAACGCTTAATGATGCGATTCGCTCTGCCTTTGAAGAACCGAAGGAGTTTGAACAATATCGTCAACAGTGGGGAGCACTACAGGCTCAAGGAATGCTGACGCAAATACAGCGAGACAGAAATAATAGCGAGAAAAAAGTGATGGAGCCGGTTTGCGATCGCATCCTCTCCGCTCTCACCCCAGTCTATAGCGAAGCCAAATTAGAGGGTGCCCGCAAATGTTGGCATGCCAAGGGTAATAACTCTATTGGTAAAGCTACCCAGGAAGAACTTTTGAGATTTCGAGGTGGTACAACGTTACAAGCTGCTGTATGGGACGATCATCGCTTTTACACATACGATTTGCTCAGGCTATTGCCCTATACCCATGTAGAAATTATTGAAGAATCTGACTTTTTAACGGCTGCTGAAGAAGCCGGATATGGGGAAGAGTTTTTCAGCTATGCCCAAGTTTATATCAAGGTTCAGCAATGGTTGGATGAACGTTTACATATTCGCTTAAGTTGCAATCGAGATAGTAGTGAACTGAAATGTTGTGATTTAACCCAAATCAAAGGTCTGCGGATTGAAGAACATCCACAAATTGAAATCGTTCGCGCCTTAAGTCAAAAGAAGGTTTTAGCTTTTCTTATTCCACTGGGAAAACGCCAGCCCCATTGGGATATCGTCAAAGCATTGCGCCTTAGTCCTCTATTTGGATTACATCATCTGACAGATGCGTCTGAACAGTCTTATGCCTGTGCGTTTAATCAAGACGCACTCTTGCTAAAAGCCTTCGAAAAACACCATCGCTTAACTAAATTCTGTCGACAAGCAGGTTCTCTTTTCTTCTAATACAGTCCTACACACTCCTTCCAAAAATGTTATGGCAACTCTATTACAAACGCTACTAATTAACACCCTCGCTGCTGATACTGATCCTATTTTTCGACAGTTCATTGATACGGTTCTGCCTGCAATGGAACAGGAATTTGGCTCTATTACTGCTTTGGGTGGCTCCTATGAGGTACATCTTGATCGCTTAACTCGTAAAAAACATCCCTATGCAGAAGAAACAGCACAACGATGGGCCAACAGTGCTGATCAGAGCTTGCTTGTACATGTGCTTAACGGTTTACTAACCGCCTGGAACCTGATTCCATTTTTACCAGACAATGACTTAACGGATACCGAAAAACGATTGCTGTGCCTGGGCTTAACGTTGCACGATTATAACAAATACTGCCAGGGGGAAGAAGATGATCCACCCAAAGCTTATGAAGTAGATAGTATCCTGGCACTTTGTCACGAAATGGGACAAAAGCTCAATTTTGAAAGTTTTTGGCCTGAGTGGAAAGACTACGTCTCAGAGATTGGATTCCTGGCCCAAAATACTCAGGGCAAACATGGTACTAATTTAGCCCCACGCAATTGGCCAGACTTTAAGTTACGTGACCGTCGCTTGCTCAAGCCATTACGACCACTACTTGCTTTTGGTGATGTGGCAGTCCATATGACTAATCCTGCTGAAGTTGAAACAACTACCCGTAAGGATCGGCTGCGAGATCACTTAGATAGTCTCGGGATCTCAGGGAAGCTTGTTTATCATCGCCTGCGGGATGTAACCGGCATTTTAAGTAATGGTATCCATAATGCTGTTTTAGCTTTTACTGCACAGGAAGACTGGCAGCCTATCTTATATTTTGCTCAAGGGGCCGTTTACTTAGCTCCCAAGAAAACTGAAGTACCAGAACCTGACCACCTTAAACATGCTCTATGGAACTCTATAGAAGAACTATTATCTGGTGCCATGTTGGGGGGGGATATTGGCTTCAAACGTGATGGCAAAGGAGTCAAGGTATCACCCCAAACGTTAGAGCTATTTTCCCCCGAGCAACTCATTCGAGGGTTGCCAGAGGTCATTACAGCTAAAGTCAGAAATGAGAAGTCCCCAGCAACACCAAAACGACTTGACAGCCTGGAACTAAGTGAAACTGAGCGAGCACGACTTGGTACGGTGGCTGACATCCGTAGTGACCGTTTAGCTGAGCTTATTGGTCTTGTTCAAAAGGAATTTTTTAGTAAAACTCCTGAATTTACACCATGGGTTCTAGAGCAGCTAAAAATCCAGGATGAAATAACGCCTGAACAAACCCAGGTACAAAAAGGTGGTGTTAACTATGGTTGGTATCGAGCTGCTGCTGAATATGTTCTAAAACATCAAACATTGGATACAGAGCAGTTTTCTGAAATATTAGAGGAGTTTGTTAAAGCTCTTGCTGATTGGGCAACAGAGAAACAACTATTACCCGAAACTGTTAACCCAACCAAAGAGGCTTTTCTCAGTTATCTCGACCAGTATCTTGAAATATCTGGTTGGGATAGTGTAGGAGGCTCATTTCAGCAGGAACTAGAACGCTATACCATTGCTAAAACTAAAGGCTCCAAGCAGCCCATTTGCTCTCTAAGTTCAGGTGAGTTTATTTCAGAAGATCAGATGGACTCTGTAGTGCTCTTTAAGCCTCAGCAATACAGTAATAAGAATCCATTGGGGGGTGGACAAATCAAGCGAGGCATTTCCAAAATATGGTCTCTTGAAATGCTTTTACGGCAGTCAAAATGGGCTGTATCCTCTGGCAAAATGGAAGACCAGCAGCCTATCTTCCTGTACATGTACCCTGCCTATGTGTACTCGCCTCAGGTAGCCAAGGCAGTGCGTGTATTAGTCAATGACCTTAAGCGAGTTAACTTTTGGGAATTACATAAGTTCTTGATTGAGCATGATTTAGATATTAATGCCCTAAAACAGTATCCATGGCTTTCGGAGACAGAGCCTGAAGAGGGGCGATTTAATGATGAAAAATATGCTGGACAAGATTTGCCTTTCTTAGGCATCAGCTATACCACTACACGCGGTAAAACTCACACCGATGCTTGGGCAGAGCCTGCTTTTCTATCCCTCGTAATTGCCAAGTTCTTAGGGATTAAAGTTGTGGCAACTGCTAGCCAAACACCCCTATATAGAAGTGACAACGATTTTAGAGAATCTATCAAGCTAGATGGGCTTGCCAACTTTTGGAGTGTCCTAAACTTACCTGATGCTATTCACCTAGAGGAACATCACCAGGGACATATTCAACGCATCGAAGATTTTATGCAGCGTCTACTGATCGCCTACAGTGTTCATCTTGAAAATCAGGCCGATAAACCAGATCCACGCTGGCGAGCCTTGCCAGATACTGCCCGACAGCTAATGAGTAATGTACTGAACCTATTTAGTCTGGCGGAATCGGGCTGTCGTAAACGAAAACGTGATCCCACACCAGACGACGCTCAACGCTATTGGGAATATGCTCAACTTTGGTCTCAAGGAGATGCCATAATGGAAGAACAGATATCTCTCGTTAAACGGTTAGCCCAAGAATATCGACAATTTTATAAAGTCCGTAGCACCGCTTCAAGCCATGCAATTTTGCTGCCTCTGACAAAAGCCCTCGACACTATTTTGTCAGTGCCTTCCGATCTACCCGAAGAGGATTTAATTTTAGAGGGATCTGGCCAGCTTAAAGATGCACTTGAGCGGCAAGAAGTCTATACCAGACCACTCTTGCTGGATAAGTCTAAAGACATTGCTCTACGCAAAGCGCAGGAACTGCAAGCCATCCAACAATTTATGGCCACCTGTGTCGAGCAGTTGTTTAAGGGGCAGTATCAAAAAGATATTGCCTTACTTCAAGAAAATCGAAACAGAATCAAGTCTGGCGTTGAATTCGCCTATCTGATACTGAATTTAGAAGACGCACAGCAAGAAACTGAATCAGAGACAGAAACTGAATCAGCAGCCTAACTTTGGCTAAATAAGCCCATCAAAATTCATCAAAGGAACTTTTTGTTATGTCTATTCTCGAAACCTTAAAACCTGAATTTCATAGTGCTTTTCCCCGCCTTGCCTCTGGTAAATACATTCACTTTTTAATGTTGCGGCACAGTCAGTCATTTCCAGTCTTCCAAACGGATGGTGTGCTAAATACAGCCCGAACACAAGCTGGCGCTAATACTAAAGAGACAATTAGCCGCTTAGTCATGTTCAAACGGAAACAAACCACACCAGAACGGCTAACTGGAAGAGAACTGCTAAGGGCATTGGAACTGACCAGTGCAGACGAAACTGATAAAGCAAAATATTGTGAATACAATGGTGAAAAGTCTTGTAAGCATTGCCCAGACTGCATTATCTACGGCTTTGCCATTGGTGATAGCGGCTCTGAACGCTCTAAGGTTTATTCGGATTCCGCTTTTTCGCTAAGCCCTTACGAAACCTCTCACAAAAGTTTTACCTTTAATGCACCGTTTGAAGGTGGCACCATGAGTGAAAAGGGCGAAATGCGGAGTTCTATTAATGAGCTGGACCATATTTTACCTGAAGTTACCTTTCCAACGGTTGAAACGCTTAAGGATGCGACTTTAGAGAGCTTTATATATGTATTGGGTAATTTACTGCGCACGCGACGGTATGGTGCCCAAGAGACTCGAACTGGAACGGTCAAAAATCACATTGTTGGTATTGCGTTTACCGATGGTGAAATATTCAGTAACTTACATTTTACCCAGGCCCTATACGATGCCAGTAAGTCAGATTTATCAGCACCAATTGACACACTCTGCCAACGTGCAACTGAACAAATTGAGCCACTATTAGAGAATGAACCTGTGCGTAAGAATCAAGTCATTATTGGTGATAAGTTAACCCAGTTACTTGGGGAGGTGTCTGCTATTTATCAGGATGAAGATCAACTCAGAGAGATGCTTCAGGCCCTGTATGAGCAAACCACTGCCTATGCCACAACCTATGGTGCCATGGCCAAAGGCAAAAAGAAAAAATAGGGAGTAAATGACATGCATATTTATCAATGCAATCTCACACTCCATGACAATGTGTTTTTTGCCACCCGTGAGATGGGGACCCTCTATGAAACTGAGAAGTACTTACATAACTGGGCATTAACCTATGCTTTTTTCTCAGAAACTCACATTCCCCGTCCTTATCGGATGCAGGGTAAGACAGCTCAGAAACCAGGCTATCTTGATCCAGACCATGAGCAAAATCTATTGCAACTGAATGGTTCAGGGCTGTATCTCTTGCCTGCAAAACCATTGCGATGGAGCTATCAAGTGAATACGTTTAAGGCGGCTCAGGTTGCCTATTATGGCCAGTCTAAACAGTTTGGAGCCAAAGGAGCCAAGCGTAACTATCCGATCAATTTTGGTCGTGCCAAAGAGTTAGCGGTGGGGAGCACCTACCGCACGTATTTAATCTCACCTCAAGCGCTAGAGATAAAGACTCTACCGCAATGGATTCGATTAGGAAAATGGGCCGGGAAAATCCATGTTAAATATATCCCTTTAGCCGATATCAAACGAGACAAAGGAACCTTTGTCTGCACCCATCCTTTGAATCCCATGGATTTACCACCACAGATCCAGCTAAAGCTCTATGACCGCATTGTGATGCCACCTGTGAGCCTCGTGAGTCAGGCCCAGCTAGAAGGAGCCTACTGGCAATTGCCTGACGGGAAAAAATTACCGGCTGATTTAGCCTATGGAGTTGGATATGCTGCCACAGCTTAGTGAATCAGATAATCTACATGCGATCGCAATCCAGCTAGTCGCATCAAAACAAGGGTCCTTACCCAGAAACCTAAACCGTGCCACCCATGCTCAAATTATGACCTGGCTAAGCAATGCTGATCCTGAGTTGGGTAGTCAAGTGCACAACATACAGGGGGCTCCCATGAGCATTTCAGGGCTGCTCGGACATCGACGTAAAAAAAACTTTGTCAAGGCGGGTGATGAATTCACCTTAAGAGCAGGCATCTTACATGGAGACCTGATTTCACCCCTACTAAAGGGACTAGAAAATCACGGGCTAGAGAAAGTTGTCATGATAGATTTCCCATTTTCTATCAAGGCAATATATGCCATGCCAGGTAGTCATCCTTATGTCGGCTCTTCTCAGTATTCACTTTTAGCAAAAGCCCCCAGTCTTGGTCAGGACATTACCCTTGAATTTCTCTCACCCACCAGCTTCAAACAAGAGCAGCACATTCAACCATTCCCCCTTGCCGCTAGCGTCTTTGGCAGCCTGCTCAAACGCTGGAACACTTTTGCCCCAGAAGCCTTAGCCTTGCCAAAAATCCAATGGAACGGCTGGGTTGCCGCCTATGACCTCAAAACCAAAGCCATCCGCATGGAAGGTGGTCCCCAAATCGGCTCAGTTGGCTGGGTCAAATACCACTTTCCAGACCCAGAGCAGGCTCGTATTGCCAGTATATTAGCCCACTTTGCCTACTTCGCTGGTGTGGGCCGTAAAACCACCATGGGAATGGGCCAAACCCGCCTCAAACAACGATAATGAAATCAGATCAAGCCCATAGCAAATCAAGGAGTACACCATGGCTCAGGTGCTTAAGCCCGATCAGTCTTATACCTTTAGCAAAATCTTTGACCTGAAGATACCGGCTGACGAGTTGGCCCAGGAGCTAGGCTATACCTTGAGCCGAAAACGGCTAGACCTACCCCGCTTTCCAGGCGAACTAGACCGGATTCAAGAACTATGCGATCGCATCGAAGAAATCCTACCCTACGTAGACCTGGCCAGCGAAACCTCAAGACGAGAAGTACTCATCTCACGGGTGGTATCAGAGTTAGTCCATTACACAAAAGCCCAGTTACGAATCGAATACCCCATTAAAGTTAGTCTCCAACTTCAGGGTTATCTAGACTATTTACTCAGAACCCAAACAGAATTGCTAGTCATCGAAGCAAAGCGACAAGATCTAGATTACGGCTTTACCCAGCTGGTCGCAGAAATGATCGCTTTAGATCAATGGGATAAAACACCTAAACAATCTGTATTACTGGGTGCTATTACCACAGGAACCGTTTGGCAATTTGGTCAGCTCGACCGTAACACCAAACATATCGAACAAGGTTTAAATAGCTATCGTGCCCCCGAAGACTTAGACGACCTTATGCGCATTTTAGTCGCTGCCCTTTCACCGTAACCATGAGTGAATATTATCTTCCCCTCGCATATTTGAATGCGTGGGAATATTGTCCACGCCGTTTTTATCTGGAATACGAACTTGGCGAAATGCAAGACAATGCCCATATTGTTATGGGACGTCACCTACATCGCAACATTGACGAAGAAACGGTTCGTCAGGAAGGCGATACCCGCATTTACCAACAACAATGGGTCTGGAGCGATCGCCTGATGGTCTCCGGCAAAATCGATGCTGTCGAAGAAACCCATGGTCAACTCGTACCACTCGAATATAAAAAAGGACGCATGGGTCAGCACCTGAGCGATCACTTTCAGCTATGTGCTGCTGCCCTCTGCCTTGAAGAACGCACTGGTCGAGAGATTGCCCATGGTGAGATTTTTTATCATGCTAATCGTAGACGTGAGCATGTGCCCTTTACTGAGCAGTTGAGACAAGCAACAGAGACAGCGATTGTCAGTGCCCAAGCTGCCCTTGATAAACCTATTCCAGTACCCATAGACCATCGTAAAAAGTGCCAAGCCTGTAGCTTACAAGATATTTGTTTACCCATAGAAACTAAAGCTCTAAGCGCCCAACCCATTCGAACCAAAAATTAATCATCAATCTCATGTCTTCTCTTTATATCACGCAGCCGGATGCCGTACTCAGTAAAAAATACGAGGCTTTTAACGTTGCTCTAAAACAAGAGGATGGTACTTGGAAAAAACAATCAATTCCGGCCCAGACAGTAGAACAGGTCGTGCTGATGGGAAATCCCCAAGTAACTGGCGATGCCTTGATGTATGCTCTGGAACTTGGCATGCCGGTTCATTACCTATCGAGCTTTGGTAAATATTTAGGTGCCGCTCTACCGGGGCATTCGCGTAACGGTCAACTCCGGCTTGCTCAATATGGAATGTATCGCGATACTGAACAACGCTTAATCCTGGTAAAGGCGATGATTACGGCCAAAATCCATAATCAGTATGGGGTGCTTTATCGCCATGGCCAAAAGGATAATCCTCTGAAGCAACGTAAAGGTATGGTTGCTCAGCAACAAACTTTAGATAAAGTGCGTGGCATCGAAGGGTTAGCCGCTCGCGAGTATTTTGCTTGCTGGTCTACGATGTTGGCTAAGTCCTGGCGATTTACTGGTCGTAATCGCAGGCCACCGACTGATCCGGTAAATGCGCTGTTGAGTTTTGCTTATGCTCTTTTACGAAGTCAAGTCACGGCAGCGGTTCACATTACTGGTCTGGACCCTTACATTGGTTATCTGCATGAGGTTCACCATGGCCAGCCGTCGATGGTTCTGGATTTGATGGAGGAGTTTCGGCCCTTAGTCGCTGATAATTTGGTCTTGGCTGCTATCAACAATCGTGCAATTCAACCAAAAGACTTTACTGAGAGTTTGGGCGCTTATCGTTTGTCAGATAATGCTCGGAAAGCTTTTCTGCAGGCATTTGATCGCAAGATGAATGATGAGTTTAAGCATCCCGCATTTGGTTATCGGTGTAGCTACCGACGGGCGATTATTTTACAGGCACGATTGCTGGCAAAGTATCTACAGGAGGGAATTGAGTATAAGGGGTTGATGCTGCGGTAATGGCGACGCTTTTTTATTTGATCATCTACGATCTACCTGATTCTAAGGCGGCGAATAAACGTCGTAATCGTTTGCATAAACTATTGTCTGGCTATGGTACCTGGACTCAGTACAGTGTATTTGAGTGTTTTCTAACGGGTATGCAGTTTACTAAATTGCAAACTCAGATAGAAACATTAATCAAGACGGATGAGGATTCTGTCCGGGTGTATGTGCTAGATGCTGGTGCAGTCAAGCGAACTATTGCCTATGGTTCTGAGAAACCTCGTCAGCAGACGGCTATCGTACTGTAGTGCTAATTTTCCTGAATTATTGGTGTCAACACCTCGTTTTTTTGGCAGACTAAAGCAAGGGCAAATTCCCTAGGGGTTTGCCAAATGGCTAGAACCTTGATAATTGAATAGTTCTAAGAATCTTTGGATAAGTTGGCTGCTAGCTAATTTAAGCTAAATCACGCTATAGTTTTGACCTTTGCCAAAAGTATGGGTGAAAGGCTTGCCAAGCAAGCTTTTGAGAGCGCGGACTCGCCAAACACCAATCCCGATCAACGGGACTGAAACCTCTGCTGTAGGAAAGTCTACTTTAGGATCGAAAATCTCGCCAAACACCAATCCCGATCAACGGGACTGAAACGATATTCTAGCCGATGGGCAACAAAACAAGAAAGCTCGCCAAACACCAATCCCGATCAACGGGACTGAAACGTTGCTGTTTTCGCTTTCGGCTTGCTGGGCCTTGGCCTCGCCAAACACCAATCCCGATCAACGGGACTGAAACTCAACGTATACATATCTATGGCTAGGCTCAATACTCCTCGCCAAACACCAATCCCGATCAACGGGACTGAAACCTCCAAGATTACAGCTTGGTCGTAAGTGCGATTACGCTCGCCAAACACCAATCCCGATCAACGGGACTGAAACCGTCGCCAACTACTCAAACAGCACAGCCACCCAGCTCGCCAAACACCAATCCCGATCAACGGGACTGAAACCGATACTGGAAGCCATACGCAAAGCTAGTTGCCCATCTCGCCAAACACCAATCCCGATCAACGGGACTGAAACTCCTCAAAAGAGCAGGAGCAGGACGGGCACGCGTTAGCTCGCCAAACACCAATCCCGATCAACGGGACTGAAACTTTGACTACAAGCCACTCAGCAACACCTTTGTCTGGACTATCTTCGCTCGCCAAACACCAATCCCGATCAACGGGACTGAAACGTTCTGCCTTCTATGCTCGCAATTTGCCCCTGGCTTCCTCGCCAAACACCAATCCCGATCAACGGGACTGAAACTCTCTCCTGAGCAGTGGGCATTGGCCAGAATTAACCTCGCCAAACACCAATCCCGATCAACGGGACTGAAACGCACCATTGACACCAACAACGACATGCGAGGAACTGCTCGCCAAACACCAATCCCGATCAACGGGACTGAAACTTGCAGTTGCAAGCTGTTTGGTCCCGTCAGACCGCTCGCCAAACACCAATCCCGATCAACGGGACTGAAACTTTTCTTTCCCCATCAATGGCTTACTGAGATTTTTCTCGCCAAACACCAATCCCGATCAACGGGACTGAAACAATAGTGTATTTTCTTTCCCCTGTTCCTTTCTTGGCTCGCCTCGCCAAACACCAATCCCGATCAACGGGACTGAAACTGCTCCAGTTCCTGTTTTTCCCAATTGACCCTTAACTCGCCAAACACCAATCCCGATCAACGGGACTGAAACTCAACTATGCAAAGATTAGCTTTCTTAGCTTCTGTCCTCGCCAAACACCAATCCCGATCAACGGGACTGAAACATGCAGTGGATCGCTACGAGCACAAGCAATCTGCAGCTCGCCAAACACCAATCCCGATCAACGGGACTGAAACGATTAACTTCCTTGTCTACGTCAATCTCGTGATAGCTCGCCAAACACCAATCCCGATCAACGGGACTGAAACACCGGCAATAAGCGCTCAAAGATGTTTGTCAACTCCTCGCCAAACACCAATCCCGATCAACGGGACTGAAACAACGAGAAGGACTCGTTGATGGTTGCGCCCAGTTGGCTCGCCAAACACCAATCCCGATCAACGGGACTGAAACGAGGGCCTAATTCCAAGCCCATGGATATTTTGATAACTCGCCAAACACCAATCCCGATCAACGGGACTGAAACCTGGCGGAAATGCGATCGCAAAGACAAATCCTCAACTCGCCAAACACCAATCCCGATCAACGGGACTGAAACTTTAAACCTGTTGCTATTGTGAGTGAGACCGATAACTCGCCAAACACCAATCCCGATCAACGGGACTGAAACTTACTGCTTGTGTTGGAACATTCTTATATTGAAACTCGCCAAACACCAATCCCGATCAACGGGACTGAAACGCATTTGAGAACTATCGAACACGGGAATATCTAAGCTCGCCAAACACCAATCCCGATCAACGGGACTGAAACCCGAAAGCCCTAGTCTGTAAGGGTCTTAGGTGTGAACACAGCTCGCCAAACACCAATCCCGATCAACGGGACTGAAACTTGCCTTTCAGCTGGACTCCATAACGTTGGCGATGCTCGCCAAACACCAATCCCGATCAACGGGACTGAAACTTGCCATAGAGCACCCAAAAGCCTAGCCCTATATACCTCGCCAAACACCAATCCCGATCAACGGGACTGAAACTTGAATATACAGCAATCCCCGCGCTGACAGTTGCCCTCGCCAAACACCAATCCCGATCAACGGGACTGAAACGACCCGCACGTCTAACGCTTTGAGCTGGCCTGATGCTCGCCAAACACCAATCCCGATCAACGGGACTGAAACCCACCTTCGGACCCGCCTATCGGCCCACCTGATTTTCTCGCCAAACACCAATCCCGATCAACGGGACTGAAACGAGCGAGACGCTTTTACCTTAACTCATATTTCTCATGCTCGCCAAACACCAATCCCGATCAACGGGACTGAAACGTTTCTTATCAATACCGATGAATACCGTTTTCTATCTCGCCAAACACCAATCCCGATCAACGGGACTGAAACTTAGAAAAGAAAGGTTGAAGTATGAAGGAAGCGAGAACTCGCCAAACACCAATCCCGATCAACGGGACTGAAACAAGTGCTGGATCTTATGGAAAGCATTCGCCAGGAATCTCGCCAAACACCAATCCCGATCAACGGGACTGAAACTTCTTCCTCACTGGCACCATGGCAGCGCTCACACCTCGCCAAACACCAATCCCGATCAACGGGACTGAAACTGGCCTTAAGAAAATCATCCCCAGTCGTCGGCTCCTCGCTCGCCAAACACCAATCCCGATCAACGGGACTGAAACCATCACTTGAGATAGATTCCCTTAATCCCCAAAAGCTCGCCAAACACCAATCCCGATCAACGGGACTGAAACGGCAAGTGACAATACCCACACGGCTCCTCGATACACTCGCCAAACACCAATCCCGATCAACGGGACTGAAACGCTTTGAGCAAATGGTCCAGGCTGCGACCAGGTTTCTCGCCAAACACCAATCCCGATCAACGGGACTGAAACTTCAGCGACCCCCACCACTGGGTAGATGTGATGTGGGCTCGCCAAACACCAATCCCGATCAACGGGACTGAAACACGGCAGGTGTGTGATGAAAACAATCCAAAATGGAACCTCGCCAAACACCAATCCCGATCAACGGGACTGAAACGCATTACCGCGCCAACCATTGCCAACCTTGTTCGGTCTCGCCAAACACCAATCCCGATCAACGGGACTGAAACAGGTGCCATTGGGACCAAGTTCAATCATGCTGCCCACTCGCCAAACACCAATCCCGATCAACGGGACTGAAACCATTCTCAAACCCGTCTGAGATAAGGCACTCAAAAACTCGCCAAACACCAATCCCGATCAACGGGACTGAAACATGATGCATGGTTTCCCGTACTTATCGCGCACCTTTGCTCGCCAAACACCAATCCCGATCAACGGGACTGAAACTGCGCGATCGTGAAAAAGACTGTGGCATTGTAGGCGAGCTCGCCAAACACCAATCCCGATCAACGGGACTGAAACATCTCTGAGCACTCCCCCATCCTCTTAAAGGTGGGGCTCGCCAAACACCAATCCCGATCAACGGGACTGAAA
The DNA here is from genome assembly GCF_018739885.1 of Leptothoe spongobia TAU-MAC 1115. Lineage (GTDB taxonomy): Bacteria > Cyanobacteriota > Cyanobacteriia > Phormidesmidales > Phormidesmidaceae > Leptothoe > Leptothoe spongobia. The sequence continues at coordinate 839 of NZ_JADOES010000006.1, read as the reverse complement.
CAAGGATCTACAGGTTGACCCCCCACCGGTCTATGCTCGCCAAACACCAATCCCGATCAACGGGACTGAAACTCACGTCTGGGAGTGTGTCGATATATCGTTCTATCTCGCCAAACACCAATCCCGATCAACGGGACTGAAACTACAGATTAGATATACTTATACCCTCAAATGCTTGATCTCGCCAAACACCAATCCCGATCAACGGGACTGAAACTGAATTAATTGATTATCTGGATTTATTTCTACCAGCCCTCGCCAAACACCAATCCCGATCAACGGGACTGAAACTAAAGCTAGAGTACGGGGGTTACACTCCATTACTTCCTCGCCAAACACCAATCCCGATCAACGGGACTGAAACGTGTGTACAGTGAGAGTATTGTAACTCTAATTAACTCTCGCCAAACACCAATCCCGATCAACGGGACTGAAACTCTTTTGCTGACATCCCATCTAGTGCTTTCTGGCCCTCGCCAAACACCAATCCCGATCAACGGGACTGAAACTTTTGCAAACGTAATGATGATCTCGTGAGTATTTTCTCGCCAAACACCAATCCCGATCAACGGGACTGAAACAACCCATCAGCAGCTGTGACGATGAGATCCCCGCTGACCTCGCCAAACACCAATCCCGATCAACGGGACTGAAACGAACTATCACTGTCAGTACCTTCCAGCGATTCAGCTCGCCAAACACCAATCCCGATCAACGGGACTGAAACTGCAGACCTAGCGGCTTTAATTTTATCTACCTTTCGGGTGTAACCGGTCTTGCGCTAAGTCTAAGCTAAAAGTGGCCAATCGGCTGCCTCTATTAGGTTTCGGTTCGGATAA
>NZ_JADOES010000069.1 GCF_018739885.1 Leptothoe spongobia TAU-MAC 1115 | reverse complement strand
CCTAATCTCTCAAGACCCTCCATAACCTGCTGGCTTCTCAAGAGAGAGCCTGTTTTTCATGGAAATAGACACTTACCATCGTCGTCTACGGCCAGGTCATCCTCAACCCTCCTCCCGATGAACCGGCAACCGAAACCAGTACAACTGACATTACCCCTAATCCCTACAAAGGTCTCTTAGCCTTTCAAGAAACAGATTGCGATCGATTCTTTGGCAGAAAAGTCCAAACGAAACAACTTTGGGAAAAGTTTCGCACTTTACATGAAACCGACTCCGCCATCCGCCTGCTACCCATTTATGGACCTTCAGGCTCAGGTAAATCATCCCTGGCCCGTGCTGGTCTGATTCCAGAACTCGCACGACGACCATTGCCAGGTAGCGATCGGGTCAACGTTGCCATACTAGTTCCCGGCACCCATCCCCTAGAAGCCTTAGCCACAATATTGGCCCGCATAGCAACAAATGACCCCACCCCCGTCAAAAAATCTCGCGAGTTTCGAGAAGAGTTAGCCCAGGTCAATACAGAAGACACCTATGATGGCTTACGTCGCATTGCCGATGCCCTACCAGACATTACAATCTCACCACTAATCATCCTGGTAGATCAATTCGAAGAAATTTATACCCTTTGTCAGGACTCAACAGAACGGACAGCATTCATTAAGAACTTACTCTATGCCGCAGCAGATCCATCAAAGCGAGTATCAGTCATCGTCACAATGCGAAGTGACTTCCTCGGCGAGACCCAGAAGCTAAGCGTATTAAACACCCTATTTGCCGAACAAGGATTCCTCGTTCGAGCCATGAATGAGCCGGAATTAAAAGATGCCATCAGCAAACCCGCAGACCAGGCAGGCCATCCCCTAGACCAGGCAACGATTAGTCTGCTGATTGAGCAAACAGAAGACCGAGAAGGAGCACTGCCACTGCTGCAGTTTGCCCTTAGCCGCATCTGGGAAGGACTAGAGCAAAGAGTCTCACCTGCCATAACTTTGGAAAATATTGGAGGCGTTGGCGGTGCTCTGGCAGGAGAAGCGGAGCGCGTTTATCAAGCCCTGCCACCAGAGGAACAGACCATTGCTCGTCGTTTGTTTTTAGCATTGATTCAGTTAGGTGAAGGTACCCGTGACACTCGTCGCCGTATTGCTGTAACACGTCTGGTGTCGCATAGAGACAACCTGAAGGCGGTGAAGCAAGTGCTAGAGAAGTTCTCGGCCTCATCTGAGCGTTTAATTACCTGCGCCGCAACAGAAGAAGGAACAGAAACAGCAGAGGTCACCCATGAGGCCCTGTTTGACCATTGGATTCAACTACAGCAGTGGCTAAACGAGAGTCGTAGCGATCTGCGATTTAAACGACAGTTGGAGGCTGCAGCCGCTGACTGGGAAACAATGGGAAAGCCTGAAGGAAAACTTTGGCGTCCCCCCGACTTGGATTTGCTGCGTCAGTATCACGAGAGAACAAGTAGTGACATGACACCTTTAGAGATAGAATTCTTTATAGCCTCAGTTCACGCACTTGAACAAGCTGAGCAAGCAATCAAGCGACAGCGGCGGCTCTTAGTTGGAGTACTCGCTACAGGTTTAATAATGACAACTGGGGCGGCAGTTTTTGCAACCTATCAAGTCCAACGGGTTGAACGCGAGAGAGTAGAACAATTAGCGAGAACTGCAGAAGCCTTGCTTTCTGATCAACCAGTGGAGGCACTCATTCACGCCATTGCTTCGACTGGATTAAGTCAGTCGACTTTCGTGCAATTTCCTGACCGTCCTCAGTTTCACTCAGTCTATGGTGTTTTACTAGATGCTATTCGGACCAATTCAGAGCTAAATAGGTTGAAAGGCCATGAGGATATGCTCTTTTCAGTAGCCGTTGACCCCAATGGCTCGAAAATCGCTAGTGCTAGTTATGATCGAACGCTCCGACTTTGGGATGCGGCATCTGGTCAACTCATCGGAGAACCCTTGCGAGGTCATAATGATGCAATTTTTGCAGTGGCCTTTAGCCCGGATGGATCAAAAATTGCCAGTGCTAGTAAAGACCAAACGCTCCGTCTCTGGGATGCCAACTCTGGTCAACCTATTGGCAAGCCATTGACTGGTCATGCGGATTGGGTCGTCTCAGTAGCCTTCAGTCCTGATGGTTCTAAAATCGTCAGTGCCAGTTATGACGAGACGATCCGACTATGGGATGCCGCATCCGGCCAACCCATCAGTGCCCCCTTGAGAGGTCACGAGGGTTGGATCATTGCAGCCTTTAATCCCGATGGTTCTAAAATTGTCAGTGTCAGTCAAGACCAGACGATCCGATTCTGGGGTGCTAACTCTGGTCAACCTATTGGCGAGCCGTTGACTGGCCATGAGGCTGGGGTCCATGAAGTAGCCTTCAGTCCTGACGGATCTAAGTTTGTTAGTGCCAGTTATGACCATACGCTCCGACTCTGGGATGCCAACTCTGGTCAACCTATTGGCAAGCCATTGACTGGTCATACGGATTGGGTCTTTTCGGTAGCCTTCAGCCCTGATGGCTCTAAAATTGTCAGTGCCAGTCGAGACCAGACACTCCGACTCTGGGATGCCGACTCTGGTCAACCTATTAGTAAGCCCTTGAAAGGCCATGAAGATGGGGTCGCTTCAGTAGTCTTCAGTCCTGATGGCTCTAAAATTATCAGTGCCAGTGGTGACCAGACACTCCGACTCTGGGATGCCGACTCTGGTCAACCTATTAGTAAGCCCTTGAAAGGCCATGAGGATGGGGTCACTTCAGTAGTCTTCAGTCCTGACAGCTCTAGAATTATCAGCGCCAGTGATGACCAGACACTCCGACTCTGGGACACCATTTCCGGTCAACCCATCGGCGAACCATTCACTGGTCATAAAGATGGAGTCCTTGCAGTAGCCTTCAGTCCCGATGGCTCTAAAATCATCAGTGCCAGTCGAGATCAGACACTTCGATTATGGGATGCCGAATCTGGGCAATCCACCGGAGAACCATTAACTGGTCATAAAGATGAGGTTCTTGCAGTAGCCTTCAGCCCGGATGGCTCTAAAATCATCAGTGCCAGTCGAGATCAAACACTTCGACTCTGGGATGCCGAATCTGGGCAATCTATCGGAGAATCATTGACTGGTCATAAAGATGGGATCGCTTCGGTAGCCTTCAGCCCTGATGGCTCTAAAATCGTCAGTGCCAGTGGTGACGAAACGCTTCTCCTTTGGGATGCCACTTCTGGTCAACCCATTGGTGCTCCGTTGAGAACCGGCCATGGGGATGGGGTATTATCAGTGGCTTTTAGCCCTGATGGCTCTAAAATCGTCAGTGCTGGTCTAGACCATACACTTCGACTCTGGGATGCCACCTCCGGTCAATCCATCGGTGATCCACTCATCGGTCATAACGGTAGAGTCACTTCAGTAGCCTTTAGTCCCGATGGTTCTAAAATTGTCAGTGCCAGTTGGGATTATACGATTCGGCTTTGGGACACTATCTCCCGTGAACCCATTGGCAAACCCTTGACTGGGCATAAGGATAATGTCTCTTCAGTTGCATTTAGCCCTGATGGTTCAGCCATCATCAGTGCTAGTGAAGATCAGACGATCCGTCGCTGGGAGATATCGCAAGAAAAATTGTTGGAAAGGGCTTGCAATCAAATGCGCAACCACTCTAGCCTGACTGAGCCTCAAACAGATGTTGCTAAAAAGGCTAAACGGACCTGCGATCGCTATGTCTGGCAAAGATAACGCTCAAACTTGAATGGCTAGATAAGTCCTAGCCCCAACTCACTCATTTACACCACTCTTGAGCCGTTGATAAAATGACTAGTGGAAAAACATTTGACAAGTTCTAAGCTAATGTAGCGTCCATGGGTGAAGTGAGGAAAAGTCTATGGCTAATGACCCGCTTTCATCTGACCATACTCAAGACGCTGCTCCTCATATTCAGCAACATATCAAGGGCGATCGCAACCAAACGATTGGTCAAGTCATAGACAGTATTGTTGTCTACGGCCAGGTCATCCTTAACGCCCCTCCCGGTGAACCGACCAAAGAAACTAGCAAAACGGATATTAGCCCCAATCCCTACAAGGGCCTCTTAGCCTTCCAAGAAACCGATTGCGATCTTTTCTTCGGCAGAGAAGCCCAAACCAAACAACTCTGGGAAAAATTTCGCGCTTTACATGAAACCGACTCCGTCATTCGCTTGCTACCTATTTATGGTCCCTCAGGCTCGGGAAAATCATCCCTGGCCCGTGCTGGGCTAATTCCAGAACTTGCACGACGACCATTACCCGGTAGCAATCGAGCCAACGTTGCCATACTGGTTCCCGGTACCCATCCCCTAGAAGCCTTAGCCACAATATTGGCCCGCATAGCAACAAATGACCCCACCCCCGTAAAGAAATCTCGCGAGTTTCGAGAAGAGTTAGCTCAGGCAAACTCAGAAGGCACCTATGATGGCTTACGCCGCATTGCCGATGCCCTGCCAGACATCACTATCTCAGCACTAATTATCCTGGTAGACCAATTTGAAGAAATTTACACCCTCTGCCAGAACTCAACAGAACGCACAGCATTCATTAAGAACTTACTTTGTGCCGCTGCAGACCCAGCAAAGCGAGTATCGGTCATCATCACAATGCGCAGCGACTTCCTGGGCGAAACCCAGAAGCTGAGCACATTAAATACACTCTTTGCTGAACAAGGATTCCTCGTTAGGGCCATGAATGAACTGGAACTAAGAGATGCCATCAGCAAACCTGCAGAACAGGCAGGCCATCCCCTGGACCAGGCAACCGTTAGCCTTCTGATTGAGCAAACAGAAGACCGAGAAGGAGCACTGCCATTGCTACAGTTTGCCCTTAGCCGTATCTGGAAAGGACTAGAGCAAGGAGTTTCACCTGCCGTAACCCTGGAAAAGATTGGCGGCGTTGGCGGTGCCCTGGCAGGAGAAGCCGAACGCGTCTATCAAAATCTACCATTAGAAGAACAGACCATTGCTCGTCGCGTATTTTCATCAATGGTGCAGCTAGGCGAAGGTATCCGTGATACCCGTCGTCGTATGTCCCTGGAGGAAGTAACATCAAACCAAGATAATACTCAGGTAATAAGACACTTTCTCGACAAGTTTTCTGCATCAGGATTACGTCTAATCACCCTATCCAGTAATGATCAGCAAGTACAAGCAGAGATTAGCCATGAAGCCCTGATCACCTACTGGGATAGACTGCGTGACTGGATTGATAGTGATAGAGAACTGATTTATAGAAAACGTCAAATTGAGTTGGCTGCCAAGGAATGGCAGAATACCAACCGCTCTAAAAATTATCTGCTTCAAGAAAGACAATTAAAAGATGCAATTATCTTCCACAGAGAGCATCTTAAAAAATTTCCACTATCAGAAATAGCGAGAGAACTTATAGACAAAAGTTTACAAAAACAAGCCATCAACTTTAGTAAGTTGGCTGGAATAGTATTGCTATTTTTAACTGTAGCTATGGCTGTATTAACAGCATTCATGAATTTTAAAACACAGCAACTTTTGATCAAGGGTCATAAGGAAAATGCGCTAGAAATTGCTGAGCGGTTTGGTCAAGATGTGGCATGGATGGATGAGACACTGCCGTCTCCAATGGCGCTGGAGAAGGTTATTAACTATCGATCGACTGTTGATACAGCTATTTGGATTCGTTCTCCAGAGGGAGAGCTCGTTGCCCAGTCCGATGTCCTTGAAATGAAGGCATGGAAGAAGGATGGCCTAGCAGAGGCAGTACTAGAGTTACCTGCGGATAAGCTGCTGGAAAGTATAACTATTAAGGACCGACAGCTGATTGTCTCCATTAGTCCCCTGGAAGTGAATGGTAATACTCTAGGCAATCTGTTTATTATTGATGATTTTACTCAAAATCAAAAAAGTTTTGCGGACATTACTCAAGAATTTAGTCTGGCTTTCCTTATATTTATTCTTGCTTATGGTTTAGTAATAACAATCAACTTCCTAAGAATTAAGGTTATTAGATTGGCTCTTAATAAGCTGTAAACTGTAGCCTGGGCATGGCCTAAGGGTGAGAAAATAGATCTTAGTCCTTGTTGGTAATTGTCACTCAGAAAGCCACTCGTAGCGACAGGGCGTTCTCCCAGTGCATGGTTTTCATTTTGCATTAATTGCCGAGCATTGGACACAGCAGAGCATGCAGGGCAAAGAAACTATAGTCATCTATCCTGCATGGCCGTGATTCAAACCATCATTCCTAATACTCAGATGGCAACAACACAATTAGCTGGGTTAGCGTAACCACAGCCCCACCTAAACTCAAGCAGAATTCATTTGACCCCTTACCTCGAAGTTCTTAGGATTTACCCTTAAGAGTTTGAACTTTGTGACGAGAATATTGATGAACGGTGAAAGCACCATCAAACTATGGGGATTAAGCATCACTGACTTGACTGCATTGCTGATGATTGGTCTCACATTTGTTACCACAGTGGCCAATATCCTGCTCTGGATTTCCACCCGTCAAACTGTTAAACTTCTCATCGGTCAAATTCGCCACCAGGTAGCCACCGATTACAGCGAAGCCCAGCACACCCTCGTAGATGTCCACCGAGAACTGTTCCTCGGTATCCTCAATAACCAAAAACTGTTAGAGAGCTTTACTAACGCCAATGGCCTTGATCGAAACGATTGGGAGCTAGAAAAGATCAGCGCATTCTTAGTAAATCAAGTACTCTTAGGGTATCTCCATTTACGAAACGGCATTATTAGCCCCAGTCACTTTGAAGGCTTCAAACGAGATGCTCAGGACGTTTTCGCCTATAAAACAGTATGTTCTCACTGGCAAAAAGTAAGAGTAGCCAACTCAGAAGAATTCAGAAGATTTGTCGATACAGAACTACTCTGGCAAGATCCAGGAACCCCATAAAAAAGACTTCAAATCTCTCCAAAATTCAGACACCGATTATCAACCCTCAACAGTTCAGTTAAATTCGACTTCAAAAACGAAATCAGTTCAGGGGTAAGTTCAACCACCTCTTCATGGTCCGGAATATTAAGTCCAGCATGTTCTGTCCGATTGAGCTTACTACCCTGTACAAATACTCGACCCGTTTCATCAGCATAGAGCGCCGGGCACGTACCGTTATTGCACGGTCGCACCAATACCCGCAGGCCCTGTGAAGTAGTAGCCATATCAACCTCCTGAAAAAAATATGAGTATGTAGATGGATGAGATCGTGAGATCGCAAGGCTACTCCAATAACGCAGAGCGATCACTATTTACAGCCAGTTTCCAAAACTGAATATCCTGCATCATAGGATCTTGACTCACCAGAGGCATCCTGCCGGGAAGCAATAGCATCAACCAGCCAATAGGCTCGCCTACATTCGAGTAATTGTCGCTAAATGGGGCTGAAACCCAATGAAAACAGTAGGTTTGAGACCTATGCTGAGCGATTAACCAGACATAACTGGTCAACGACCTTAGTAAGTCATTCTTAGTAAGTCATTTTATGCTGACAACTTCGATGAACTTTTCCGAAAGCCAGATTTATCAGCTTTTTTGAGGTTTAGCCTAAACCTCAAAAAAGCTGATAACCAGTCTACATTAATTATTCAGTCATCAATTGAATTAAGTAATGTTGCTATGACAGCATTTTGTCAGCATGGTTAAATATCTCTACTATATGATGGCTCTATCAGGAAACATAAGCATTGCCTCTGGGCTAATAATGCTTACCCAGTACAACAAACTCATCTACCGCTTGATAACTCACATCATGGAGAACGGAGTCATGGATATGTACTCCAAAGTGTTAGAAGAACTCAGGCAAACCAATCGAACATTAGAGATGGTCTTTGCTCGTATGGAGCAGATTCAAACAGAACAGGCTGCTTTGTTCAATGTGTTACAAAACAAATCCCAAGAATCTTCCCGTCAACTATACCCTACATCTGAGGCCTACTACATGCTTGGGTTTGACAACCCCGAATCTCTTCGCCATGCCATTCGTAAAGGTGAATTTTTATCGGGGACAGAAATCCAAAAGCGGGGTCGCCGTTTTGTTGTTGATGTTCAAGCTTACAAAACGAGAAAAACTAAAGAACAGAGCCGTCGTCGCGTCGTTTAGGTGGCGTTGGCCGATCAGCTGAATTCAAGGCTCTCTTCACAGCCTGTTGACTATGAGCAAGAGAAATATGCTTGTGATATCTCGCCAAATGAATGCTAGGTGTATGTCCCATTAAGTTGGCACTAACAGTTTCTGGCAAATTGAAATTTACCGATGTCCGAATCGCGAACGCATGACGTAAATCATAGGGTTGAAATGGCAATCCATACCGGTGAAACTGGTTGTTAATCTTTTTGCCTAAATTACCTTTGGTATAGGCATGTTCAGCATCTATACGAGGACGACAAATATTTTTCAATCCCCATGCCTCAACCCATTCAGGGTAAAACAACTGAAATACCAAGCGTGGTCCCGTCTTTCCCTTCAAAACCTGGAGCCCTTCTGGCACCCACTCACAGAAAAACGCTTCATGGGGTCTTAACCCTGCCGCCGCCATAATTCCATAAATCCATCGCCAACCCTTATTGGGAATGCGCTCGAACCACTCTACGATCAGTTCATCACTGGGTAATTCACGATCCTGCACTTTACTGGGTCCATAGTTACCTTGATATTGCATCAAATCCACTTCAATTTTGGCAAAATCTGCCAGCTTCTGTAATCGCTGACAGGTTTGTTGCCGCATTCGAGTGTTATGGGGCTGCTTCAACACCTGCCCAATTAAGATGTCAGCCGTTAGCTTTTTATTCGGTGGCAAACGCTTAAAAATTTTGGCCCAGTTTTCATTCCAGGTAGACTGCTTCAGTTCATTGCGACTACGGTAGTCCTTCTCAAATTCTTTAACAACATCCTTGGTAGTGTGTTTTACCTTCACCAGGTGAACTTCATAATCAACCCAGTCAAACTCCTTGGTTGCCAGTCGTGCCCCCAGAAGTCGCGCATCCTTTTCAGCCCGCTTCAAACCATCTGGATTGGCCGGTAAGTTAAGAGCGATCCGTTGCTGATAGGGAACGATGCGATTACTTCCCGGTTTTGGTGGCAACGTCGCTCGCATACTCAGCGAACTGCCCCGCTGCTCCAGGACCACCTTGGTATTATTCGCCTTTAACCTGGCATTAACCGCTGCCAACGTGTATTCAAGCTTCGGCATGAGCTGGACTAAATCTGGACTAAAATTGGCCTAATTTCCTTAAATATACATCGACATCAATAGACATTTAAGTAACGTAAATTCAGGGTGTTGAGGCGCTAAATTACCTGCTACTATTGCATTTAACCACTGCGGATGTAGTTCAGTGGTAGAACGTCAGCTTCCCAAGCTGAATGTCGTGGGTTCGAGTCCCATCATCCGCTTTTTTACGAAAGGCCCTGAAATCAATTGATTTCAGGGCCTTTCAGCTTTTGAGGCTTCGTTTTTTATGGCCTTGAAATACATACTTCAGGACATGCGTTGGGTCATTTCAGGCCAATTTAGACCCATTATTGGGGTAAAGATGGGGTAAATTGGGGTAAGGATTTACCCCAATTCTGAGGTTTTTGCCATGGCTGCGACTCGGACAAAGCAAAAGGCTTCCAAAGGTACTGTGCGTATCAAAACCTCTAATGATCGTCTGCAGTTGGTCTTTAGCTATGGGGGTAAACGGCATTATTTGAGTCTGGGTTTGCCAGATACTAAGCTCAATCGACGAGCTGCGGAAGCAAAGGCAAAGCTAATTGAAGCAGACATTGCTTTTGAAAAGTTTGACCCTACTCTGGCCAAGTACCGATCTGAGCCAGAAGTGGAGGAAGTGCCTGAAGAAGCAGGGGTAGATTTACTCACTCTCTGGACGCAGTTTGTGGAGTTCAAGTGGCCCCAGTGTTCGCCCAATACTATGCGACAAACCTATGGCCCCTATACCAACCATGTAAAACGGTTTCCCACCCATGAGTTGGCAAGGGCGAATGAGATTCGTGATTATATTTTGCTAAACCTACCGCTAGATGCGGGGAAACGATTGATCACTCGTTTGGCTGCCTGTTGTGAATGGGCGGTGGATTCAAAACAGATTAACGACAATCCTTTTCAGGGAATGGCATCTAAAATAAAAATGCCTAAAGCTATTGCAAAGAAAGGGCTGAATGATATCAATCCTTTCTCACTATCGGAGCGTGATGCCATTATTAAGGCAATTGAGAAGGATCAGTTTTGTCCAGCGGCATCAAGTCGTAAGCATAGTTACTATGGGCCGCTGGTTAAATTTCTGTTTGCGACTGGATGTCGTCCATCGGAAGCGGTGGCCCTTACCTGGCAAAATGTAGCAGCAGACTGTAAGCAAGTTACTTTTGCCCAGGCACTGATTGATACTGAGGGTGGCAAAGAGATTCGATTGGGGTTAAAGACTCAGGAACAACGATCATTCCCCTGTAATCGAACTTTGAAAAAACTGTTGAAGACGCTTAAATCTCAGGAGAGTTTATCGAGGGCTTTGGTGTTTCCATCACCTGCGGGCAAGATGATCGATACGAACAACTTCAGAAATCGAGTATGGAAAAGGGTATTGGATGGCCTTGGGATTGAGTACCGAAAGCTTTATCAAACTCGTCATACATTTATTACCCATGCTTTAGAAGCTGGGATGGATGCAAAAGATGTAGCTCGGCTGGTGGGTAATTCTCCAGAGATTATTTACAGGCATTATGCAGGGAAGAAAAGAAAACTAGAAGTTCCTGAGTTTTGAATTGTTAGGAGGATGTGGATCACTTGACAGAGCAATTACTAGAGATGATTTCCAATCGAGAGGGATTGCACAAGTAGCTAAGCTTTCCAAAGGCTGACTTCAGGAATAGGTGAGTAGCGAATAAAAGAGAGCGACCAAGCACGTTGACGTGCATACCTCACAAAAGAGCCGTCAATTTGAATGGAACGAACTATAGCCCAAAGGCAGTAAACAAGGATATGGTTAATATTCAGTTGAGACACACGTCGAATTGTGGGTGTGCCTGTAGATGACTACACCTGCCAGAGGCCTGAAATCTTAGGCTGTTACTTTATCAGTATGTGAGGTCAGCTATACTGATTCTGGAAGGATCTATGAGGCAATCTTTCTAATGCAATGATATCGAGCGATGAGTACACAAAGTAGATAACTCAATCATATTGAAAGATTCGATGCATCATTGAGACAATTGGTGTCTCAACTCGCTCAAATGATACTGTCATTCTCCAAAAAAATAGAGTATCATATCTGGCCGTTTAATATTTCATCCACCACTAAAACGCCCCTTTACTCTCATAGAATTTTCATTTATAAAACAAGGTAAACCCTAATGAAATCAAATACTCACCTTAGCAAGGCTCAAGTGCATGAAGTATTGTCTTCTGAGGCACATGCTGATATTACAGTTTCTGGGAAAGAGTTCTTGTCTAATCTCAATTTAGATAAGTATAACAACACCTCAAAATCTAAAAAACGAGCTAATTGGAGAGCAATCAAGAATTGGTTGGGAAAATATAGGCCACTTTCAGAAAGCTCAAATCTTGAAAGAATACGTGGATACTTAGAGGCATTTCATCATTTGTGTGAGATAGAGGCATGGGAAGAGAGTAGGAGCTTGCTTGATTTACCCCTTAGTTCACCACTCCATGAGACACTTGTTCAACATCTACATACTTGGAATTACTATCAGCAAGAAATAACTTTATACACAAGACTTCTAGACCATTGCGACTCTATCACCAGCTCGTTTTATATGAATCAATTAGGATTTATTTATATGATTTTAGGACAAGAAGAGCGTGCACTCACTTTTTTTAAAAGGAGTCTAATAACTAGCCAAAGAGAAGGATCTGTCCAATGGCAAGGACTACCTCTAATAGGCATAGGTTTAATACATTCAGACTCAGCAGATTTGAATAAAACAATTAGTACGCTAGATAAAAGTCTTGTTTTAGCTCAAAGCACCAAGAATCTTACAATGGAGGCACTGATACTAGGTGTTATAGGTGTCACTTACTTAGGAATACAAAATCAAGATAGAGCAAATGAATAGGGTGAGGCTCTTTTCTAGCGACGCAATTAAGCTGACAACAATCTTTCAGGGTCTTGAAACTTATGCATGTGATTGCGCTTGAGCTCTTGAATCTTGTGGAATTGCCAATACTCATCAAAGTCTCCACTAGATCTTAACGCTCGAATTCGCAGCACAGCTTCCGCCCGGTCTAACCGCCAACGAGCCCCCGTAATATCCATGCGGTCATTGACCAAATGGCGACACGCCCCCTCAATCACTCCTGTGGCAATAGGATACCCCTTCTCTAAATAGTCGTCATAGCGAAGGTAGTTTCGATATTTCAACAGATAGTCAGCACAGTTATCAACCCGCTCTCTCGCTGAAGAGGATAGCTTTTTCAGGGTAGCACTGCGTCTCATCCCAGCGGCTACATCACTGGCCTGTCCCTGCAAGAGTCGTAAGCCGCGCTCCTTCACCCAGGTCTCAGCCTCCTGACTACCGGGCACGAAAAAGCAAAAGGCTGCTTTCCAAACGTATTCGAGCACATGCACAAAATCCAGCACGATAGTGGCCTCTAGCTGTTGTTTTTTAAGCACAGCCTTGATGCTATTCAATTGATGCTCCCCACCATCGACGAGCACTACCCAGTCTCGTTGAGCTTTGGGGTCACGTCGGAGGGCTTCTTCAAAGACATGACCAATGACGGTTTTAGTATCTTGTCGAATATCTGCCCAGACGCGTTTATTGCTAATCACCGGACGTGGAGGCGGGTCGCGTTGCTCCCCGATGATATCCTCAGGGCATCGTTCGAATCGGGGGACACTATACACAGACGCCACGGTTGCCATCCGTTTTCGGTCTCGTTTTTGCCCCGGACTCAATCGAGTCTTTCGGGATTGGGCCGCTTTTTGGGCCGCCTTAGCCGTCGCCTCTCTGAGGTCTTTGCTATGCATCACAATGCCTTTGCCATCCGTGGTCACCACCAGTAGGTCAGTACTCGACTCGGGGGCTTCATGAGACCGTTGGGCGTAAAAGTCTTCAAAGTCGTGAGCCACTTTCACACTCACCTCTTCACACTGACGTTTACCCACCGTTGCCCCAGTCATCTCGCCAATCGTCTGGCTGGTCTCTGCAAATGACACTTTGGAGGCTTCTATAGCCACTCGACGGCCCTTACTGTCTTGATGGCACTTGGGGTCTGTGTTGTATGCGGGGCCTGTGTTGTATGATTTATCGAAGTCAAAAT
>NZ_JADOES010000068.1 GCF_018739885.1 Leptothoe spongobia TAU-MAC 1115 | reverse complement strand
AGCGACTCATGGCCACTACACTACCTGATCATCGCAATATTGACGAGAAATTCAGGGGACCCTGTGAATTAATACGCAAATTTTATGGTGTGAATCTGTGGCTTAATGTGGAGCCATTAATCGCAAGATTGATTTACTAACGTCACTACACTACCGAGTTAATCTTCTCTCTGTGTTTTAACTGTTACCTAGATGTTGCAAGAATATTATGGGCATGACAACAGCGAAGTATATCAATGTTGTTTTTAGCCAAGAGGAATTTTTATAGGCGAACTTGCCTAGCAATCCGGTGATGATGGCAGCGATTAGATGATTTGCCATTACCTGTCCTGTGACGTAGCCTGCATCGTAGGAGGTATCGGCATTGGCTGTACCAAGGATAGGAACTAGATGAAAGATAAAAAATGGAACGGCAATGGCAAAAGCTTTGAAGAAAGGACCTTTCGTCTGCATAGAAACTCCAATCGGGTTTTAGGAATATGTAGGTGAATCCCCCTGGCAGCGGGTAAATTCTGATGTATCGCTTAAATTCTCAATAAAGTACGGTTGAACCTTCGGCGAAGCTCTTAATGATGGGGGCGAGCTATGGTGGTTGGGTGCTGCTCACCAAACCTGATGCCATGGGGATATCGATGGTCGATGTTTCTAGGATGCCCGACTAGTTGTGGGGAATCGATTTAGACCGTAAACGTGCGCTAGAGGACAAAAAGTCCAAAAACGGCCTTTAAAGGATTGTGTAGGGCACTTTAGTTCTAGAACTCAATATTGAACACTATATGTAGTGCTTCGCCTAAACTTCTGCTAGTATGTCACTCAGTTTTCCTGGACGTTAACGATCCTTATCTATAGATATAGACCCTATATATAGATGGGCAATCTACAAAACGTATCGCTTGCGATATATTGTCAGCGCTCACTGAATTAGAATAGGTTCACTAGAATAAGCGTACTAACGTACTACTTGGCAGGTTTCGGCCCTTATCCCCATGGCTAAATATCAATGCTTTATCGATTTAGGTAGTTCCGGCACCAAGGCTGTTCTCAATGACGGAGAACGGTTTCACTCCTACCAGTGCCCACCCCTGGTGGCGGATATGCCTCCCTCTGAGCTAACTATTATTGAAGCTCAAGGTGAGCAACTGGGCTCTGGTCTGGAGTCGGTCGGATATTTGCAACTTGATCCAGAAACACCGGCCTATGCCCTGGGGATCGATGCTCAAGGTCGTCCTAATAAAGCAACCAGTAGTTTGCCTAAAAGTGCTCTAGCCCACATTCGGGCTTTGGGGGTGATTGGTGAGTTTGCCCATCAGCATGATCTGGAGCGGCTCACTTTGGATGTGGGGATTGCCCTGCCATTTAATGAATATCTGACTGACTATAAGGCCCTAACGACTGAGATCCTGGGCCACAAAATGTTTACCTATCGTGGTAGGGATATTTTTCTGGACTTTGGCAATGTCAAGGTGCTGCCTGAGGCGGCAGGGCTGGTGCAGTGGCGTAAGGTGCAGCGATCGCAACAAAAAGAACGGGGCAAACAGACCTTTGTCGTCCTCATGTTTGGCCATCGCGATCTGAGCTTTTTGCTATTTAACGGTGGACGCCCCCCCCAGGGAGAGCCGAGTAGCACTGAGCGCCTGGGCTATCAGCAACTGCTCAAGGCCGTAGCTCAAGATTTGCCCTGCAATTCTGACGATCCGTTTCTCTACGATGCCCTGATTAATAACGCTGCCCGTGTCGTCTTTCCCAATCGGCCTAGGAAGGGGTATCCTTTGGCGGAGCGGCGAGAAAAAGCAACTGACTACTACTGGGAGATCGTGAAATACCGTCTCAATGAATGGCTAGCCTCGGTCAGTGTTCCCAACTACGAAGTTCTCATTAGTGGTGGGACCGCGACTCAGCTTCGAGATCAGCTAGAAGAGTATTTTGAAGAGAGAACTACATTTTGTACCGTTAACTGGTTAGACGATTTGCAGGATGAAGTGGCTGCCAATCTAGAGATCGCCTCAGACATTGATCAGCTCCGCTTCTCTGATTGCTATGGTGGGGCAAAGTGGCTGGCGCTGAAGTTCCAAAAGCTTGCTGCAGGGAGGAGTCGTGGCTAAAAAAAAGAGTTCACCTAAAAAAGAAACATCCCCTACGAGAAAGCGGGTTTCCTTTAGCATTAGCTCTGATCCTGATACCGTTGAAGGCCGTATTGTGAATCACCTACGTGACAACAAAATGGTGAATATGCGAGAGTCGGTAATCCGTGCCCTCAAAGCTTACTATCTCCCCTGGGCCTATGAAGATGAGGTGTCTAAAGAAGACGCCCAGGTGCTGGCTCGTAATGCCATCGATGAGCTTGAGTTTAGGATCTTTCAGATCCGACGACACTTTTTGGCAGGAGAGGCTTATGGTCCAAAGTTGAGTGAATCGTTAGGCGGTAGTGCGATCGCTACAAACAATAACCATGCGTCCAATGGTCACTCAGCTAACGGCAATTCACCCATTTCCCATGAGGCTGTGCTTGAGAAAATAACGCCGCCTAGACCAAACTCAATTGATGCCAATCCAGCCTCCATATCCGACATTCTTGAGGATGAGGATATTGATCCAGATGTGTTGGATGATTTTTGACGTCAATAGGTTTTTCCTGTAGATCCAAAGCCACCTTCTCCTCGTTGCGACTCACTGAGCTGTGTCGTTACTGCAAAGTCAGCCCGAGTCACGGGGGCGATCACGATCTGAGCAATGCGCTGTCCTGGCGCGATCGCAAATGGCCCATTGCCCAAGTTAATCAAAATCACCTTAATCTCACCGCGATAGCCTGCATCGACAGTACCCGGTGTATTTAATACCGTAATGCCATGCTTGAGGGCCAGGCTACTTTTGGGGCGTACTTGCATTTCATAGCCCTGGGGAATTTCGGCGGCCAGACCTGTGGGGATGGCTAGCCGCTGCATGGGGGCTAGGGTGTGCTGGCCGATAGCGACTAAATCTGCTCCGGCATCACCGGGGTGAGCATAGGTGGGGAGGATGGCGGCGGGGGAGAGTTTTTGGAATTTGATGGTGACGGCGGGCATGGAGGGGGAGTAGGGGAGCAGGGGAGTAGGGGAGCGGGGGAGCGGGGGAGTAGGGGAGTAGGAGGGATTTTAGATGGCTGCTGTTTGGGGGGTGAGGTCTAGGGTGAGGGTTTCCATGGGGCGGAGGGTTTTGACTTGGGTGGGGAGGTTGGCTTGGGTGAGTTGAGATCTGACGACATCTGCACCTCCAGTGGCCGTCAAGAACTTTGCAATGAGACCCTCATAGGTGACATCGCCGCCATCTGCGGTGGGTAGTAACCACTGGGGCTTTGCTGTTTTCGCGAGTTCTAGGGCACCCTCGCCGCCGCGAATAACTGGACCTAGTAATGGCAGCGTCAGACTCACCAGGGGCGTAATCGCGACATCTACCGGCGGGTGGTTGCCTAACTCCGAGTCAGGATATCCGTGGGGTTCGTAATAAATACGTAGTCCAGTACTCAATACGGTCACGATGTAAGCATTTTCCTTGGCGAGGGGACCGACGGGAGCACCTGGCAAGGCTTCGATCAGTACGTCATTCCCCAGGCGATGGCTCTCACCAGGTTTGAGGGGGGTAACCTCAGTAAATCCCTTCTCTATCGCTACTTTTGCCCCTGCTGTCGAGGCCACTACCGGAATCGATTTATCCAGTAACTCTAAGGTTTCTGGATGGGCATGGTCTGCTAAACCCTGGGATAGAAGGAGGAGATCCACGTTTGCCGGGATAGATACTGGTTTTGGTCTGATGCCGCGAATCAACCAGCTGGCATTACCAAAAATTAGGTCTCCCACTAACCATGGATCAACCAGTATGCAACGCCCTGCCAGATTAAATTGCCAACTATTTACATCTAACCAAGTAAGGGTCTCTGACCTTTTTTCTGACATAGCTGTCCTGATAAAAGCTAATGATTGTAACCAAACCTTGTCCACGTCTAGGACGGTCGTTTTACCGTGGGAGAAACGACAGGTTTCAACTTGGACGTGGTTTAGGATGAATTATTAAAGGTATTACAAAGCGTATGAGTTTGCCCCTATTTCAGCTCAGACTGAACGTTAGTCAGGACAGATTATGTTATATACGTATAATTAATTATTAAGTTTTACTTATGTTCTTGCCAGCATTCGTACGTTTCTTCAAATTATTTCTTATCTTATCGATGTGATCCCCGTATAATCAGGCTGTTTGTTGTACAGATTGAGATAGCGTTCTAAGGCATTAGTAATTTAGCTAGTGTTCCTTGGGTAAAACGCTTAAATCCAGTGCCTATGCGTCGGCAATTGCTGAAAAGTTACACGGTTCTAGTTACTCGTTCTGGGCAAACCCCCGTTACGATCACGTTTACCCCTTTAGCTGGTGCGATCGCTGCATTCGTTCTTCTGGGAGTTCCGTTAGGTTGGCTCGGAGCCGTTATATTTTCTCTATTCCAAAGTAATGTACAGCTTACAGATGAAAACCGTCAGCTGACCGATCAAGCTCATCAAGTATTGACTGATCTAAATACGCTCGATTCTGAAATTGAGAATTTGAAGGAGCGTGCTGGTTTACCTGAGCTTGGTGAGCAAAACGTTGCGCCAGATGATGGCATCCCAAGAGGTGGCGTGGCCGTTGTCGCCAGTGGTCTTGAGCTATACGAAAAGGCCAGTTCAAAGCTACCCAAATTGAATGAAATTTTGGATGGCAGTATTAAGCCCGCTTTAGAGCAGACGTTAGCTGAGGAGGAGGCTGAGGTCGCTGCTTATCCTGATGGCTTACCCATTGGTGGCCCCCTCGATATTTCGTCTGAATTTGGAGTTAGACGCAATCCATTTGGTGGATTTGCCTATGAAGCCCATGAGGGGACTGACTTTGTCGGGCCTTACGGGACAGCTATTTTTGCAACTGCGGATGGTGTCGTAGAGCGGGCCGAGTATCACGGTGGCTATGGGAATACGGTTACCCTTAAACACGGCTATGGCTACGAAACTCTGTACGCCCATATGTCAAAACTTGCTGTGAACCTCGGTGCAAAAGTAAAACGCGGTGATGTTGTTGGTTATTTGGGGAATACTGGCCGTTCCTCAGGTCCCCATCTGCATTACGGCATTTATTACAAGGGTGAGGCGGTTAATCCACGCCATCATATGAAGATGAACCACGATATGAATCTGGTTGATTATTGGCGGTTGCGGTAGTTGCGGTAGGGTGGGCATTGCCCACCATCCACAGGTGAGGCGCGTCCTACGGTAGGATTGAAAAGCTCTCAACCACCCTGCATTAAACCTATGGGCAATACCTTCGGTCACTTATTCCGGATCACTACGTTTGGCGAATCCCACGGCGGTGGTGTCGGTGTTGTTATTGATGGGTGTCCGCCTCAGTTGGAGATTTCTGCTGAGGAGCTCCAGGTGGATTTGGACCGCAGGCGACCGGGGCAGAGCAAGATTACGACTCCGCGTAAGGAAACGGACACCTGTGAGATTGTCTCAGGGGTGTTTCAGGGACAGACGCTGGGGACGCCGATTACGGTCTTGGTGCGTAACAAGGACCAGCGCCCCCAGGACTATGGGGAGATGGCAACCAAGTATCGTCCATCCCATGCGGATGCTACTTACGATGCTAAGTACGGGATTCGCAATTACCAGGGCGGTGGGCGGTCCTCGGCTCGGGAAACCATTGGCAGAGTGGCAGCGGGTGCGATCGCAAAAAAAATTCTCCACCAGGTAGCAGGCGTAGACATTGTTGGCTATGTCAAACGCATCCAGGACATGGAAGCCCCCATCGACCCCGATAGCGTCACCCTTGAACAGGTAGAAAGCAACATCGTCCGCTGTCCCAATCCCGACTTTGCCGAAGAAATGATCGCCCGCATCGACCAGGTGCGTAAGGACGGCGACTCCATCGGCGGTGTGGTGGAATGTGTGGCCCGCAAAGTACCCAAAGGTTTGGGCTCCCCCGTTTTTGACAAATTAGAAGCCGACCTGGCCAAGGGCATGATGTCCCTGCCAGCTAGTAAGGGCTTTGAGTTGGGCTCCGGATTTGCCGGCACATTCCTCACCGGCAGTCAGCATAACGACGAGTTCTACACCGACGCTGACGGCAATATCCGCACCCGCACCAATCGCTCCGGCGGTACCCAAGGGGGCATCTCCAACGGCGAGAACATCATCATCCGCGTCGCCTTTAAGCCCACGGCCACCATCCTCAAAGAACAAAAAACCGTCGATCAGCAGGGCAATGAAACCACCCTGTCCGGTCGCGGTCGTCATGACCCCTGTGTGCTGCCTCGGGCAGTACCCATGGTGGAGGCCATGATGGCCCTAGTACTGTGCGATCATCTACTACGTCATCAAGGGCAATGCAGCTTGCTTTAGGACCCTGGCCCAATCGCGCCATCGTCGGTTTGTTTTGGATCGCCGCTGGCGGTATTGGTTGGCACTACTTGTTATTTCCAACCGTCAACCTGACGGGGAGCGCTACCATTGCCATTGCCCTAATTCTTGTCTGTATCGACCAGGGACGTATGGCTTGGGTGGATTTGGACAATGTCCATCAGCTCTCCTTGACTGACCCCCGTGTGGTTAGGTTCTATACCATTACCTTAGGCACCATCGTGATTGAGCTGGTTGGATTTTATCTGGTCTGGCACAACCTGGTACTGGGCATGGTAATTTTCCTGATCAGTCAGCTATTTTTCAATACGGCTGTCAATGTGCAATTGTATCCCCATAGCCATGAGCCGATTCGACCCTTTCCGATGCCCGCTCGCTGGCCTGTCTTGCTGGCCAATGTCATTGCCCTTAGTTTGATTACCCTATGGCAGGCGGATCACCTGCGTCAGCTGACCTCAGTGCTTTGGCTGGCCATGGTGGTCATTTACCTGGGGGTGAAATATCTGGTGGCTACCAACACAGCCACAACAGTAGATGGGAGCGAAAGTCAATAGATTACCCCTGGGTTTCCCCATTGAATCCAAGTTCCATTAGTGGTCCATCTTCTGGTAAAAAACAACCGGCGACGCTGTCGATGATTAGCTACGGACCCAAAGCACTGACAAGTCTGACGCTTGTGATTCCTCAGCATCCTCCACCCACAGCAATTCCATCATCACATTCTGAAAGAAACAACGCCAGTTTGCTGTTCCTTGGCCTGGGTAGGTGTTGCTGGGTCCTTCCACTAGGCCAAATTCCAACAGTTTGTCAGCAGCGGGGGCTCCTACCTCGGGCAAAATAAAGATTTAATCTAGTTCGAATTGTGTTGCCATAGCCGTTACTTTATATTGCTGAGGCAGAAAGGATTTGTTTCTCATTTGGTTGAAATTTTGGACTGTCAGGCAGAAAGAGAAACTTGGTAAGGAGATTTTTATATTTACCGAATTGTTGAAGTTCTCTGGAGCATAGAAGACTGAAATAATCCTCCTGAAATAGCTAAAGTAGCTGATCTATTTGCTTATCAGGCGATACTCTGCTATCGAGGTGGTGATGTTATGGCACTAGAGAATTTGCCCTCTTTTTCAGGCGTATTGGCAAAAGCAAGGAGGGCTAGAAGCATTTCAGAACAGAACAAAATTAATCTCAACTTAATACAGGCCTTTCGTTCATAGGCAAATCGAGGTAGAAAGATGATGAACCGTTATAACCAAACGGTCAAAGTACCAGATTTGGACAAGTTATAATCATTGCAATACCTTCGCATGGTGGTCCCCCAGAATAAAAATGGTTACAACGCTTAAACAGCCATCCTCATTGATACATGAAATTCGGCTCGAACCAGTCGGTGCCTGGCACTTGTTTAAATTCAGTGAAACGCTTCAGCTTCGCATGGAAAGTCTGCTGGATAGCAAGAAAGCTGACCAACTTACACTTGAGGAAATAGCGGAGCTAGATACCATATCAGAGCTAGACCGCATTTTTACTCATATGAATGCAATGCTTGCTGCTCAATATGCCAGTTAGCGATGAAACGAAACGAGCGGTTCGAGAGCGAGCAAAGTACTTGTGCGAATACTGTCACTCTTCGGAACGTCTAAGTGCGAGTCGCTTTACGATTGATCATATTACGCCAAGATCATTGGGTGGGTCTGACAAGCTTGAGAACCTTGCACTTGCCTGCCGTCGCTGTAATGAACGGCGTTATAATTTCGTTGCAAGTATTGATCCAGAGTCAAAGGAAACAGTTCCTATCTTTAATCCTCGTCTACAGCGATGGGATGAACATTTCGTTTGGGTAGATCAAGGCATATTAATAGAGGGAATTACACCTATTGGTCGTGCGACGTGCATTCGTCTTGATTTGAATGACACTCGCTACCCGGAAAAAGATTCTATCCGAGAGACAAGACGTTTTTGGCTCAAAACAGGATTACATCCACCTTAAGTCCGATCATTGCCCGTAACCTAGGCATAA
Source organism: Leptothoe spongobia TAU-MAC 1115 (assembly GCF_018739885.1). GTDB lineage: Bacteria > Cyanobacteriota > Cyanobacteriia > Phormidesmidales > Phormidesmidaceae > Leptothoe > Leptothoe spongobia. The sequence goes on along the minus strand of NZ_JADOES010000068.1, from coordinate 6,354 downwards.
ACTATGTGGAACGTGGGCGATCGCAACCTCAAAAACTGCCTGATACCATAGCTGATAACGACTCCTAACGTATTCCCTTTAGCAGCCCCGATGTTCTAGTCTACTACTAGCCCCCCAGAACCAAAGACCCAATGGCGGAAAAGACCATCTACCACGACACGTTTTTCGACAAGCTTTTCATTCGCCTGTTTGCCTATAAAATGTCCAATGCCGTTGGGGAACGTAGCAATCGACCAGGTTATGACGGCTTTGTCGATCTCTCAGAAAAAATCATGCGGGGTCGCAATTCCCAACAGCAGCAACGGCTGGTGGCGGTCGTTTTGCAATCCCTGGTACCAGCGCCTGTCCTGTGGGGCATCCGTACATTTTTCTCCCCTACCCAGCTGGTGTGCGAACTCAACGCCTGGTTTGCCACCCAGCTCTTTGAATGGCTGGTGGGTCCCTGTGAGGTGCAGTCAGTCGAGATTAAAACAGCCACGGGTGAAACCCGTCAACAAAAAAGCAATGTACACATTAAAAAATGTCGTTACTTAGAACAAAGCGGCTGTGTCGGCATGTGCATTAACATGTGCAAACTACCCACCCAGGAGTTCTTTACCGAAAAGTTTGGTATCCCCCTCACCATGACGCCAGATTTTGAAGACCTGAGCTGTGACATGGTGTTTGGGCAAGTGCCACCGCCCCTAGAAACAGAGGACGCTTATCAACAGCCCTGTCTGCGGGACTGTGCGGTGACGAGTGAAGCCCCTGCCTGCCCCAAAGTACGGATTTAAGGTACGGATTTGAGGCAGCAGCAGGCGATAGATACTCTGAGCACTACCATGGGCTACTGATCATCGAGAATCCAGCCCAGTAGAACGGATGGGATAGGGAGTCTGTGGACAGAACATCAGTATTGTTGATGGCCCCATCTGACTTTTGCAAGCGGCTTAGATCAACCGCTTGTGTATTATCCCTGAGTAGATTCAGCTGAGCCTGGCGCAATGCTTCTGCCTTGGTAACAGAATTAGGTATCTGATGATAAAACTCACTCATTAGGGCCAGAGTGCCAGCATCACTGACATCCCATAGACTGGCAACGGCTGATTTGACACCCGCTCTCAGGGCTAATCCGGCAAACCCTAGCTCGGCATTACTATCACCAACGGCTGTTTCACAAGCACTCAATACCAGTAGCTCCAGATTAGGCAGCTGCCAGTTGAGATTACTCATCTCTTCCAGGGTGAGCCGCTGGTCCCATAGCTGAATGTAGGAATTGTCCGGCCTGCCGGGCTTGAATTCAGCATGGGTGGCCAGGTGGACAATGTCATAGGATTGACGGCCTAGCAGGGTGTTGAAGTTGTCCAGGGTAAAGCTCTGGTTAAGTAGAGAGCGGCCTTGCCAGATGCGGTCTCTACCCTCAGCCGTTCTGAGCTGCCAAGCAATATTCGATAGCTCAACCGGGACCGCAGGCAATGGGGCCAGATCCGTAAACTCAGAGGCTCCCATAGCCAGCAAGTTCCCTGGCTCAATCGGGTCATAGCTTGTATCGATCAAGTTAAAGGCCGGAATACTAGTCAGACTGTATTTCTCAACCAAAAACTGCTGACCGTCGTGGAGGGCCGATAGGGCTAATCCCCTCAATCCATCACCACTACACACCAATAGGGTGTCAATACCAGCAGGAGCTAGAAACTCCTCTTCATAGGTGCCAATCAGCCAATCATGCAGCTTTCTCGCTGCGGGCATATAGGCTCTGCCTGTGGGGCGGCTAATGTGACGATGGAACTGCTCAGTAGTTTTATCTAGCAAGTCCCTGGGCACATCGTACAGGTCACGAACAATGGGTTCACCGTTGGGCGTAATCAATACCAGGTGTAAATGGTCTGTACGGGGAATGGCCCACAAAACCGCTGGTGATGTGCCTGTTTCGTCAGCGATGCGAGCCAGGGTGGTGGCAATTTCTTCCGGTGGTTGTGTCACTTCAGCCAGGTCTTCACCAAAGTAGGTTTCGTATTCTGACTCCAGCCTCAGCTCCATATTTACAACTTTCTGACTCAGGGTGAGTTCCTGGGGCATGGCGTAGGTGGGAGCCACCACTAGTAAGCAGGCTAAAGGGGCTAACAGCCATCGTAACGATCTACGAGGAATAGTCAGGGGGCGAGGTAAAAAAATCATGATGCTACATCCTAAGTGTGTAGGTGCAACTACATAAAAGCTAACCTGACTCCGCATAGACACTTACTAAAGTGTCATGGTCGGTAAATGTCTGTGCAATATAGGTTTCAGGTCCTTATGCATGCCAATGGTAGAGATTTGGAGCATTCCTGAATGGTCTAATTATAAATAGCTGGGAGTATAACTCCAGACATTTACTGACATTTGTTAATGGAGTTTGAGGTTTATTTGTTCACCCTGTTATCTATGCAGCCGACCCGATATCCGTCATGCTAGATACCGAAGATGAGCTGTTGCTGATGCAAACATGAGTTGTCCCTGGTGATAACTGTTGTTCCTTATCAGTAACGCTACTGCTTCTTAGAAGACGATTAGAGGAGTTATCCACACCATGGGAGATATGGACCCGGTTAAGTTAATGAAGCAAGAAGTGGGTCGCGCTGCCGCTGCCCAGGTAAAATCTGGCTCGATTGTGGGTCTGGGCACGGGTTCCACCACTGCATTTGCGATTCAGTTTATCGGTGAGCGTATAGCTGCGGGCGAAATTACTGACGTTGTTGGTATTCCCACATCATTTCAGGCTTCGGTACTGGCTAAAAAGCATGGTATTCCGCTGACTACGCTGGATGAAGCGCCCCGCATTGACATCGCCATCGACGGCGCTGATGAGGTAGATCCTCAGCAGAATCTGATCAAGGGCGGCGGTGCAGCCCATACCCGTGAAAAGGTGGTGGATGGTTTAGCCGCGCGCTTTGTGGTAGTGGTTGATAGCTCCAAGCTAGTGGATAAACTGGGGTCCACATTTGCGCTGCCCGTAGAGGTTCTACCCATGGCAGTGGCTCCTGTGACTCGTGCGCTAGAAGCTTTGGGCGGCGCACCTGAGTTGCGCATGGGTGTGAATAAGGATGGCCCGGTGATTACGGATCAGGGCAACATGGTGCTGGATGTGACGATGCCGGGCATTGATAATCCGGCTGAGCTGGAGAAGACCATTAACAACATTCCGGGTGTGCTGGAGAATGGTTTGTTTGTGGGTGTTGCGGATGAGGTGCTCATCGGTGAAGTGATTGACGGGAAGGCGTCAGTTCGCACCATGTAATTTGGGGTGTAGGGGCATCCCCTTGTGGGTGCCCTGGATAACCTACGCCATTGTCCGACCGTCCTTCAATGATCGAGAAATGGCGACAACGATTGCGGGGCAAGCACAAGGCATTGCCCCTACCGGGTGTCGGTATTGGGCAATGCCTTGTGCGATTTTAAATTTGAATAATTGCAATGTGGGGGCATCCCTGGTGGGTGCCCTTAATTTTTAGAGATAGACCAATTTTAGGTGGAATTTTGCCGATAAATGGGGTAGATAGATATATCAGCTTTTTTTGAGGCGACCCCATGGCGAAAAAGGTACTGGCTGAATTTCAGCTAGAGGATGGCACTACGTTTTTGGTGGAGGTGCCAGAGCCCATCAATGAGGATGCGGTGGAAGAGGTATCTATATTGGATGAGCCTATCCTCAAGGCGAAGGAAACCTTTGAAGGGGCATTGGATAAGGTGATTCCGGTGGCGTCTGCGGCGATGGAACGGCTGAAAACTGGGCTGACGACACCGGCAGATGGGATTGAGGTGAAGTTTGGGCTGAACTTAAGTGCTGATGCTGGGGTGATATTTTCTAGCGTGGGTAGTGAGGTGAGTTTTGAAGTGACGCTGAAGTGGGGCCAGTAGGTTAGGGCCTATGGCAAAGGAAAGCGTGACTTCAGTGCAGTCCTACAAAAATGCGATCGCACGTATCCATGGCAAAAGTAATAAGGTCATCGGTGCTGGCTTTTTAGTAGATGGCGGCGTGATTACCTGTGCCCATGTGGTGCGAGATGCGTTGGGACTGGGTCGGGGGCAGACACCTGAAAAGGGATCGACCGTGGTGGTTAGTTTCCCTTTTTCGGCGTCAAAGAAGCAGCGGTTCTCAACTGAGGTGAAAATTTTTCACTATCGCAAGGAAGAAGATGAGGATCGCCAGGATATAGCGGGGCTGATTTTACGGTCGCCTTTACCTGAAAAAGTGAGTCCTATCCGCACCATTGAGGCCCACGGTCTAGACAATACCTTTCGGGTGATTGGCTTTCCTAAAAACCGGACGGCGGGTCGAGAAGACAAGGGTCAGTTCATGACTGACCTATCCGATGGCCTGGTGCAGATTCGTCGCCAGGATGGATATTCGATTCAGGCAGGTTTTAGCGGTTCGGCCATCTGGGATGAAACCGTTGCTGCTGTGGTGGGAATGACCGTCGCCGTGGAAACGGAGGAAGAAAATTCTGACATTGCCTTTATGGTTCCGGCTGCGCCCCTGGTGGAACTGCAACGACAGCTTGCTTGTTTGGAGCTAGAGCAATTGCTAACGGCTGCTAAAGAGGATGAGCCTCTGGTTGAGCAGATACAGTTGGCGACGGATCGGGCCTACCCAATCTGTTGCCCTAAGGGGTGGACAGTTCCGAAGCCTGTGGATGCTAAATTGCATGCTCTACAGGATGTCTCACTGGCAGGTAGTGACTACGAAGCAATTTATCGGTTTGTAGCCTTGTTAATTCAGCCAGAGCTAGATTTACCGCAAGATCTGAGAAAGAAGCTTCAAGTATGGTTAGAGCCTAAGGTAGAAACCTGGCAAAAATTGTTAAACCAGGCAAAAGAAAAATTGGCTCAGGAGCAGAAAGATCAGGCAAAAATTACAGAATCAGTATTGTTAATTGCTGTGATGCCCATTGAGGGTGGGGAGACATACCCGTTGCAAGCTTGGTTCATGCCGGATGTGGCCGAGTATAAGCCTGTGTCTGGCTCCGGAGGACAACCTGTAAAGGCCCCTAAAGCATTTGATGAGGAGGTTACGGTTGACACCCTAGCAAGGGTAATACAAGACTGTGTGGCAGAGGTTGAACAACAGTCTCCTCGGGAGCTAATTATTCATTTGATTTTGCCGTTGGAGTTGATTCATCAGAGCTGTGATCGCACCTTTCTATCAAAAGATTTCCCGTTCGAACCCGACATACGCGTTGGCGTAAAGCATCGATTTGTTGTGCGAATTGCTGAACGTCTCATTCCAATTCTTTGGAGAAAGTATGGTTCTAAATGGCAACAAAAGTGGGCAGAGTTTCAAAAACTCCAGGGAACGAAGGGCTGCCCCACTTTCGTTTGTGGGAATGAGGCTTTGGAGGATTCAGCGTCTTTGTATGCCAAACTGCAACATTCTAAAAGCCTGGGGCTGAAGCTGACCAAGATATGTGCTGATGAGAATTACCCTGAAATCTTTGGTGCCGTGATGGCTGCGGGCATTCCAGCAGGAATTTGGCTGCGGTCAGATACTTTTTGTGAAGAGCTGGATGCCATGGATAAAGTCGATCAGCTGCTGGCTTGTAAGATGGCTAGGTTGCCAGAGATGGTCAAACGAGCCCGTGCGGATGCCATTGCCAGTGCACCCAAGGCGGAAGATGCCCACATTGGTCATCATCTTTCGTTGCTGTGGGATGATCCCCATTTGGTGCACCCCAGTGCCCATCCCGCTAACCACATGTCCCTTGGCAGATAATTATCGTAGTAACCATGGCTGACAAGACCAACTGGCGAATTTTTCAAGGCAATCGAAAGCCCCGTAAGGATGCGGACTACATTACCAAGCATCTGCCGGACCCGCCGAGCTGGCGACCCTTTGGCGGCGATAAAAGTGCAGCTGAGCAGAAAAAGCAGCAGAGGGGAGCCACCTTCCAGGCCACCGATGATGAAATCGACATGGTGAATGCCGCCCTGTACCTGCGGCGACCGCTATTGGTGACGGGTAAGCCAGGCACTGGCAAAACCTCCCTGGCCTATGCCGTAGCCCATGAGTTAAACCTGGGAGAGGTTTTACACTGGTCCATTACTACCCGTACTACGCGCAAAGAAGGGCTATATAGCTACGATGCCATTGCCCGGTTGCAAGACGCCCAGCTAAAGCAAGAAAAAGACATTGGCAGCTACATTACCCTCGGCCCTTTGGGGACGGCACTGCTACCAACGGATCATCCCAAACGACCCCGAGTGTTGCTGATCGACGAGATCGATAAGAGTGACATTGACCTGCCCAATGACCTGCTACATATGGTATAAATTCACTTCCTCCCCTAACCAATACTTTCTTGGAGTTGAGGAGGAGACGGTGGAGGCAGGCCTTTTCGA
>NZ_JADOES010000067.1 GCF_018739885.1 Leptothoe spongobia TAU-MAC 1115 | reverse complement strand
TCTATTATCCCTAACGGGGAAGAATCTGAACTCTACACTAAATGTAGGGGGCTCCACGGGAATTCCGGAAGAGCCAACAGAAAGCTTGCAGTAGATTGCGCAACCATACTGTTTTGGCAGACCCTCAAAATGATATTGCGATAGATGCTAGCTATGCTTGTCAGTCCTATGTCAAGAGTCGTTAGCTATTGAACTTTAATTGTTGTTTTGGTGCCCTGCTACTAACCGATAAGGGGAAAATCCATAAACCTGAAACTCTTCCCATGCTGTGTAAGTCAGCTTAATCACATGATCATTACTAGACAATGAAGCCTGTTCAAAACACTCTGACCAGGTCATCGACGACGCTACATCCCGCTTCCTCTCTCCCTCAAGTTCAACCTTCGTAGTCAAATAAGCCACCAAAATCGCCTGCCAAAGATAACGCAACCCACGCACTTGATCACCTACATATGGAAGAACACGCCGAAAAGCATGGCATGCCGTAACTGTATGGAGCAGCGTAAAATTATCTTTTTGAGCAAAGGCCTCAATAGAAAAATGGGCAATCATCTCCAGACTAATTACTCTGGGCTGGCTGTTTACATTCTGCAATGCCAGAAGCCGACTCACTTCAGCCAGCCGATCCACAATAATTCCTGGTAAAAACGAGTGATGCTGAGTGATTGGAAACATTCGCATGGCAATTTCCAACATTGTCTCATCTGTTTGTGCACCCAGATCACCGAGAGATTGATACTCCGCCGCCCAATATGCCAAAGCAAAACAAACTTCAGATTCAATGGCAGCATCAATCCCATAGCCTAGACGAATCAATGCATGAAATGCCGATGCTGCCAGTCCCGGTAGCAAAACAGGTACCCAACTCCGCAATACCTTTTCGGTCCCGGCACGTTCAACCTGACCTCGAAAATATTGTAAAAAGCCTAAAAACAAATCAGACCGACCGAGATACTGGGTCGGATCAACTGGCTTATAATGATTATGATCACCTAGTAACAGAGTCAGCTTCGGAATATAGCTATCGTAAAACGCTTCTAGTCGATTTGGTGAAACCCCAATTCTATCCAGCGCAATCAGCACCATTGGCAAGTGATTAGCCAAACGAGCCCCATAGAGAGGGTGAAACCGTGAACCCTGCTCTACTAATCGATAACAGGTTTCAGAAACCTTCATAGCCGAAGTCTTCAACTATTTTGATATCTTCTCAGTAATTCCAGGAGTTCGCCCATCATCATCAATAACCTCAGGTTCCTCCACAACAACCAGTGGAGGAACAGCAGGCGTATCTGATTGATCTGGTGTTTCTGGTGAATCTTCTACCTTAGTAGCCTTATCCAAATCCACCTTAGCCGCTTCATCAGTATCCGCTACAGGCTCAGTGCTAGAAGAATCCGTTACAGTCTTATCCAAATCATCGGTCATGGTCGTCACCAAAACGCACTACTACAGACTTCAAACATGTAAAGCCCGCTGAGATCCAGCCTAATACCCCATTGTGACCATGACAGCACCCACAAGGGTAATTTTTACCACCACAAAAACGCCACCCCCATCTACCCATCCACCCATCCACCCATCCACCCATCCACCCATCCACTCATTTACTCCGACTCCACCGCCCCCAACGCCTTCAGCGTTGACCTTTGCGCCATCGTCAACCCAACCACCCCCGTAATATCCATCCCCTCATAGGGCCGCTGAATCGTAAACCCCCGAGCAAAGTCCCCATTGCTCGCGCGCCATAACCGAATTGTCTCATCCTGGCCCACACTCGCGATCGTCTCACCATCCGGGCTAAACGCCACCGCCCAAACCTCCGGGCTCGGATGCTCCACCCCCCATAAACATTCACCAGAACTCACATCCCATAGCCTTAGCGTCCGATCTGTCCCACAACTTGTCAGCCATTGACCATCCGGACTCCAGGCCACCCATCGCACTCGCCCCTGATGCCCCATCAACACCTGCTCACACTTTCCCGTATCAATATCCCACAGCCGCACTGTCTGATCCCCAGCACTCGCCAAAACCCCACTCGCGCCCCCCTCAGTAGATGGCTGAAACGCCACAGACACTACCCAGTCCGTATGCTCTTGCAGCGTCTGCACACAAACCCCAGTCTCCATCTCCCAAAGCTTGACAGTTTGATCATCGCTACCACTAGCCAGCATCGTTCCCTGGCCGTTCAACGCCACCGTTTTCACTCGATGAATATGGCCTTCAAACGTCTGCAGACATTCTCCTGAGCGCGCATCCCACAGCTTAATGGTGTGGTCATAGCCACCACTGACCACCTGAGTACCATCAGGATGAAATACCACATTATGGACCCACCCCTGATGCCCCCAAAATGTGCGTAAACACCGTCCCGTTTGCACATCCCACAGTTTGATAGTCTGATCATGACTACCACTGACCAGGGTTTCACCGTTGGGACTGTAGGCCACAGCAGAGACCACATTGTCATGGCCTTGCAATGTTTTTAAGCACTGCTCCGTCGCCATATCCCACAGCCGTAATCGCCAGTCTTCGCCACCACTGACCAGCGTCTGACCATCCGGGCTAAAGGCCACCGCCTCAATCCGATGGCTGTAGACTCGTAATGTGCGTAAACATTGGCCAGAGGCCACATCCCACACCTTCAAAGTGCGATCATCACTGATACTAATCAGGGTTTGAGCATTCCCTGGCGATACAACTGGACTAAAGGCCACCAGCCATACCAGATGCGTATGCACTTGAAGTGTGCGTAAGCATTCTCCCGTCTGAGCATCCCATAGCCTGACCGTCCGATCATCACCTCCTGTGGCCAGCCATCGACCATCTGGGCTAAAGTCCACCGACCACACATGACTGTGATAATTCGGCAGGGTCAATAAACAGTTGCCCGTTGCTAATTCCCAAATTTTGACCACCTTACCATCGCTGCCTGTGGCCAACCTCTGACCATCCGGACTCAGGGCCATGGCCAGTTTCCAGTTAATGGCTGTCTCCAGGCGCTGAATTTCCTCACCAGTCGTCAGGTCCCACAGCCGCACTGTTTGGTCATGGCTGCCACTGACTAATGTTTGGCTATTAGGGGTAAAGCAGATTTGTAGGATGCGATCGCAATGCCCCGCCAACACATGACAACAGCGGTTGCGAGCCACCTCCCAAATCCGAATCGTCTGATCATTACTCGCACTAGCAAGCCATCGACCATCCGGACTAAACGCCACCGACTCCACCCGACTCGTATGTCCTACCAACGTTTTCACACACTGCCCCGTGGCCACATCCCACAGCCGCACCTGTTGGTCATGACTACCACTGACCAAGTGTTGACCATCGGGACTAAACGCCACTGACACCACCCAGCTACTATGACCCACCATCAAAGTCAGCTGTTTGCCATCTGCAAGTTGCCAGAGCACAATGTCATGACCAATACCCGTCGCTAACTGCAGTCCATCGGGACTAAACGCCGCTGACATCATCACCCCAGTAGTTTGGGTAAACACCGAACGGCTTAGATCTGCCCCCGTCAGATTCACCCTCGGTAGAGTCATCTCAGGAAAGCACACCTGCCAAAGCACTAGATTGGAAAAGTCATAGCCACTCAGATCAATATCCAGCTGATGGAGCAAGTTGAGTACATTGCCTGCACCATAACCAGGGGAACGCAGTGGGGATAATTTCAACGCCTGTAATAATCGATCCAAATAGCCCTTTACCACCGATGCCGGTCCCAATAGTCCCAACAACCGTTCTATAACTGGACGCAACACCAAACGAGCCTGAGCTTCTCTAATATAATCTTTGGCTTGAGCCTGACTCAGGGCATAGCAATTGAGAGAATCAATCCGCCCCGCCTGAATCTCCTCACAAACTTGAGCAATAAAACAGCCAGTCACATATTCCATAACAACTGGCTGTTGCGTAAACGTAGCGACCTGCTTTTCGATTAAAGATCGCCGCTGCAGCGCTTCTAACACAGCCAGTAAATCTGGTAGCAAAACTGGTGGATAGAGATCTTGTTGCAACTCTGAAATCGTTGACCATTCCCGTCTTAGCGCTAACCAAGTCATTACCTGTTGCTCAAGAAAAGAAAGACGCCCAAACTGTTGTTCGAGTAAATCCTCAATATCTCCAAAAACTGTCATTCCTTGATCTAAAAATCGAGCAGTTTCCCCACCAAACAACTCCTGAATGGTCGTCGCTACAATTTTTAACGCCAGGGGGTTACCCCCATAGCTTTGAACTAATGCTTGTCCCTCATCTGCTGATATGGAACAGTCTTTTTCGCGCAAAAGGGCCTGGGCTGACGTATTTTCTAGACCCGACAACTGCAGCGAACGAATCGGGCCTTCTTTAGTTTCCTTCGCACCCAAACCCCTCGGTTTTTCACGACTGGTCAAGAGTAAACAGCTCTGATGCTGGGTTTCTCCTACCCACCGCAACAGCTGACCATATCCCTCATAACCTGCGCGATAAGCCCCGGTTGAATCATCATTGCTGAGAATGGGCTCCAAATTATCTAACACAATCAAACACCGTGCAGACTGTAAATATTGACCCATTTGGGCTAATTTCCCATCGATAGAGTCCGGCAAGTCAGAGTCCGACAAGTCAGTTGTCTGCTGGTTTGAGAGGAAAGTAAGTAGCTCCGTAAGTAGTTCTTGGATAGGCGGTGCATTCCGCAGCGAACGCCAGATTAAATAATCAAATTCTGCCTGAATCTGCTGAGCCAGTTTTGCGGCTAATGCTGTTTTCCCAATGCCTCCCATTCCTAATAGCAAAACAAGTCGACACTGATTTTCCACCAGCCAATGCGATAAAATCTTTAGTTCCTGCCTGCGACCATAGAAGGTATAAACATCCAAAGCGTCTCCCCAATCTTGGCTCTGAATAGGTTGCTTTTCTGGAGATGCATCCTTGGGCAAAGCTTCTAGGTCTACTTGAGTGGAAACGTTGGTAGAGGGTGGTGAAAATCCTGAAGAACGTCGCTGTTGCCATTCTTGATCAAACCGCTTTAGGTTAGCTGTTACATCTTTTCGGTCGTGCCATAGCTTCAGGGTAAAATGCCAAACATCCGAGCCTTGGGAGGAAGGTCGATTGTCCTCCAGAATTTCTAGAAAGTCCTCCAGTCGTTTGAGTGCTTCTTTAATCTGATCGGTAGATAACGTATCCTGTACTACAGCAGTTAATTCTTGTAGAAATCTAACTTTGGTCCTAACGACTAACTGTCGATTTGTTTGCCAGTTTATCTTGAGATTTGGGGCAATGCGAACTGACAAGTCATCACTTGCGCGATCGCAATCCCCTAAGTCATCATTGGCATACGCCAACAAGGCAGTCAGAAGTAGCTTTGTCCGTCTTTGTACTTGAGGTCCGTAACTGATTCTGGCCATAGGGGCATTAGCCTATGGAAACATTGCACTAATTGTATACAACGAGTTGCCTGCTACCAAAGGAAACATGTAGGGAACATAACAATGTTGCTAGGATCAAGACAATGTGGAAGATTGCATCGGTTGGCAGGGGTCGCATCTCTTAATTGCCTTAAGTAGGTCATCGAGATGGGGCGATCAAACTTTCTTTAGATCAAAGCGACAATGATTCTGCTTTGTGTTGGACCTACCTGATCACCGCTCTGCTGATCCCTACCTCGTAATTGATGCAAGTGCATCTGATATAAAGTCCACAAATGCTTGTAGCTTCCTAGAGCGTTGACGATGTTTGGGACAGATCGCATACAAGCTCAATGGTTCTGTAGACCATTCTTGCAAGATAATTTGCAACGTCCCTTGTTTTAAGGCCTCTGATGCTACAAAGATGGGTAGGAAAATGATCCCGAGTCCAGCGATAGCGGCTTGACTAGCCGCTAGGCTATTGTTCACCTTTACCGACCCATCGACATGGGCGACGATGGTTTCATTCCCTTGCCAAAAATGCCACTCATAGGGCGATCGCGCCAGACTATAAATGACGCACTGGTGCTGCTTCAACTCATCCGGTGATCTCGGTTCACCAGACTGCTGAAGATACGCGGGTGACGCACAGACCACACGTGGGAACTCGCAAATGCGATGCATCACCAGACTGCTATCTGGGGTAGCGCCGCTCCCCCTAATCCCCACATCAAATCCCTCCTCGATCAAATCAACGTAGCGATCGCAAAAAGTTAGGTCCAACTGAATATCTGGATACGCCAGTTGAAATTGATAGATGGCAGTGGCTACATGGATTAACCCCAGCGACATCGGTGCCGTCACCCGCAACAGTCCGTGGGGCTTAACCGCGAGATCGGCAACCGTCTCTTCAACCGTCGCCAGTTCATCCAAAATCGAACAAACCTTCTGGAAATAAAGCTGTCCGGTCTCTGTCAGGCTCAATCGTCGAGTGGTCCGCTGGATGAGTTGAGTTTTGAGTGATTGTTCCAGTTCGCGCACATTTTTACTAACGGCTGCGTTGGATAGGTGCAAATCCTCAGCGGCACGACTAAAGCTTTCTAACTCAATCACCCGTCTAAAGACTTGCAACGCCACTAATTTATCCATAAAAGTTGATCGCTAAAGGCCTGAGCTTGCATTTATATTATTCACTATAAGTAAAAAGACTTTCAATAAATTTGCTATTTATCCTTTTTGAGTGAAGAGTTATTGTCAAATTGTTCGCTTTCAGATGCGCCAACTCGGCATAAGGAGGAAGAATGCATCAAGTGCACGTAGACGATCAACCAGCAATGGGTTATTCAGCCATTGTTGAGGTGATCAAGAAATATTATGACGCTCTCTATCGTTGTGATACCGAGCTTTTATCCCAAGTCTTTCATCCCAGTGCTCAATACTTCACAGCATCGAGTGGAGAGCTGCTGCACCTCGATATGAATACTTATTTTCCGATTGTTGAACAGCGGATTTCACCTGAATCTTTGGGTGAAGCCTATGGTTTTTCCATCGATTCAATTGAGGTTGTCGGCAATGTAACCGCTCTTGCTCGCATGCGCAGCTCATTGTTTTCAAAAGACTATATCGATCTCTTAGCCCTGATCAAAATCGATGGCAAATGGCAGATCATCTCGAAGGTTTTTCACTATACACCCCAGATCAATGCGCGGTCTGAACAACCGTCCAAACCAACTGAATTAGCAGGAGAAATAACATGCCCTACGTGAATATCAAAATTACCCGAGAGGGTGCCACATCTCAGCAAAAGACCGACCTGATTAAAGGAGTTACGGATCTTCTCGTTACTGTGTTGAACAAATCTCCTAACACCACATTTGTAGTGATTGATGAGGTGGCTACTGAAGATTGGGGCATTGCTGGTATGCCGGTCCATGAATTTCGAAACCATGCCCAGACGTAAGGCGTTTTCTCGCAAAGACTATACCGGTTGAAGGCCCCCCTAGCCCCCCAATCCTGGGGGGGACAAGATTCAAAGCCCCCAAAATTGGGGGTTTGGGGGCCTGGATAACTGGTAGCTTTTTTATCAGAAATGGCCTAAGCGGAGACTCTGCATAGAAAAATCCCTAAATTTAACCTGTAACCATTTTGCAAGCGGTCTCTAGAAGCGTGATGATATAGGCATAACTGCGTTGGTGAGCCTATGACTGCAGGAATCCCTCTGCTGGAGACCAAATTCTATCTCCCCCAATGGACTGCTGATCGGGTTTCGCGCCCGAGGCTGATCGATCGCATCCACCCGAAGCGTAAATTAACACTGATCTCAGCTCCAGCAGGTTTTGGCAAAACAACGCTGCTGTCAGAGTGGATTTCAGCGTTACCTAAGCGATCCGTTGCCTGGGTTTCCTTAGACCGGAGTGACAATACTCCAGCTAGCTTCTGGACCTATGTGATTGCTGCGCTGCAAAGCATTCAGCCCAATCTCGGTAAGCGGGCACTCTCATTAGTGCAATCATCTCAGCCCCCCGAAATCGAAGCGATTTTGCTGCTGCTGCTCAACGAACTGACGGTTATTAAGGCGGATGTCGCTCTGATTCTAGATGACTACCATGCAATTGAGACCCAGGCCATTCATGACGGGATTGGCTTTTTTCTTAGCCATTTGCCGCCCCAGGTGCATCTGATTATCGCTAGTCGTGCCGACCCGCCCTTATCTTTGGCTCGTTTGAGGTCTCACGGTGACTTGACCGAACTCAGGGTAAGCGACCTGCGGTTCACGCCGGACGAAGCGGCGGCTTTTCTAAACCAAGGGATGGGCTTAGAGATTTCGGCGGGCGATGTTGCTGCTTTGGAGCAGCGGACCGAAGGCTGGATTGCCGGGCTGCAGCTGGCGGCGCTATCTCTGCAAGGACGAGAGGATGTCTCTGATTTTGTGGCGGCCTTTTCAGGGGACGATCGCTACATTGTGGACTACCTGCTAGAAGAAGTTTTGCAGCGACAACCGGATCACGTCCGTCACTTTCTGTTGCAGACCGCCCTTTTAGACCGTTTAAATGGTTCTCTTTGTGATGCAGTCACAAGCCAAAACAACGGTCAGAGCATGTTGGAAACGCTGGAGCGAGGCAATCTGTTCATTATTCCGTTAGATAACAAGCGCCAATGGTACCGCTATCACCATTTGTTTGCCGACGTACTTCAGGCCCATGCCCTAAAAGAGTGTCCGGAGCAGATGCCGACTCTGCATGGGCAAGCCAGTAGATGGTATGAACAGAATGAGCTATTGTCTGATGCGATTCGCCATGCCCTGGCCGCTAAAGACTTTGACCATGCAGCAGGTTTAATTGAGCAGGTATGGCCCGCGATGCGCAACCGTCAGCAGGAGAAAACGGTGTTGGGCTGGATCAAAGCGCTGCCGGATTCGCTCATTCGAATCCGCCCGGTTCTCAGTGTGGCCCACGCGATCGCACTCCTGAATACTGGACAAATAGACGCGGTTGAAGACCGTTTGCAGGACGCTGAACACGCACTGGCTGCGGTCGAGAATTCAAAAGAAGAACAATATCGATCTCTCCCAGCCGCCATTGCCAATGCCCGTGCCTTTCACGCCCAGGCGCTGGGCGATTTTGCTGGAGCCATTGCCCATGCCGAGCAGGCTTTATCACTGTTACCCTCCGAAGACGATAACGAACGGGGTGTGACGGCCTCTTTCCTCGGTTTGGCCTACTGGACAAGTGGCGATGTCGCAGCGGCGTACCAATCCTTCGATAAAGGGTTGAAGCTGTTTCAAAAGATGGGCAATGTGCGGATTGCCATCTGTGCCACCTCAGTACTTGCCCAGATGGGATTAGCCCAGGGGTGGCTGCGAGTTGCGATCTCAGCCTGTCATCAAGCCCTACAACTGGCAGGCCAACAGCCAGAACCGATTTTGCAGGGGACGGCGGATCTACATTTGGTGTTAAGCGAGCTTTACTACGAACAGGGGCATTTAGACACGGCCCATCAGCTGCTGCAAACGGGTGAGGAGCTGCGAAAGCAGGGTTCGACATCGGGGTTTGACTATTTTTCGTGGCTAGTTAAGGCGCAATTGACAATGGCTGAGGGGGACTTGGATACAGCCCTTGACCAACTGCACGAGGCCGAGCGATTATATCGCCGATCGCCGCTGCCGAATATCCGCCCGATTGAGGCATTAAAGGTACAGTGGTGGCTGCAGCAGGGCAGGTTAGCGGTCGCGCTGGGCTGGTTACAGGAGAGTGGTTTGTCCGTGGATGATGAGCCAGACTACCTGCGCGAGCATGAACACCTGACCCTAGCAAGAGTCTTAATCGAGCAGTACCGACAAGACGGTATGGACGAGGCAATGCCTCAGGTCACTGACCTCCTATCCCGACTGTTAGCCGCCGCAGAAGCCCAGGAACGCACTGCCAGCATTATCAAAATCCTAGTGGTGCTGGCCCTAGCCCATGAGGCTCAAGGAGATTTACCCGCCGCTATGCCTCCTCTAGAACGCGCCTTAACCCTGGGCGAACCGGAGGGTCATGTTCGGATCTTTGTAGAATGCGGCCCCCCAATGGCGCGACTGTTACAAGAGGCCATGACCCTTGGCATCACCCCCGCTTATACCCAACAGCTATTGACCGCATTAAAAACTTGGGGAGAAAAGCCCAAAGTCCTTTCCCCCTTACCCCTTTCCCCTACGCCCCAACCGTTGATCGAACCCCTCAGCCAGCGAGAACTAGACGTCCTGCGACTGCTCAACACCGAACTCTCCGGTCCAGAAATTGCCAATGAACTGGTCGTAGCGCTGAGTACCGTGCGCACCCATACCAAGCGGATTTACAGCAAGCTCAACGTCACCAATCGTCGAGCCGCGGTGAAACGAGCCACAGAGCTAGACCTGATTTAGGCGATCGTCCCAATACCAACCCGATAATCTCAGGGTTTGGGATGGCGATTATACTGAATTCGTCTACCTAATCACCCATATCGGAGTGTTAGGCTGACGAATTTCCACCTATTCACCTTAGACAGGATCTTAGGCTGAAATATTTCCACCTAAGATCCCGTATCAGGCTCTTAGGTGGAAACTTTCCCTATACATAATAGTTAGGCCGCTTATCGTCTATACAAACAACCCTGAATTCACTCAATAATTGAATCACTAGCACTAAGATGATGGGTAAGGTTCAAAATCATGAATTTAGGAGGCTGACTTTTGGATAGATTGCAGAGGTTGACCCTCAATGGCTTTAAGTCTATTAAGGCACTTGAACTCGAATTGCATCCCTTAAATATCTTGATTGGAGCGAACGGAGCAGGCAAGAGCAATCTCATTTCGTTTTTTAAGATGCTTAATGAGATGATGGCTGGACGATGTCAACAATATATTGGAACATCTGGACGTGCCCAGTCACTTTTACACTTTGGGCCTAAGACAACGCCTCAGATAGAAGCAAAGTTAGAGTTTGAAGTCGAAAATGGAGTGGATACTTACTGCATAAGGCTATCTCACGCTGCTGGTGACACACTAATTTTTACTGAAGAAACAATAAGCTTTCAGCAAACAGATTGGGAATCTCCGAGAACTGATGGCTTGGGTGTAGGGCACCAAGAAACTAAAATTAGTGAAACAGCAAAGGTAGGTAATCCAACAGCTAAGTTCCTCAAATATTTACTGGATCGATGTCGTGTTTACCACTTTCACGATACCTCTGCTACCGCCGATGTACGCCAATCCTGCTATGTTGGCGATAACCGATGGCTCATGCCTGATGCTGGTAATTTAGCTGCACTACTGCTAAGATTTTGGGAAGAAGGGCATGCGGCTTACCAGCAAATTGTTGGAACAATACGCCTTATTGCACCCTTTTTCGATGATTTTGTGCTTGAACCAGATCAATCTCATCGTGTCATTCTTAACTGGAAAGAGAAGGATTCAGATCGGGTGTTTGGACCGCATCAATTTTCAGATGGAACTTTACGTGCCATTTGTCTAGCTACACTGCTCTTACAACCAGAAGATGAACTCCCAAAACTAATTGTTGTTGATGAGCCCGAATTAGGTCTTCACCCCTATGCTCTAAACGTTGTGGCTGATCTTTTTAAGAAGGTAGCACTACATACACAAATTCTCATTAGCACTCAATCTAGTTCTTTTTTAGACAGTTTTGATCCTGAAAATGTAGTTACAGTCAATCGCGAAGGTAAGGAGTCGCAGTTTAAGAGATTGAGTCCTCGAGCACTAGATATTTGGCTCGATGAATATAGCCTCGGAGAAGTCTGGGAGAAAAATATTATTGGTGGAGGGCCGCATTAATGGCGCGCCTTTATTTATTTGCTGAGGGACAAACTGAGCAGACGTTTGCCGATGTTTTAATGAAACCTCATCTGGCTCAGTTTCAAGTATTTATGCATAATCCTGTACTCATTGCTCATTCTAAAAAGAAAGGGCGAATACATCGAGGAGGTGGTCGTAACTATGCCCCTATGAAGAACGACATCATACGCTTTGTTAAACAGGAAAAGGCTTCTGATGTGTTCTTTACAACTATGATTGATTTATACGCTATTCACCCTGATTTTCCAGGATTAGCTGAAGCTGAATCGATGAAACAAAATCCACTCGAAAGGGTTAAATTTCTAGAGCAAAAATTTTCAGACGATATCGGAGATCATCGATTCATTCCATATATTCAGCTACATGAGTATGAGACGTATCTTTTTTCTGACCCAGCTTGTTTTGAGGATCTTAGTTCTCAAGGAGCACAAAAAATTGCAACGCTGCGGACTATTGCTGGTCAGTATGAGACACCTGAATTAATCAATGACGGACCCGAAACATCACCTAGCAAGCGGATTATTGCTCAGTTTCCTGACTACGGAAAGACTAAATCTGTCTTTGGACCACAGTTAGCTGAAAAAATTGGGTTACAAGTAATTCGGAATCACTGTCCTCATTTTCATGAGTGGTTGGCCAAACTTGAGTCTTTAGATGATAGCTCTACTGATTAACTGCCTAACATATCCCCTGAGGCGGACAATGCACCTGGCCACCTACCCTAACCCTACGCAGGAGCGGACGGAATTTACCATCCAGACATAGATGCCAAAATATTGACCGCCGCTCAGCTTCACGTTGGGTATCAAGACCAGAATATGAATATGAATATTGAATTTAGAGAGTTAGGCACAGTTGAAATATCGGATTTAGTCGAACTAATGAACAACCCATTGGTACGTAGGCACATGCCACTATCAAACGATAACTTTGGCGTTCGTGAATGTGAGTCTTTTCTGTCCACAAAGAAAGCTTTATGGACAGAATACGGATATGGTCCTTGGGCTTTCTTTATTGATGACGAATTCGCAGGCTGGGGTGGCTTGCAACCTGAAGATGGATATCCTGATCTCGCCTTAGTCCTGCACCCCAATCATTGGGGAGTCGGCAACATACTCTACAAAGAAATTGTCCAACGTGCGTTTGGAGAAATGAAACTGAAAGCAATTTCAGCGCTTCTGCCGGTCACCAGAAAAAGTGCCAACAGCCTTTTAAGACTAGGATTTCGGCAACATGGAACAATCACGTTAGAAAACAAACAATTCAACAGGTATTTGCTAGAAAAACCTGCGTACAGCAGGAACTCCAAAAATTGATCGCCTGCTTGAGTATTAGGAACGAGGCTCTATTGAACTTGTCAAAATTCCTGCTACGAATAACGCTTTTTTCTTATATGTAGCATAGTCATTTCTGACACTGTGGGCATTCTGCTCAGAGTTGTCGCAGTATTAAACGTACTTGATTCAGAAAACTATCAGCTACTGAGATAGCTCGTTGGGCTTCATCAGATGTGACTCGACGAGATTCACCATAGTCTCCAATTTGGCGGAGTTCGGCTAACCACTTTAAATTTTTGCCATAGTTTTTGTCTAAGCGGCCTGTTTTAACAAAATTGAGGCTAATTGCTCGCAACACCCCGCTGTGGCTATTGAAGCTTAGATTTTCTGAAAGCAGTAATGCTGAAGCGGAATGAAATACTGCATAGTAAGCTCTCGAAGCGGCATCATCTAGAAAATTAGTATCAATCAAGAGGCGAGCGGCTTGAAGGGATGACTCAGCTCTATCTAGATTCACTTGGATTTCGTCTGGTCTGTTCACAGCAGGTGAATTCCTTCTTTTTGAATATTTCTGTATAGCTGTGTGCTGCCAGCTTCGAACTCATCCTGGGCAGCAGGTTTGATAGAAATCCAATGGGTTGCTTCTAATTCGAGGGGATAGATTAAATCAACCAGCGTGCTTAGTTCCTGGACATGATCTAACTTGGATGGTAAAACAGCGAGTAAATCAATATCACTTGCATCGGTCATTTCTTGTCTAGCTGCAGAACCAAACAGAATAAGCCCCTTTAGACGCTGCCCATAATGACTAACCAATACGGTTTTACAGGCTTCTAAGGTGTTACTGATAGGTAGTTGGGATAGGGACTGCAGCGATTTCATATTTTCGATGCCTATTGACACTGCAGACTAATACTAACTGATATTCAAAAATGGCTGTGGATCGCCTAATTAGCACGATAAGCCTTTGGTGTAATGCCTGTCAGCTGCCGAAATTTACGGCCAAAATGACTGTGACTATTGAAACCGCACTCAAGCGCAATCTCCACAACAGGCTTGCCTGTTTGCTTCAACAGTTGTTTTGCCCTTTCTACTCTTTGCAGCAGCAGATACTGGTAAGGTGACAGGCCCAGGGATTGTTTAAACAGACGCCCAAAATGAAACTGACTCATGCCAACTAATTGCGCTAGATCCGCTAGGGTGATTTCGCTACCTAAATGAGCATCGATATAGTCTAAAACCTGTAAAAGCTGATGCTGGGGGAGTCCACCTTCGTAGATAGACAGCTCAGGTCGTGTGGTCGTGTGGTGCCGTAGCAGATGGACGGCCAGTACGTTGGCGAGGGATTCAATATACAATTGGCTGCCCAATGATTCACCCTTGAGTTCGGCCAGGAGCATCGTGGCGATCGCTTCAATTTGAGGATCATGGGTTTGAAAGGCTGGGATGAGCTGGATGCGATCGCAATCCTGCCCCAGAGTCTCCCCCACCACCTGACCCATAAACGAACTGTTGGCAACGGGGCAGTTGAAACCCATAATCGATGGTCCCTATCCTCTGAATGAGGTGCCCAGGCTAATTCAGTATTTTGGGGCTGGCCAGCATCAAGGCAAGGTCGTGATTGCCCCTGAATCTTGAACTGGAGCACGTTTTTATTTAATCCCCACATGCAATCCCCACATGTGGGGACTACGGCTCCCCATATCCGTTTGTACTTTTGAGTTGTTAAGGCCAGTAGTGATTAGAGAAAGCAATCGCAACTCCCATGAGCCAACTCTACCGTTCCGCTGAAAATCATCCCCAGTATGAAATTTGTGTCAAGGGACATCTGGCTCCCCATTGGAGCGATTGGTTTGAGGGATTTGCGATGGCCGAAGGCCGGTCTTGGACCATCGCACTCAAAGACAACGGTGAAACGCTGCTGTCTGGCCCGGTCATAGACCAGGCCGCCCTCTACGGCGTACTGATTAAGGTTCGCGATTTGGGATTACCGCTGATTTCAGTCATGCCGGTCCGGCCCAAACAACCAACAGAGTCAAACCAAGGAGCATGAACAATGACTGCACAGACCATCAACGTACAGAGACAAATGCTGGCCCTGTCAATGAAAGCCAAGCTATCCACCCTGTGGATATTTTTCCTGTTCAACCTCATCTTTCGAGATATTCATGAATTTGTTGAGCCCGGATTCATTGAAGAGATTATGACTGGCACATCCAATGGCAACCCCATAACAGAACACATGTTCCCGGATTTCTCACACCATCGGTGAGTGAGGTAAAAAAAAACAATATTTAGCTGAGTTTATCGTCAAAGGGGGGC
>NZ_JADOES010000066.1 GCF_018739885.1 Leptothoe spongobia TAU-MAC 1115 | reverse complement strand
TTCACACGACTAACTCTGGCCATAATGTCTGACAATAATGTGAAAATTTCTACCTCCTCAGAATAACGCTTTCAGCCGCAAATTGGTATTAGACCCTGGTTAACCTTTTCAATGGCTTGATCGACCTTATCCATGCCCAAAATCCTTGCACTAGTTTTGCACTAATTATGCAAGAAAATAGGGCATTTTTACTGCATACAGCTGTCCTCATTGCTTGGGAAAAACCCAGGCAAAAAGCCGTGAAACCGTTGAAATGTATAACGGAGAGGGAGGGATTCGAACCCTCGGAACCTTGCGGCTCACTCGATTTCAAGTCGAGCGCATTCGACCACTCTGCCACCTCTCCAGGTGAAACTGCTTCTGTACATTAGCTAGAAGCACCAGCTATGCTAGCCCAAATTCATCCATGCGTCTAGTCATGTGTTGAGTTTTTCAATAAAGGTATTCCTCAGAGACAAGGGTTGCTGTAGCATTCACCCAAACTAATCGCACTGTTTGCACCTTGCCTGCTGCTAGGGTGACCAGGGTAAAGCTACACTGCCAGGTGCTGGCGGTTTTAAGCACTCTGGGGACCTGAGCCCCATTTACATAGACAGTGTCATGGTGATCAACGACGACACGATCTCGTAGGCGCGTTTTGTCATGTTTGAGTTCGTGGTGCATGTGGCCAAAGACCACCAGGGGAACTTGACGATTTGAGTGGTGGGCATGTGCGATCGCATCCGCAAAATCCGGATCACCATAATCCCCACCACTCCGTTTCCAATCTCGCCCGCAGATATGGTGCATCTGATCGCCCAAACCAGCCGGACCGTTATGCCCCAGCAAAATCAATGTATTTTGTTTGGCCGCATCGATAGAGTCACAGATTTTAGCCGTCGACTCGGCAAAGCTACTAACGCCACAACGCTCTTGATAAAACTGTCCATGACGCCACCGAGTCCCTCCCCAGCTGTAGGGGCGTGCGCCTACGACAGTAAGCTTACAGTCAGGGACTTCCAATTTGCCAAATCCCACATGGCAATCCCCCAGGGCATCTAACTGTTGCTGAACCCGATCCTCCTTAGTTTGGTCATAGGGACACTTTTTCCGATTAACTTTGCTGGCCGTGTACCATGCATCATGATTTCCCAGAATCACGGCTTTAGGCACGGAGACAGCGGCTATCTGTTGAACGATAGAGACAGATTCATTGCCAAAATCCCCCACAAACAGAGCCAAGTCCACACCCAGAGATTCCAGGGCCTGAGTATCCGCACCACTCCACTGGTCATGAACATCTCCCACAATGGCAATCGTTACTGATTTGGCGGCGACCACACCAGCGTCAATTTTATTTATCTCTACCAGCGTCATAAATCGTTGTTTAATCTAAACATGTTCTGATTGGTCCAAGGCACGTTTACTTCCTATGACCCAGTTGATTATTTTTACCGACCTCGACGGCACACTTCTCAATAGTGAAACCTATGACTATGCAGTGACCGTGCCCATTATCCAGCAATTAAAGTCATTAAAGATTCCAGTGGTGCCTGTAACCAGTAAGACCAGGGTTGAAGTGGCTACCCTGCGTCAGGATGTAGGCTTAAGCGATCCGTTTGTGACCGAGAATGGCAGTGCCATTTTTGTTGAAGTTAATCATAATCCTTTTAATAAGCCGCCGGGTGAGCGAGAAGGTGATTACTATGTGGTCGATTTGGGATGCCCCTATGTACAGGCACGGGCAGGTCTACGGGTGATCGCTAATGAGCTGCAGCATTCCTTGTTAGGCTTTGGCGACATGACCATCAATCGATTGCAAAGATATACGGGGCTTTCGGCCAAGGATGCTCAAGAAGCCAAAGCTCGTGAGTTTAGCGAGCCGTTTATCACACCAAAGGCCGTCACCTCTGAGCAAATTGTTGAAGCCGTTGAAGCGGTTGGTTTCAAAGTCGTTGTCGGCGATCGCTTTTCCCATCTAATTGGTCCAGATGCTGGCAAAGGCAATGCCGTAGAACGCCTGGTCGCTCTATATCAAAGCATTTTGCCGACCGATGAAACCATCGTCACCATTGGACTGGGCAATAGCCCAAATGACATAGATATGTTGGCACATGTCGATCATCCAGTTGTGCTACCGGGCCTCAACGGTCCCCATCCTCAGTTAGGCGATCGGGGTTGGGACATCGCACCTGTACCCGCCCCCGAAGGTTGGGTAGAAGCCGTTACCGCAATTTGTCAGAAATTTGACGTTGCACTGCAAAGTTAAGACAGTGAGCAATCGAGGAATTGATTAAACCATCACGGTATTGGCTGACAGTTATGGTTAAATTAACTATAATTGAATGGATTGGAAATTTAGCCTGAGACCAAAAAATAGCCATCCCTATGTTCACAACCGCTTCTGCACCTGCTGCTCTACCTAAGGATCTTTTTAGTGCTATTGAGGCTCTCAAAAAAGAGCTGAATGCTATTGTGTTGGCCCATTACTATCAAGAGCCAGATATTCAGGATATTGCCGACTATATCGGTGACTCATTGGGGTTGTCCCAAAAGGCTGCCGCTACCGATGCTGAGGTGATTGTATTTGCTGGGGTGCACTTTATGGCTGAGACGGCCAAAATTTTGAACCCTGACAAATTGGTGCTTTTACCCGATCTAGACGCGGGATGTTCGCTGGCCGATAGCTGTCCACCGGTAGAGTTTGCCAAGTTC
This sequence comes from Leptothoe spongobia TAU-MAC 1115, assembly GCF_018739885.1. Lineage (GTDB taxonomy): Bacteria > Cyanobacteriota > Cyanobacteriia > Phormidesmidales > Phormidesmidaceae > Leptothoe > Leptothoe spongobia. The sequence goes on along the minus strand of NZ_JADOES010000066.1, from coordinate 15,177 downwards.
AAGGCGGCGCACCCTGATCATATTGTGGTGTCCTATATCAATTGCACGGCTGAGATCAAGGCTATGAGCGACATCATTTGTACCAGCTCAAATGCGGTGAAGCTTGTAAATCAGATTCCACCAGAACAACCGATTATTTTTGCCCCAGATCGTAATTTGGGGCGCTACGTTGCCGCTCAAACGGGACGGGACCTGGTGCTATGGCAGGGTAGCTGCATTGTGCATGAAACCTTTTCAGAAAAGAAGATGCTGCAGCTCAAGATGGAGCATCCCAATGCTGAAATTGTGGCCCACCCTGAATGTGAAGAGGCTATTTTGCGCCATGCCAACTTTATTGGTTCGACAACCGCTTTGCTCAAGTATGTAGAAAACAGTGAAACTGAACAGTTTATTGTGGTCACAGAGTCTGGCATTATCCATCAAATGGAGAAGCAGGTCCCTAACAAGCTATTTATCCCTGCGCCTCCAGATGCTAATTGCCAGTGCAACGAGTGCCCCCATATGCGGCTAAACACCCTGGAAAAACTTTATCTGGCCATGAAAAATCGCACTCCAGAAATTACCCTGCCTGCAGATATTCAGAAACAGGCTCTATTGCCGATTCAGCGTATGTTGACGATGAGTGCTTAGAGGTGAGGGAAAAGATTGGGTGGGGGTAGTCATGGGGGTAAGTTGGATATCTCCCTATTTAGCCATTAAGCTCTAAATGCTCAAATGCTCCCGCAGTTGATAAGTCAGCAAATCCACCACATTACTCCCTTTGGCTTGATTTTGCCCTAAGGCTGTTTGAGCAGACTGCTCAATTCGCTCGACGGTGGTGGTGGGTAAATCGAGTAGCTCTACTAATTTTTGATAAATAGCCTGTTCATCTTGGTTGATCAGGTCTTCGTCTGGAGTACGAGCACTGGCACTAATGACCTCATAGCCCAAGCGCAGGACGAATTCCTTTTCTGTTTGGGTGGTGAGTTTGGGCACTAACTCCTCTAGGGGAATATCCTGTACCAGATAGCTTCGAAGTTCCTGTTTGGCAGCTTCTTGGCCTGCCGGTGTGGTGGCAAAAACCTGGCTGAAGTTGGTGAGCATCACATCAGCTTCTTCTTTGGCTAGGCTGCCATCAGCCCATGCCAGTGCTAACACGATGCGTAGCAGATTCATCTGACGTGGGGTAATGGAAGGAGGCAGTTGGGTACCCATGAAAATCCAGTGTGGCACAGCCCCTTAAGTATCTGTCTAACTCCTCGATACGCCTTTGGAGAGCAAGCTTTTTTTCAATATGTGGCAATAATTTGTAACTAGATTTTTGCGTCCTATCCAAGGACTAACTATCAGAATTACTTTTGTGCCAGCTGAGTTAGATGATGAAATCCTTTTAACTGTAGCGCTTGGCTATTGGAGCTGGTGATAACCCAGTCCTTTTCCCGCAGTTTTTCCATGATTTTAGCGGCGTCATCCTTGGGGATATCAGCGACGGCAGCGAGATCCTCGATCGCTAAGTTAAAGATTTCTGGAATGGTATCTTTGTTCTCCCCGTAGGCCTCTGCCAAGGCTATTAGGGTATGGGCTAGCTTCACTGCAGAAGGTTTGCGACGAAGCTGAAAATGGCCATTAGTCTGGCGTAGCCGCTGAACCATCAGCTGTAACATACGATGATGCAGATGATGATCCTTAAATAGAGTGTCAATAAAGTGCTGGGCGGGAATACTCAGCAGTTTCACGGGTGATAGAGCGACGACATCGGTGGAGCGAGGGGATTCGTCTAAGATGGCCATTTCTCCAAAGAAATCACCTTTACCCAATACGGCCAGGGTAACATAGCCACCGCCTGTGTCATGACGTACTTTGATCCAGCCAGCCACAATCAGATAAATGGCATTGCCCCAGGAGTCCTCCATTAGAACCGTTCGACCTGCTGGGTAGGTAAGCTCACTAGCTGCAGATAGCAGACCAGTTAAAGTGTCAGGATTTGCGGCATTAAATAGGGGAAATAAATCACTTAGGAGATCGGGCCGCATGGACTTTTTCAGGGTAAGTGTAGTCATATAGTAGACCTACGAGTGAGCAGCAATGCCACAAAAATTGTGGTGGACGTATTTTCTTTGATACTCTCCGTGTTTGTTAAAAAATCGATAAAGTTCAACAAAGAATTAAGTGGGGATACGGAATTAGCTGCTGGGAGTTAAGGATACGTACCCGTAGTTTTTGGTACGAGGACAATGTTTATGTTACGCCTTTTAGTTTACCCAGCTTGATTGGGGTACACACGCTGTCTGGGATACGGGCTAACTCACATGGGCGGGGGCTAACGTGAGGTAATGACCTTAGAAAACGCGTGTTGCCAAAATATACAAGCCCCTGATTGGGTTTCAGTATATTTAAGGAATTTGATAGATCACTATGCCAACTGGTGCAGCACTGTAATGCTTATAGTGCAGTGTTTGTAGAAACTGCATAACTAAAAAAACTCCCAATGAGCAAAATAGCTCGTTGGGAGTTTTAAATAACACAAATGCGTTACCTGTTAAAGATAAATAAAGGGAACACCAACCAGACCGATGTCTAGCGAGAAAAGATGTGATTAATCGGAAATTCACTCGTCTAGCTGATATAACCCTAGTTTAGTGCTGTTAATAGGAGAGTGTTTACGCTATCTAGCTGAGGTTTACTTGAGAAAATGGCTGAATTATCGGTTTTGGCGGTTGTATTCGATGGCTTATAGGCACTTGAAAACCGCCTCAGGGGTTGATTAACCCATGAGGCGGTTTGGGTGAATAAAGACCACTAATGCGATGCCCTATCAGGCTGCATTGAGTGTAGGTCTATCCATTAAATGTCTAAAAATCAGGTAAGTTCGCGAACGGTATCACGGTTAGGTTCAAATACAGAGTTATAAACAAACCCTGCTAGTAAGGCACCTAAAATCGGTGCAACCCAAAATAGCCAGACTTGAGATAGGAGGGCGCTTCCGGCAAATAGGGCAGGCCCCAGGCTACGGGCAGGATTCACTGAGGTATTTGTGACAGGAATACTGATTAGATGAATCAGGGTTAGGCCAAGACCAATGGCAATGGGCGCAAACCCTTTGGGAGCTCTGCTATCGGTGGCACCTAAAATAATCATCAGGAACATGAAGGTCATGACGATTTCGGTGACTAAGCAGGCTATAAGAGAGTAGCCACCGGGGGAGTGGGCTCCAAATCCGTTCGTTGCTAGAGGGTTAGATCCAATTAACTCAAAACCAGCCTGACCGCTAGCAATGATCATAATGATGCCAGCCCCAATGATGGCTCCAATGACTTGGGCAATGATATAAGGCAGTAGCTCTGAGCTAGGAAATCGCTTACAGGCCCACAGGCCAAATGAAACGGCTGGGTTGAGATGACAACCTGAAATATGACCAATGGCATAGGCCATGGTCATAACGGTTAAGCCAAAAGCCAGGGAAACACCGACGAGACCAATGCCAATGTTGTATTCGCCAGCGGTAAAGACGGCAGCTAGAACAGCACTTCCACAGCCACCCAGCACTAGCCACATGGTACCTATGGCTTCAGCGATACAGCGCTTTGTTAAATTCATAAACTTCTTCTCAAACGTTTGGGTGAATCCAGCACAGATAGAATCTGTCCTCTAAACAAAACTTGTCTAAGGTGAACAGAAATAACCAGAGCTTTACCAGCATCTGCACGGATCTAGATATATTTATAGATGCAGACAACAGCCGTAAACCTACTTATCTAGCTGAGATGTTTACTAAGTCTATGGGGATTGAAAAAGAATCGTTTGAGCTAAGTGGCGGAAGTTTCTATCAGAACATTGTCGCAACTTGCTGTAAGTTTATGGCATTGGATAAATTTAGAAAACAATCTTACCCGCAAGACAGATATCCTGTGGGTAAGATGATCGAATATTTTGACTGATCTCAAGAACTATGCAAAAGGGCGTCTACTGGCTATAGATACTTTGCTAGTGCCGCACTAAACTCGCTATAGGGCTTTGCTCCGATTACTGTATCGACTTGTTCTCCTTGTTTGAAGAACAAGACGGCAGGAATGCTCTTGATACCAAATCTTTTAGCAACAGACTTATTGTTGTCAATGTCGAGTTTAACAACGGTGACTTTGTCTCCATATTCGTCAGCTAGTTGATCCATTAGTGGGGCAACTAACTTACAAGGACCACACCAGGAAGCTGTGCAGTCCATGACTACCATTGGCTGGCTGGTGAGTAAATTATCGAGAGCGGCCTCATCTGGAATGTATTCAGCAGCCATAGTGGGAAATGCTCCAAAGTTTCGACATGACCAACGATCGCTGGCACTCTGACAATCATAACCAACGTCAGGTAAATTCACCTAATTACCATTGATGTCAAGTATTCCCTGTAACATCCCTCAGGAATGGATGGATGTTACAGGGGCGTCATGGAAGAGTAGATGACAGGGAAAGCGGAGGGAGCTAGGGAGGATTTGTGCTTTACAGATGCTTAGCCCTGCTGTCGTCAGTTGCTGTCGTCAGGTTAAATGGCAACAAAATTTACGAGCTTGCCAGGTACGACAATTACCTTCTTAATCTCCTTGCCTTCAAGATGTTTCTTGGCGATATCAGAATCACGGGCATATTGTGCTAGCTCGTCTTTACTAGCACTAGCAGGGACCGAAATAGTGCCTCGGGTTTTGCCCTTGATTTGAATGACTAGGGTAATCTCATCGGCGACTAGGGCCGTCTGCTCAAACGTGGGCCAGCTCTGACGATGTACTGATTCGCTAAAACCTAACTGTTGCCAAAGTTCTTCGGCAATATGGGGAGCAAAGGGAGCTAGCAGGAGGACGAGGGACTGAATACCCTCAGCATAGACATCGCTGTCTTGCTGCTTGGCATCTTTGAGGGCATTGCTCAGCTTCATTAGCTCAGAAACTGCTGTGTTGAACTGGTAGCCTGCTTCCACATCTTCTGAGACCTCTTTGATGGCGATGTGAATTGCACGGCGTAAATCTTTATCAGTTTTACTTAGACTGTTTTGCTCTACATGGGTAACCCGTGCTTTGCTACCTTGGTTTGCGGCAAAGCCGGTAACCAAGAGCCAGACTCGGTTTAAGAATCGGAACTGGCCCTCCACATCAGCATCGTCCCATTCAAGATCCTTCTCAGGAGGCGCTTTGAACAGGATAAACATACGGGCAGTATCAGCACCATATTTGTCGAGTACCACACGAGGTTCGACGCCGTTGTACTTGGACTTGGACATTTTTTCGTAGAACACCTGAAGCGGGTCACCGGTTTCGGGATCTTTGGGATCGTTGAGGTCGGTGACGTCACTGGGGGCGATGTACTTGCCGGTGACGGGATTTTTGTAGGTCATGGATTGAACCATGCCCTGGGTGAGTAGTCGTTGGAAGGGTTCGTCGATGGAGACTAGGTTGCGATCGCGCAATACCTTCGTAAAGAACCGCGAATACAACAAATGCAAAATCGCATGCTCAATCCCGCCGACATATTGATCCACCGCTAACCAGTCATCAGCCTTGTCCTTCTCAAAAGGCAACGCTTCATTTTTCGCATCGGCATAGCGTAAAAAGTACCACGATGAATCAATAAACGTATCCATCGTGTCCGTTTCGCGCTTAGCATCCGTGCCACAGCTAGGACACTTACAGTTAATCCAGTCTGCCATCTTGGCCAGGGGAGAACCACCACGGGCGCTAAACTCCACATCTACTGGTAGCTCTACGGGCAGCTGATCATCAGGTACCGGTACCGTGCCACAGCTGTCACAGTAAATCATCGGGATAGGCACTCCCCAATAACGCTGACGAGAAATCAACCAATCACGTAAGCGATAGTTGGCAGTGCCTTCACCCTTCTTGTGCTCTGTCAACCATTTAATTGCGGCGGCTACACTCTGACCTTTGCCCTTACCAGCAGGAATACCATCGAGGGGACCCGAGTTAACCATGACACCATCATGGGGATACGCTTCCTCCATCGCGGCTGCGTCCAAGACTTCACCTTCGGGTTGCACCACCACCTGAATCGGTAAATCAAACTTCCGCGCAAATTCAAAGTCTCGCTGGTCATGGGCCGGTACCGCCATAATTGCCCCGGTCCCGTAGTCCATCAATACGTAGTCAGCGATCCAAATGGGGATTTTCTGCTCGTTGACTGGGTTAATGGCATAGCTGCCGGTCCATACGCCAGTCTTCTCACGGTTTTCAGCGGTGCGGTCCATTTCGCTCATGCCCGCTGCCATATCCTGATAGGCCTTAATGGCATCAGACTGATCAGCTGTGGTCAGCTTTTCCACCAACGGATGCTCCGGCGAGAGCACCATAAAGGATGCGCCCCAGAGCGTATCTGGACGAGTGGTATAGATTTTGATGTCGTCACCGTCCTCGGTGGAAAATACCACGTGGGCTCCAGTGGACTTACCAATCCAGTTGGCCTGCATTGTCTTTACCCGCTCAGGCCAACCGCTGAGCTTATCGAGATCGGCCAATAGCTGATCGGCGTAGTCCGTAATCTTGAGGAACCACTGACGCAAGAGCTTGCGCTCAACCTTCGCACCTGAACGCCAGGACTTACCGTCACTATCCACCTGTTCATTGGCGAGTACGGTTTGGTCAATAGGGTCCCAGTTAACAGCAGCTTCTTTCTGATAAGCCAGACCCGCTTCGTAGAACTGCAAAAAGATCCACTGGGTCCAACGGTAATAATCGGGCGAACAGGTGGCCACTTCCCGCTCCCAGTCATAGGAGAGACCCAGCTCTTTCAGCTGTTCTCGCATTTGGCCAATATTCTGATAGGTCCATTTGGCTGGTGGAATCCCCCGATCAATGGCCGCATTTTCTGCCGGTAGACCAAACGCATCCCAGCCCATGGGGTGAAGTACGTTATAGCCCTGCATCCGGCGCACACGAGCAATTACATCCGTAATGGTGTAGTTGCGTACATGGCCCATGTGCAGATTGCCAGAGGGGTAGGGGAACATGGACAGGGCATAGAACTTTTTCTGCCCAGGGGTGGCAGGCGTCTTGTCTAGACCCTGGTCTACCCACTGCTGCTGCCACTTTTTCTCGATGTCTGCTGGATTATATCGAGACTCCACGTTTGATTTCCCCTTCTGATTAAATACGTTTTACTGGATACATCTGCGGTTAGCCACTTTCGGCAGCCTTTGCAGAATTGCCTAATCAATTCTAGTCGTCTGTTGCCCATCTGGATGGCATTGGTGCTGCATCAGACTAAAAATATTTGACGTAGGGGCGTTGCATGCAACGCCCCTACGTCAATCAATAATCCAAGAAAACGCAAAAAATGAAAAATGCGTTTTCATTAATACTGGAGCTTTATAGATTCAAGTTGAATGCTACAAATTTCCTTATTAGCTATATAAAGAGAGCACTGACTAACGATTTAAGGATTATCCATGAATCTGAGCAAAGCATTATTGTGGGCATTGCCCCTGAGCTTTTTAACTAATTTAGGAGCAACTGCACTCGCCAGGAAAGCGGATCTAACGGTGTTGCCAAGCCTTGAGTCAGCGGCAGGTTGTCCCGAACAGCTGGTTGCCTATGAAACACTTCAACCCTACTCCCCAGGGGGATATGCCACTGACGGGATGATCCAGTTGAGGGAGATTGCCACTGATATTAGTGTTGCCCAGGTGGATGACTTTACAGTGACCTGGGTTGGCACGCTGAAGCCGGAATATGCCGACTGTGAGGCGACAGCAGGGATTGTCAGTTTAGACGGCGAAGATTTTCAGGGACATTCGTATATTCGGGTGCAGATCAGTGATGGTCAAGCCAAAGCAATTTTGGATATGACTGGGGTGAGCGATCCCAATGGGTTTACCTCTGTGATTATTTATCAGGGTATGCGTGAGGGAAATCCTCGATGGACGTGGGGCGGTACTGATTAGCATGAACAAGATTTCGTTTTCTTCACCATATAGCCCCAACTTTTTTCTGCAATATCTATGATAGCCAGCGTAAAAGATTCGCCCCCTGACGTTGTCTCTAATTCTGTGCCCGAATATATTCAGGAACGTCGTGCCGTTGTTTTTCTAGTGCTAGCAGGGTTGTTCCTCGGTACTTTAGGCATGCTAAATATTCTGGGGATTAGTCGATTTGTTAACATTTTTACCTGGCATGATTTTGCTGTAACAGTGGCGGTTGGGGTGTTGCCCTATCCGCTGACTTTTTTGTGTACCGACTTGATTTCAGAGCTGTATGGCCGTACGCGGGCAAATCAGGTGGTGTGGGTTGGACTGCTGCTCAACCTATGGGTGGTTTTTATTGTTTGGTTGGGGGGCATCTTGCCTGGTTTTGAGGCGATTAATCCGACTACGGGAGAACTGGTAAGAGATGCAGCAGGTCGAGTACCTGTTTTCTTCGAGATTCGTAATCTGACATTTGGCGCAGTTACGGCTTCAATGATTGCTTATCTCACAGCTCAATTTGTGGATGTGCAGTTATTTCACTTTTGGAAGGAGTTAACCCAGGGAAAATATCTTTGGCTGAGAAACAACGGTTCAACGCTGCTAAGTCAGCTGGTGGACACATCGGCGGTCGTGCTGATTACTCATTTTTTGGCAGGTGTATTGCCGATTGATCCAGCCCGAGGTCTATGGCCCCAGCTATTGTTGTTTATTGGCTATGGTTATGCGTTTAAGCTCGTGGCAGCACTGCTGGATACAGGACCGTTTTACGTAAGTGTGTATTGGCTATCAAAATATCTACAGTTAGAGGCTCCAGCTTTTGAACCATCATCGTCTGTGTCTACTCCTACGGAGCGACAGTAACCATTGAGGGGCCTGACTCCAGTCAAGAATCATTGTTGTTGTTTTACCTACGGATGTCTAGGGGGTATTACTCACATGCCAATCTACGGAAACAAAATCATTGACCAGATTAGCCAGCAAACTTTGTTGCGGAGCATCTACTCGTAGGACAATTTTGTACTGGCTCCCCAAGTCACTAATGGATGGAGAAATCCAATTTGTTCCCACACATTCTTGGGTACTTTCTCCCACTTGGAGGTTGACTTCATAGGTGTCGGGTTCTGTATCGATTAGGGTGCCGCTAGCGCTATAAAGCTGGAGGTCGTATTCGGTGTTGATGTCACCGTTATTTTTAAAGGTAACGCAGGCTTCGAATTCATCGTCTCCCCACCATCCGTCAATGCGGCGGGCATTGACGGAGACAATCTCGCCTGAGATGTTGCGATTATCCAGGGTGATAAAGACTTCTCCAAAGTTGGTGACGGTGCGGTAATAGTAGTCGGCAATAGCTTTACAGGGACCGACTTGGCCACCGGAATAGTTTTGTTCGCAGATGGTGTGCATGTCGGATTGGAATCTGCGATCGCATTCTCCCTGATCAACGCTAGCATCGTCGTAACACAGGTCGTGACTGTTGCAGGCTGATGTAAACGGTCCATCCGGAACAATAAAATCAAATCCAGCCGGGCCACAGCCGTTAGCTTGAGCCTGCACTGGCTGAGAGTTTGGCAAAAAGCCTACTACAAAAACACCAGCCGCTAGGATTAAGAGTTTCTTGCTTACCGGTAAATGCATAATGGTTACCCTGGGATCGCTCAAGTGTAATCCAGGCTACCAAATTATATGGGGAACCTTAAAGATTTGTTCAGATGGTGGGCATGCGGGAAGTAGCCAGGTAGCAATATATTAAGGGATTCTACCTGGGTTAATAAGTCGGTAGCATCGTCATCTACAACTGCAGTCAAAAGACTCTCTGTGCTGTAGCTTGCTAATGCAAGGTAAAGGCTGACCAAATCGCCATTATCATCCAAAGTGTCGATTAGTGTAGTTTTGTTTTTCAGTCAGCACCATGGCAATCCCCTTCTCGTAATACGCTGCCTCATTAATAAAAATAGGATATACAGTCGTATCACCTTGATACGTAATCGTTCCCCCATCAAATGTCAAAAACATCGGATCGCCAGGATTCATCGCTTTGTAATCTTGGTACTGACGCTGTGGGTGAATGGTTGCTTGAATATCACCTATTTGATTTCTAGGATAATCGACCATACCAATGTAGTTATAAAGCGTTAATGATTGTTTCTCAAGCGATATCGTGCTGCCATTGTTGTAACGTTCCACATAATCTAAAGTTCCATACACCAATGCCTCAGTTTGCTGAAATAACTCTGACTGTAGCGTGCCATGGGCAAGGGGACCGACCTCGATACAAATTCTATAGTTGGTGATTGAGCGCAAAGAATCCCGCTTGCGACCAGACTTAGCAGAACTGTAAATCTTGATGTCAGGGTTTATTGCATTCAGGTAAGCGACTAACTTTAGAGTAAATGTATCCAAACTATCCAAAATCAGCATAATTCCTGCATTAGCAGTCGTACTGTGCTGATCTACAATCAAGTCCACCGGAAGTTGTCCCCCAGAACCAAATTTTTGACTAATCTCCCTAGCTCGTTGTATTTCATACAAATGGCCCTGTTGTTTCTGCTGTATTGCCTGAAAATCAAAACAACGGTTCAGATCTTTATCGATGTAGCGTGAGCCTTTTTCTATGGCCCTAGGGTTACCCAGTAGCGTTAATGTTTCAAAACTAGATCTAGCGACTAACGTTGGACGGTGCTCAAACTTTCTGACTAGATGTATGCCAATTAGCTCATTGCCATGGGTGCCGCCCACTAGCAATACCCGTTTAATCGCATCCATGCACTGATCTCCCCCTGTTGTCATAGCAAACATGACTCTTCTCAGTCACCTGAGCAAGAGGCTCAGATGACAACAGCATAGAGTCAGCTAGAATGATACAATAATCATTGTTAACAAACTCATATGACGGTAGTGTCATAGTAATTATGAAGTCAGCAAGATGGCATGAACTTGAGTTTCGACATCTGGAATATGCGATCGCAATCAAAAATCACCAAGGGTTCCTGCAAGCGGCCATGGCCCTAGAACTTGACCAGGGATTTCTGAGCCGACAAATCAAGCGATTAGAATCGAGATTAGGTTTCCAACTCTTTGATCGCACTACTCGGCCCCTTGGATTAACGGAGGCTGGACAAGCCTTTTTGACAAGAGCCGAGCAAATTATTGAGCAGACCAAGAAAGCCGTTGACGTGGCAAAAGAGGCACAATCAGGACAATGGGGACGTTTGGATGTGGGTATCAACACCTCCATTGCCAACAGTAAATTGCCTGAAATTATCCAAACATTTCGTGAACAGTTCTCCAATGTCAATTTAGTCCTGCATGAATTGGCATCCTATGTGCAAATCGAATGGTTGCAAAACCACCAAATCGACGTTGGTTTTTTCCATAAACACAACTTACAGAATGTCATCGAAGAAGATAGTGACCTATTTTTAGACACATTGGTCATTAGTGAATCACTTGTACTAGTTCTTCCTGAGAAGCATCCCCTGGCAAAAAAGAAGTACATTTCATTGATAGAACTGGATGGGAAAAATTTTATACTGCCTCCTCACACCCTACTCCATGGCCTGCGCGCTCAAATTGATCAACTTTGTATCAGTGCTTCTTGTAAACCCATCGTGATACAAGAAGCAGCCTGGATGACAACTGTCTTGAGTCTAGTGGCCGGAAATATGGGGGTTTCATTATTGCCAGCCAATGTCAAAAATTTGCAACGTGCGGGAGTAATTTACCGTGATATCAAAGAACCCTCTCCAGCATTGGAAATTGTTGCTGTTAGGAAAGCTGAAAATAACTCAGCTATCGTGAGAAATTTCTTAAGCGTTGTTGAAAACTTATCAGGCTCTTAAGATCAGCTAATCTAAACGCAATGAGTCGTTATCGTCACTATTTCTTGTTGTTCCTTACAGGGATAACCCTCAATGACCAGTAGGTTGTCAACTTGGCATGGGTTTGAGTCTTATAATCAATTTAAATTAATGGGTTGGCAAAAGATCCGCGCCCCTTATCACAATTCATATCGAGGATATCTCCATTGCTATGGGTAAGCCCTCGTGAGTCATCATGCAGGTTCAGTTAGATTCGTTTTTGATTCCAGAAATTTCCCATAAAACTATGACGTAAGTAGGTTATCCAAATTAGGCTTCAGACTCCGAGGCCCCCTTCCGTCCCCCAATGCTGGGGGAGACTATACTCAAAGCCCCCAGTATTGGGGGTTTGGGGGCATATTCGAGGATGTCAAACTTCTGATATTCCATCTTATAAATGATTAGACCAACCTACTTAGTGTCAGACTTACTAAAGTTCCAGTATGACTGGCACTGCATATCTTTAACTCGAACTGAGATTTTCATGGAAATAGATCTGGTTCTGGTAATCAAACAGGCAATGTTTTTATGTCAAAAGGCCTATTGAATAAGGATTTGAGGTTTCTTTCTTCGATCTATTTCATTGCTGAGATAATAATGTATGTATTTTAGGGATTGATAGGCATTTGGAATTTTATCCTGTTCAGAGATCAGAGAATTGTAGAGAAAAAGAAAGATTAGGGAAAACTTTCACCTATCAGTATTTCATTAATTTTATGTTTATGTTGTGAAATGCTAGGATTGTTGTATGCTTGAGTACCCTTTAGAGTCACATACATTAGTCCCATAGGTTAGTCCCATAGGTTAGCAAGCAAATTTATTTCACCTTTATACCCTAGAACACTTGAGGAACGTGAACATGTCGATAACTGTGCTTCCCCAGCTTGTAGAAGCTGAGTCTGCCTTGTCTGAACAAGAAGCTGCATTAATGCAACAACTTGCTGATATTCAGGAGCAGCGTAAAGGTCTGCAGACGGTCATTGGAATGTTTGATGGTTCGGTGGTTGATAACGGCCAATCCGCTGTCGTTGCCGCTCCCATTGATGAGCCCGTAGATGACGAAGATGCAGATGCAGATGCAGATGCAGATGCAGATGAAGCTGAAGATGAGGTAGTCGTTGAAGAAACTGTAGCTGCTAAACTCGCCAAGGTAACGAAAGCAAAGAGCACCGCTCGCAAGGCTAAGTTAGCTAAGACACGAAAGGCGAAAACCGTTAAATCTGCCCCAGTCAAAAAAGCAGACGGTCGATCCGCTCGTTGGCAGCGTTATGTGCTCGATGAACATAGTCAGCAGCGTTTGCAGGATGTTGTGGTTAATGTGTTAAACGCCAAACCGAAGAATAGCTTCAAGATTACCGATGTGATGTCGGCTATTTTTGAAGATGATATGCCAAAGGCTCAGTACCTGAAAGCACGCAGCCGTATTTCAAATATTCTGTCTGCAGGAGCACGGGATAATGAGTGGTATCGTGGTCGCGGTGGCACCTACAGCATGTCTGCAAAAGCTGTGAAAGGCTAAGTATATAAACCTTGTCCACGTCCAGAACGGTCGTTTTACTGTGGGAGAAACTACAGGTTTCAACTTGGACGTGGTTTACAACTGTCAAATAATTAGCAAACATGCTGCCGATGTTGTGTCATTGGCAGCATGTTTGCATTGAAATGTGTTTCGTTAGCAGTTTAATCCTAGTGTTGGAGTCGGTATAGCAATGCATCCTAATCAAAGTACAGACGAAACTCAGCTAGATATTACCGAGCTTCTTCAATCCATTGCGGTAATGACGTCTAGCCAAGATCCCGACGAAACTCAGCTAGATATTAATGATGCAGTTGGTGGCATTTTTCAACGTGCGGCTTATGAGCAAATACCAGTTAAAGTGTCGGATGCTATTCCTGGCTTAGAGATATTTGAAGACAGTGATAGTCCTGGTAGTTGGTTTTGGGAATGGGCGTGGGGGGAATGTCAAGATGGTCCCCACAAGAATGAGTTAGAAGCGTTAGTCGCATTTGCTAAATTCTCTGCTGAGTTAGCCGTTGAGTTGGGAGGAGACGGTGAGGAGGAGGAATAAAACCTTCCCTCTTTTGCATGGAGGTGATTGCATCTGGATGTGATATGCGGATTTAGGATAAAGACTCAAAAGTTGTCTGAAGGTTTTGGGTTATGCCTGTCTCAGCTGCCCGGTAAGCGGCTTCGATAATCTCAATCACATGGCAGGCATGTTCTGCGGTGACAATGCTAGGTCGATCCTCTCGAATCCAGTCTATTAGTTGCATAATGTCCTCATACACATGGGCCTCTTCCATGCTGCGGTGGTTGCCGACTACATGGGGTTGGAAGGAATAGTTAGCATTGGGTATGTCCACTATTCGATTTGGATACTCAATCGGCTGTCCGTTGAGTAAATGACCAGAAATCACTCCGTGGGTGCCAAAAATCATCGGTTGTCCCACATGTTCCTTGAGTAGTTCCCCGGCAGCCACACCATAGACTAGCGCATAGAGTGAATTACCATAGTCCAACAGCATGAGGGTATTGTCGTCCACATTGCAGGGGATGATGCGTCCGTGAAATTCTCGCTCGGGAATGCGGGTGCCGGATAGGGCGGTGACCCGTTTGGCTGGGCCGAGGATGCCTGTGAGTACATGAAGTCCATATACGGCCATGTCGTAGAGTGGTCCGCCGCCAGGAGCGCGAAAATACCAATCAGGTTTTACATTGGAGAGGATGTCTGTTCCTTGGCGCACTGATTCTTGCTCATGGTATTGACCAAAGGCTGCTCCCGCAATGGCCCAGGTGGGTGTACCTAAGGCTCCCTCTAAGATTAAGCGTCGTATCTGTTGATAAAGGGGACGTAACATTTCTCCAGGAGAAGCAACAATTTTAACGTTTTGTTGATGGGCCAATTCAATCAGTTCAGTGGCTTCTGCCACCGTGGTGGTCATGGTTTTGTTGAAATGGATGTGCAGTCCTTGGGCAATGGCTTGTTTGCCCTGCTGGTAATGGAATCCAATTGGGGAGGCAATGGTGACGGCATCGACGTGGCCACAAGTGAATAAGTCTCCATGGGTGGCAAAGGCATGATCTACGCCAAATTTTTGGGCAGCGGCTTGGGCTCTCTCTAAGACAGGGTCGCAAATGGCGGTGACGACGACACGATCGTTTACGTCGGATTGGGTTAAATGGGGCAAAAGACCACGCAGGGAAATGCTACCGGCTCCAACGATGCCAAGACGGGTGGGATCATTCATGGAGGAACGAATGTGATTGGGTTGGGCGATCGGGTTTGGGGAGGTAATCATAAATATTTGGACTTTGTACAAATTTGTAGAGAGGGATGTACGAAGAAGCGGCAATAGGCGATAAAGAGCAAATAAAAACACA
>NZ_JADOES010000065.1 GCF_018739885.1 Leptothoe spongobia TAU-MAC 1115 | reverse complement strand
TACTACGATATGACTAAGCTGTTGTCCACCTGTATGAACCGTTCTCATTTGGATAAGGCGCAGAAAAAACAGTTGGCAGACTCCATGCTGTTGCTGACGATACTGGTGCCCGAAGCGCCCGGTGGATTTGATATTGGTTCTATCTGATTGAGATGAGCCAAGCCTGCCCAGCATTATTGAATATTTATATTATACTTTTCGACAAATTAGTGAGTAGTTATGAATAGTGACTCATATTTATAAATGTACTGAAAACAATAATACTCATACCAAATCCGAATTCATGAAACCCGATTAAAAATAGACAATCATGTTAGGGCAACCCCTTGTGGATGCCCTTCGATACCGGGTTATATCAGCCAGGATGTCGTATCCTATCTATCTCTTTAGACTGATGGTTCAGGAATTTTGATATCTATAGGTGTAATCTTAACCTCTTCTGCAAGAGTCCCCAGGGATGGCTCAATCGCTTCAATATTGCCAACCACAATGGTTACCAAATCACTAGGCTTCAGATTCCGCTGAGCCGCAGCCAACACTTGATCAATCGTGGCAGACTCTACTGCCTTCTGAAACTTAAAAACAAAATCTGACGGATAACCATAGTACTCATAGCGAATCAACCTCGACAGGGTCTGCTCAGGCGTCGCAAAGTTAAACACAAAACTATTGAGCACCGCATCTTTGGCATATTGCAATTCCTCAACCGTGATTGGCTCCTGGCGTACTCGCTCAATTTCCTTATACATGGTTTCTATAAACGGTACCGTCGCCTCAGACCGGGTCTGACCACCACCGATAAATAAGCCGGGATAATCATAGCGAGGACTCCAGAATGCATAGACCACATAGGCCAGGCCCTGTCTTGACCGAATATCGTTAAATAACCGCCCCCCAAAACCATTCAGCACCTCATTCAAAACCACCATTGGCGCATGGTCAGGATTATCCAGACGTCCTCCAAGATGACCAATGTGAATGTAACTCTGGGTCAGTTGAGGCTGATCAACCACATAGAGACCATTCGTTTTTTGCTCTACGTCAGGTACCTCGACATTAGCCTTGGCCCTCACTGACGGTGACCAGTCAGCAAAAAATTCTTCAATCAGAGCCTTCATTTGAGCAGCATCAAAATCACCGCTAATGCCCAAAATGGTTCCCCTGGGCTGAATCGCGGTTTGGTAAAAGTCAACAACGTCATTCCGTGAAATGTTGTCAACATCCCTGTATTCGATCATGCGAGCAAATGGACTTTCCTCCCCATAGATCAGCTTGCGAAACTCACGGGTAGTGACATCATCCGGATCGTCATTGCGTCGAGCAATGCTTCCCCGATACTGACTTTTAAGCAAATCAATCTTTTCTGGAGCAAAGGCTGGCTGTTGAATGACCTCGGCAAAAATAGCAAACACATCTGCCAAGTCTTCACTGAGGGCATTAAAGCTAGCACTGCCGCTAGTAGTCCCCAAACTTGTCTCCACAGAGGCCGCCCGCTGCTCTAGAAACTGATTTAGTTCATCCGGTGTGTAGGTAGCAGTTCCACCGACGCGCATGGCCTCGCCCATCATGCCAGCTAGACCCGCTTTGCCATCAGGCTCCATAAATTCCCCAGCTTTGAACGTAGCTGAACCACTAATCAAAGGTAGGTCATGTTTTTCCATCAGATACACCACCATGCCGTTAGGGAGCTCATAGCGCTCAAAGTCAGGAATCTGAATTTCCCCGAGGGGAGTAAACTCCAAATCGTTATACTCGCGCGCCGTCACAGCATTGGCGGGGTTACTCCACCCAAGGGTAAGCACCAACCCTAGAGTGGCCATAGCCAGGAACAAACATGTGCTCAGACGACGCTTGGAAAACCAGAACATAAAAATATTGAGGAATGGGCAAGGTGGAGAGTGGGCTGTGCCCACCAAAAGGTGGAACGTTATCTAGCGGTCAACCAGCAATTATGGTTCTGCCGATAGCAGTTTACCAACGGTACGATTGCTGGGCACAAAGGTTGCTTGAGCAACCCGTTGGACATCCTCAGCTGTCACAGCTTCGATAGCCTTCAGCTCTTCAAAGACATTGCGCCAGTCATCAGTTTTTGCCTCGTACTCAGTCAGCAAACTAGCCATACCTGAGTTTGAATCTAGACTCCGTAGCATCCCTGCTCGGGCCTGAGTCTTCACACGTTCTAGCTCCTCAGGCGTAACCGACTCTTCCTTAAGCTGAGTGAGCAAAGCTTCCATGCGTAATGCCATTTCATCAACGGTATGCCCAGGAGCCGTCAGCCCGTATAGCAATAAAATATTGTCGTAGAGATCGCCAGGAAAGCCATTGGCACTGCCAATATTAAGGGCCACTTGAGATTGCTCAACCAGGTCTTGATACATTCGTGATGTACGTCCACCAACCAAAATACTCTCAATCATCGAATAGACCACATGGTCAGGATGATTGATACCGGGACGATGAAACCCCTCCAAATACCAGGGCTGACTCGGTAACGTCAGTTCAAAAAATTTCTCTTGCGTTTGGACAGGCTCTTCGATAGTGACATCTGGCGGTAAACTACGTGCCTTAGATCGACCAAAGTAAGCTTTTGCAAGCGCTTTGACATTCTCAGGATCTACATCACCCACGACAGCGGCGACCAAATTACTGGGTCCATAATAGGCATCAAAAAACTCGGCGATGTCTGCACGTGTAGCAGTGCGCAGATCCTCTTTATAACCAATCACGGGACGACGATAAGGATGCTCATCAAAAGCGACTTCTAAGAACTTTTCAACAATTTGGCCGATGGGGGAGTTATCTACCCGCATCCGACGCTCTTCAAGAATGACTTCTTTCTCTTTATAAAACTCGCGAAAGACAGGGTCCAAAAAACGGGCAGATTCTAAGGACATCCAGAGCTCTAATTTATTGGAAGGGAGACTATAGAAGTATCGAGTGGCATCAGCAGAGGTAGTCGCATTCAGACCACGTCCACCAGATTGTTCAATAATTTGACCAAATTTATTTTGCTCGACGTAGCCGGAAGCCTGGGCTTGAAGAGTATCGAATTGAGCATGCAACGCGGCCAACTGCTCATCATCACCCACTTTTTCAGCTGCCATTAACTGACCAAACACAGCATCCATCTCCTCCAAAAGAGGTGCTTCTGCTGCGTAGTCGGTAGTACCGATATTGGTTGTACCTTTAAACGCCAAATGTTCTAGATAATGAGCTACACCGGTATAACCATCTACCTCATTGACGGCCCCTACCTTGGCATAGAGCATCATCGATACCACTGGAGCCTGATGACGCTCCAGAACGATAAACTTCATGCCGTTATCAAGAGTGAACTCACTCACATCATTGGCAACACGGTCGAGGTAGGGCTGAATAGTACTGCCATCCTCTGCCACCGCAAGCGTAGAGGAACCTTCAATTTGACGATCCAACTTACCAAAAACCTGAGCCCAGGCAGGCTCACTCACTCCTAACCAAAGAAACAGCGTCAGAACGATCGCCCACAATAACCTAATCTTTGGCCTAGCCAACGGAGTTACGCCCATAGCACCTCAGCGCAAAATACCGTTACCAGCATAATTATTTTTCTTTATATTGTGTCAACAATATATTGACAATCCGGCAAAATCACTGAATATTTATCAAACGACGTCAGAGTACATGCAATGACTCGGCATAGGGATGTGGCTCATACGTTCCCCCAATTATCTACTTCAAGTAGACATATTTATAGAACGTAAACATTTCAAACAAGCCACCTACAATACTTAGGGTCAGGCAAATAATCACTACACCATGCCCGACATCCCCCGCACCAAAAGTAAGCAAAAAATCTAGCAGGCAATCTTTTCCAAGAGTACTGATGGATGCCAAGGGAGACCAAGCCCCCAAGGTCAATACACCTAATGCTATTCCCAAGCCGACAGCAGGCAGAACAAAGCAAATGCCTAGCGTTAACATCAAAGAAATAAATAGCTGTAAGCCCATCTTTACCCCCCGCCCTACATTGATCGTATGGACGTAAGAAACCACCCCAACCATAGAAGGAATGGATAGGAATAAACGCCAACTTGAGAAATCTTAAATTTTCATAAAATTACAGAGCATTTAGAGCTTTAGCTTAATGACTGGCTTAACCGATTAAAATAAATAGGCTTTTGCCGTCTCTAAACCACGTCCAAGTTGAAACCTGTAGTTTCTCCCACGGTAAAATTCCAGTTCTGGACGTGGACAAGGTTTATATAGCCCCTATTCCGAAAGGAGTCGTCTCCCTTGGCCGCTGCATTCTCCACATCTAGCCTCGCCAAATGGGGGCAACGTCTGTTGGCTGCCGTCCTCCTAGGCGGTCAGGTCATTGTGCATCTAGTGACTCGCCCCCTGCATCGGCGCAACACCATTGAGCAAATGGCTGCCGTTGGCCCAGAATCTTTACTCATCACCCTAGTGACCGCCAGCTTTGTCGGTATGGTGTTCACGATTCAAGTCACCCGTGAGTTTATTAACTTTGGTGCGAGTACGGCTGTCGGTGGAGTCCTAGCGCTCACCCTCGCTAGAGAACTCGCTCCTGTGCTGACAGCGGTTATTATCGCCGGTCGAGTTGGCTCAGCCTTTGCGGCTGAAATTGGCACCATGCAGGTCACAGAACAAATTGATGCACTCCAGCTGCTCAAAACCGATCCGGTTGACTACTTAGTGCTACCTAGGGTGATTGCTTGTGCCCTAATGCTGCCGCTACTGACCATTCTGTCATTCATTACCGGTATGACTGGTGGTCTCTTGATCACCACCACCATGTTCAATATTTCTCAAACTGTCTTTTTAGACTCAGCGCGTCTCTTCATGAGCGTGTGGGATTTGGTGAGTGCCATGATCAAATCCGTAGTATTTGGCTGCCTGATTGCCATTATTGGTTCTAGCTGGGGATTAACCACGACTGGCGGAGCCAAAGGTGTCGGTCAGTCCACGACCACTGCTGTTGTCACTGCCTTACTCGCTATTTTCATTACCAATTTCTTTTTGTCTTGGCTGATGTTCCAAAGTTCAGCCTTGAATTTTTAAGGCCACAGCAACTTTACTCAGCGGACAATATCACCTACCTACAGCCTCTCCCATGGCTAATTTTCGACCTCGGTCAGCTTATTCAGGTAACGCTCAATTAGCAAAATCGCCACGATGTCATCGATCGGGCGAGGAATACTACGCAGACTTTGGGGGAGTAAGCGATTTAGACCTTTGGGAGGAAACATCTCCCAGTAGCGATCGCGCGCTTCCAAACTGCTATAACGTTCATCGACCAAGATGACATTAGGTGCTTCATTGAGACGAGAAAGTTCCTGTTTCCAGAGCTGCGCGCCAGTCTGATCACCCATCACAATTAGCGAAATTGGGTAAGTCTGACGTAGAGATTCAATATGGTCGACGACTTTCGCCGCCAGGACAACTTCGTGATAACACAGTGAACGATCCAAACCAACAATCGCTAAGCCACACTTGTAGCGACCCGGATCAAACCCTAAGATAACTGGCTGCGATAGCTTGGAAAAAACAGTAGATGTCACAAAATCCGTGTGAAAAGGCTCTATACAAATGCTGAAGATGAAAGTAACCAAATCTTCAACTTGAATGTGGATTAGGCAAATAGGGCCTTGTTCTCCATACCACTATCTTACGACTATCTTAAGGATGGCTGCATTAGGGACATCAATTTGGAAAATCAGCGAAGGGTAGCTTGCGCTTTCAACAAAATCTGGCAAACTAAAGTCTGACGAAATCAATAGTCTGCTTCAATAATATTGGTGGGATCGTTCTATTTATTTCTGGATGACTCATAACTGCTTACGATTCGGAGTACACCCGTTCATTCCAGCAGTGACTAATCCCTCTAGGTACTGACTGCGAATGCAATCCAAATGCTATGGTCTAAGTACACTTGTACGCACTAGTTCGAGTGCAGCTGCCTTGTGCATGTAAAGCGAGTTGAACTATCTCACTTTAAATCTTTTGGAGGAACAACCCAGGTCCCTCTACTGCAGGGATTTACCGTTATTTCTGGCCCCAATGGTTCAGGAAAGTCGAACATTCTCGATGCACTTTTATTCTGTTTAGGGTTAGCTAGCTCTAAAGGCATGCGGGCAGAGCGCCTGCCAGACTTAGTTAATCAAAACCATGCCAGTCGACGCTCTACCTCAGAAGCTAGCGTCACGGCTACTTTTGATATTAGTGATATTCCTCCAGAACTACTCCAAGAGGAGGCTGGTGAGTCAGCCACTCAGAGTAAACCAGAGGATAACGCAGACAATAAAACCAATGTAGAGGAAGGGGCTCAAGCGGAAACATCTCCAGTGGCAGCAGATGTTTCGATAGACAGCGTCCATCAAAATGAGACAAGTGAGCAAGCAGCAGCCTCACCAGGTGAGGCGTCACCAGATAATGTCGTACCTCTGCCTCGGGAATGGAGCGTCACTCGTCGCCTACGAGTGACGCCTCAGGGCACCTATACATCCAATTACTTTATTAATGGCCAACCCTGTACGCTGACCGAGTTGCATGAACAACTGCAACGGTTTCGAATCTACCCCGAAGGCTACAACGTGGTGCTGCAGGGTGATGTCACCAGCATCATCTCAATGAAGGCGAGGGAACGCCGAGAAATCATTGACGAACTGGCAGGTGTGGCCTCGTTTGATCGCAAAATCGACCAGGCTAAGCTCAAACTGGACATGGTACGAGAGCGCGAAGAACGTTTTCGCATTGTGGAACGTGAGCTGATTGATCAGCTAGAGCGTCTCGATCAAGACCGCAAAAAGGCTGAGAAGTATAAGAAACTTAAGGCCACGCTCCAGGAAAAAACTCAGTGGCAGGCTGTGCTGGAGTGGCGTCAACAACAGCAACAGGCTCAAAAATTAGAACAGCAGCTTGCCCAAGGCAAAGAGCAGGGCGAAAAGCTCACCCAGCAGCTAACAGCTTTAGTCACTCTGATTGAAACGACCGCGAAGGAACTTGAGGCGCTCAACACCAAAGTGAAAGCCCTTGGCGAAGATGAGCATTTGGCCCTCCAGTCAAAGCTTGCGACCCAAGAAGCCGAGCTACGACAGCTAGAAAGACAAGAACAGGCACTCAGCCAATCTACTCGTGAGCTAGCTGCCAAACTACAGGCCACCCAGATTGAGCTACAGCAACACAGCCAGGAGCTAAGCGCACTCGGACAGCGCCTCACCACCCTCAGTGGTACTGAAATCGTCCAGTTACAATCAGAGCGGGATCGAGCGGCTCAAGCAGTAGAGGATAGCCGAGAGGCGACCAGCGCGATCGCAACCGCATCCCAAGCTTGGGTCGAAACCCAAACCACCCTACGCCGAGAAGTCGAAGCCTTACTCAATGCTCTCGAGCCTCAGCGAACTGAACAGGTCAGACTCCAGGAGCGACTCAACCAGCTCCAAAGCCAAATCGCCGCCCAAACTAATACCATTCAAGGGTTAGAAACGGAACTTACTAATGCACCAACTGCTGAAGGACATCAGTTATCCCAGGCAGAAGTTACCATTCAAACCCTGGCACAAGCAGTAGCCGCCGCCGAACAGGAACTCAAAATCCAGCGTGAGACCCGAGATCGTCTACTCCAAGAACTGCGCGAAAAGCAGCGGGCCCTGGATAAGCTAGAAGCTCAAGAACAAGCAATGCAAGAAACCCGTGGCACCCAAGCTACGGAGGTACTCGTTAAAAGCGGTCTCACTGGCATCTGTGGTCTCGTGGCTCAGCTGGGCCGTGTGGACCCTAAATATCAAACAGCGTTGGAAATTGCTGCCGGAGCCCGTCTTGGCTATCTAGTGGTTGAAAATGATGGCGTTGCATCCCGAGGCATTGACATTCTTAAACGCCAGCGCGCTGGTCGGGCAACGTTCTTACCGCTCAATGCCATTCGGGCTCCCCGCAGTCAAAAGGTCGGTCGCTGGGAACGTCCCGATGGGTTTATCGACTATGCAGTCGATCTGATCGAATGCGATGAGCTATACCGTGAGGTCTTTGCCTTTGTATTTGGCAACACGGTGGTGTTTGAGGGCCTCAATGATGCCCGTCGTCATCTGGGCAAGTTTCGGATGGTTACCCTGGAGGGTGAAGTATTGGAGAGCAGCGGTGCCATGACTGGCGGGAGTCTGCGTCGCCAGGGTCGGCTGCATTTTGGCACCGTTGAAGCCGGGGAATCGGCTGAAGCCAAAGCATTACGGGAAAGACTGCAGGAAATTGAGCGAATTTTAGGGAGTTGCGATCGCGCCCTCACTCAAGCCGACGCTACTGCCAAAACTCAATCCAAAGCCCTGATCGAAGCGCGCCAAAGCTATCGAGAACAGCAGCTGCAAAATACCCAGGCCCAGCAACAGCGTCAGCAATTGCAACAGCGCCTGGAAAAAGCCCAACAACAGCAACAGCAATACCAAACCGAATACACCGCCGCCCAGCAAAGGCTGCAGGAGCTAGAAACATCCCTACCAGCCCAAGAAACCCAGTTACAACAAAAGCGGCAGGAACTCACAACCCTGGAAGAATCACAAACCCATAGCGAATGGCAGCAGGCCCAGGGTAAAGTTCGTGCCCTAGAAACAGACCTGACTGAACGACAACAAGCACTACAAACAGCCCAGCAACGACAAAATGAGCTTGAGGCCCAACAGCAACGCTTACAGGAAAAGAGCCAGCTAGGTCAGCAAACCATCGACCAAGCTCGCCAGCAACAGCAGACTCAGATTAACCAGCAAACTGAGTTCAACAAACAGCAGGTCGCCTTAAAAGCAGAAATTATTGCTACCCAGGCAGCCATTGCTGAACTCGATAAGACCTTAGCTGGTGAGAAGGCGGAGCGCGATCGTAAAGAGCATCAACTACGGGATCAACGTAACCAGTTACAACAGCTAGAGTGGCAGCAGCAAAAGCTCAGCGAAACTCAGCAAGAACGACAGCAACAGCTCAGAGCCCTACAAACAGCCATCGAAACTCAGCAAGCAGAATTACCCGAACCTCTGCCTGAAATTCCCGATGATCTCAATCTAGAAACCCTACAAAAACAGCTCAAGTCCCTCCAGCGTCGGCTAGAGGCGATGGAACCCGTCAATATGCTGGCGCTCGAAGAGTACGAACGCACTCAAGAACGCTTAGAGGAACTCACCACAAAGCTCACCACCCTAGAAGATGAGCGTACTGAGCTACTGCTGCGGATTGAAAATTTCACGACTCTGCGTCGTCACGCTTTCCAAGAAGCCTTTGAAGCTGTCAACAAAAATTTCCAAGCCATTTTTGCCGAGCTATCGGACGGTGATGGATACCTACAACTTGACGATCCTGAGGATCCCTTCAACGGCGGCCTCAATCTAGTCGCCCACCCAAAAGGCAAACCAGTCCGGCGCTTAGCCTCCATGTCTGGTGGAGAAAAATCCCTCACCGCCCTCAGCTTTATCTTTGCCCTCCAGCGATATCGTCCCTCACCTTTCTACGCCTTTGACGAAGTAGATATGTTCCTAGATGGTGCCAACGTTGAACGCCTCTCTAAAATGATCCGTCACCAAGCCAAACAGGCTCAGTTCATCGTCGTTAGCCTGCGCCGTCCCATGATCGAATCCGCTGAACGCACTATCGGTGTCACCCAGGCTAGGGGTGCTTATACTCAAGTCTTAGGCATTAATCTACAGCGGGCATCCGCTGGCGGATAACTTTTATGTAGTGGAGTTGCATTCAACTCCACTACCCATCCAATACGGTTTCACACACTGTCAAAAAACTAGGGTATAGGGTGTAATGTGAGGAAGCATGTTTCTTTCAGTTAAGAACCATGCACTCTGGTTAAGTTAACTATTTAGATCCCACACAGTAGACCCCAGCGATGAGTTTTGAACAAAGTCGGTTGCGCTCCGACATGATTGGCACCCAAGTGATTACTCGCTCTACAGGCCGTCGCCTAGGCGTGGTCAGTCAACTTTGGGTCGATATAGATCGATGTGAAGTCGTCGCCTTGGGGCTACGAGACAATATTTTGTCGAAGGTCGTCTCTGGACCTGAGCAAGTCATGCTATTGAGTAGCATGCGCAAAATCGGCGATGTCATTTTGGTCGATGACGATACTGTCATTGAGGATGACATCAGCGTTGCCACTTATAGCAATCTTGTTAAAAGCGAAGTAATCACTGAATCTGGTGAAGGTCTGGGTCGAGTCAGGGGATTTAAATTTGACGTGGTCAGTGGCAAACTACAGTCTATTGTGATTGCCTCCATGGGCTTACCCCAGATTCCTGACCAGGTAATTAGTTCGTACGAACTGCCCGTCGAAGAAATTGTCAGCACCGGGCCAGATCGCATTATTGTCTTTGAAGGGTCAGAAGAGAAACTCAAACAGATCAGTGTTGGCCTGTTAGAACGCCTGGGATTGGGCACCGCTCCCTGGGAACGTGAAGACGACGGCTACATCATGCCTACTTCGGCTAGCAATCAACTGCCCTCAGGCATCAAACAAGCGGCTCCAGAACCTCGCCGTCAAGTTGCCCCCCCACAGCGACTGGAGCTAGAGCAACCGTCCCGACCACCGGTAGAGCAGCCAATACCTGAAGCAGAACCTTATCAAGCTCAGCCCTTAAATATCCCTCAAAAGAAGAAAGTAATCGAATACGAAGAAGAAGACTTCTAATGGTGTGGCAGGATGGGTATTGCTTGTTATCAGTAGTTACAGCCGTGCCTGTTATTCCTGCTCCGCTCAAAAAACTGTTTGTCATGGGCCTACCGGTACACCAAAGTACCGACTATGTAGGCTGGCTGCTTGAAACCATGAGATCAGGACTCGGTGGTCATGTGGTCACCCTGAATGCTGAGATGTGTGTTCAGGGTGAAATGAATACCGAGCTGCAGACTATTATCCAGCAAGCCACTCTCGTCATCCCAGATGGTGCAGGCGTAGAACTCTATTTTCAGTGGATCCAGAGAAAAAAAATAAAGCGTTATCCAGGGATTGAATTTGCCGTTAATGTCTTAAAAGAGCTCAAACCGACTGAACCAGTTGTATTTTACGGTGGAGCACCAAACTTGGCAGTATCTGCAGCTCAACATTGGCAACAAAAGTGTCCAGATTTAAAGGTTGCGATCGCACAGCACGGTTATCTCTCCGACACTGAGCAGCTAGAGTTTCAACACCAACTCCAAGCACTTCAGCCCAGCATTATCTTTGTTGGCTTAGGCGTCCCCCGCCAAGAGTTATGGATTAACGCCCATCGTCAGCTCTGTCCTAATACCATATGGATTGGTGTAGGAGGCAGCTTTGATATTTGGGCAGGGACCAAGCAACGAGCTCCCCGCTGGATGTGCAATAACAATTTGGAATGGCTCTATCGTCTCTATCAAGAACCCTGGCGCTGGCGACGAATGCTCGCCTTACCAAAGTTTGTATTGCGCTCCATAGGTTATGACCTAGGTTGGAAAAGCTCAAATTAAGAGCATTTTGTTAGCAATAGTCTATGAAAAACTGCCATTTCACTAGTGTCCCATATTGCACAAAGAGGCAAAAAAATCTATAACATTTTGTCAAGGATATAGACATTGGTGCCATTCCCTATATCCTTGTACAGAGACAAACCTCTGCCTCAATCAGCTGAGTCAAGTTTCTGCCCCTAGTCAACATCTTGCCCTTATGACCTCTGCCGTGACTCCGCCTAAAACTCATTACACTCGTCGCCAACAAGCTCAAGCTAGACGTAATGTAAGGTTTCAGACAGCAGCTACAGCGGCTACAGCGGCTACAGCTGCGACTAAGCAACCGCAAACAACACCGTCGGCGACCAACAGTCCCCAGCCGACCTTGGTGACACTAGCCGGGGTAAATAAAACCTACGATAATGGCAGTCAAGCCCTAAGAGACCTGAACCTTCAGGTCAAGAAAGGCGACTTTTTATTTGTTACAGGACCATCCGGTGCTGGCAAATCAACCCTACTCAAATTGCTCTATGGCCAAGAGCGAGCCACTTCAGGCGATATTATTGTCGATGGTCAAAACCTCGCCAAGCTCAGGGGAAATCGATTAGCCATGCTGCGGCGACGTATCGGCATTGTCTTTCAAGATTACAAACTGATTCCCCGGCGTACCGTTGCAGAGAATGTTTCCTTTGTACTGTGGGCCCAAGGCTATAGCCGCCGAGAAATCAATCGTCGTCTACGCCCCACACTGCGTATGGTTGGACTGCAACATAAAGCTAGCTGCTTTCCCGATCAACTCTCAGGGGGAGAACAACAGCGAGTCAGTATTGCCCGTGCCGTTGTTGGTACACCACCCCTACTGCTAGCTGATGAGCCGACCGGCAATCTCGATGGTGACAACTCTCGACAGGTAATCAAAATTTTAGAAAAGCTCAACTCTATTGGAATTACGGTCCTTATCACCACTCACGATGAGCCACTAGTGCGTGCATCAAACCATCCCGTCGTCCAAATCCAAGACGGACGTCTCACCCATGTCAGACATTAAACAGCTTTAAAATTAGCGTGAGTCCGCACAACCATCGCCTCAAAATCACAGAGCCAGGCCACCCAATCACTATCTATTTGAGGACGCTCTTGAGGCAGTGCACGCTTCAGTAATACAGCAATATAACCAGACTCACAGCAAACAATTACGATATTGCCAATCTTGGTACGAATCATCGTATGCCCGACAACAGGCAAAGCCATCGTAGACGCGATCAACTGCTGAAGCCCAAGAGACTGAAACACTAATTGCACCCATTCAGTGTCTTTATGCTGCGGCGTAATGAAATAGTCACGAGGTAAACCCATGGGGTCAAAAACAGCTACCCCTAATATTTGATCAATATTGTTTAAATCAACCGATTTCAATGGCTGCGGTTTTGAAGTAGACACCAAAACATGGATTTTTTAATGTGCAGCTAGATTATCAGCTTTTAGTTTCCACAATAAGCTAGACACCATGTTCGTAAAGATATGAGCAATCACTGGAACCAATAGGTTCTGGCTAGCCAGGGCACTATATCCTAAAAGCCCACCTACACAAGTCGCCCATAGCATGTAGGGCCACTGCCGTAAATCACTCATGTGCAGTAAACCGAAACATAAGCTAGACAGACCTAGGGCTATTAAGTTTCCCCCTAATGCAGGCAACATTACACCACGAAAGAGAAGTTCTTCGCTAATCCCAGGTAACAGCCCCAGCCAAAGAACATCAGGCAATAACAAAGGCGTCAGAATATAGTCCAAGTACACTTCAGCACTTCGCCGATACCTGGGCCAAATTCGATACAGTAATCCACTGACCAACGTAATCCCTGAGCCCAACAGCAAACCCATACCGATGGGATAAATACCCAGGTGACTAGGCAATTGCGCAACTGAGTCAAATAGCAACCACAGACGAGCAACTATCAACAACACAAGCGCAGTTGCTGCGATCGCAACCAGCACCTGAATACGCGTCAAAGGCTCCATACTGGAATTGGGCGGGGCAGGCTGATTCAAGAAATGAAGCGGCAACATTATGCCGTACTAGACAGGCGATACTATCTTACGCTTTCCCAGACCTATCGCCTATCGTCAAATTACCACTTCCTAGGCTTTGTCCTCTAGCAAGCTTGCACAAAGCTCCTCAGGCGCAACGATGCAACCACCAACTCCCTAACACAAGACTAGTGCCCAAGAAAAACCTGACACAACTTTTTTATCCATTAACCAATAAATTACTGACGAATATATCAACCTAAAATATATTAAATTCAATCAATAAAACCATTCTTTATACCCTAACAAAAAACAAAGAAAGCCCTAGAACCTTAGAAAGACAAGAAAGAAACATCTTCACCAGCAAGAGCTACAGGAATAATTGGCATTAGAAAACATCCATTATTAATCAGCCTTAAAATCAAATAAAAGCAATTATTATTAACTAGTTAAGTACAATCCAAATCATTATCAAAAAAATGTTAAAAAACATCAAAGAATGGGATTCATTGAAATACCCAAGTCATTGATTTGTACAGTGACTCGTCAATTTTACTCATCCATACTACTTGAACCTATGGGCATGTCCTTTGACTTATCCCCCCAAAATGACAGCGTCAATATCTATGAATGTGAGGTCCGCCTAAAGTTTCGAATCATTGAAGATAAGTTAGCCATGGATGAACGCGATAACAATGCATTACTCGAAGCATTAGTAGATGCCTATACCTACGGAGATGATGAATATCTAGAATCTTTGGAATCTCATATCAACATCAACGAAATCCAAGCACTCGAAGCCTCTCCAGAAATGCGGCGTCAGCTTATTCGTCTACGCAACTGTCGAACCTTCGCCTAACCGACTTTTGTTTGCCAGTATCAGTCATCAATCATGGGAAAAAACTAGCGATAGAGATTTGACATTAATTCCCTCACATTTGTATATTTATAAAGGCCAAGCGCAAGAGCGTCACGGCATACCTGCCCCCATCGTCTAGAGGCCTAGGACACCTCCCTTTCACGGAGGCGACGGGGATTCGAATTCCCCTGGGGGTATTACATAAAAACTGCGCCACGAGCTGTCTAGCCCGTGGCGCAGTTGCTTTATAGGCCTATCCTTGGTTTATATATGTGGGTTAACTTCGGTTGAATCCGGTTAATAGCGCCCACATTTTAGGCCAAGTTTTAGGTCAGAAATTGAGCATGGATTTTGAGGACAAACTGGTGACGGTCAACGAGCGTTTAAAGCAGGCTCGGATCGGTGTGGCCATCGAGGTGCATGGTGGGCGGTTGAAACTGCGGGCTACATTGCCACCGAAACCAACCAGTACTAAAGACCGACCCTGGCAGCAGCGGATCGCCATTGGCTCACCGGCAAATTTGGCAGGATTGCGAGCCGCTGAGAAAGAGGCGAAGCTGGTGGGGGCGTTGCTGGCTAGTAAGGAATTTACCTGGACTCGGTATCTGAAACCGGATGGTGGTCAGGATAATGGGCCTAGTTGTGGAGTATGGGTACAGCAGTTTGAGGCTCATTATCTGAGTAACGGTGGCAAGGAGACGACTTGGAAGGGTGACTATGTCAAGGTCTTTAAGCAGCTATCCCAAGATGCCCCATTGACTGTGGATACTCTGCAGGCAGTAATTTTAAAGACTGAGCCCAATAGTAAAAGTCGAGTACGGGCTTGCATGGCCTGTGGGGCACTAGCCAAGTTTGCTGAGTTAGAGTTTGATGCCAAACCGTTGCGGGGAAACTATAGTCCATCGCGGGTGGGACCTCGAAATTTGCCGGAGGATGCGGTAATCGCGAAATGTCGGGAGGAGCTGACTAATCGAGCCTGGCAGTGGGTCTATGGCATGATGGCCACCTATGGCCTGCGGAATCATGAATGTTTTCGGTTGGACCTGGATGATTTTCCAGTGGTGCGGGTGTTGGAAAATACTAAGACGGGTAGTCGTGAGGTGTGGCCCTGCTATCCGGAATGGGCTGAGCAGTGGCAGTTAAAAGATAGTCTGCTGCCGCCGATTCGGTTAGATCGAACGAATGATAAGGTGGGCCACTCGGTGACAGCCTACCTGAGTCCGAAGCTGCCGTTTAAACCCTATGATCTGCGCCATGCTTGGGCGGTCCGGACGTTGGAGTTTGGCTGGCCGGATGCGCTGAGTGCGCAGCAGATGGGGCATTCGTTAGAGGTGCATAATCGGACCTATCAGCGGTGGATTAGCCTGCGGCATCATCAGCGGGTTTATGATTTGCTGGTGAATCGGCCTGATCGGCCAAGGCCGCCAGGGGGAAGGAGCCAGGAGGCAGAGATCAGGAGTCAGGAAAAGGTTACGGAGTAAAGCTAAAGAGGATTGCCTAAGACCACGGCAGAATCCATAAATAAGTATTGTGGCAGAGGGCAAAAGGGGTATAGGGTAAAGGATTACGGAAGAATCCTGGGCGCTGAACATACAACTCGAAAACCGAAAAGGCTGTTGCGGACGGCGGGCGTAAAGTCGTTGCGGAAAGCGGAGCGGCAATTCCTAGGAGTGAAGGCCCAGGAGCCGCCGCGTAGGATACGGAGTGATTTATCACCATCAGTTACCCAAGCACTGCCATCTGTAGGAGCACCTTTATAGCTGCCATGGAAATGGTCTTGGCACCACTCAAGAACATTGCCATGCATATCACTGATACCAAAGACATTGGCAATACCGAAGTGATCTACAGGTGTCGTTTTTTCGCGATATTCCCCTTTAGAGCCATCACTATATGTATAGTTGCCGTTGTAGTTGGCCAAGTCAGTGGCGATGGTCTGACCAAAGTAGAACGGTGTAGTGGTCCCAGCTCGACAGGCATATTCCCACTCAGCCTCGGTCGGTAGACGATAAGGTCGATCGGTATGCTGCTCTAACCGTTTACAGAACTCGACAGCGTCATACCAAGTCACCCGCTCAACAGGGTGGTTATCGCCTTTGAACTTGGAAGGATCAGCCTCTAAATCACGTTCATCCTTGGGTAAAGCTGCTACAGCTCGCCACTGGGCTTGGGTAACTGGATAACGACCCATGACAAACTGAGGTACCGTTACTTCATGCTGAGGGCCTTCTCGATCCTCTCGTTCAGGTTCATTTTCTGGAGAGCCCATGGTAAAGGTACCGCCTGGCACCAGAACCATATGGAGTGGAAGTGCATCAGCTATCACCTCTAAGCGAGGTTCGACATAACCTTGACCAGTGCGAGGAGTGCGGCTAAGGGTAGAAGGCATGGGCAAAAAATTGGAGAGCCAGCTAAGTCGTCGGTTTCCCTACCAAAGTAACTGGCTCGGTTTGATTTTCGGATACCTCGATGGGTATCGCCGGAGTAGGTCTGGACTCTTCTGGGGTACTCCCGACAGATTCCCATCTGCCAGCTCTGACCGGCCATTGCTGGCGATAGAAGAGTGCTGGGCGCTGAACATACAACTCGAAAACCGATATTGTTGTTGCGGTTGGCGGGCGTATTGTTGTTGCGGTAAGCGGAGCGGCAATTCCTAGGATTGTTGGCCCAGGAGCCGCCGCTTTCGCAGCCTACCCCACGCACAAGCATAACAAGAAGCAAAGGTAATCGGGAGCAGGACCAAAGGCCAAACGATAAAAAGCTAGCTGGGCATTCTGAATTGCGTCTTGAGTGCCATCCAAATGCCAATTACCGCTGAGTTGCCCATCATCCAAAAAACCTACGATCTGATCAAGTGGTACGTGCCGATTCTTAATCGATTACCTAAGCACCAGCGGTTTCAGCTAGGAGATCGCATGGTATTCGGACTTTATGAGCTGCTAGAAGGCTTAATTTTGGCCCGCTACCAACGGGATAAGTTACCACAGCTGCAAAGGCTCAATAGCAAGCTGGATGTTTTGCGATACCAGACACGCCTACTGCTAGATTTTGATTTGCTATCTCACCAGCGATATCAGTATGTGGGGCAACTGATCAATGGCATTGGCACAGAGTTAGGGGGCTGGATCCGGCAGCAAAAGGAAAAGCCCAGTGTCAGGCGACAGACGACAGCAGCCAGGAAATCGGGGAAAACACCCCAGCTGACTCCTGAATTCTGACCCCTGACTCCTACACAATGAAACGACATGGCAACTTATGGCCCCAGGTGATCGCATTTGAGAACCTGCTGATGGCCTCACGGCAGGCGCAAAGGGGAAAACGGTTTCGGGCGAATGTGCTGGCCTTTAACTATCGGCTGGAGCTGGAGCTGCTGAGGCTACAGACAGAGCTAAAAAATCTGACCTATCAGCCTGGTGCCTATCGCACGTTTAGAATCCGCGATCCAAAGCCGCGCATGATTTCGGCAGCTCCTTATCGAGACCGGGTGGTGCATCATGCTCTGTGCAATGTGATCGTGCCACTGCTGGATCGGACACTGATTGGGGATACCTACGCCAACCGATTAGGCTATGGCACCCACCAGGCACTCAAGAAGTTTACGGGATGGGCAAGACACTATCGCTATTGCTTACAGTGCGACATTCAGAAATATTTTCCGAGTATTGATCATGAAATCCTCAAAGCCATCATTCATCAGCGGATCAAGTGTTCAGAGACGTTATGGCTGATTGAGACGATCATTGACGCCAGCAATGAGCAGATACCGGTGATTGAGTACTTTCCAGGAGATGATCTGCTGACGCCGGTGCAGCGACGGCGAGGACTACCGATTGGGAATCTGACCAGTCAGTTTTTCGCGAACCTCTACCTGAGCCCATTTGATCACTTCGCCAAACGACAGCTAAAGCTAACGAAATATCTGAGATATGTAGATGATTTCGCGGCCTTCAGCAATGACCGGCAAGTGCTGGCAGAGGCCCGTCTAGTAATGGAAGAACAACTGGCCACGCTAAGGCTGAAGATGCATCCCATTAAGAGTCAACTGTGTGAGACTCGCTACGGGGTCAACTTTGTGGGATTCAGAATATTGCCGGATCGGATACGGGTGAGAAATGATAACCTGCAGCGATCTCGCCGCCGGATGAAAGCACTCCAGCGCCAGTATGCCGCAGGGGAGATCGACCTGGAGCCGCTGACGCGGCGTCTCCAAAGTTGGGAAGCTCACTTGATGCATGCCGATACCCATCGCCTGCGACGCAAAATCTTTGATCGTTGGGTGTTTGTGAGGAATCAGGAATCAGGAGTCAGGAGCCAGGAAAGGAATACGGAAGATACCAAAGGTGTTGAGCTGGAAGTAGATACATATAATTCACATGAGCCCTTCTAACTCCTGACTCCTGACCTCTGATTTCTGACTCCTGAAAAGGGCCAAAGGTTAATAGGGTAAAGGGTTACGGAAGAATCCTGGGCGCTGAACATACAACTCGAAAACCGAGAGTGTCGTCGCGGTTGGCGGGCGTAAAGTAGGTGCGGTAAGCGGAGCGGCAATCCCTAGGATAGTCGGCCCAGGAGCCGCCGCGCAGGATACGCTCTGCCTTTTCATCATCGGTTAACCAGGCTCTACCATCCGTAGGCGCATCTTTATAACTGTTATGCCAGTGGTCCTGGCACCATTCCCAAACATTGCCATGCATGTCATGAAGACCATAAGCGTTAGCTCCCTTAAAGTGATCCACTGGTGTCGTTTGCTGGCGATATTCACCACGCTCACCAGGACCGTAAGCACCATTGTTTTCACTAGCACCGTTATAGTTGGCAATTTCCGTGGACAGGGTTTCACCGAAGTGGAAGGGTGTAGTGGTCTCGGCTCGGCAGGCGTATTCCCATTCGGCTTCGGTGGGTAAGCGGTATTGACGGTTGGTATGGATGGTGAGGCGATCGCAAAACTCCACAGCGTCATGCCAGGAAACTTGCTCAACTGGGTTGCGATTCTCGTCCCGAGAGGCTTCGCCAACGCCCTTAAACTCAGACGGCTCCGGCTTCAGATCTTGATTCACCTTAGGCATCTCCTCAACCACTGCCCGCCACTGCGCCTGAGTCACCGGATACTTAGCCATAAAGAACTGAGACACCGTTACCTCATGCTGAGGGCTTTCGCTATCAAGACGCTCTAGCTCACCCTCTGGGGAGCCCATCATGAAACTGCCTCCAGGAATAAGCATCATCCGTAGCGGCAAAACGCCTGCGGCGATGGGGTCATCGTAATACTCAGATCTTGCACCCGTCTCAAATGAGACAGTAGTACATATAGATTAACCAAAATAGCCCAATTTCTGAGA
>NZ_JADOES010000064.1 GCF_018739885.1 Leptothoe spongobia TAU-MAC 1115 | reverse complement strand
CCAGTATGGCTGTAAATCCCTACTTTGAACTATTTGAGACGATACCAAGCTATGGCGAAAAATTAGTGACACTAACCATTTATCGCTAGTAGCTGGGTTTGGGTAGTGAAATGGCTAATTAAGTTAACAATTTTGGAAACTTTTTGAGAGGATTCGCTCAGCTGTTTTATCCGTTGATTGGTATCTGCCACTGTGGAACGAATTGCCATAATGCCATCCACCGTCAGGTTCATGGCTGTATCTCCGATCTGTACAGTCTGATTGGCCTGTTGTACAGCAACTTCTACCCGCTGGGCATCGTTCACAACCATTTCAGTGAAACTCATTATCTCCTGGACCCGCTTTAAGGTCTGCTCTAAGGAGTTTGTCTGCTGTTTAGCCTTGGTATTTAGAGCGCTAACTGAGGTTTCACTTAACTGAGATGTCTGATCTACTTGGTTAGCCGCCTGCTGTACTTCTAGAACAATTTTCTGGAGACTTTGGAGTGTATTGTTGTAGGCACTGGCAACGGTACCTACTTCGGTTTCTGTCACAGGAGCACGAACCGTTAGATCTCCTTCCAAGGCTGGACGCACTTCTGTTAGCAGTCGCATAACCTGCTGCTGCAAGAGCTCTTTAGATGTCTTTTCCCGTGTTGCTGTTGCTTCTAAAGCGATATTTTTTTTCTGCAACTGCTCTAAATAATCAGCTTGCTGTAGTGCTAAATTAAGCTGAGTTCCAATCCGGCGGGCAAACTCTACTTCGGTTTCTTTCCATTCGCGAGGACTATGGCACTGATGAATCGCAAATAAACCCCAGAGGATATCACCCTTGAGTAAGGGAATGACTAAGCTGGCCTTTACCTGCAGATCAGCCAGTAGCTCGACTAAGCAATTGGGCAAATCAAGGGTGTTGACATCATTGACGACCCAATTGCGACCGTTTTGATAGTTTTCTGCTTGACCTTCAGCAAAACAGTGATCTTGTATCTTAGTGGCCATGGCAGACCGTACGCCTGGAGCAATGTCTTCGACAACAAACTCACCCACACTGTAGTTAGTGGCTGGATCAAATTGGTACATCCCTACTCGATCTGCCTGGAGGATGTCACGGATGTCACGGGCTACTGTTTTCAGAGTGTGAGGTAGATCGATTGTTTTACGTAGGCGATCGATAATCTTGCTAATTAATTGTTCTTGCTGGGTTGTTAAGGCCAGTCGTTTTAGATAATCGGCCTGTTGCATGGCCGTGCCTACCTGCAAGCCAATTTGTTTCAGGGCATTAATCTCAGCTTCGGCCCATGACCGTGGGCTCTCATTTTGATAGGCACTCAGCACTCCCCAGAGTTGACCTTCATTAAAGATGGGGACGGCCATATAGGCGTGAATGCCAAAGTCCTCCAGCATTTCAATCTCTAACGGTGCATGGTCGGCCGCATAGATATTGTTAACGACTAAGCATTTTTGGTGGCGATAGGGACCTCCCCGCATTTTCTGCAAATTAGTCTTCGGCCAAAGGACAGACAGATTTTCCTCCCCGTCCGATTGAGCTTGACGGTTCACATTTGATTGGGAAATTAGTTCAGTGGTCCAGTCAGGGTTGAAGTGATGGAATGCGACGCGATCGCATTTCAACAGTTGCCGAACCGCCCGTTGAGTTACCATCAAGATCTGCTCAGTGTCCTGAGCTTGCAAAATCTGCGAAGCAATGTCGGACACTGATCGGCCAATTTGAGCCGCTTTGGTCATTTGGGTAGATTGTGCTTGCAGCTGGGCAACATAATCCGCTCCTTTAAGGCTCATTTCCATCTGACGGCTGATGTCTTGTAAAATTTTGACATCACTCTCTAGCCAATGGCGAGGGCCACTCTGTTGAAAGACACTTAGCAGTCCCCAAAGTTTTCCCCCTTGCCTGATAGCAACAATTAAGAAGGATTTAACCCCAAAGTGCTCTAAGGTTTGAATATGGCAGTCACTCAGCCCGGCTGTGTAAATATCATCTGCTAAAAACGGTTGCTCTGTGTTGCGAAATCGACCGCCTTGATGCTTTTGAACGTAGGTATCTTCCCAGGCACTCCCGACTAGTGATGGCCACCCACCAGAGCTAGATTCATAGATAAAGTCACCAAAATAATCTGGACGAAATTTGTAAATACAAACACGCTCAACCTTTAGGAGAGTTTGCACCTCTTGCACAGCGGTTTGATAAATCTTTTCGGCATAGGCCGTATTGCTAATTTTATTAATGATGTCAGGTAAAGCCTCTTGGTTTTCGGAGGCTCTGGCCGTTTCTGCTACGAGTTCTGTCTGATGCAGACTGACTCCCACCAGATCGCCCAGCTGAGTTAGCAGGTTGACATCATTGCGATCCCAGTATCGAGCCCCCCTGTGCTGATAGGCTCCTAGCAACCCCCAAAGCTTCTGTCCTTGATAAATGGCAACAATAGCACAAGCTTTGATGTCAAAATCCATTAAGGTCTCGACATGGCAAGGAGTAAGTGCTGGATCTTTCTCGACATGGTGGACAACAAATGGTTTAAATTGTCGAAAGACTCCTCCCTGATGGGTTTGTAGATGGCTATCGGCTAACACAACATCGACTATTGATGCCGCCTGACCCACTTTTGATTCAAAGATAAATTTCAGGCTGTAGTCTTGGCGAAACTGACAAATGGCTACACGATCAACATTGAGCAGCGTTTTAAGGCTACGAGTGACATGCCGAAAGATGGTTTCCTGATCAGACGACTGCCGGAGCTTCTCACTCATGCTAGCCAGCAACTGTCGTTCGGATTGAAACCGTAATGGCTGAAGTTTGAGCATGAGTTCGGTGCCGACCCGATCAAGTAAAGTAATCTCAGCATCGTTCCACTGGCGAGGGGCTGTACAAGTTTGAATGACCAATAAACCCCATAGCTGATCGTCTAAAAAGAGGGGGAGACTCAGACTAGCCTGTACTTGCAGGTGCTGAAAAAGTTGTACCTGGTAGGGGGTAACAGCGTCTTCCGCAATATTATTAATGCTGACAACTGCTTGTTGCTGATAGTGTTGAGTGGTCGTTGCACCAAAGGCTAGAGCATCTAATGCCTGCCCCAGGACCGGTCGATAGCCAGGGGTAAGGGTCTCGGCGATGACAGTGCCATGGGTAGCAGATTGAAATTGAAAAACTAAGGCTCGATCGATGGCAAACTGCTTGCGCAGCTCAGTAACGGTAATTTGATAGAGGTTTTCTAGATCCGTAGCTTGGGCCATGGCGTTTGCGATCGCAAACGGTCGTTTCCTTGGACTAGGAGAAAACAAAACAGCCTCTCCTGTCAAGGGCAGGGGAGGCACTGTATTAGCAACCCTTTCCAGAGGCTCTTTCTCCCCATGGGAAGATTGATCGTAGAGTGTTCCGCCAGCAGCAGGAATTGCCAATTCAGCTGCATCCAACTCAGCATCGTCCAGAAAATCTAGGTCGAAGGAATTTTCAAGATCTTTAGACTGTTTATCTGGACTGGTATTAGCAACGTTTGACATGGAAGACCCTCAGTAAATCAAATCAGCAATCATAAAATCGGCCATTAACTCGGCAAGACCAGAGAAAACCTAGGGCGGCCCCTGGAGTAGGGCTCCCACCATCGCAACTGGATCTAGAACTATTCCTTGATGATCTGGAAGATACCCTGTCACATAGGGAGCCAATGTGGGTGAACAGAGATCGTCGGTTTGTACATGAATTGATTCAGGTGCAATCAGCTCTATATCATCCACCTGCTCTACAACTAAACCCATCGACTGCTGTGCCGATTGCACCACAATAACCATTGGCTGATCCAGCAGAGGGACCTGAGTCCATAGAGGACGATCATCTAGCAAAGCATTTAAGTCAACTAACCAAAGAATCTCACCACGCCAATTACATACTCCCAGGATCGAACTCGGGAATTCTGGAACAGGCAAAATATCTGTCGTAGCTAACTGCTTTACTTCTGTAATATCTTGTAATGGCAACAATACTCCGTTTCCCCCAAAAAGTTTAAATCGAAGAAACCGCTGACGGGTATCCTCAGGCATAGGGGACAGCCCAAGTGGATCAGCTTGTAGCGAGAGCAGTTCTTGGGGGGAGTATTGTATATTGCTGGTAGATGTCATCCCTAAGTCTCCCTAATCCATCATCTGTTGCAGTGTTGCAACAAGTTGTTGCTGATCCACAGGCTTACTGAGATATGCATCGGCTCCTAGCATAGACCCCCAAAGCTTATCTGCCTCTGTGCTTTTAGTAGAGCAGATAACCACAGGAATATCTTGAGTTTGCTCATTGGTTTTTAGATTTCGACAGAACTCAAACCCACTTTGACCAGGCAGCACAACATCTAAAAAAACCATGTCAGGTAATTTAGCCTGAACCTTAAGTAGGGCTTCCTCACTGCTTTCCACACCGACGACCGTGATCCCAGACTGTTGGAGAAAATGGGTCAGTCGCTCTCTATCTGTCAAACTGTCTTCTACAATTAATGCAGTCACCATAGAACTCTCAACCCTTTGGATAAATTAAATCGACACTATCGCAGAACGGAATTATGAGACCCAACCTTTACCATTGAAACCTCAGACAGAGGGGGAAAGCTCAGAAGGTCTATGATTTTTACTTGCCACTTTCTTACGTTTGTGGATATATTTTTTGAGCACCTTTAAAACTTGTTGTTGTCGAATCGGTTTTCCCATAAAACCAGAAGCTCCCACTACTTTTGCCCTGACTCGATCAGCAATGCCATCATTGTTGGTAACAATAACAACGGGAGTCTCTCGAAAGGCGGAAATCCGACGAATCTGCGCACATAGCTCATAGCCATTGGCAACCGGCATCACCAAATCAAGAAAAATTAGCTGAGGCTTAATTTCTAATAATTGGGGTAAGGCCTGTAGCGGATCGGCAATATTAATGTAGCGATATCCGGCAGCTTGAATAATTTGAGCCATTGTCGCACTATCCGCCGGGCTATCGTCGATATAAAGCACCGTAGGACCATTGGCAGAGGGTTGTGTCAGCGGCGGAGTTTTTGGAGCAACCGAGGCACTAGACGTTATCTGAGAGTGAGTAGCAACATGAGAACGAGGCTGATTATGCGATCCCATAATAACCGCATCGATCTCCAGATCACCCACATCTACCATACGAATAAATTCACTGCGCACATGGGGCATCAGTGACAACGTTAAGGGGACCAACGGCTGTTTAACTCTCAAAGCCAAATTTCGAAGCGTTTGTTGGCCATCTATCAAACCAGTCAGGGTTCGAAACATGGCTAAAGATGTACGTTCCCGTAATTTTTGTGAATCGACAATAACAGGGGCCTGGTTAGGAAAAATATCAATCAGATTTGACTGTTCCCACGTTTGCCAGTCCTGTTGTACTTGTTTCCAGAGCTGAACATGCTGTAAACCAATACACGGGAATTTGGCCGCATCACGAGGAACCTCTTTATAGGCAAATAGCTTTCTAGATGTTCGAAAATTTAGGGTTTCTTGTTGAATAATGTCAAACAAAATTTCTGAAATGCATCCCACTACTAGCTTAGAAAACGGCTCTCGACCA
The DNA here is from genome assembly GCF_018739885.1 of Leptothoe spongobia TAU-MAC 1115. Classification (GTDB taxonomy): domain Bacteria; phylum Cyanobacteriota; class Cyanobacteriia; order Phormidesmidales; family Phormidesmidaceae; genus Leptothoe; species Leptothoe spongobia. The sequence goes on along the minus strand of NZ_JADOES010000064.1, from coordinate 14,163 downwards.
AATTTCTTTCGCATCACTAATTTGGCCAGTGAATGGTAAGACAAGATTTGTTCCAGGTTATTGTTTTGTGGCATTAGCTCTGGACAATACCTGAGAAGCTGCCTATGCCAGCGGCGTCTTGAGTGAGTTTTCGTAGTTGCCCAAACAACCTGACCAACCAAGAAGTACAGATGCCAGGGAATCCTTCCTTCAGCCTGAATCGATAGAATCCCAGTAAACTGACGTTCTTTGCTGTGTTGGATTCTTCTATCTAGATTGGTAATGACCGGCATGGAGGACATACTTTTTAGCATCCTAGGCTTTGATGGCTCAGTAACAATTCTGCCCAGGAGCCCTCCTATAAAAGCATCCGCGATTCTACTTATCTATCTATCTATCTATCAAATAGCCATTATTCCGCTTATTTACGGATGAGATATCAAGACTCTCAAGTCTAAACTAATTAATAAAATAGGCCGCCACAAAGTGAGTTTTTGCAATGAAATCACAAAGACTATCAAGGGGCCATTACCGCTGAGTTGCCCATTGGCTCAGGAGAAATTGAAAGTGCTCATCGCTATGTCATTTTGGAGAGACTCGATATTGCGGGGGCTTGGTGGACGGTTGAGAAGGCTGAACAGCTCATGTCCTTGAGAGTATTGAGAGAAAATGATGACTGGGCTGATACCTTCTTCTGCGAGCAATTCAGCAATTTTAGGACGACTCAGATTTGTCCATTTAATCTGCTCATCCATCGGCGAACCCGCTGTATGCGGTGCAATCACTCTTAAAAAGGCGTCATCCAGGTTGTCGAATACCTCGAATGACGATTTTCTCCCATCCCCCGCACGACGAACCAGCAGACGGCTCATGTAACTGATACCACCATGCCCTAGTTTCAATGCTTCAATGCCCGCATATCGGCGACGATCCTTTTCTGACAGCGAGTGATAATAGCGCTGCAGTTGTATCCCTATTTCCTCGGGATATGCGGCTACCATAGCAATAATGAGAACGCTGTCTTGCTATCTTAGCTACTTTTGTAAGTCTGGAACTTATAGAATTCTTACTCCTAAGCAATCTCGGCATAAAGAGGGAGATGACTATGGGGGTATTGAGGCTGGCGTATCTCCAAGCCGCTTAAGATCCAAAAGAGTGAGGGAACGACACTTTTATAACAACTGGAGATAATTTGGGTGCTGGTTCCGCGTAATGGAAACAATGGCTGAAATACCTGCAGAGCAAGGATTTCATTGATATTCTCCTAAAATAGCTATATCCCTTGCATTACAAGCGTTTTGGCTGAATCATCCCATCAGGCGGAACCAGTAACCGTGTCGGTAAATCAATCGTAAAGGTTGTATCCTGACCCAGCGTAGAATCACAAGTTATTGTACCGCCATGTTTTTTAACAACAATCTGCTGACTAATGGACAATCCTAAACCAGTACCTTTACCGACAGGTTTCGTCGTAAAAAAGGGATTAAACAATTTTTCTCGAATTTTTTCTAGTATACCAGGGCCATTATCGGTAATGTGAATCATTACCCGATCATTATTACATACCTCAGTTAAAATCCGAATTTTGCTAGGGTTGATTTGGATATCTTCTATTGTTCTCTGTTGGTTATATTCCTCAATCGCATCAATCGCATTTGCCAGAATGTTCATAAATACCTGGTTAAGTTGACTGGGATAACATTCAACCATTGGTATATCGCCATATTGCTTCTTAATTTCAATGGCAGGTCTGTTATGACTAGCCTTTAGACGATGGTGTAAAATTAGAAGGGTGCTATCAATACCTTCATGAATGTCAACTGTTTTTATATCAGCTTCATCAAGCCGAGAGAAGTTTCTTAGAGATAAGACAATTTGACGAATGCGATCAGCTCCTATGTAAAGGGAGTCAAGCAGCTTCAAAAGATCTTTTTGCAAAAAATCAAGCTCAATCTCATTGATATGGTTCTGTAGTGCTTGAGAAGGACTTGAATATTCTTGTTGATAATGGCTTATTAAAGCTAACAATTCCTGAAAGTATTCTTTAGCAGGCCTAAGATTCCCATAAATAAAATTTACTGGATTATTGATTTCATGGGCAACACCAGCGACCATTTGTCCGAGGGATGACATCTTTTCACTTTGAACCAATTGCACCTGAGTGCGCTGAATTGTTTGAAGAGCTTCAGTAAGTTCGGCGGTTCTGACTTCTACTCGATTTTCTAGTTCCTGGTTTAGCTGGTGTAACTGAGCTTCAGCTATATTTTTTTCTCTGATTTCCTGATTCAGTAAGGTGTTTTGAGTTTCTAGCTTTTGTTGGAGATGATATATTTTAAGATGCAAATTAACACGAGCCAAAACTTCATCCTGCTGAAATGGCTTGGTAATATAATCGACTGCTCCCAGCTGTAAACCTTGAACTTTATCAACTGTCTCCGATAGAGCGGTCATGAAAATAATAGGAATTGATTGAGTATGGATATTGGCCTTTAATCTTTGGCAAACTCCAAATCCATTGATACCAGGCATCATCACATCTAATAAGATAAGGTCTGGAGGAGAATATACTGCTTGCTCGATAGCACTTTCACCATCGGTGGCAAATAGCGTTGTCCAACCAGCCTGCTGAATTGCTTCAGACAGTATCTGTAAGTTGGTGGGATTATCATCCACTAACAAGATTCTGGGTAATTCAGCCATAGGATCTCTCATACTTCTGATGTTATAAAAGATTGAATAAATTCTCGACTTTTCTTAGTTTGAAACCTATCAATTAGCTGCCTCAATTCTGTTGTAAAAGGTATTAACTGCGTATTTTTTCCCTCTAGTGCTTCTAAGATACCCTTCATCCTGTTAAGATCCCCCATCATGGATAAGTGATAGAGCTGTTCAAGCATTTCTCTGGAAGGAGGCAAGATTTTAGAACTAGCCATTGACGAAGGGTTCTTAAGTTGTGGAGATGAGGTGGTGTCAAGTTGTTCTGCATTACGTAGATCTATGGAACGGGAAGGATGGATCTCATCCGCGTTATAGATCCACTCCAGCTTGAGATTATGTTGTAAAACCCTAAATAATTCTTCCACCTGAAGGGGTTTGGGAAGGAAGTCATTCGCTCCTGCAGCTAAACTCTTGTGCCGATCAGTATCAAAAACGTAGGTGCTAGAAACTGCGATCACAACCTCTGGCTGTTGAGCACGGAGCTGTCGTAACAGTACTAAAGCATCCATGTCGGGGAGATCTAATTCCGTGATCACAAAGTCAGGCTGATAAGTAGCTGCTTGGGTTAGCCCCACTTCTCCATTATCGGCCTCAATCACCCGGAAGCCGATAGGTTTTAATAAACTTTCTACAGCCATACGACTTGCTTGATTGTTGTCAACAATCAAGACCACAGGCTGCCCTATTTTAATGCCAACAATCTGCTGAGCTTGTGACTGCGGAGTAGGAGGCAAAGTGAGACCAGAAAGTATTGGCAGCTCAATTGAGAAGATACTGCCTTCACCTAAATGACTATCCACCGTAATTGTCCCTTCCATGATGTTGACAATCCTTTGGGTAATAGCGAGCCCCAGTCCCGTACCTTTAGATTTGCGATGAATCTCACCTACTTGCTCAAAGGGTAAAAAGATAGTATCTAGTTGTTCGGAAGTCATGCCCACCCCCGTATCCTCAATTTGAAAACGGATCACTTGCAAAGTCTCAGTGTCTGAGGCGAGGATCGTTTCTACTGGATTTATACGAAAGATAACGTTCCCTTGATCGGTGAATTTGACAGCGTTTCCTAAGAGATTAGTTAAGATCTGACGCAGTCGCTTTTCGTCAGCGTGGATAACCTGAGGAAGATTTTGACTGACTTCAAGGGAAAAAGTAATGTCCTTTTCCTCAGCTTGTAGCCGAAAAATTTCAGAAACACTGCCAAGGAATCTGAAAAGGTTGAAATCAGCAGGTTGCAATTCCAGCTTGCGGGCTTCAATTTTTGAAAGATCTAGAATGTCATTAATTAATGTTAGTAAATGAGATCCACACTGATAAATCACGTTAATGTCTTTTCGTTCTTTATCAGCAAGAGTTTTGGAACGGTCTAAAATTTGGGCATAGCCTAAAATTCCGTTGAGGGGTGTACGCAGTTCGTGACTCATATTGGCTAAGAATTCGCTTTTTGCCTGGTTGGCAGCATCGGCAGCCTGTTTCGCCTTTGCGAGTTCTTGGGTGCGTGTTTCCACTTTAGTCTCTAGATTTTTAGAGTAATCCAGAAGCTGATTATTGGCATCTTCCAGCTGGCGGTTGACAACAGCAAGCTGAATATTGGTGTCTTCCAGATATTTTTGTTTTTTAGCATTGGTCGTGGCTACAACACTTACTGTTAAAGCCACTAATGGTGGTACTACCGGTATCAATACCCCCCCTAAAAAAATCAGATAGGCTCCTCCAGTCAGGGTGACTGCAGCCCCTAACGTAGGCCAAAAGACCCGGCCGACCAATATGTTCCGTTTTGAGTTCCCTGGGGTTTCTAGTAGCCAACTACCGCCTGAACCAAGCAGGACCCATACCCCGATCCAGATACCCTGCCAGAGATTGGAAAACCCCCTCAGGTTTGTGCGTCCATCGAGGGCACTCCGAATCAACTGACTGGCGATGTTAGCATGAACTATAACTCCAGGAGTAGGGCTTTGTGCAGTAAACCATGCATGACTATAGGGAGTTTCAAAAAAATCATTGGTACTGCTGGCAATCGAACCGATCAAAACAATACGATCGCGCATTAGTTCTGGTGAAACCTGACCAGACAATACCTCACTCATAGTGACTGTCGGAAATGCAGAGATGGGGCCTCGCCAATTCATGAGAATTTGATACCCTCCCAAATCGATTTCAGGGTAGCCAGCTTCTCTGCGAGCCATTGGGGTAAAAACGGCCTGACCGAGCTGAAATTTTTGTTGGTCCGCATCAATTGGCTCTAGCGTAATGCCTTCGGCCTCTAGATATTGCAGTGCGACTCGGGTGGCTAACCCAGCTTTGAGGCTGCTGTCTTTGCTATCTTCAGCGGTTAACAAGCCACGGCGGATGGTTCGATCAGCATCTAAAACCAGATCGGCTAAACCCACTTTTCCTAATGTATCCAAGACTGGGGGAGGAGCGATCCGGTTGTTGATAATCTTTTCAACACCAATTAGGTTAGGCATTGTGTTGAAAAGATTAACTAATTGCTCATATCCTGGCTCTTCTGGTAGATCTCGATAGAGATCTATGCCTACAACCCGAGGCTGATATGTCTGGATTTTCGTTAGTACCTCAGTCAGGGTTTGATCCGTAATGGGCCAATCACCAACACGTTTAATATCAGCCTCATTAATGGTGACAATAACGACTGAGTCCTCTACTGCTTCAGCTGGTCGAAGCCGAAAGAATGCATCTCGAAGCTGCCATTCCAATAAGTTGAATACGCCTAACCAATTGCCCACAACAACAGCTATTGACACTGCTGGCAAAATGATGAAAATGCTTTGCTTCTGACGGATTAGAGAACTGAGTCGGGGCAACATAGATTGTTTCCAATACGATGAAACATCGTTTTAGATGTAACCGTCCCAGGAACTTGAAAACGACTAAAACCTCAACGAATTTAATAAGGTTTCAGCCTTTTGAAAATCCATAATTGACCATCAAAATCGCTGAAACGACCAAATTTCGTTAAACGCCAGGGACGGTTACTTTTAGATGTTTTTAGATAGGGATTCCCGTTCAAATTTTAGGTAGCAAAAATAGCTATTGCTTTAAAGCGAAATTCTACCCTAATCAAAGAGATCTATTAGTAAGAAAAAATCAGTAAAATGAGAACGGAAATGGACAGAGTTTGAATGTCTGCCCAGTTTCTAATCTGTTAGTTAACAGTAATGGGAGCTGTCGAAATTTCCATTAAACCAACGGACTCCAACAATTCTTTCCAATGTCCTACAATAGTCTCATCAGGTTGGGTTGTATGCAAAGTGGCTAGCTTTGCAACAGTGTCATACCAAATCCCCTGGGAACCCAACGCTGCAATATTTTCTAACGTACTACCCTGTTCAAGGGTATGGGCCAGTTCATCATTGGGATCAATGCGCTGAATCCAACCATCTACAAAGGGACTGGTTGTGTTGATCACACCATTCAGTTTGAGAGCAAAATACCATTGGTAGTTTTGACCAACCACTAGTTCAGGAGAATCTCCCGGTAATTGGACAGCAATTACCCCACCCTCTCCCGATACAGGCACTGACATTTGGTAAACCAGATTTCTATCTTCATTCTTAAGGGTAAAAATGGCCTCCTGTGCTGAGGATGCGGGTAAATACACCAAAATTCTGGGGTGAGCTGATAGAGTGGTGCCATAGAAGCTCTCTGGCATCAAGGCCATCATTTGGGCAGCCCCACCATTTTCGTCAGTATAGCTGCCATAGGTATTGGTACGGGATGCAGCTCCTGCAGTTTGTTGCGGTGCTACATAATCTTTTGGCGGTGTAAAGAAGCTGCCTCGCGAAGCTCCCCCGGCTGCTGAATGGGGGGCAGAGGTATCCGGTGGTGGTGTAAAGAAACCACCCCTTGTCCCACCACCCGTTGCCTGACGGGGAGCCGAACTATCAGAAGGTGGAACAAAAAGACCACTGCGTGAAGCCCCCCCAGTTGCCTGACGGGGAGCCGAACGATCAGAGGATGGAACAAAAAAGCTACCTCGCGAGGCACCACCCGTTGCTTGACGGGGAGCGGAATTATTGGGAGAGGGGGTAAAGGAAATCGCATGGGCCATCCCAAATTGAGTCCATGCGGTTCCGATCACCAGGATTACTGCACCCCAGATACTCGTAAACCATTTTCGTTTCATAACATGTCTCCAAAAATTGAAGCAAGTGACATTTGATACGTTTTCGAAGTATCAAGCAGGGATTCAAGAACTCTGAAGAAAGGGGGGAATTTTGTTTCAAAACCTAAACTCAGGAATTTTGCTGAAGCCCTCAACTCAATCCTAGGTATCCTGTACAGTAGGTAACAGAGTATTTTCCCGTATTTTTATACCAATTTTGTCAGTGTTATCACTATAACCAGTTGCCAACAAGGGTGTAGGTGGACCAAAAGAAAGGATCACTGTAGGTGGGATTTGAGAGTAAGGTTAGCTGTGCCCTACGCAAGGCTTCAGCTTTGCTGATGCCAGGGACCTGGAGCTGTTGATAAAAATCAGTCATTAGGAGGGCAGCAGCCTGATCTTTGACGGGCCACAGGGTGGCAATCGTGGAGCGTGCCCCTGACTTAACAGCCAAACCAGCCAGCCCCAACACCGCTCGGTCATCTCCTGCTGCCGTATCACAGGCACTGAGTACAAGCAGTTCAATAGCATGGCCTTGATGATTTTCGTGGCTTTGCAACATTTCAGATAATTCCCTAACGGACAAGCGTCCTTCCCAAGTCAACAAAAATGTATCTTCGAGCCTGGAACTAAACTGGCCATGGGTAGCTAAATGAACAAGATTTGATGGGCTATTGCTAACGGTATCGGCCAGAGCTTCACTGGTGAACTCCTGATTAAGTAAGGTATTAGCTGACATTGTTTTGCTAATATCGGTCACTTCCGACGCGACAGCCGGTAGGGCACTAAAGCCATTACGAGCCTCACTGATACCGCCAACAATTGCCTCAGGCGTAATTGAACCGAGTGTTTGTGACGCCATCAGTTGCAGACCTGGTGATAGGGCAACAGCATGTTTTTCAATTAAGTAATGTTCTCCATCATGGAGGGCAGATACAGGTACATTGCGTAGCAAACCATCCAGCACAAATACCAGTGTTTGAGTTTTTTCCAATGTATCTGCTTGTGGCAGGATCAGCCAGTCATAAACCTGTTGAGAAAGCTCTAATCGCTTAGCGTTATCTAGCGCTGGGTGAAGGTAGGTCAGCAACTCTCGCAAGGTTTCTTCTACCACCGTCGAGGATACGGGAATAGCATGATAGCGTAATGGTTGTCCTGGAGTTGAGAGAACAACGGCTAAATGATCGGGCAGAATGATTGGGTAAATAACTGCTGCCTGTGAATCCACTTGATCAATCTGTTGGGCCTCAACATCCAGACAAGCTTCCCGAAAGAAGTTATCAAGTTCCGCTAGCTGCAGAGCCTCAATAACTTCCCTAGCTTGTTCTAAATCAGTTTGGTTAGGACTGCCCTCTAATAAGAGAGCCACAAACTCACGATAAACTGGTTCGACACTCTCGCGATATGAGAACTGAGCATCTGGATTGATGGCAACAAGATCTCCTCGCAAGGTTTGCAGGGCATTGACGGCTTCTGTGTAAGCTGAGATCGCAGCCTGCTTTTGGCCCTGCTTTTTAAGCACGCGCCCCAGCTGCCAGGCCGATTGGGCAACAATGTCATTAGCCTGGTGCGCACGAGCAGTGGTTAGTGATTTTTGAGTCAGTTCCAAAGCCTCACTCCATTGACCATTCTTTTCATAGAGCTTGCCCCACTGCTGTAAGGCATAGGCTTCAGCTTGACCATCTCTTAGCATGCGAGCTGACTGGACAGCCTGGGCCAGAAGCTTACCCTGGCTCTGGGCAGATAGCGGTTGTTTTTGAGGCTCAACCTTGGCTAAACTAGCGACAAAGTTGACGGCTCCATAAACGGCTGTACGACTGGGCTGTAAAGTCATTAATTGTTGATGGATCGGGGGAATCAACTCAGCAATCGACTGCCAGGGAGCATAATCCACATAAAGCCGGAGCCGACTGAGTTGAGCCTGCAGTCGAGCCGATGGATTTAGAGCTGTTTGTTCTGCTTGCTCAAAGAATGACAAGGCAGCGTCCGGGTCCCCCCAATCGGTTGCCGTAATCCCTAAGCTCAAATAGGTGGTACTTAGCTCAGTAATCGCATTAATATTTTGCGCAATTTCTGCGCTGTTCAACAAAATGTCTCGGCTAGTGGACAAATCACCAATTACCCGGTGAGCCACTCCCAAACTCCGTAATCCGCTCACTTTGAGATCCGAATCTGGTAAGGCGACAAGCTGCTGGTAAATCGACTCCAGTTGCTGTCTTGAGCGGCGATAAAATCCTAGGCTTTGTAGAGCCTGGGCTTGGTTAATCTGGCTACCCAAGGCACCCAGTGTATCGCCAGCCTGCTGATAAAATGTCTGCGCATTTTCCCAGGTTTCCAGAGCAGCTTCAGCCTGCCCCATGTGTAATTGCAAACTCGCTTGAGTGTTAAGAGCTTGAGCCCAGACAATTGCCTCGGTTTCCATGCCTGAAGACTGTAAAATATCGAGACTTTGGGCAGTTGCCTGTTGGGCTTGCTCCCACTGATTTAAAGCTTGATAGGCCAGGGAGAGATAACTGAGGCTCAAGGCCTGATTGAGGTAATCTTTATCACTGGCGTAAGCTTGAGTAGCAGCTTGCCAGGTTGTAGCTGCCTCAGAAAAGTGACCGGCTGCGTAGAGTGCTCGACCTTCATCAATGGCAGTGTTTGAGCTAGCAGCCATTGTCACAGGAACCACATCTGAGGGCGCTATTGCCTGAACAGGCTGGGTGGTCAAAACCAGTAAACTACTGAGTAGCCCCAGGATAATATGGGGCCAACGAGAACCAGGAATCCGGTATTGCCTTCGTTGGAAAATCATGGATTTTTGTTCAATAAAGTAGGCTTGTATAAAATTAACCACCACTGGTTACTTGGGTGTCTATGGTGGGATCTGCAGTAACCGTTTGGGCATGAGTTGAAGGAATGCAAATTAAAAGGCAGTCTACATCTAAAATTGTTGATATTGATTGACTAAAGCACACCATTATCATGCTGGGGATAACAGCCGTTCTCATCAAATTTGTAGAACATTAATCTGAAGAGTACCCAATTCCAACAAAAACATGAATTTGGGATGCCGCACTCTATGATAAATTCAGCACAATTGCGCAGTTTGATTTTATTAATATGAGAGTGGAATTGAGAGTGGAATAACAACCAAAATCAATATGAGAAATGGGTGATTTCACACAGACCAGTTTTAATGATTCGTAACTCTCCTTTTGCTATTTCTTTTTGCTATTCCTGGTTATCTTGTGCTCACGGATCGAGTTACCTCAAATGTATGCCAGGGCACACTATAGACTGATGGCTTGGGATTATTGTGATGAAAGTTCAGTCGGGCATCCTCTTGTTAAGTCTGGGATTGGGGATGATGATCGGTGTGAAGGATGCCAGGGCTCAGGTTGTTTCTGATGGGAGCTTGTCCACTACTGTCACGGGTGCTCCCAACTACACAATCACCGGTGGAGCCAGTGCTGGCAACAATCTTTACCATAGTTTCAGTCAGTTTTCAGTGCCGACGGGTGGGTCCGCCGCGTTTGACAATGTTGCCACGGTTGAGAATATCTTTGCACGGGTAACCGGGGGCACAGCATCCCATATTGACGGGGCGCTGCAGACGAATGGCACGGCTAATTTGTTTTTGCTAAACCCATCTGGAATTCTGTTTGGTCCCAATGCCAGTTTGAATATTGGCGGCTCCCTCACGACAACGACTGCGGATAGTCTGCTCTTCCCCAATGACATTCAGTTCAGTGCTACGGATACAGCCATTGCCCCGCTTTTGACTGTGAGTGCGCCGATCGGTCTGCAATTGGGTACGAATGCGGGACCCATCACAGTCCAGGTACCCGCCACTCCCGGTTTCCCTGCGCCTACTTCGAATTTTGCTGTAGCCTCAAATCAAACCCTGGCAATGGTTGGGGGACAAATCAATTTCAATAATGGGGCCAACATTTCTGTGCCCGATGGTCATGTGGAAGTGTGGGCCCTGCAGAATGGCACTGTGAATATACCGACGACTGGCAATTGGCAATTAGCCAGCTCATCCACTTCGCCAACATGGGGCAATGTCACCCTTAGTCAGGTTTCCTCTATCGATGCCAGTGGAGCCAATGGGGGGGCAATTAACATTCGTGGACGCGGTCTAACAGTACAGGAGGGCTCAACCATCAGGTCGCTTACTTTTGCTGGGCAAGGACAAGGTATCACCGTCCAAACCACAGAATTTGTTGACCTGTTGGGGGTTTCTTTACCAGGCCAAATTTTCCCAGGGATTGAAACTTCTGTCGGTGCCTTTTTTGGGCCTCCAGCGTTCGGACGTGCTGGGGATGTGAGTGTGAGGGTTGAAAATGGACGCTTACGCTTAAGAAATGGAGCAGGACTCCTATCTTCCTCCAATGGTGATAACTCCCGATCAGGAGATGTCTTCGTGCACGCTTCAGATATTGAATTAGTTGGAGTTAATGGTGGTTTGGCAGTCACACCAACGGCTATTTCGACAACCCTCTTCGCTGGCACGAATAACGAAAGTGGTAACATCACCGTCGAAGCAGATCGCATCCGTTTACAAGATGGTGGATTAATTAGTACATCTTTAGTAAGTTTGAACCCTACCGTTTCTCTGACAGGCACAACGGGGGATATTTCGATTCGAGCAACTGAGAGCTTTGAAATCTCAGGAGCCACACCTTCAGGTACGCTATCTGGAGTAGGTACAGGAATTGAGCTGTTTACAGAAGGACAGGCTGGAGACATTGCGATCGATGTTGGGCGGTTACAACTTTATAATGGAGGGTCAATTCGGAGCAATTTGGCAGGTATAGGCCAAGCTGGAAATATCTCTATCCAAGCAACAGAGGTGACTGTCAGTGACCCCCAAGTGGATGTGACTACCCTTTTGCCTGGGGGCATTACGGTCGCTGTCGGTAGCAATGCCATCGGACTGGGTGGAAATGTTAATCTAACGGCTGACCGTCTACGGCTCTTCGATGGTGGTCAACTTTCATCTGCCAGCTCGGGTCAAGGGACCGCAGGCAGTGTCAACTTAACTGTTAACAGCATAGATGTTCAGGGTATTTCTCCATCGTTAGTCAATGGAGAATCTCTACCCAGTTCTATTACAGCCTCGGCGAACTCTAGTTTTAATGCTGGGTCAGTTAACATTGAGTCAGATAGCCTCCAGGTCCGCGATGGGGCTCAAGTGACCGTCAGCAATACGGGTTCAGGCAATGCGGGTAATCTTAACGCCAATGCCCGCACCATCTTTCTCGATAATGGCGGGAGTCTGAGCGCCGAGGTCAATGGTGGCGGTCAGGGGAATATTTACTTGCAAGCCACGGATACGCTGGTGTTGCGTCATGGCAGCAATATTACCACCAATGCCCAGGGGACCTCTACCGGTGGCAATATCAATATCGATGCCCGCTTTATCGCAGCGGTCCCCTCTGAGAACAGCGATATTGTTGCCAATGCCGTTCAGGGGGCTGGCGGCAATATTCAAATCACCACCGACGGGATTTTTGGTCTGGAATTTCGGCCCCAAGTGACCCCAGAAAGTGATATCACCGCCAGTTCTGAATTTGGTGTCAGTGGCACTGTGACTATCAATGATTTTAGTCTGGACCCCAGTTCAGGATTAGTCGAACTGCCAACGGGTCTGGCTGACTCAAGTAACCAGGTCGCCCAGGGATGCGCGGCTAGCAATGGCAATACCTTTATGGTCACAGGACGAGGCGGCATGTCTGAAAATCCAGTAGCGATGATGAATCGCGATCTCACCTGGACCGATACCCGCAATCTCTCCGCCTTTCGCAACAATCCTACAACTACTGGGCAAACACAAGGTTATGCCCCTACGGATGATTTTATCTCTCTTATAGAGGTCAACACCTGGTATACCAATTCCTCTAGCCAAGTTGAACTGATTGCTAACGATACAGATCGACGTTCGCCACAGTCTTATGCTACATGCTCCATTCCAACTCTCATGCCCTAATTCTGGAGAATGCAGCAGGGCTAAGAGACATAACAAAAGCCGAACTGGCTACACGCATTATTAGAGTAAGGTTTCAAGAGGATGTAACGCTTCTAACAAGAGCCGATATTACAGCAAAGTTTCGTAGACTCTCAGCCATCATAGGATTTATCTGAAAAAATATCTCGCGAAAGAGATTGTTATAAATGGTATTGGTTACAAGGTTCAACACTACGAACTGACCCAACATCTTCACCAAAACACGAAAACGTGATTTAACGTTCCATCTCTGATTCAGTATGTTTCTGCACGGGTACTACCCGTTGACGTCCCTGCAGCTGTCCCATCGCCTCGCGCACCGTCGATTTCGCATAGCGAGTCATGGTCATGGTTGCCACCTGTTTCACATGCACTTGATGCTGCACATAAGGTCCCTGGAGCAACATCAGACAAACCTCTTTCGCTGGTTTCCCAGACTTCAGTGCTGCCAACGCTACTGAATCATCTAGCTTAATAGCAGCCCAGTCATTCTGAGTAAAACGCTGATAGAGCTCGGTATAGTCAATCTCCGGTTCCCCAATCACCCGACGGCTCACCTCCAGATAGGTTTGACGGACCGCTTTTCCTGCTTCAGTTTTCGTCTCTTTAGGCTTGGGAAGATCACTCACAGTGTCATCACTCAACTAACCACATCATCAACTTCAGGCGCACCGAAGTCTACGTCATCAAGGTCGCCCAGCTCACTGCCATCCATGAGGACACCCTGCTCTAGAGGAGGAGACATAGGCAGCGGACTATCCACCGATAATCCACTGCCCCGAATGGCGTCAGCAATCGTCTGAAAGCCGGATTCCAGGATGCTTTCTAATCTGTCGCCAGAGATGGACGCGGTTCTAGCTCGGCTGGTGATGGGATTGGGAAGCTGGTAGCGATCGCACAAAGTATCAATCTGCTTCACCAACTGCTCCACACAGACACCGGCCACTGCCTGCACCTGCTCCTCACTCATTTTCCCCCGCTCCTCCTCCGCCAGCGGACGATAAAATGCCGTGATCGCATCCATCGCCCGCTGCCGACCCTGTCGACTGGTGAAGGCATCGTTATTGATTAGATAGTCCAACACCACCGCCGTGGACGAAGGAAACTGAGCATTGTAGACAAACTTCACCCGGTCAGACTTGCTATCCTCTGCCATTAAGCCGCTCCTTGCAGTTGTGTCATCTCACCCAACAGGGCCTGGAACAGCCCAAAACAGTCCGTCATTCGTATCGGGATGGACCCCATCTCATGGGTTTCCGGTAATTGCTCCCGGTTAGTGTCACTAATTTTTCGCCATAGCTTGGTATCGTCTCAAATAGTTCAAAGTAGGGATTTACAGCCATACTGG
>NZ_JADOES010000063.1 GCF_018739885.1 Leptothoe spongobia TAU-MAC 1115 | reverse complement strand
AAAAATAAGCCGCATGTCTCTACAGCTCGTTTACTTGCACAAAATAGAAAGCCTAAAAAATCACCTTGAAAGGGCTGATGGCATGGCACCTATATCCAATGGATGGAAGCAGCACGGGTAGACTGTCTACGCACTATAGGTTTTGCTTTTGAAGACTGTGTAGCAGCGGGCTACGACTTACCTGTGGTGGATTTACAAATGCGTTACCGACAGCCACTCGTGTTGGGGGCCGATGGACTGCTCAAAACTAGGCTAGAGAAATCACGAGGCATCCGACTGACCTGGTTATATGAGATTTACGATGCCACCACAGACAACCCTCAGTTGTGTATTACGGGGCAGGTGGTGCTAGTCCCTATTAATATGGCAACACGAAAAATTGCGCGACGCTTACCAACGGAACTGCAGCCTTTATTTACTGCACTGGAAGGATATTTTGGTAACTGATGCGTTGACTACACTGAGTCTGGATCTATTCCGAGTTCCCTTAATTTATTTGCCAATCGTTCGGCACGGGCCTGCTCTTGTTCGGCACGGGCCTGCGCCTGTAGAGCTTTTTCTTCTGGTGTGATTAACCGATTGCCAGCTTCGTCATACCAATACAGCCACTCTCGCTCTCGTCCTAAGTAAGTCCCTCGCTCTCGGCCCAACCCTAAGCCAATATCAGGTAACCAGAGGGGATTGCCCTCTAGCTGTTGATAAATACCGTTGTTTAATTGATAAATTTCTAATGGTTGACGCTTACGACGAGAACCGGGGTTGGGTAAATAGATGGCATAGTAACGAATGCCTAGATCAGCATAAATTGATTTCTTCTTTTCGTACTCTCCGCCGTAGGTTTTAGACACTACTTCTAGGGCAAACATGGGGGAGATATTATCTTCTTCCCACAGCACATAGCTCAGACGCCCTTGTTCGCCAATAAAGCGTTCTACACCAAGGCTTAAAAACCCATCTGGGACCACGGCAGGACGACTCGGATCAAAATAAATACCCATGTCCACGCCAAAGAACCAGTCTTGTCTCTCAGGCCAGATCATCACCAAAATCGCTTCTAGCAGGTTCGGGATCAAATTTTGCAACTCATTATCCACAGGGGTATCGTCTGAGTCTGGTAACTCAGCAGAGGAGGGTAAGCATTGCTTGGGGTCAAACTGTAGAACCATGGTGATCGCAGGTTAGACCAGTATTACTGTCATTCTAGCGGTTGGCATTGGCATTCGGTCAAATGTACTAGAATGATAAGTATGATTTGAGCATTTATTGCTAGTTGACTAGACTGTCTGCCATGGTCTTTTCCTTACCAGACAAATACATAGACCTGCTGACTGATTTTGGCTTTAAGCGTGTCTTTGGCACAGAGCCCAACAAAGTATTACTGATCGATTTTTTAAATACCCTGCTGCCTGAGTATCATCAGATCCAGGATGTTACTTTCAAAAACCCTGAGTTTCTTGGCAATAGTCTTGAGGACCGTAAAGCTATTTTCGATATCTACTGTCAGGCCGACAGTGGCGAAAAGTTTATTGTTGAAATGCAAAAGGCCAAGCAAAATTTCTTTAAAGATAGAAGTGTTTACTATGCAATATTTCCCATTCAAGAACAATCTCGTAAAGGAGTTTGGGACTTTAACCTAACGGCAGTGTATACCGTTGGTGTACTGGATTTTGTTTTTGATGATCATAAAGACGATTCAGATTTGTTGCATGTGGTAGAACTCAAGAACCAGCGCTGCGAGGTGTTTTATGACAAGCTCAAATTTATCTATATTGAACTGCCTAAATTCACCAAAACCCTGGATCAGCTAGACACCCATTTTGACAAATGGTTATTTCTCTTCAAGCACTTGGCTCAATTTGATGAGCCGCCTGTGCCTTTGCAGGAAGATGTGTTTAATCAGCTGTTTGAGGTGGCTGAAATTGCCAATTTCTCGCCTGTAGAACAAGATAGCTATCAAGCTAGCCTGAAGTACTATCGCGATATGCACAATGTTGTTGATACTTCATGGCAAGAGGGCAAGAAGGCAGGTCTTGCTGAAGGGCTAATGCAAGGCAAAGAAGAAGGCATTCAACAGGTGGCCAAACAAATGAAGGCAGCAGGGATATCACCCCAGGATATTGCCACGTTTACCGGTCTAAACATTGATGTCATTAATGGCTTGTAGAGTGCATTGGTGATACCATCATTTGTCATCTCAAAATCAACCCATTACTTGGATGGCAAACCGAAGGCTTCATTTCAGGGCCGCTACATCCTCTTGGGCTTGCTTAATCAACTCATGTAAAACTTCCGACCCTTGGGGTACTGTTTCCATAATAAGCCTGACACCCTTAGAAAACCGTAAGAAAATGTTGTTAACTGTCTGCCTTAACGTAGGCTTACATGTAATAGAATGTAATATTTTATGGGTCAGAAATGGCTAAATGCTCCAGTGCCGCACCAGTAACACGACAAGTACGCCAATCATTGAGCATGACAGCACCTTTGGACATATAAAAATCAATGGCAGGCTGATTCCATTCCAAAACACTCCATTCAAAACGACCACAGCCATTGGCCAAGGCAACCTGAGCTAAATACTGAAAAATAGCAGTACCGACACCACGGCGTCGATAACCAGGGAGAACAAACAGATCCTCAAGATATACCCCTGGCTTCATCAAAAATGTAGAAAAGTTGAAAAAATATAAGGCAAATCCAGCAGGAGCACCATCCATACGAGCGACGATGGCATGAGCCTTTGGATTATCCCCAAAGAGATATTTTTCTAGATCTTCAGGTGCTCCAGTCACCTCATAGGCCAGGTTTTCATATTCAGCCAGGGCCATGACCAGCTCAAAGAGCAGAGGAATGTCATCCAGGGTTGCAGGACTAATAGTAAGGGGAGCTGCCATTGAGCGATTAATGAAGACTATATTCAGACGCTGATGCCGATGCTAAATAGCTCGTGACACGGCCAAGAATTTGATCCGCGTGTATCACACCAAAATGGCGACTATCACGAGCACTTAGCTCCTTGACATTATCGCTGATTAAGTAGACACCACCGTCATAGAAGATTTCCTGTACTCGTTTAATCAGAAGCACATCCGGTTTAGTCGGGTGGGATGCGATCGCAATATCTCCCAGCCGCACTACCGCTCCCATCTCAGCCAAAACCGTATCTCCCGGCATCAGCGTCGGCACCATCGACATTTCCCGCACCACAAACCGTCGCCGTTCCCCCAAGAACCATTGAAGATATTCACTCCAACCAGTCTTGGGAATTGATTTATTAAATGGTTCACCCTGTTCTCCCACTCCCCAGTCTTACTCCCACATCATCAAAAATCCCGCAAAGTATTCACCTCGCGGGATTTATCAAGTCTATAACTAGAGAACCACTAGCTAGCGGTGTACCAAGTCACCTCACGGCCTTTAGTTGCCCAGAAGATCCCGTGGATCTTCTCAACAGCAGCCATTAGTTCTTCAGCATGCTGCTGGCTCACTTCAACTTTACAAGCAGAGCAAAGCTTAGCCGCTTTCCAGAATGTATCGTGCAGATCGGGATAGGACTCTAGATGTACCGGCTTGAAATAATCAGTCCAAAGAATGAGCAAATCATCTTTGGTCTTTTGAGCCTGCTCTTCCTTAATCGCAATGTAGCGAGACAAGGTATTCGCATAGGCGACTTTACCAGCTGCATCTGCTGGCTCTTCAAGGGCCAAAATTTTCTTAGTCATCGACAAAACAGCTTCAGCCGTAATGCGAGCAGCAGATGGATCGTAAACACCACAGGGACCATCGCAGTGGGCATGGACCTCTGTAGGGGGGAACCAAGCGTTTAGTAATGCAATTGCGTTGTTGAGCATAGTCACCAATCGGTTAAATAGTTGATGGGTTTCTGCTAGAAGTTTCGCCGGAAAATCATTCAGCACACTTATAGTTCTGCTCACATAGTTCACAATATAGGTGATCGCTGCAAGCTTGAGATAGCAACAGCTATGTGCGGCACAATCTGCTGAATGCATGCAGCAGATTGATATATCCAACGAAATCATCCAGCGCAGTTAACAGTATACTGCCGTTTTCCCATCCCTCCATGGGGGATACCAAAGGACGCATAAGGACGTATTTTGTAATATTTATAATATTTTTGTACTAACCCCAGGGTACACTCAGGGTTGCAAAATCAACATTTGGGACAGGATGTTAAGGCGTCAAAATTTCGAACATTGGCCACTCTGGACACAAAATGCAGTAAAAGCAGTGGTCCTCCTACTGATTACAACAGGCTGCGATAATTTGGCCACCGAACTGACTGATCCCAATGCGCACTTACCTCCTTGTGTTGAGCAAAACTGTGACTGTGGTGATTTCGTTAGCCAGGACCTCGCCCAGCTAGTCCTAGATGAATTCAAAGGTGATCCCCATAACCTGGATGGTGATGGTAATAGACGGGCCTGTGAAAAACTGCCCCAAACCACACCAGAGTTAGATTGGGAGACCTACTTTTCCAACAATCCCCATATTGCCTTGGGCAATCCTAGTCATGCTGGCCAAGAAAATAGTGATAACTATTTGATCGACCGCGAGCAGTATGTACTAGCCTATAGCCAAAGTCGTGGAGTGCTCCGCTGGGCCAGCTGGGTACTCAGTCGTGACTGGGTAGGGAGTACCGATCGACAAAACAACTTTCGCCCTGACGGCATCCTCCCCAAGGGGACTTATCAAGTCACGCCAAGAGACTATACGAACAGCGGCTATGACCGTGGTCACATGGTCCCCTCTGCTGATCGCACCGCCACAGATCGTGACAACTCGGCAACATTTTTGATGACTAATATTTTCCCTCAGACTGCCGAAAACAACCGGGGACCCTGGCGAGAGTTAGAAAGTTATTGTCGTGATCTGCTCTATCAACAGGGGAAAACACTATACATCATTGGTGGTGTCTACGGACAAAAACAGCCCATTGCCAAGGATCGAGTGATTCCTCCTAGTCGAACCTGGAAAGTTATTGTCATCTTTGATGATGAACCAACCGTTGATAATGTCACTTACAGTACGGAGACCATTGCGGTGGATATGCCCAATCGCCAACGGCTAGATGAGCAATGGCAAACGTATCAAACCTCAATCGATAGGATTGAACTGGCCACCGGATACGATCTACTGTCAGACGTTCCTGATGCTGTACAGACGGAACTGGAAGGTAGACGGAGTAATTATTAGCCAGGGTGGTCACCAGGCTTAACACCCTAGGTTTCGACAATTTTAGTTTTCACGCCGACCACCTGGTTATCTTCTGTTTTGCCTAATAAATAAACATCCATTTCTACACTACCAATGCGGTAGACCTGCAGATTTTCTAGGGTAGTTTCGAGGAGATCGCGGAGATTACGATAGCGTTCTACCAGTCTAAGTTCACGGGAGTCAAACCAGGCTCGCTCGACAATGGACTGACCAAAAAAGTCATCCAGACTAACAATGGCTACCGGAGTATTATCCGGATAGCTATTGATCAATGAATCGACACTAGCAATCTGCTGATCCACAGGCAAAACAGCGACCTCAAAGGGGTAATCTGTTTCACTTCGCCATAACAGGTTGTCGCAAGCGGCTTCCAACTCAGGCAGCAAGTCTTGAGTAATAGGCATATGAACCAAAACAGAGGGGGCTACTCTAGTGATAGCTTAACCGGTGTGGTGTAACTGTATACCTCGCATCAAGGCTGATATAGGGATAGTCCGATCATCCATGGTCCTGCAAATGCTGCTTCAAAAACGCTATGGTCCTTTCCCAGGAAAGATCTGCAGCCTCAGCGTTATATCGAGTCCCCGAGGGATTGGCAAAGGCATGGTTAGCACCCTCATATAGGTAAATCTCAGTATCTTTACCTACATTATTCAAAGCTGCCTCAAACGCTTGGACAGTATCGGGGGAAGGATTGGAATCTAGAGAGCCAAAGTGGCCCTGAATCGGCATTTGCAACGGTGCAAGGATGGCTGGATCAGTCGAGATCTGGCCGCCGTAGTAAATCACCGCTGCATCTAAGTCTGTCGGTAAGGCAAGAGCCGTATTTAAGGACCAAGACCCCCCAAAACACCAACCGATACTGCCAACCTTGGGTACCTGCTGTTCATCGGTGAGGTAATGGTAGGCTGCGACAACATTGTCAGTCAGCCGATCAGAGTTTTGGATGGCTGCTTGGACTAAGGTTTTGGCCTCATCACGGGTATTGGCAACTTCGCCATCGTAGAGATCTACGGCCAAGGCTGTATAACCTTCAGCCGCAAGGCGACGGGTCATGGTACGAATATTGTCGTTGAGGCCCCACCATTCTTGGATAACAATCAGACCCGGTAAAGGAGAGGGGGCATCAGTGGGTTTGGCAAGATAGCCTGTGAAGGGAGCCTCATTGAGGGTGCCATAGGTAACATCCTCTGTGATTACTGCATCGGCAGCCACATCTTTGGCAGCAGGAGACGCCACAGGTATATCATCCTTGTGGAGTTCGGCCATGGCTGCAGATTGGCCATCGGCTGGGGTTTGACTAGATGAGGACGGGTTAATAATGGCACAGCTCACGGCTAAGAGCGCTGTAACCAGGGCAAGCCCCAACAGTTTGCGCATTGTTGGAAGATTTGATGACAGTGACTTAAGGTTAATCGATTTTCCTGAAGACAACCTGAGAAAACTCGCATCCAGGGGTCAGGGAGTCAGGGCATCTAGATTAGACAGAGCAAGCATAAGACTAACCTTTATGGAACTGCAACGGTATCTAAAAGTTGGGCAATAATGGGGGCGCTTTTGTGACCGCCACTGGCAATGACTCGATGGGCTAATACCGATATCGCCAAGGTTTTGACATCGTCAGGTAATACATAGTCACGGCCTTCTAAAAAGGCGAGGGCCTGTACTGCCCGATATAGAGCCACCGTCCCCCTAGGACTGGAACCGAGGGCAACATCATCATGGTCACGGGTAGCTCGTACCAGATTGATCATATATTGCTGGACCGAATCCTCTACCTTGATTTGCTGGCATTGCTGCTGCAGGCTATACATTTCATCCAGAGTAATGCAGGGCTGTAAATCAGCAGGCTTGACCGGCTGGGCAAGGTTCTGGAGCATCTTCAATTCTTCGTTAGCACTGGGGTAGCCCAAACTGAGGGACAGGGCAAAACGGTCCATCTGAGCCTCTGGTAGTGGAAATGTCCCCTGATACTCCACAGGGTTTTGGGTCGCGATCACAAAAAATGGATCGGGGACTGGTCGGGAAACGCCGTCGAGGGTGACCTGATGTTCTTCCATCACCTCTAGTAAGGCTGACTGGGTCCGGGGTGTCGCCCGGTTGATTTCGTCTGTGAGTAGTATATTGGCGAAGACCGGTCCTGGTAGAAACTGAAATACTCCACTACTGGGGTTCCAGATATTTGTACCAGTCACATCACTGGGCAGTAGATCAGGGGTGCATTGCACCCGCTGAAACTTGCCGTCAATGCAGCGGGCCAGGGATTTAGCTAGGAGTGTTTTGCCGACACCGGGCACATCTTCGAGCAGCACATGACCACCGGACAGAAGGGCCACCAGGACAAGGCGAATGGGGGCTTCCTTGCCAACGATGGTTTTATTTAGATTCTGAACGATTTGGTCGATGCGATCGCGCATGGTTGCCTTAGGTTAACTGACTCCAGCTTACCCACAGAGTTCAAGATTGTGGAATGACTCAACTCACAGGCGCTTGGTACATCATTTCGAAAGAACATTCCCTCTTACCCCCTACGGATGGCGGTAGTTTACCGGAATTTCTACAATAAAGATGTACTAGGTCGAAGTACGCTCAAAATGTGCCGACGAATACAGGCAGACGATTATGTCCATTAAGTTTAAGTTTCATCCAGCCAAGGCGGTGGAGGCAGCGGCGTTGCTGCTCAAACAGCATGGTAAACCGATGCAATATCTCGGATTACTAAAAATGCTGTACATTGCCGACCGTGTGGCTTTAGCACAAATGGAGCAACCGATTACGGGCGATCACTATGTGTCTATGGCCTATGGTCCAGTGCTCAGTGGCGTTTATGCCCTGATCGAAGGTCGTCCGGTAGATGATGCATTCACCCTATGGTCCAAGTTTATTGCTCCCTACGCAGATAACTGTGTTTCACTCCTGGATGATCCGGGTGATGGAGAACTGTGTGAAGAGGAAGAGGAAATTCTCCAACAGGTGTATGACACCTTTGGCCACTTGGATCCATATGAGGTAGCCGAGTGGACTCACGATCTACCGGAATGGAGGGATCCTAAAGGGTCAGTGGAGCCCATTGTAGTAGAAGAGATTCTCAAAAACCTGGGCAAAAGTGATGCTGAGATTGTACGCATCCAGACAGATGTAATGCGTGAGACCTATCTCGATGAGATTTTGAATCATGAGGTTTTGAATGGTTAGCGTCTCCATTGATCTCGGCGATACGTTTTTAATCCAGACACCGTCGCAGGGAAAACATTTATATATTGCGATCGCGCCAGCGCTGACGGGTCAGCTCGCGCCAGCGCTGACGGGTCAGCTCGCGCCAGCGCTGACGGGTCAGCTCGCGCCAGCGCTGACAGGCCAGGCCGCAAAAGAAACTCAAACTCGACACCTCTTTGTCAGCATCAATCACCGCCAACCTCAGTCAGAAACTGTCTGTATTCTAGAGCCAGGGCCTGATGTACCGGACTTTATCATCCACGAATCAGTCGTCAACTATCGCTTTGCCCGCGAACTCACCTCCAAGGACTTAGCTAAACTCATCCCCACGGGCAGTCTTGCTGCCAAAGGGCAATGTTCGAGTAGAGTGCTTCAACGAATTCAAGCAGGGGGACTGGCCTCCAAGCGCTTAAAAAATCGCTATAAACTCACCCTAAAAGATTTTATGGCTTTATAAAGCTGGGCTGCATATTGCCTGAACAAGCACCGTACTGAATATATGAGCGATTGCATATGCGTGCATACAACGGTTGCTAATGCGTGCCTCTATGAGGTTTGGCGAAGGAAACCTATGCCCTTCTCAGTCAGGTATAACGCAGAACTACAAGCAATAGAAACCAGCTTCAGTGGCCTGATCACAGAAGACGATATTCAGGCGCAGATGTTAGTCAGTTGTCAAACCGCTGCAGAGCATAAAACGTCATCAGCCATTGTTAATGTTACAGATGCAACCCTAAGGATATCGATTACGTTCATTTACAATTTGCCAGAACTTTGCGAAACGATGGGAGCAAAACGCCCCATCAGACTTGCTCTGATCAATCTAAATGAGCAGAATTCAGATCTCATTGGGTTCTATCAACTGGTCAGTCAAAACAGAGGCTGGAATGTTGAAATCTTCTCTGATGTAGAGCAAGCAAAAACTTGGTTGATGTCTTAACGCCATGGGAAATCAGTCGATCTAGACATTTTCACCAGAACACGACGTAAATCTGAGTCGCTACGGGTAACCTACCCTTGCGACCGGGATTGCTAGAGAATCTTTGGTCGTAACGTCATCGGCAAGTGTTTAGGCACTTGCCGGTGGCGCGAGACCCTGAGAGTCATTTGGCCAGACTGCATCTAACAGCTTACTCTTTTCAATGTTCCGAATAAAGAACAAAAACTAGATCCCTTCAATACCCAAGTATTACAATCCTCTTAGGCTGAGGTCGAGAATCTAATCAGCCTGAGAAAGTGACAAAATACTTTATCTTTTTATCCTGCTAAATATAAAGCTGCTTTATAGAAAGTCTAAACCAGGTGAGTTATTGGGGTGTTAATATCGACTCAGCGTCATAAAGCACGCATATCGCTTGATTTGCTAAAACTGTGTGTTCCAAGTCATGACTGCATTTCCATAGAGGAGACTTCTATGCTTGAAGTTCCACGATCGATGCAGTCACCAGTTTTACCATAGACCATTCCTGCTTCAAGCAAGGATGGAGGCCATCAACTCATTTTGTCGTTGTCAAACCTGCTTGAAGGTTATCAATCAAGTAACTGTAGAGCTTAGGAGCTGTTAAGAAACTACTTCATGGTTTAAACCTGAAAGGCTTGTTAAGTCAGGACTTAAATAAACAAGGCCATGATTTTAATTTTTAACAAGCCCTTAGGCAACAGTTCTTGCAGATTACAATCTTCCCTGTCTCAAACTGAAGTAAACCGGACGGATAAAAGCCTTGAGCCTGACTCACACTTTGTGGCGTAAGGGTTTGAAGCTTTGGAAAGCCTAGGTGATTAGCACAATAGGCATGATGTCGCTTGCAAAAGTGTTGCAAAACTGTGTGTATGATCCTCGTCCAGGTGTATCTACCTCTCAAAACTGTTAAGTAGTTTTTCTAGTGGGACACCTGAAAATGAAACAGAAAACAAACACTAACTATTCAGCCAAATCCAAGCGCAAAATGCCCAACTTATCAGGTCATGGAGCATTTGAGGACGATATTCTCAATGCTGGATTAGGTGATGACAAAATTAAAGGTGGCACAAAGAATGAACATTTATATGGAGACTTAGCGCTGACAGCTGCTGACTTTAGAAGTAATGGGACTCTATTAAATAAGACAAATAGACAGCATGGTAATGATCAACTAAAAGGGAATGGAGGAGATGATTGGCTACAAGATCAGTTAGGGCGCGATCTCATGTTCGGTGGCGATGGCGACGATGTCTTAGTCAGTGTTAGCGACTCTAATATTCCTAGGGAAAATCCTAAGATTGCCGCTAACGTTGACGATGGTAATGACGTTGACAAACTAGTCTTCAGAAAGAAATTCTATAACCCTAAAGGTCTCCAGGCCAACGATAGAATGACTGGCGGTGCCGGGTCTGACACCTTCAAGTTTGAACTCTTGATCAATGCGCCAGAAGATATTTATAAAAAACACACCCGAAAAAATGGCTCCATTAATTGGGGCATGAATGGCGTTGCTGGAGAAAATAACAACTACCATGACCACTGGGTTGAGGGCATTGGCCGTGATGTGATCACCGACTTTAGTGGTGCGGGTGGTGAAGGCGATCAAATCCTCATCACTGGCCATACAGTGGAATACAAAGTTATTAAAGAGTCAAACAAGCAAGTAACCCTAGGCGTCTACAGCGATCAAGGGGCTGATGGCGTGCGGGGGGGCGGTGCCCATGACCTTGATGTGCTTGGTGTTATTCAGGTTAACCATGATGGTAACTTTAACCTCAACAAGGATGTAACTGTAGTCAAAAATGATCTGGGCTCATTCCAAGACAAGCATAGAAGTCAGCCAAACATTTTAGGTGGAGGCTTTGGTAGCAACAAGATTCGAGGTGGGGCGCAAGATGAAGTGCTCTATGGAGATGTCGCGCTAACGGCCAACAACTTTAAGCCCAATGGTGATATATCTAGAAAGACCCGAAAACAATTTGGCAATGATCGCATAGTTGGCAAGGGGGGGAATGACTGGCTCCAGGATCAATTAGGTCGCGATCGCATGTTCGGTGGCGATGGCAACGATGTCTTAGTCAGTCTGAGCGACTCTAACACACCTAGGGAAAATACTAAGATTGGCGCAAATGTCGATGATGGCAATGACGTTGACAAACTAATCTTTGGTAAACGTTTTTACAATCCCGACGGTCTCCAAGCAAACGATAGATTAACGGGTGGAGGTGGAGCTGACACCTTTAAGTTTGGCCTCTTGATCAATGCACCAGAAGACATTTATAAAAAACACATCAAACGTGATGGATTGATCAACTGGGGTATGAATGGTGTTGCTGGAGAAAATGATAACTACCACGACCATTGGGTTGAGGGTATTGGTCGCGATACCATCACTGACTTTAGCGGGACTGGGGGTGAAGGCGATAAAATTGTTATCACCGGCCATACCGTAGAGTACAAGGTCATTAAAGAATCAACTAGCCAAATCACTCTTGGCATCTATAGCGATCAAGGCGGTGATGGCGTTAGAGGAGGTGGGGCTCACGATCTCGATGTCCTCGGCGTGATTAAAGTAAATCACGATGGTAACTTTAACCTTAACAAGGACATCAGCGTGGTCAAGGCAGATTTAGGGTCCTTCTAATCTCTTTGCTAATCACCTAATACTCTAATATCAGTGCTGGGGGGCTAAACTAGCGTTAGTCGTCCAGCACTCAATCGTCATGATCAAGCGTAGATGGCCGTCGTCTCATGGCTGAGGAATATTGCGAGAATTGGGTCTATGAATGGTTGATGGTCATCACATCATGACTGAAAACAACCACTTTTTTTAATAACATTGACCCTGAGAAAAACTTGCGGTTCATCAATTGGCATCCCACAATGATCATTGTGGGGTAACTCAATGGTGTTGTAGACTCCAGCCATCGACTGTCAAAAATGATGACTTCAAAAGTTCCGCTGCGACTACTCCTGATTATTCCATTTGTGCTACAGATGGTTGGCGCTGTCGGGATTATTAGCTGGCTGTCGTTTCGGAGTGGACAGCAATCTACCAATCAGCTTGCCTATCAGCTGCGTGAAGAAATTACCCAAAATACTCAGCATCACATTACTGATATCCTAACGACAGCAACAACCATCAGCACTCTAACAACTGCAAGCATTCAGGCTGATCAGCTGGATTTGAAAAATATTCGAGTATTAGAAGAATTATATTGGACCGATCTAACAACCTTTAACTCAGTCAGGGGATTAGGCGTAGGTAACGCCAATGGCGACCTCATGGGCCTGTTCAGACAGGTTGAAAATGGCAAAAGCACTTATTACTTGGAATATACAGCGACAGGAAACAGCTACGTCAGCTTAACGCTCAACCCCGAACGCCAGGTTATTGATACATCTACCATGGAGCGTCAGGTCGATGCCAGAGAACGGCCTTGGTACCAAGCTGCATCAGAAGCAGGAGAATCTGTCTGGACCCAACCTTATCCATCCATAGGCAAGTCCACAAACCAAACCTTACTAATCAACTATTCGACTCCTATTTTTGATGAAAAGCTTATTTTACAAGGAGTCACCAGCATCATTCTTGACCTTAGTCACATTAGTGAGATTCTGAGCAATCTAGACTTGGGCCCCTCAGGACATGTGTTTATCCTGCAGCGCACGGGAGAACTCATTGGCACGTCAGATGGGAAAGCTCCAATTAGCTTTCAAAATCAAGTTTCAGAACCATTAAGAGCAACTGACAGCACGACCCAATTGATTCAAGCATCGGCTGTTTATCTCAATCAGAAATTTGACAATCGGTTAGAGGATATTCGTCAAACACAACAGCTTGATTTTTTGATTGAAGGACAACGGCAGTTTCTGCACGTAGCGCCTCTATCCACAGAAAACGGAATTGATTGGCTAGTGGTGGTCGCTATGCCCGAAGCTGATTTCATGGCGAAAATTTATGCTAATACCCGTGCAACACTTTTTGTCTGTTTAGGAACATTAGTTATTGCGATCATCTTAGGTTTCGTTACGGCTAGATGGATCGCTAACCCGATTAAACAATTGAGCCAGGCTGCCACTCATTTATCAGAAGGAGATTTTGATCAACCGCTAAAGGAGGAGTATTACGTTAAAGAAGTTGGTCTACTGGCTCAATCATTTCAGCAGATGACTCAAAATCTACGGGATGCCTTTACAGCGTTAAAAGATAGTGACTCTCGTCTACGCATGGCGTTAGAAGGTGCTCAAATTATCTGTTGGGATTATTCGTTAGAAACTCAACAAGCACTTTGTTTTGGACAATATACCCAGGACCGTTGGCAAGCCACAAGCTGGCAAACATCTAGTGATCGGCTCTTTATCAGCTATTCCCAGACGCAACTACGGCAAGCTATCACAGCAGCTATCCAGGATGGAGGACAAATCAAGTTTGAACATCAGCTAGTGCTACCCAATCAAAATACCCTTTGGGCCCTGGCCTCTGGACGCGTAATCACAGATAAATTGGGGAATCCCACTCGGATTATGGGGGTATCTCTCAATGTTAGCGATCGCAAAGCCGCAGAGCAGCAAATCCAGCAAGAAAAGGAAAAGCTGCGTGATGCTATTGAGTTTGCTCCGTTCCCCATCATGATCCATGCTGAAGATGGAAAAGTCCTGCAAATCAATACAGTCTGGACTGAAATAACGGGCTATAGCCACCAGGATATTCCGACAATTCGAGATTGGGCCAACCGGGCGTACGGTGCCCAGGCCGCCAGGATGGTCGAAAACGTCATCCTCAAGAAATATGAGCTCAAAACTCGCTGGGATGAAGGCGAATTTACCATTACCACCTGTGATGGCAGCCAACGCATCTGGCAGTTTAGCTCAGCGCCTTTAGGGGCCTTGCCAGATGGTCGTCGGGCCGTAATTTCCATGGCCGTAGATGTGACCCAGCGACGCCAGGCGGAGATTGACCTGCGCACCAGTGAAAAGCGCTACGCCACTTTAGCCAGCACAGTGCCAGTGGGAATTTTTCGCACCGATATGGCAGGGGACTATATCTATGCCAATGAGCGCTGTCTGCAGCTGATCGACAGTTCTTTGGAGGCTGCGCTGGGTCAAGGCTGGGCACAACGCCTCTATGCCGATGACCGAGCACGGGTTATGAATGAATGGAGCGAATTTCTCCAAGGGAATCGTTCCTTTCAACTGGAGTGCCGCTTTCAACGCTCTGATGGCCAGGTGGCTTGGGTGTATGGCCAAGCAATTGCTGAACGAGATACAGATGGCCAGATAACGGGCTATGTGGGTACTATTACCGATATTAGCGATCGCAAATTAATCGAAGTCGAACGGGAAACCTTACTCAGCCAATTTGCGCAGCTCAACCTGGACCTAGAGCAAGCAAATCAACAACTCGAAGACTATTCCCATACCTTAGAACAAAAAGTAGCCGCCCGCACAGCCGAACTCGAAGCGGCCCAAGAGCAGATTATCGCCCAGGAAAAGCTGGCATCTCTCGGCACCCTGACTGCCGGCATTGCCCATGAGCTCAGTAACCCGCTCAATTTCGTCAAAAACTTTGCCGAAGGCTCCGTTGAACTCAGCCAGGATCTACTGGACACACTACAACCCTTAATCCAATCCTTAGAGCCGGAAACCCTGGAGTTCGCAAATACGCTGATTACAGACTTACAGGAAAACGCCACCACTATTCGCCATCACAGCCTGCGGGCAGAACAAATCATTGCCAGCATGATGCAACATGCCCATACTGACTACGAACAAGACCCACCCGAGGCTGTACCGATTGAGCAGCTGATCAATCGAGCCGTAAAGCTGGCATCCCATAGTAAACAATCGCAGGATAACAACTTCAACCTATCCATGCAGACTGACTATGGGGTGAACTTAGCCCCAGTTAAAGTAATCCCTAGCAGTCTTCTCCGAGCCTTTATCAATCTGATTGACAATGCTTATGATGCAATGTACCTCAAACAAAATCAGTTGCAGGTTGACGGCCAAAGCACCTATATTCCGACTCTATTGATTTCTGCCCATCCAGTCAGCCAGGGGGTCGAAATTCACATTCGAGATAACGGTTGCGGCATTGAGCCTAGTATTAAGGACAAGATAATGGACCCATTTTTTACAACTAAGACACCAGGCAAAGGTACTGGTCTGGGACTTTCCATTACCCATGACATTATTGTTAAGCAACATCAAGGGACCTTGGCCATCCACACAGAGTTAGGTAAATTTACGGAATTTGTTCTTACCCTACCTAACCGTTAAAATAAGCCAAGATACCCCGTACTGATGAGTTGTCTTGCCCATCCACTGAGTCAAAAATAGGTAGACATGTATTTTGAACCAGCTTGCCCACGGTCTGCAGCTAAATTGATTAAACACTTAATCGTTCTGATGTTGAACTACCTATCTATATAGCTCTATTAAAAGTACATGAATAACAGGCCTAACCTAATTCTAGTCGTCGATGATGAAGTGGAAATGGAGCGTCTCCTGCGGCAACGGTTTAGGCGGAAAATTCAAGCTGGTGAATTGAATTTTAAGTTTGCACAAAATGGGGTAGAAGCTCTCCAAATTTTACAAAATGCTAATCATGACATTGCCATGGTTTTAACCGACATCCGCATGCCGCAGATGGATGGGTTAACGCTTTTAGCTAACCTAGCTGATTTGGAGCTTCCTTTGAAAGCAGTGGTTATTTCGGCCTATGGGGATATGAGAAATATCCGAACAGCCATGAATCGAGGGGCCTTCGACTTTTTAACTAAGCCAATTGATTTTGAAGATTTAGAACTTACAATCAACAAAACCTTAAAGTCTGTACATCGCTCACGGGAGCAACAGCAAGAGCTGCAACAGGCTCTTGATAAACTCCACAACCTTGTTTTTTATGATCAACTAACAGAGTTGCTAAACCATCAAGGCCTACTACAACAATGCACCCAACTCCTGGAGGAACAACAAAATCATTCCCAAGATTTTGCCTTGCTGATGCTGGATATTGAGCGACACTCAATTATTAAATCAGGGTTTGGACATGCTCTGGGCAATCAGTTAGTAGTTGAATTTGCCCAACGCTTAGAACAGATTACAGATGCATCTACTTCGCTGGCTCGGGTAGGAGAAAATATTTTTGCTATTCTCTGGCATTCACTAGATAGCTTAGATGATTTCCATGATAAGGTAGCCAGTTTACTCCGGTTACTTGAATGTCCATTTCAGTTGGGAGAGATTATTGTATCTTCCACCAGTCGCATGGGAGCAGCCCTGAGCGATATTCCATATACCCAACCAGAGACTTTTGTGCAAGCTGCTGACACAGCCATTCAGATTGCTAGACAAGAAAATCGTAAAGAACTGGTATTTTTCGATATTCAGATGCAAGAAACAGCTATTCAACGGTTGAACCTTGAAGTAGAGCTGCAAAAAGCAATTGAAACTCAGCAACTATCGTTGCATTATCAACCACTTTTGCGATTAGATTCTCAAAGGATAGTGGGGTTTGAGGCTCTGGCTAGATGGGACCACCCTACCCGAGGAGCAATCTCGCCCCTAGAGTTTATTCCATTAGCCGAAGAGACCGGATTAATTGTGCCATTAGGAGAATGGGTCATTACAGAAGCCTGCCAACAACTCGGGCGTTGGCAATCTCAGTTTGGCTCTATCAGCCCCACCTGTATGAGCGTTAACTTATCGAGCCCACAACTGCAAACTCCTAACTTATTGAATCATATTGATGCTAGCCTCAGAGATGCAGACCTCACGGGAGAAGCCCTAAAACTAGAAATCACAGAAAGTGTTGTGATGGAAAATATTGATGAGACCCTAAAGCTATTGACTCAGCTTCGCGATCGCAATATTCAGTTGGTGATTGATGATTTTGGTACAGGCTATTCTTCCCTTGCTTACTTACAACAATTACCCGTCAATGCTTTGAAGATCGATAGATCCTTTGTCATAGATCTTGACGTCAATCCAACCAATTTCGACATTACATCAACCATCATTAACTTAGCCCACCACTTAAATCTAGAGGTTGTAGCAGAAGGGCTAGAGAAACAAGAGCACTTAGAGATTTTGAATTCACTCTCCTGTGAATATGGACAAGGCTTTATATTCTCTGGGCCCCTGGATGCCAAAACAGCAACTCAGCTAATTGCAAACATCAATTAGAATATATTGCTTTCAGAAAATGTGCATTATGATTCAGCGCGCTCTTTACGTCCTTGCCGTTCCCAACCTTGAGCTATCCGCTGCTTTCTATCGTGATGTACTCGGCTTCACTATTCAAGACATCGGTGATCCTGGCTGGCGTATGTATGTCCGCGACGGCTGTCGCATCATGGCCGGTGAATGTCCCGATGCAATTTCCCCACAAGACCTCGGCGACCATTCTTACTTTGCATACTTTGTTGTCGATGATGTGGATGCTGAATACAACAAGGTAAGGGTTCATTGCGTAGAAATTATTAAACCTCTACGCGATGAACCTTGGGGGATGAGAGAGTTTGGGTTACGTACCATTGATGGGCATCGCATTATGATTGGCAAAGATTTAGATGAGTAAGTAGGTTGGCCTAATCATTTATAAGATGGAGGATCAGGAGTTTGACCTCCTCGAATATGCCCCCAAACCCCCAATCCTGGGGGCTTTGAGTCTAGTCTCCCCCAGGATTGGGTGAGGTCAGGGGGCCTCGGTGTCTGAAGCCTAATTTGGATAACCTACTTAACGTGGATGAACAGGACTCTCTGCTGCTGCCTAATAACCCTGGCTTACAATAGTTAAGGTTTAAATAACGTGAGTTTGGTACACAGAGGCGACAACGGACTAATAGTAGGATAAAGATTCTGCTGATCGCTTGCCCTTATGCTCACCAAAATCCTCATTATCCTGGCGTTAATCATTGCCAATGGCGTCTTTGCCATGTCCGAGTTGGCGGTCGTATCAGCTCGCAAGGTACGTCTAGAGCAGGCCGCGCGTAAAGGCGATCGTCGTGCTCTAGCAGCTCTGAAGTTATCCAAACGTCCTGATAATTTTTTCTCTACAGTGCAGGTGGGCATCACTCTGATCAGCATTATCAGTGGTGCTTTTGGAGGCTCAGCGCTATCCGGTCCAGTGGCGAGGTTGATCGGTAAAATCCCTCTCCTAGCCCCTTACGCCAATCAGCTGGCTTTTCCCCTGGTAGTCGGTATCATCACTTACCTATCACTCATCTTAGGTGAGCTAGTGCCCAAGCAATTGGCCTTGACAATGCCCGAGGCCATCGCCAAAGTCATCGCTCGCCCGATGACCACCCTGTCAAAACTAGCCGCTCCGCTTGTCACCCTGCTGAGTTTCTCAACAAATCTGGTCGTCAGACTGCTCAACATTCAGCCCGATCGTGGCCCTAGCGTCACTGAAGCTGAAATCCGTGCTTTTATCCAACAGGGCACCGAAGAAGGCACTCTCGAAGTGGCCGAACGAGAAATTATGGAACGGGCCATTCGGCTCGGGGATCGCCAGATAACATCCATCATGACCCCACGTCCTGAGATTCTCTGGCTGAATTTGGAAGATCCAGCAGCAGACA
The DNA here is from genome assembly GCF_018739885.1 of Leptothoe spongobia TAU-MAC 1115. Taxonomy (GTDB): domain Bacteria; phylum Cyanobacteriota; class Cyanobacteriia; order Phormidesmidales; family Phormidesmidaceae; genus Leptothoe; species Leptothoe spongobia. The sequence continues at coordinate 2,404 of NZ_JADOES010000063.1, read as the reverse complement.
ATCAGCGCAAAATTATCGCTAGCCGCTATCGTCGCCTGCCAGTCTGCCAGGGCAGCTTAGATAACAATCTAGGATTAATCAGCGTTAATTCTTTACTCAATCGAGCACTCTACCAGAAACCTTTGGACCTAACCGTTGGCCTAGAGCAGCCATTAGTGATTCCTGAAATTTCGCGATCGCTCCCCCTCCTGGAGCAGTTCAAACGCTCTCGGGTACACACAGCCTTAGTTGTCGACGAATATGGCATCATTCAAGGCTTAGTAACTCTGTGGGATATTCTCGAAGCCCTCGTCGGCGATGTACCGACCATCGACGAACCTAGCGACCAACCGCGTCAGCGTGAAGATGGCTCCTGGCTCCTCGGTGGCATGATGAATATAGAAGAGGTCTACCACTGTCTGGGGCTAGGGGAATTTTTGGATAAAACCGCCAGCTACTACACCCTAGGGGGGTTAGTGATTCATCAGCTGGGCCGTATTCCTAAGGCCACCGACCACTTTGAGTGGAATGGGTTTACTGTCGAGGTCATGGACATGGACGGCAATCGTGTAGATAAAGTCCTCGTGACTCCAGACAAAAGAGTCTGTCCAACAGACGAAGGGTAAGACAGCCAGGGGCAATCGACATTCGCGACATAAGGCAATGAATGACCGGAGGATAGACAAGGTCCACTGATGAGCCGAGTTCAGTTTAGAGCCACAAGACTGGAAGTTAATAGGCCCTAGATTCAGCAGAAGGTTCAAGTCCCTCCCCTAGCAACCGTCTGACCCGAGGCAATAGTTCACCAAAACGAAAGGGTTTGTGGAGACAGTCATCTGCACCAAATGAGATCGCACGAATACAATCGGCTTCACCGCGAGCGGTGATGACCATTACCGGCAGTGATTTATTGACTGCGCGCAAATGTTTTAGCACACCAAACCCATCTAGCTCAGGTAAGCTCAGATCCAACACCATCAGATCAAAGGGTTTAGAAAGGGCCATCTCTAGAGCCTGACGACCATTCAAAGCTGATTCAGCCTCATGGTTTTGTTGTCTAAGCCCCTTTTCCAAAAACATGACGATTCGAGGTTCATCATCCACAAGCAAAATTCTAGCCATACCAAAAGTCATCAAAAAAATACTGCGCCAACTTCTAGTATGTAAGACTAAGTTTAAAATAGTGATGATAGAAAAATTAGAGATTACTCATAAGGCATATCCAAATTAAAACCGACGAGTGAGTGCAGCTAAATCCCACGCTGGGTTCAAAACCCATTGCTAATTGAGGGCTGTCGCTATAGGCGCAAGACTTCTCGCAGAGTAGCGACAAAATAGACTGTTAAGCTCTGTGCATAAGCTTTCACCGATCTCTTAACCCCCTACTCTTCGAGAACGCTGTCGCGTATAGTGGGTTTTGAGCCAGCTAGCCTTGCGACTTTGAGTCCAAGGTGGGTTGATGCTTCCCAGCCAGGTGCAAGATATAAGTAACTCCTGTCTTGCTCCACTCTGCGATTTGTGTGTGCACCGTAGCCCAGGAGGAGAAAAGATATCCTGTTGTGCTTCAAGTAAAATTGTGGATGTTATTCAATCCTCATTCCTATATGTGTTCATCACTTATCCATAGTCTATCTTTCTGAGAAAACTAAACGTTTTCTTATATTCATGAAAATACTCTCATGCTGCCTTTAAAGCTTTCTTATATAAAATTGCTCTAATTGAGCTTAAGCTCGGATAGTTTACCTTTGGATAATAGTCGCTACCGAGGCAACCAGCGCAGCTGCTCCCATAGCCAAGTTTGCGCTGGTTTTTATATGGAGATTGTGACCGCTCTATAAGCGAATACGGCGAACATAGTCACTGCTAGAAACATAGATAAGCATTTGTTCAAGTTAGATTCAGCTACCTCTCAGCTTTTATGGATACTTTCCAAGTGATTGCATCCGGTTTTTTCCCTTATGTCAATCCAACCTTCTTATGGAATGAGGTTTACTGTTAATGCTGTTTGTCAGCACCCGTCGTCTGTTGGCCCTCTGTATTTTGTTCTATGGAAACTACATCCGTAGCCAGGATGTTTATAGCCCATCAATTGGAGGCAACCGTAGCCTGGCAGCCTGACTGGTTAACCGCACTCAAACGTGCAGACAGCCATGAGCTCATCAGCTCGAAAGATTTACCCGGTGCCATTCCCCAGGTTGTCGCTGTGAGTCAAACAGCCATAGATCAGCAGCCCAACAACATTCAGGCACTGGTCAATACCTGGTTTGACACTCTGAAATTTATCTACCTGTGCAATTCAAATAGCTTAAGGCTAAAACCACTGCCCTGCTTGAGATAGAGTTCTCGCTAGTCGATTTTTGGCAGTGGAACACCTATCCTAGAGACCATCCGACTACGTAGGGTTTAGGTCATGGGGAACTACAAA
>NZ_JADOES010000062.1 GCF_018739885.1 Leptothoe spongobia TAU-MAC 1115 | reverse complement strand
GGAGGATCTACCGATGGGGGTGGTCTGCTGGGTTTTCTAATTCTCTATTCTTCTGGGCTATTTCAGCGAACCATGAGACAATACTCAACGCCAAAAGCGATATCTCATCCCCTCCTGGGAGGGGCAACGGGGTGGGTTGGCCGATAGCGCTAGATGTCGAAACCCACCCCGCCTTTCAGGCACCCCTCCCAGGAGGGGATTTAATCGGAATATTCTCTTTTAACTCTCAAATAAAGACAATGCCGAACAGGCACCACACTTAGCACAGCCCGCCTTCATGTCACTGGACAACAGATTCGCCTGCTTTAGCATCTGGCCAATGCCCTGATACAACTCAACCATAAACCCACTGCTGGGAGGTGCATGATCTGCCAGGGGGGTCCCTCCAATGGGTACAAACGGCACCACAAAGGGATATACACCAATATCAATCAGCCGCTCACTCATCTCTAATAATGTCTCTTTACTATCTCCCAGTCCGGCTAACAAATAGGTGCTCACCTGACCCCGACCAAAGACGTTTGTTGCGGACTCGAATGCTTTGAAATAATAGGAAAGTGGTACCTTTGCTTTACCAGGCATAATCCTGGCTCGCACCTCAGGATCTGCGGCTTCTAAATGCATCCCTAAGCTATCAATTCCCGCTGCCCGCATGCGCTCAAACCAAACAAAGTCATTAGGAGGTTCACACTGGGCCTGGATGGGCAGCTTTACCCTCGCCCGAATTGCCTGGGCGCACTCTGTGAGATAAGCAGCTCCCCGATCGGTGGTATTCGGAGTGCCTGTGGTCATGATCATGTTTTCCACACCGTCGAGGCGCACGGCAGCCTCAGCGACCTCGGCTAGCTGTTGTGGTGTTTTTCGGGCAATGGTGCGATCGGCGTCTAAAGATTCTCCAATGGCACAAAACTGACAGGCTGTTTTCTGATTCTCGTAGCGAATGCAGGTTTGGAGAACGGTGGTGGCTAGCACATTATGACTGTGGAGCAGGGCAATTTTCCAATAGGGAATGCCATCGGCGGTGGCAAGATTATAAAACCTCGGCTTGTCTGGAAAATCCAGCTGGGTGATAACCTGACTGTCTTTAGTCAGAACAGCTTGCCCTGCTTCATTGTGTACACCATAGGGAGACTGGGCCGCACCATCGGTATACACCGGTACCATGACTGTTGTTTCACCGATGATGACCGCTTTATGGTCTGACGGACCGGCTCCTCCCTTACGTCCCGATGCGCCAGTATCGGTGACCAGGTTAAGTCCCTTGGCCTGAAGCTCGGTAATCACCTGCTGTGAATTCATGATCGAATAAAAAGAGATATTTGAATTGAATGATTGAAAACGTTTATTCGGGCAACACTTCGGGTGGAGGCTGGTAGGGTGGGCAATGCCCACCATCCTCAACCGGTGTCGTTATTTCTGGACCAACAACAGAATAAGCAGATTTATGCACCGAAAGCTGCAACAGATCAGGGCGAGCATAATGGCCCACTGAGTCCATCATCCGTTTGCGTTTGGTGATCAGGGAGAAATCTAGGGTTGCGATCGCAATTCCCTCCCCTTCCCGAATCGGCTCACACAACGGTACCCCTTCCGGACTAATAATAGTGGTGTAGCACCCACCCCGTAAAACCTTCTCCAATCCTTCACTGGGGGCAATCTCACTCACCTGCTCAGCCGTCAGCCAGCCGGTGGAATTCACCACAAAACATCCCGATTCCAGCGCATGGTGCCGCAACGTTACCTCAGTTTGGTCCGCAAAAATCTCCCCCACCATGGAGCCAGGAAACTGGGCACAATGGATCTGCTCGTGGTCCGCCATCAGGCTATACCGGGCTAACGGGTTGTAATGCTCCCAACAGGCCAAGGCTCCCACCCGACCCACCGCCGTATCACATACCTGTAAGCCCGAGCCATCCCCCTGGCCCCACACCATGCGCTCATGGTAAGTGGGGGTAATCTTCCGACGTTTGAGTAAACAACTGCCATCTGCATCAAAAATCAGCTGAGTGTTATAAAGAGACCCTTTATCCCGCTCATTCACCCCCAGCACCACCACCATTTGGTGGGTCCTAGCGGCCTGACTCACCGCATCGGTCACCGGCCCCGGCACTTCCACCGCTTCCTCGTAGAGCTTCATATGCTCTTTGCCCATGAGTACCGGGGGCAGCACAAAGGAGAAATAGGGATAATAAGGAACAAATGTTTCCGGAAAAACAATTAATTCTGCGCCTTCTTTGGCCGCATCATCAATCGCCTTTAACACCTTTTCCATCGTGCCTGAGCGGCTGTGGAGCACAGGTGAAATCTGTACAGCTGCCGCTCTCACGGTGCGAGAGTAGTCCATAGTTACCGAACCTTCCCTAAATTCTCCCTTATAGGCTTCCTTACATTGTCCAAGTATCAAGAATAAACGCCCCTTCTTTACGATGCACGAGTACAATATCCAGCACATCCAGGGGATTAATGGGAGTAATACCGGGAATCAATGAAGGTTCACCATGGCCATAAAGCGCCTGGAGAGCAAAGCGACAGGCATATACTTTGCCACCTTCTTCCATCAATTTCACCAGCTGGTTATTCATGGCCATGTGCCCAGGAAAAGCCTCGTCTCCCAACTTCGGAAACCCTCGCTGTACCCCCAGGGTAACCCCAGGGCCATAGAGCAACACCGATGTCTCAAACCCTTTACGAATAAGGCGAGTGGCTTGCAACAAATTAACCAAACCAATGGAGCCCTCAAAGGCGACCGTGTGAAATGTCACCAGCGCTTTCTCACCGGGCTCTGCTTGAACATCCGGAAACACTTTTTCTTCGTAATCAACAAAGAAATCACCAGTCTTGTGGGCGGGGGCGGTTACTTCAGGCATTCGGGTCACTCCCAATGTGAATTTGTCAGCAGCTTAGAAGGTCTGAGAACCAATTCTCGTATCTGTTGCTACAAAGTGACAAAGCCTGACAAATGGGACAGCTAAAACGATTTAATGATTATGAGAGATAAGACAAATGACAGGTAAACGGACAACACCCTGTCAAAAAGTGCAGGTTCTGCCCTTGGATTTTAGGACAGGTGGTTCTGATTTGGGAGCAATAGCCTTTACCCAGGGCCTGTCCATAAGCCGAGCTTGTGGTCTTTGGTAGCCCTTGCTACAGGTTGTTGCGGAGATGATTTCTATGGTTGAACTATGCCCGTTTGTTATCAGGTATCCACACCATGCAGGTCCTCACAAATTCCCATTTTCCCGTTGCCATCATTGGTGGAGGCCAGGCCGGGCTGTCCATTAGCTACTGCTTGAAACAACGGGGTGTAGATCACATTATTTTTGAAAAAAATAAGATTGCACATTCATGGCGATCAAAGCGATGGGATTCTTTTTGTTTGGTAACACCCAATTGGCAGTGTATGCTACCGGGCTATCCTTACCCTGGCAATGACCCCAATGGCTTTATGCAGCGAGATGACATTGTTCGGTATATCGAAGAGTATGCTGATTCCTTCAAACCGCTGCTTAAGGAAGGGGTAACGGTTTCAAAAATCAGTAAGCCTGAAAATGTTTTTGAAATAGATACCTCCATTGGTCACTATGTGGCGGACCAGGTGGTAGTGGCCACCGGCGGCTATCACACTCCTAAAATTCCTAGGATGGCAGAAAGACTGCCCAGGTCCATTACTCAACTGCATTCATCAGAGTATAAAAATCCAGACGCCTTGCCGGATGGGGCTGTATTAGTTGTTGGAACAGGTCAGTCGGGCTGTCAAATCGCAGAGGATTTGCACCTGGCAGGGAAGCAGGTTCACCTATGTGTTGGCGGTGCGCCCCGTGCGCCCCGGACCTATCGCGGTAAGGATGTGGTGGACTGGCTTGACCAGCTGGGCTACTACGATATGTCCATTGATGATCATCCCCAAAAAGAGTCCGTCCGCACTAAAACAAATCACTATGTCACCGGACGCGATGGTGGTCGAGAGATTGACCTACGACGGTTTGCCCTGGAGGGGATGTGTCTGTATGGCAAACTCAACCATACCGATGGAGCACAGCTGAAGTTTAACGATGATCTCAAACATAATCTTGATCAGGCCGATGCAGTGGCTGAGAGCATCAAACAAACCATCGATGCCTACATTGACAAACATCAGCTAGATGCGCCGATGGACCCACCCTATCAAGCGGTATGGCAGCCGGAAACAAGTCCGCTGTCCTTAGATTTAGCAACAGCCAATATTACAACGGTGATTTGGTCCACGGGCTACCACACGGACTTTAGCTGGATCGATATTCCTGTGTTTGATGGTAAGGGGTATCCTGGTCATGAGCGAGGGGTTAGTGCTGCCAAAGGTCTGTACTTCTTAGGATTACCTTGGTTATATACCTGGGGGTCAGGACGATTCTCCGGGATTGCTCGGGATGCTACTTATTTGGCTGACTGTATTGCGTTAAAAAATAAAGTATTGCCTCGACAGTTGGGGCGAAACGTTAATGAAGTAGCCTTAGGATCGTAGTGAGTTGTCGCTCTGTTTTTTTATCATGGGTTTATTTGATTCGTCTGCGGCTAATAAGATATCGCCTGCCCAGCTGCAACAGCTTAAGGCTTGGGTATACCAGACGTTATCCTTGGATGAGTCTAGCACCCCTGTTTCTATTAGTCAGTTGACCTGTACAGAGCCAGGTTGTCCACCATTAGAAACGGTGATTGCTGTGATGACACAGCCGCCGAAGACCTATAAGATTCATCAGCCTGCGGTGGAGATTGAAAAGGATGATATTGTGCAGGCGTTAAATGCAAAAGACAGTTAATGGTTCAGAGCATTATGAGTCTAGATGTCTCATCCGATGCCCATGTCAACTCAGTACGCCAATCTTAACAAATAGATAGACCATTTTGTTTGCTATGAACATTTCTAGGGTGGTTCGCTTCCCATAATCGTAGGCAATGCGTTTGAGAACAATTGCCCTATGGTCACTGCAGCACCTGAAGTGTTAAAGACTGTTCCTGTTACGGTACTCACAGGATATTTGGGGGCTGGGAAGACGACATTGCTCAATCACATTCTCACCCATGAGCATGGTCAGAAAGTGGCCGTAATTGTGAATGAGTTTGGTGAGGTGGGCATTGATAATCAGCTGGTGATCGACGCTGATGAAGAAATCTTTGAGATGAATAATGGCTGCATCTGTTGCACCGTAAGGGGTGATCTCATCCGTATTATTGGTAACCTGATGCGGCGACGGGACAAGTTTGATCACCTGGTGATAGAAACAACCGGGTTGGCGGATCCGGCTCCGGTGATTCAGACCTTTTTTGTGGATGAGGATATCCAGTCGCAGCTGTTGCTAGATGCGGTGGTGACGGTAGTGGATGCGAAGCATATTCACCAACATTGGGATAGTGATGAAGCCCAGGAGCAAATTGCCTTTGCCGATGTGATTTTACTCAACAAGGTGGACCTGGTGACACCGGAGGAGCTAGACGATCTGGAGAGCAAAATTCGTGACATGAATGCCCTGGTCAAAATCTATCGTACTCAAAACTCTGAGCTGCAGATGGAGTCTATTTTGGGGGTGCGGGCGTTTGATCTGGATCGAGCCTTAGAGGTGGATCCTCTATTCTTGAGTGAGGATGCCCATGAACATGACGAGTCGGTTTACTCGTTGGCATTTGTGGAAAATGGGGCATTAGATAAAGAGAAACTGAATACCTGGATGTCGGAATTATTGCAGACTAAGGGACCTGATATTTTTCGGATGAAGGGGATTTTGAATATTCAGGGAGAGGACGATCGCTTTGTCTTTCAGGGGGTGCATATGATTTTTGATGGTAAGACTGAGCGTCCGTGGAAGCCGACAGAAACGCGCAAGAGTGAACTGGTCTTTATTGGTCGAAATCTAAACGAGGCTGAGCTGCGAGAAGGCTTTCGAGCTTGTTTGGTATGACGGCAAAGATGCGCTCAAAAAAGAGTTCAAACAGTCGCCCTCGTTCAACTATATTTCAGGTTCACTGGCACGGGGAGTTGCAGGATTATATAACGGCCCTTGCCTGGTCTCCTAGTGGCGATTATTTGGCAGTTAGTTCTGCTAGTGGCGAAGTTGTTGTTTGGTCCGAGACAGACCTGGTTTCTTTGTTGCCTGCACAACCGGACAGTACCATTGATTGTTTAGGATTTTCTGCAAATGGCAAATATCTGGCGGCAGCGGGGCAGCAGGGAGATGTGTTTCTCTGGCAAACGTCTGCTTTAAACCAGCCGCCAACGGTTTTGCAAAATCCTCACTGTTGGATTGATCAGCTGACATGGCATCCAGGGGTTTCCTGGTTAGCTTTTGGTGCGGGAAATCAAATCCAGGTGAGAGATTGCGGAAGTTCACAATCTCTCACCTGTCTGGATTTCAAAGATTCTTCTGTGCTGGCTCTAAAGTGGCACCCTGATGGTACGCTGCTGGCCACTAGCGGTCATACGGGGGTAAAGGTGTGGCAAAGCACTGACTGGGAGGCTGAGCCTGAGTTTGTTGAGGTGCCGGGGGCCAGTATTTCGGTGGACTGGTCTTTGGATGGTCGTTATTTGGCGTCCGGTAATCTGGACCGAACGTTGACGGTGGTTTCTTGGGGAAATCCGCCACCCTGGCTGATGCAAGGGTTTCCTGGCAAGGTTAGGCAGGTGGCTTGGGCCGCACCCATGGCAAATCAGCCATCGCTAGTGGCAGCGGCCTGTGTGGAAGGGGTAACGGTGTGGCAGCGCCAGGGACAGGGATGGGAGAATCGGGTGTTGGCTCATCATGAGGGGACAGTGGTTGCGATCGCATTCCATCCCACCCAACGCCTACTCGCCTCTGCTGCCCAAGATGGCCAACTTTGCTTGTGGAAAAATGCTAAGTCTTTGCAACAAACCCTGAAAGGCGTGGCTTCTGGTTTTTCTGCGATCGCATGGCATCCCCAGGGCACCTATCTAGCTGCAGGCGGCGACCAGGGAGAACTCCTGATTTGGAAACCGACAAATCGAGGCCAGGGATTCCAATAAGCGTAACTGTCCTATATTTGCCGTTGGCGGAGCAAAGTCGAAGCCAATGTTCTCTACCATTCTTTACCCAGGAAATACATGGGACCGTTTAAAGTAGAGACGTTAAGGATGGCTCCCCAGCAATGACTGCTATCAATCTCAACTTAGAACCCTTAGTCGAGGAACTGAACCATGACCAGTTCTACAGACTATGCCTGGCAAACAAAGATATTGCCATGGAACGGAGTTCAGCAGGCCAGCTAATTATTATGTCCCCAGTCGGTGGTGAAAGTGGCAGACAGGAAGCGAACTACATCATCGATTTAGGTATTTGGAATCGCCAAACTGGTTTAGGGACCGTATTTAGTTCTTCAACGGTTTTCAATTTGCCCAATGGGGGCGATCGGTCTCCAGATGTAGCCTGGGTTCAGTTAGAGCGATGGAATGCGTTGACGCCAGAGCAACAGACAAAATTCCCGCCCATCTGTCCTGATTTTGTGATCGAACTGCGGTCTCAGAGTGATCGGTTGAAGCCGCTTCAGGAAAAAATGCAGGAATATCTTGAGAGTGGCTTACGACTTGGCTGGTTGATTAATCCCCAAGGAAAAACCGTTGAAATTTATCGCCCAGGGCAAGCAGTAGAGGTAATAAAATGTCCAGCTACGGTTTCAGGAGAAGAGGTTTTACCTGGATTTGTTTTAACAATTAAGTAAAAGAACACTTACTGAAGCGAGACCTCTAATAGCCACGTTCTATGCTGGACTAGTGGGGCATTTGTGCCAAAAATCCTAAGGCCGAAAGATATACTGGGTTAGCCCATCATCCTGAAGCTGTTATGGCGAACCTCAAACGCACCCGTGAGGACATTTTAAAATCGGTAGTCAATACGGTCCATCGTCAGGGGCTCACTGCTACAGGATTAAGCAAACTGTTTAAGGTCAGCGGCGCATCGTCGGGGAGTTTTTACAACTACTTCCAGTCAAAACATGAGTTGGGCCATGCTCTGATCGACTTTGAATGGTCACAGCTCCAGGCCAATGTGCTGGAACCTGCCGTGTCCCAAAGTGATGACCCCATTGAGCAGATTTTTTGGATTCTAGACCGATTAGAAGCAAAACAGCTGAAGGAACCTAAATGCGGCGGCTGTCTGCTAGGCAATTTGATTGTGGATCTGGTAGAACAGGACGACTCCTTTCGCGACCATCTGATGCAGATATTTAGCAAATGGGAAGGTGCGATCTCACAAACCCTACGTCAGGCAAAACCCCAGCTAAAAGACGAAGTGAACCCAGAACATCTCGCCGAACAAATCATCACGGCTATTGAAGGCGCAATGCTCATGGGTAAATTGCATCGGAGCAAGAGCCGACTGAAGCGAGGGTTTAATCTTGCACGACAGGTATTAAGAAATGCAATACTCTAAACTCTCACAACACTACTCAGGAGAATCAATCAAGCCTGGATCATCCTCAGGACGAGGTCCCGGTGCAGGCCAGAAAAATCGCCGTTCTTCTTCTTTGATCGGTTTATCGTTAATGCTCGCTTCCCGACGACGCATCAACCCATCATCATCAAATTCCCAATTCTCATTACCATAGGCCCGAAACCACTGGCCCGCATCATCATGCCATTCATACTGAAACCGTACGGCAATGCGATTCTCCCCAAAGGCCCACATCTCTTTGGTTAACCGATAGTCTAGTTCCTTATCCCACTTACGGGTTAAAAATTCTCGAATAGCCTCTCGCCCCTGAAAAATCTCAGCCCGGTTCCGCCAGTGGCTATTTTCTGAATAGGCCATGGAAACTCTCTGGGCATCGCGGCTGTTCCAGGCATCTTCAGCCATACGAACTTTCTTTACAGCAATCTCATAGGTAAATGGGGGGACTAGTTTTGGAGCTGACATAGGCAAAAGTCCTGAGGAATTAATCAAAAGGGTTCATGCTCCTTACTTATACCCGTCGATGTTCTTGTTTAGATGGGATGAACTTTGGCAAAACTGGGACTTTCTTGAGATTCTTTATTCTCCATTACTTTCCCATGCGAAATTCTGGCTATCTGCCGCCAATATCGCAGGGCAACCACAAAACCACAAGGGATTGTTTTACAATCCCCGATTGCCCCTACAGGGTGGTTCATTTTTAATTGAGGTGACTGAATTCGGATTTTGTATGACCAATCAATAACATTTCGCTTTCAACCCTTGGATGTTTCTTGTATCTTAAATAGAGTGATCATTCTATTTGGATAGAACCATGGCCGAAGCCACTACCATGACCGCTGAGGTGACAGTGCCCCTCACACCCATTCCCCAGGATGGACTCACAGAGTTAGCAGCAAAAAATAAAGCTAACCCTGCCGATAAAACCCTCAAGGTAAAAACCGTCTGCACCGGTAAGTTCCGCAGTTTGAACTATGCCCGTGACCTGGAGGCCTTTACCATTGATGAGCCCCCCGTTCTCCTGGGTGATAACACCGCTCCCAACCCCTCTGAGATTGTGCTGGGAGCGTTAGGCTCTTGCTTGGTGGTAGGTATTCAGGCCAATGCAGCTGCCAAAGGTGTGAGCCTGACTAAGCTAGAGATTTTCCTGGAAGGAGACATCAACATTGTCAGTACCTGGGGGACTGGAGAGCTGGACAAGCCTCAGATCGGGTTTACGGATGTGCGGGTGAAGGTGGACATCGATGGTGACGCCGATCGGGCTGTGCTAAAGGAGATGGTGACCCATGCCAATACCTGGTCACCAGTGTCTGCAACATTGAGCAATCCCATGCCGGTATCAGTTTCAACGGTTTAAGTTGGGTTGTTGGATTAGGTTTAACTAAGAATCCACAACTCATTTGAGAAGCTTGACGATAATTGATTCCCCCTGGTAAGGGGAACCGTCAGAGAGGAGTTTTCGGAATCTAGCGCTAGTGGTCAACCCACCCCACCCTCCGGGCACCCCTCCCAAGAGGGGAGACCCCTCCGCCTACGGCACCTCCCCTTTTAAAGGGGAGGACCTTGTCAGGCTTTCATGTTGCGCTCAGGTTCTTGGTCATGGAGTTCTTAGCTGAGTGAGCTGAGTCGAACCCAGCGGAGTAACGCATCACTCCTTCAACCCATTCTCCAAAACCCACCCAGAGATCAATACACCCAGCATTATCAGACCACTCACACACATCAGCATCGCCATGCAAACTGTTTCAAAACCTTCAAAGCGCGGGCTATCTCTGGAAAACTTAGGTACAGACCCAGCTATTGCCGAACTACGCACTGTGATTAATCAAGTGCTAACGCCTAAGGTGCAAGATATTGATCTCAAGGGAGAATATCCAGGTCAGATTATGCATCAATTGGGACAGGCCAATGCCTTTGCCCATGCTGTATCAAAAGGTTATCAAGGGTCGGGTAAGGGACTGAGAACAGCGGTTCAAAGCATCGAAGAAATTTCTAAGGATTGTCTTTCCACTGGGTTTATTGCTTGGTGCCAGGTAGCGTGCACTTGGTATTTGCAAAATACTCACAACACCGCCCTGAAAGCTGACATGTTACCTAGGGTCGCTACGGGAAAAGTGCTGGCGGGCACAGGTCTGTCGAACCCGATGAAACACTTTGCCGACATTGAGAAAATTGCCCTCACGGCGACGCGGGTGGATGGGGGCTATGTCATTAATGGCATGTTGCCCTGGGTGTCCAACCTGGGAGCTGGCCACTATTTTGGCATTGCTGCGAAGTTGGCTGACTCAGAAGAGTACATGATGGCCATTGTCTCTGACGAATTAGACGGTATGTCCCTGCGGCTCAACGCTCATTTTATTGCCCTAGAGGGAACGGGGACCTACAGCTGTGTATTTCGCCATGCGTTTGTTCCTGATGCATGGGTGTTAGCCTCTCCCTGTGAGGACTATGTGACCTGCATTCGCCCTGGATTTATTTTGACCCAGGTGGGGATGGGACTGGGGTTGACCGATAGCTGCATTGAGCTGATGCGACGGTCCAATAAGCGTTTAGGACATGTGAATTGCTATTTAGATGATCAGGTTGAAGATCTCATGGCCGATTTACAGCTGGCTCGACAGCGCACTTACCGGTTGGCCGATCAGCTGAATGATTGTACAGGGGTGGCCGAGCCACAACTGACGCGGGAGATTATACAAGCTCGGGCAACCGCTTCAGAACTGTCATTGCGCTCCTCCCAGGCCGCCATGCTCCATGCCGGGGCCAGGGCCTATGTGCATGGCAGTGCGCCTGAGCGTAAGCTACGGGAGGCCTATTTTGTGGCGATTGTGACGCCTGCATTGAAGCATCTTAAGAAGATGTTGGCGGATATGAAAGAAGCAGTATTGCCAGTCGCGTAGTCGCGTAGTGGGCATTGCCCACCATCTGAATATATAGAGCCATAGCAGAAATTAATCTCTGTTAAACGGTAGTCGTTTTCACAAAAAACGATTGGAATAAACGTTCTAATAGATGGCACTAGCCCTTATCCAAAAACGACCCTATGGTATCGATCTCTGGTCAGCCCCGCCAATGGGATAATCTCTCATGTGAACAGGGAGATGTAAGCACGATTTCCACACGCTGTGTCATCTGCGGTAGCTTTCACTCTACGCAGGATCATTGGCGCTTGATGGCTGAAGCCGAGATGCCTCAAAACCCGGCTGACTTAATCGATGACCTGGTTAAGATGCGGATGTATCAACCTGCCGCTATTGAGACAGCGGACGCCATCAGTCAGGCGGAGCTGCGGACGGCTTTGTTTGTCAGTATGGTGGGTAACGGCAAACCCAAGCGGGAGAAACTGGTCCGAGATTTAATTCAACTGGCGGGGGGGCTGGACCAGGCCTTTAGTGCGGCCTTTGGTCCTAAGGCGGGAGAGTTTTTTACCGATGCTAAGCGCATGAGCCAGGTGACCCGGCGTAAGTTCTTGCAGAACATTGCCGTCGGAGCTGCCCTGGTCACCTTGGCTAACTGTGGGTCCACTCCAGATGTGGCAGAGGATCCTGGCGATGCTGCACCGGTTGGGGAGCTGGAGAAAAACAACTTGAAGGTGGCGTTTTTGCCCATTACCTGCGCGACACCCATTATTATGTCGAAGCCGTTGGGCATTTATGAGAAGCACGGCCTCGATGTGGAGCTGATGAAGTATGCTAGCTGGTCGGTGGTGCGAGATGCTGCGATCGCAGGCGAACTCGACGCCTATCACATGCTGGCCCCCATGCCCATTGCCATGTCCCTCGGCCTGGGTTCCACACCTTTCTCCGTGAAGCTAGCCAGTATCGAGAACAACAACGGCCAGGGTATTGCCGTAGCCAAGAAACACCTGGGCAATGTGAACGGGCCCGCCGACTTTAAAGGCATGACCATCGGCATTCCCTACGACTATTCCAACCATAATCTGCTGTTGCGCTACTATCTGGCTACAGGGGGACTAGATCCAGATAACGATGTGAAGCTGTTGATCTTGCCGCCGCCGGATGCGATCGCAAAAATGTCCACCGGTCAAATCGACGCCTTTATTTTGCCCGACAACTTTACCCAGCGAGTGGTCCAGGACGACATCGGCTTTATCCACCTGTTGACCAAAGACCTGTGGGCCGGACACCCCTGCTGCGCCTTTGTCGCCGCCCAAAACTGGATTGATGAAAATCCCAACACCTTCCGTGCTTTAAATAAAGCCATTATCGACGGTGCTACCTATGCTAACAATCCTGCCAACCGCAAAGAAATTGCCGCAGCCATTGCCCCACGAGAGTATCTCAATCAACCATTGCCAGTACTAGAAGCCGTAATGACCGGCAAATTTGACGACGGTCAGGGCAATACCTTTGATATTCCCGATCGGATTTACTTTGATCCTTACCCCTGGAAGAGTTTTGCCAGCTGGATTAGTACACAGCTCGTGCGTTGGGACTACACATCAGCAGATAAAGTCGCAGGCGGCGGAGAAGAATTTTTCTTGACAGACCTGGCGCGGGAACTGGCCGAGGAGCTAGGGGTGGATGCACCAGACGAACTCTCAAGAATTGAAACCATGAAATTTGGCGATTTTGACCCAAGCAATCCCGATGATTATTTAAAACAACAGATTGATAAATTTGGCGTTTAGGGATGAGGATTTAATAACGTCCGCAATTTTGCTTGAGGCAAAGCAGAATATCTTTATCCCCTCCTGGGAGGGGCAGTTCAGGGCTGTTTCATTGTCTGGACAGAAAATCTGAAGGCATTGAAAGCTCATTTGAGGAAAGGCATGCTCTACCTGGAGGTGGGCCAAACAACAATGCGATAACCTGATTAATCGACCCCGCCGTAACCCCTATTTATGCAATTAAGGATAACTCAGTAGGCTGGGTTCTAGGGCGGCCTCCCGGCCCTAGCCATGGGGGTTTGGGGAACTCGGAGGGACCCCAAGCAACACCTTTATAAACTCAACCAACCGCCCAAACTATTTTCCCAGCTAAAAACCATAAGCTTAATTTTCAACAAGCCTTTAATGCAGAAAAAGCAAGAGCTATTTGTCATAGTAGCTCTCGCTTTTTCCTGATTGATAATGCCATCGCTATCAATTTCTTATACAGAATTCTGACTAATAGCCCCGGTATTGAAGGGCTGGCACAAGGCACAGCCCCTACAAGATTATCCATATTAAATCGGGGTGAATTAATTCAGATTTGGCATTAAACCTGTGTACTCCTATGACTTACAGCGCATGCAGCTTTTCTTGCAGCTTTGCTCGCTGTTGTTCCACATTTATAGGTTTGTAAGTCAATTTAGACACCACAACAAACGCAATCAAACCAACTATCGGACTGATGAGAGTAGGAAACCCATCAAAATCCAGGGTAAACAGACCATTCGGAATATACAACAGCGTATTATCAATGCCAAACATGGTCGGCATCAGAGCAAACAGCACCAGTCGGGTAATAGAACCCGCAATAATGCAAGCTAACGCCCCCTGACGAGTAGACTTTGTCCAAAATAATCCACCGATCAGAGGCACCACTAACCCAGCAAAACCCAAGTCAAACCCCAGCAGCAACAGCACCCCAGTCTGGGGCACCCGCAATCCCAAAAATACCCCCAGTAGAGTAATCACGATCGACAAGACCCGAGTGACTAGCAACAGCCGATCGCCACCGCCGCCACCGTGAGCCGCCGCCCCATGGCGAATGCCAAAAACATTGTGCGCTAATACTGAGGACGTGCCTAAAATTGCCCCATCTGCTGTAGAGAGAGAGGCAGATAAAATAGCCGCCAGTACAAGTAATCCCAACACAGGGGGCACAACATTTTGCAACAGGGCAAATAATACTGGGCCATTGGCTGCCACTCCAACTTGCTCCAGAATGCCGTTGGCAGACAGGGCAATGATCGAAAAGGGGATGCCGATAATCAAGGTGCCAGCCGAGGCAACATAGCAGGCTTTTTGAGCTGTTTCTGGGCTTTCCGCTGCAAAAATCCGCGCCATAAAGTCAATGGCAACCATGTTGCCAAATCCTAGGGCCAAAAGGCTTGCCCAGTTAATGGCAGCGCCTGCCCCCACCGAGGTCAGCTGTTCTAACGCCAGGGGACCCGTGCCAGGGGCAATCTCTAGACCAAAGTTAGCTAGCAAAAAGCCAAGTAGGCCCACAGTGCCCACAAGGGCAATCAAGATTTGGATCGCATCGGTATACGCAACAGCGAAAAGTCCTCCGGCCACAGTGTAAGCAAATACAAGCGCAGCCAATAATGTAATACCGCCAATGTAGCTTGTTCCTAGAAATGTCTGGAACATAAAGCCTCCGGCCACCAGATTTCCAGCCAGTAAAAATGAAAAGCTGACGGACATAATACAGGCGGCCATTAACTCCACCAGACGACCATACTTAACCCGATAAAAGTCAGGTATGGTGATTAACCCCATGCGGTTCATGGGTTTTGCTAAAAACGTCCCGGTTAAAAACAAGCATAGAGACAGGCCAATGGGTAAAGCAGCCCCGGCCCAAAAGCCAAATTCTGCCGATAAATCGGTGTTGCCCAGGGTGGCGTTAGAATCAACGGATTGAGCCATGAGCGTAGCGGCGGCCAGGGGCAATGTTAGCCCGCGTCCAGCCACCAAGAAATTGACGCTATCGCCTTTAATTTGCTGGGAAGCCCATACGCCCACCCCCAACGTGCCTAAGAGAAATGTAATAATTCCCCAGGAGAAAACGGTATGTTCCATTTATCCATCTCCAAATTCAAACATCACAACCTCAAGTCAGTAGTTAAAACAAAACCCGAGAGAAACCACTAACCTCAATCAAGGTCAACAGAATTCTCCCGGGCTTTTATCCCTCCGTGAACCAGAAAACGCTCTATTAATACGTTTTCTGGCTGCATCTCTCGGACCGAACACTTAGCCAACTGGCAAAGTTGGAACCCTAGATGCAAAGCTTTAAATTGTTGTTAACTGTAAGCCGCTCGTTAGAAAATCTCTAAATATAGATGGGTAACAAACGTTTAGCTAACTGCTATATCTACCTTATATCAGTAGCTTATGGAACAATAAGTGTCTCTTGATACGATTTATCTTTAAAGGTGTCAATGCTTCCTGACTTTTAGTCAGCAGACAACGACAGCGGTAACATCACCTTAAACGTTGTGCCTTCACCTAGCTGACTTTTAACCTGAATATCTCCCTGTTGAAAGTCTACAAATTGTTTAACAATACTCAACCCCAATCCAGTCCCTGGAATATTACTCACATTCTTACCCCGGTGAAATGGTTCGAATAAATGGGGATAATCCTCCGGTGGAATGCCTAAACCATCGTCTTTTACTACGAATACTGCCTGATCCTTATGTCGGAATAACGATAAACAAACCGATTGTCCATTGGGCGTATAACGAATTGCATTGGACAGAATATTCGTCAAAATTGAGCGCAGCAGTGTTTGATCTAGCTTGGCAATCAGGGGCTTATGGCGTCCTGAAAACTCTAACTGTCCCTGCTTTGCCGGTAGCTCAGATAGCAGATTACGGCAAAAGTCCACTAGATTTAAGGGCTCAGGATTGAGGCAAAGCCGCTTGGCTTCTAACTTGCCTAGCACCAAAATGTCATCAATCATTTGGGTCATGCGCTCGACATTTTCTTTGATGTCCAGCAAATATTGATCTTTCTGCGACTGAGACAATTGCTCATGATAGCGATTTAAAGACGATACCGAGAGGGCAATATTGTTCATCGGATTGCGAAACTCATGGCAAACCATGGACACAAACCTGGACTTAAGATTGCTTAACTCTCGCAATTGTTCATTCGCAGTGTAGAGTTCAGCCGTGCGTGCTTGTACCTTCAGCTCCAAGTCTTCATTCGTCTGTTGTAAAACAGACTCGGCCCATTTGCGTTGGCTAATGTCGCGAAAGGTGACCACTGCTCCAATCAGTTCACCATGTTCGTCACGCATGGGTGTACTGATATATTCCACTGGAAAGCAGGTGCCA
Source organism: Leptothoe spongobia TAU-MAC 1115 (assembly GCF_018739885.1). GTDB lineage: Bacteria > Cyanobacteriota > Cyanobacteriia > Phormidesmidales > Phormidesmidaceae > Leptothoe > Leptothoe spongobia. The sequence goes on along the minus strand of NZ_JADOES010000062.1, from coordinate 6,654 downwards.
TCTTTACGCCAAAATACTTCATCGGTGACCCGTTGGACATGGCCTCTTTGAAAAACGTCATAAATAGGACAACATTCTCTGGGATAGGGACTGCCATCACTATGGGAATGGTGCAGCACCCGATGCATTGACTGTCCGATTAGATCCTGCATGTCCCAATCGATCATGGCGGCTGCCGCTGGGTTTACGAACGTCACATTCCCTTGCAGGTCCAATCCATAAACACCTTCCCCCACCGCGTTGAGAATCAGCTGATGCTGGCGGCGCAAGGCTGCAAGCGCCTGATGATCTGAACGGTTGGTGGAATCGTATGATTTCATAAAGTTGTTCAAGACTGTAGTGCAGTACACCACGACTGGTTCTTAAAACCCTTACATATTTAGGGAGGTGTCGAGAAACCATCTCGACTAAGGATTATCGATCTTAGTTTCCATCCTAGATGGTAAGGGCCATGGTGAAAACGATTCTTGTTATTGAAGATGAGGCCCAAACAAGAGAAATTTTTCTCCGATGTTTGCAGTTTGAAAATTTTAAGGGTATTGGGGCTGAGAATGGATCTACCGGTGTCAGGCTAGCGACGAAACATCAGCCTGATCTGGTGGTTTGCGACATTATGATGCCAGATATGGATGGCTATGCCGTCCTATCATCCCTCCAACAGAATAATGCGACGGCGTCCATTCCATTTATTTTTCTAACGGCTAAGGTGACGATGGCAGACCTACGTCAGGGGATGACCTTGGGGGCAGATGACTATTTGACGAAACCCTGTACGGTGGAGGACTTTTTAGATGCGATCGCATCCCGCTTAAAGCGTCAAGAAGACCTCAAGCGCGGGTTACAAACGGCCCTGCCCCCCTCTCCTGATACTCAGTCTCAAAAGGCAACAACCGCTGAAACAATCTTTCCTGATTGTCCTCGACTGACAGCGGTGTTCGAATTTATTGAAGCCCATTACCAACAGTCCATTAACTTGACCGACGTCGCCCAGGCCGTTGGTTATTCTCCCGCCTATTTGACCAATCTATCCCAAAGCCATACGGGACGTACGGTAAAGGCGTGGATCATCGAACGTCGCATGGCTCAAGCGCGACAATTGCTAGCCAGCACGGCTGAATCGATCAAACAGATTGCCGATTCTATTGGCTATGCCGATGCCAGTTATTTCACCCGACAATTTCGTAAACTCCATGGTGTGACTCCCCAGGTATGGCGCAGTCAGCCCAATCGGTAACAACCGCAACAAAATTTCCTGCTTGGGCTCACCCAATTCGTAACAACCGCAACAAAATGACCTGATCAACAACAAACAGACTTAAAAAGTCCTAGTTTTTCAAAAGATAGTCCAATGTAATCCCTGAATGGGATTGGTATAAATTACACTATCGAACCCCGTGAATATCATTAATCAATTACTAATCGATAGTCGCAGTCAACGCTAGCTCAGGCGAGTATTCCTATGGTTTCCACATCTACACAAACCGATCAGAAATGGGGCAATCTGAATTGCGATCGCGGTAATCTCACCGACTTTCAGATGGCCTGTATCATCTGCGGTGGTGCTCACCTAACCATGTCCCACTGGGAATTTCTCCAAACCATGCCCCAGGACCCGGTGGATATGGTGGGAGACATCGTAAAGATGGGTCTCTATAAGGATGAGCAGCTACGGGCCGCAGACACCGTCAATGCCTACGAGCTACGTAAGACTCTCCTATTAAAGGCAGCAGGTCGCGGCGATCCCAAGCGAGAACGGTTGGTGCTAGCGCTAGCAGAACAGGCGGGTGGCATCGAAAACGCATTTTCCGCTGCTTTTGGTCCCCAGGCTGGTCTCTTCTTTAATGACGCCATTCGCAATAGTAGCTTTACTCGACGAGAGTTTCTCAAGAACTTGGCCATTGGTGCGGCCCTGGTTACCCTGAGCAACTGCGGCGGCAAGCCTGATGAGCCAGCAGCGGTTGATGAAGCCGCTCCGGTGGATACCTCTAACCTGGAGAAAACAAACCTCAAGATTGGCTTTATTCCCATTACCTGCGCCACACCAATTATTATGTCGGAGCCCCTGGGCTTCTATTCCAAGTATGGCTTTAATGCAGAAGTGGTGAAGATGCCCAGCTGGGGTGCGGTGCGCGATTCGGCCATTGCTGGTGAGCTAGATGCTTATCACATGCTGGCCCCCATGCCCATCGCCATGACCTTGGGCCTCGGCTCTGCCTCCTTTGGAGTAAAACTAGCCAGCATCGAGAACATTAACGGTCAGGCCATCACCGTAGCCGAGAAGTACAAGGGCAAGATTAACGGACCTGCTGACTTTAAGGGCTTTACCATCGGCGTACCGTTCCCCTACTCCATGCACAATCTGTTACTGCGCTACTACCTGGCGACCGGTGGCCTCGATCCAGATGTGGATGTCAAAATTCGTCCCGTTCCTCCACCGGATAGTATTGCCCAGATGGTGGCCGGTGACATTGACGCTTATCTAATGCCCGATCCCTTTAATCAGCGGGCTGTTTACGAAGGGGCTGGGTTTATCTTTAAGCTCACTAAAGACCTGTGGCCAGGACATCCCTGTTGTGCCTTTGCCGCTAGCGACCAGTGGATTGATGCCAATCCCAACACCTTTAGAGCCCTGAACAAGTCCATCATTGAAGCCGCTGGCTATGCCAGAGATCCAGCTAATCGTCCCGAAATTGCCAAGGCCATTTCCGAGAGAGCGTTTCTCAACCAGCCCGTAGAGGTGGTAGAGGCTGTTCTCACCGGTAACTTTGACGATGGTCAGGGCAACACTCTGGATGTGCCGGATCGGATTGATTTTGACCCCTATCCTTGGCAAAGCTTTGCCAACTGGATTTCATCTCAATTAGTCCGATGGGATCTGCAAGGCGATGGCACCGTGGCCCAGGCCATCACATCTGACACCTATGACCAGGTCGGTAAGGATATTTTCCTCACCGACTTAGCCAGGGAGTTGGCCCAGGAGGTCGGATTGAATCCGCCTGATGATATCTACCGTACCGAAACCCTTGAATTTGATTCGTTTGACCCTGCGGATCCAGCCGCCTATGTCAAGGAACAGATCGACAAAAATGGTGTTTAACCATGGATATTAGAGGTTTAACATTATGGCCGTGAGTCAGCCAACTTTAAATAAGACCAGCACCAAAATCTCTAACAGTAATGCTCCCTGGCTTAATGAGAACATTCAAGCCCTAGGTCTATTTCTCATTTCGCTCCTACTGTTTCTACTATTTTGGGAAATTGGGGCCAACCTAAAGCTATTTGCTAAGGGGATGCCGAATGCCTCAACCACCCTCAAAGAACTCTGGTGGTGGTCCACTCATCCCTTCTTTGATAACGGTCCCAATGATTTGGGCATAGGCTGGAACCTGTTGATTAGTCTGCGACGGGTGACCATTGGCTACTTTCTCGCCTCAATCATTGCCGTTCCCCTAGGGATTTTGATTGGTATCTCTCCCATTGCTTACAGAGCTTTCAATCCCTACGTTCAGCTGTTAAAGCCCGTCTCTCCCCTAGCGTGGCTACCCTTGGGGCTGTACATCTTTCGAGATTCAGAGCAAACAGGGATTTTCATCATTTTGATATCTAGCATTTGGCCCACACTCATTAATACTGCTTTTGGTGTGGCCAATGTAAATCCTGAATATCTGGATGTATCTAAAACTCTGGGAGCGTCAAGGCTGCGCACCATTTTTAAGGTGATTATTCCCGCAGCTTTGCCGAATATCGTGTCAGGGTTACGTATCAGTATGGGGATCTCATGGTTGGTGATTGTTGCGGCTGAGATGCTATTGGGGACAGGGTTAGGCTACTTCATCTGGAATGAATGGAACAACCTCTACATCCCCAATATCCTGGTAGCTATTTTTATCATTGGTCTAGTGGGGCTAATCTTGGATAACATTTTTGGTGCCCTAGAAAAATTTGTTGCATTTGGACGTAAAGCGTGAGCATTGCTTCCGTCAATTATTCCAGTAATGGTACCGTGTCTTCTGAATCTGAATTTTCTTCAGCCCAGCTTTCCATTCGCAATGTGACGAAAGTGTTTGCCGGTAAGAGGGATCTCTTCAGTAAGCTATCGGGCAAAACATCCCGAGACTTTATAGCTATTGAAGACATCAGCCTGGACATAGAACCCAACACATTTGTCTCCATCATTGGCCCCTCGGGCTGTGGTAAGTCAACGTTACTAAACATGGTAGCCGGACTATCGGACGTGACTCGGGGAGAAATATTACTCAACGGGTTGCCGATTCAGGGGCCAGGTCCTGATCGGGGCATGGTATTTCAAAACTATGCCCTGATGCCCTGGATGACCGTGGAGGAAAATATTCGATTTGCGGTCGAGACAGTTTATCCCAACCTATCGCCTAAACAGCGCACCCGTAATATCAAAGAACAGATTCAGCTGGTGGGTTTGGAAGGAGCTGAGAAAAAGCATCCCCATGAACTATCGGGAGGGATGCGACAGCGGGTGGGCATTGCCCGTGCCCTGGCCATTAATCCTCAGATTTTACTGATGGATGAGCCTTTTGGTGCCCTGGATGCCTTAACCCGTGGCTTTTTGCAAAGCGAGGTGGAGCGCATCTGGGAACAACAGCGCAAGACCGTGATCATGATTACCCACAGTATCGAGGAGGCGCTGCTGCTATCGGATCGGATTGTTATGATGACCCGAGGTCCAGCCGCTCGCGTTGACGAGATCCTAGAAGTTCCCTTTCCTCGACCACGGAACCGAGAAACCATTGACCAGCATCCGGCGTATCACGATTTGAAAGCCGAGATGGAGCGCCATTTGTTCCGTGAGACTCGAGCTGTAGAGGAGTCGCGGATTCGTTAACGACTGTCCAGTAAGTGTTTTCCTTTTCAATTATCGAAATCAAGAGGTAATTTTTTGTTATGGCTATTCCCGAAATTTCTGCCAAGTTTCTTGCTGCAAAGAAAGAGAAAGGTCTGACATTTGCTGATCTTGAGTCTAAGTTAGGCTACGACGAAGTCTGGATTGCTTCGGTGATTTATCGTCAGGCCAGTGCTTCTGAAGAAGAAGCCACTAAAATTGTTGAAGCCTTAGGTATGGGGCTAGAGTTTGTTGAGTATTTAACTGAATGTCCAATGAAGGGTGGTTTAGACCCCCTCGTACCCACCGATCCGCTGATTTATCGCTTCTATGAGATCATGCAGGTTTACGGAGTCCCGGTTAAGACCGTTGTCCATGAGAAATTTGGCGATGGTATCATGAGTGCGATTGATTTCTCCATTGACGTGGAAAAAGAAGAAGATCCTAAGGGCGATCGCGTCAAAGTTATCATGTGTGGCAAGTTCTTGCCCTATAAGAAGTGGTAAGAAGCGATTTGTGCTGCACTCTTTAACCTCTTCTAACAGCTTTACACTCCTAATTATCAATTTCGTTTCTCCCTGAAGGTTCCATGTTAGCCTCTAATTTCTCTAAATTTTCCTTTGATCCCTCAAAGCCAATGACTGCTAGTGTTCACTTTGTAGGTCGGATACTACTTGGGTTATTGGTACTGATGGGAATGCTGTCGCTGGCAGCCCCAGCTTTTGCTCACCATCCATTGGGAGGACGTTTACCGGCCAATGCTTTTGAAGGGTTGATGTCTGGTATGGGGCATCCCATCATTGGCTTAGACCACCTGGCCTTTGTGATCGCGGCAGGTTTGATTGCGGCCACTCGTCCCAAAGGTGTGGTGATTCCCATTATGTTTGTGCTGGCATCCATGGCAGGCACCGTGATTCATCTGATGTCTTTCGACTTGCCTGCACCTGAGTTGGTGGTCTCAGCCTCAGTCTTAGCATTTGGTGTCATTTTGGCTATGGGAGATCGGCTCAGCCTGCTAACCGTTGCCTTACTAGCTACGGCTGCCGGTATTTTTCACGGTTTTGCCTATGGTGAGGGTATTTTCGGTGCAGAACCCACACCGATGGTGGCCTATCTAATTGGCTTTACAGCTATTCAAATGGTAATTGCCCTGTTATTTTCTGCCATTGGTAGCAACGTTATCAAGCGTTCAACGGCTCTACCTCCTTTGAATTTGCTGAATCTCAGATTTGCTGGATTCACCCTGGCTGGCATTGGTCTGGCATTTTTGTCATCCGCCGTTCTCGGTTAAATAATTCTCGCTTTCCTTAGGGGCTGACTCCCACCTTAAAGCATGGCACTTCTAGTCTAGCTAGAAGTGCTTTTTTATCGGACAAGTTCAATTATTGACGCCGAATAAAAGATATCTATCAATCTAATCAAAATCTTTATTGTCCTAGAGAGTACCGAAAAAGTATCTGTATCTTTATTTACAGATGAATATTTCTGCCATCGATTTAAATGGAGCAAATTGATAGGGATCCTCTCGCTATGAAGTCTCATTATCCTTGGCTTAGAAGAATTTCTCTCTCTTGTGCGCTTACATTTTCTGCAATTTTCATCGCGTCTTGCTCTGCTCCTTCCAATAGTGAGAATGCTGACGGCTCATCTGAGGCAGGCAGTGTATCTTCTGGTAAAGGAGACGTTATCCGCATCTCTATCGGCACCCAGGACCAGGTGATTAATACCGCTGTTGGCGGGGCTACCGTCCGAGAATTAGGGCTCTTAGAAAAGCATCTACCAACAACTGGCAAATACGA
>NZ_JADOES010000061.1 GCF_018739885.1 Leptothoe spongobia TAU-MAC 1115 | reverse complement strand
GCTAGAAGGCATCGTCATCCTAAGACTGATACTGCAATCCCTGCATCAATTATTAAGATATGTATGCGTTCGCCCTAAGCACCATCGACCCCGGTACCTTGAATGATCTGGTTGTAGTGGCGAACGCTGTCGTCGATGCTGTCTCCGACATAGTTCCACTGAGCCCAGCCCCCTTGATATGGGCCATATTTTGCCATGCGATCGCTACACCATTTTCCAGCCCATCGGCAAATGTCTGACTAAATCGTGCGGCCCCGTTACGGGCCTCTTCCAGCCGTCCTTCGACCGACAGATGCCCCGAATGACAGGCATCAGTCGAGAAATTGTAAGCGCCGGTCAACACCCCCTTACGATCATGATAGGCATCAGATGGATACCAGATTTGTGTAATCGGATGATCGGTCCAAGAGATGCCGCCATAGATTGGCACTACACCAATCTCGGAATCATCGACAGTCAAAACTGATTTGCCCTCTTCTTTCTCTCCCGCCTCGACATGAATTTCAAATGGTTTCCCTTGCCACAAACTACGGTCAGCCTGCCAACCTACTTTAGTCGTGCAAGCAAGAAAGCGTTTAGTTTCTTCATTATTTGCTTGGGCTGCATAGACAGCGTGAAGGGCTCGCTTGAAATCCTCGGAAAAACCACCTTGACTATCACGAGACTGTAACCGCTCCGAGAGAATTTTTTCGAGGAATGGCATGGCCAAGTTGCTAAAGCAATAGTCTGCCCGAAAGGGTTCTGCGTGTCCCGTCGCCTCAAGATACAGACAAGAAAGCGGTGACTGCTTATATTGTTTGGCCCTAATTATCTTTTCTTAAAATAGTGACGTCACCATCAGGTAGTTCAACACCTAATTCCAGCACCAAAAATGATGCATGGATTTCAGTACGGTTTTTCAGGATGGATTATGCAGTTATGGAGCGGATTCTCTTAAAATGGGGAGCTTTCCTCAAGATAGAGGTCAGGAATCAGAGTAAGTTCCATGCGATTTGGATGAAATTGTCGAGGTTAATAGCAAAAAGCCGCCACTAGTCGTGACGGCCTTGATGCTAAGAGATTTTTGCCTTGATTACAACGAGTGGCGTAACTTGAAGAACTACTGACATTTAACAGCTATCGCCATTTGGGAGATAAAGCTTACTCTTTACTTTTCATGTGCCAGAGGTATGCCGATCAATCTTTAAATGAGCATTCGACTGTGATTTGTAGATTTGCCTCAGCACTGCCTTCTGTAATGTAAGGGATCCCGGATGAACCAGCTATCTTCAGCCCAAATACAAGGTTGACCTTGTCCACATTGCCACTGCCTAATTCTTTAAAAGCATTAAGGACATAGCGAGTGTACTGGGTAATTGTATTTTTTACTGAGGGCAGCTGTCTTTGAATCCCTGAAGAAAGAGCCCCTTTAGAAACACGTCCAGATTCATCATTGGTGGGGGTGCTGGGCACATCGCTACGTTCGGCAGCCTCGATATAGATAATTGTGCCGTCATCCAGGGTAATGGGCGCTAGTTGAGACATGGTGTATTTCCTTATGGGTAGATGCTGTTCTTTCTATACCCAGTTTCTAAGACTCACTATCGTTGATATGAGCAATGCTGCTTTCCATAGGTGTGCTTTAGGAAAAGATGGCCCATTCACTATTGATAATAATATCTATTACCTCAATCCCAGGCAGCATGGGGTATCCAATATATTTATTGAAAGCTATAGCTAACTATTATATCTGGAGCTGATGATTATCGCATTTATTAACCAATGAATTACAGGTGCTATATAGGGCTAAATCCGCTGCAAAACAAAGAATTCAGCTAACTCTATGGACTAATTTAGACGATAGACTTGACCTATATAGCTTTTCTAAATAAGAATGAGTGTCAGTCCTACTTAGATCTTGCACTAATGTTGGAGACGAGCCTCAGCCCACGCTCGGTTCAAAACCGAGCGCTAATCGAGGGCTGTCGCTAAAGCGACAAGGTCGGCTGTGAAGCTCTATACATATAGCTTTTACCGATCTCTTAACCCCTACTCTGCGAGAAGTCTTGCGCCTATAGCGGGTTTTGATCCAGTTAGCCTTGTGACTTTGAGTCCAAGGCGGATTGACGCTTCTTCACCAGGTGCAAGATGTCAGTCCTAGTGATTTGAGCTGGTCAAAGCTGGAGCGTTTGCATGTCCTTCTATTCCGATGATGTCTGGAAAGCTGAGCTAAATGCCCGAGGCTATCGCTCTACTCCCCAACGTCAAAAGATTCTCAATATTTTTCAGACCCTGACCCAGGGCAATCATTTGAGTGCGGAGGACCTCCATGACTTACTCAAGAACGATGGTGAGCGCATCAGTCTTTCGACGGTTTATCGAACTTTGCATTTATTGGTGTATATGGGGTTACTCCGGGAGTTAGAATTGGCCGAAGGACATAAGCATTACGAACTTAACCGCCCTATGCGGGATCATCATCACCATCTCGTGTGTGTGCAGTGTGGGCAAACGTTAGAGTTTCAGGAAGCTAATATTGATCGCATTGGTCAAGGGCAGGCGGATAGCTCTGGCTATCATGTGCTGGATTGTCAGTTAATGCTTTACGGTATCTGCTCCGACTGCCGTTCACGAAATACAGCGCCAACGGCTCCCAACTAATCAGAAAAAATCTTAATAAATTACGAGCTTTAGTCAGACCTATAGACTCAAGCTTCTTTCTAGCAAAGCATTCACTGCTTTGCTTTTTATTTATTGATACCTATTCCTATTTATCCAAAAGTCCCCTATACTGACATCGGAGCTTATTGATATTTATAGTCAATAAGCTGGCAAGCTTAGGAGATTTAGATAATGGCCAGGACTGATTTGTTTTGTGACTCAACCATTGGAAAAACTGAGGCTGCAGCAGAGGCTACATTGGGTGGTGATACCAGGGTAGCGAAGCATGATATTGCTGATGTCTCTGTGGGAGATGACTTAACAGCGTCTGGTTATTAGTGGCTATGCCGTGCTACCAGCGGTGACTTCTACAGTAGTTTGTGATCCATCGCTGGTTTCTTTCTTAATAGGCTATGTCCTGGGGTCTTTGTCTAAGTAGTTTGTTCTCCCTATGTTGTTTAACTGAATATCAATAGCCCTTCCTCAGATTGTTGTTTTAATCAATAATTTCTATGTCTCAGCTTCCTTCTGCTCTGTGGTTAACTGTTAGTCCTTACCTCAAGAAGTTTGATCAACGGTTGTTATGCCATTTATCAAAACGGGTGTCGGTTGCCCGTTGGGAATATATGCAATCCATTGATGAACCCTGCTGTTTAGACGTGGTTATTGACTTGTTGCATGAGTATTTGCAGGGGTATTATGGTCATGCAAATCAGCGCGTGCATCTTGTTGGCCATGGTTTGAGTGGGATTGTTGGTTGGCTATATACTCAACGTTACCCCCAGCATGTGAGGTCATTGACGTTGTTGTCGGTGGGGGTAAACCCTTCAATTAACTGGCATGCCCATTACTATGCACTACGGCAGCTGTTGCCTTGTAGTCGGGAAATTGTGCTGGCGCAAATGGTGCGAATGTTATTTGGGTCGCGCAGTTGTGATATTACTCGGGCCCTGATCCATATGCTGGCGCAAGATTTAGACTCGGGGTTAGCGCTTCATTCGTTAGTAGATTGTCAAAAAATCCAAGCGGCGAAAATTCAACCACCGTTATTTGTCTGTCAAGGGGAGCATGATGCAGTGGTGGATCCTGCTGAGCGGTGGCAATCACTATTACTTAAGCCTGATGACCAGGTGTGGACTTGTCCCGAGGGGCATCATTTCTTTCAATTTGATCGGCCACGTCTAGTGGAATCCAAACTGTTGAATTATTGGCAACAGGTGGAGCAGCTAGAGACAACATCCGTTATTCCCGCTTTGCTCAAACACTAGTCAACTTAGTCCAATGTTCTAAACATTGCTCCATTATGTCTTCATCACTGTTACAGTCTTATCGGTTTAAACGTCGCGATCGCATCTCTGTTGATACCTACACGCTTTGGCAGGTACGCTCTGGTTTAGTCCGTACCGTTACCTGGAGTGAGGAGGGCGAGGTAGTACCCTTAGGTTTATGGAGCCCTGGCAGTGTGATTGGGGTGCCAATCAGTCAGATTGAACCTTGTGAGCTGCAATGTTTGAGTGCAGTTGAATTATCTCGATTGCCGTTGGACTATCCCCTCACGGTTGAAATGTTGCTTCAACATACAGCCCAGGTCAATCGTCTGTTGCAAATTATGCACTGTCGTCAGGTACAAGGTCGGTTGTTGCAGTTTAGCTGCTGGCTGGCAGAAAATTTTGGTCAGCCGACTAGTCACGGTCGTCTAATTACAGTGCGATTAACTCATCAGGAAATTGCAGAGAGTATTGGCACATCGCGTGTAACGGTTACTCGCTTTATCAAACAGCTAGAGGTAGAGGGGTTGATGCGTTGGTCTGGGCGAGAGAGATTTGTCAGCAATCAAGCCCTAAAAGCTCACCAAAGAGAATTGATGATCGCTTAAGCATGATGTGATCACGTCAGAGGTCCGTAACGCGTTGGGGCCTGTGCTGGCTATTTGTCAGCACAGGGCTTTCTTAATAATATGTCGGCTTAGCTATGCTCTTATTCCTCAGAATGATTAGCTATATTGAAAAACTCTCTCGAATCCATTTCTATACCTATCACAGTGAAACTGGAATAGTGATGGTCCAGCTCTTTCAAAGATCGTGTTTGAGACAATTAAAAGCATTGTCGTTTTTTACATTATTATATGGTTCTATTCTCTAGAGTCATTCAGGGTCAATAACGATGCTATTTCGTCAACTTTTTGAGCAGGAAAGCAATACATATAGTTATCTAATTGCTGATCGCAAGTCTGGTAAAGCGATTTTGGTCGATCCTGTTTTAGAGCAGGTTGAGCGAGATCTCAAGTTGCTCCAAGAATTAGGGTTGACGTTGTACTATAGCCTAGAAACTCATGTTCATGCTGATCACATTACGGGGTCAGCACATTTGAGATCGACGACAGGATGTATCTGTGTAGTACCAGTCCAGGCCCAAGTAGACTGTGCCGATCGATTTATCCAGCATGGTGAAATCTTGCAGGTTGGTGCAGTAGACATACAAGCGATCTCAACCCCAGGACACACTGATAGTCACATGGCGTATCTGATTAACAACACTCACTTATTGACTGGGGATGCGCTATTGATCCGAGGCTGTGGACGCACTGATTTTCAAAGTGGAGATGCAGGAGCACTATTTGACTCTGTGACCCAACGAATCTTCACTTTGCCAGATTCAACCTTGATTTATCCAGGTCACGACTATCGGGGACAAACCGTTTCTACTGTAGAAGAAGAAAAGCGATGGAATCCTCGCTTTGTGGGTCGTAGTCGCGATGAATTTAAGCAATTTATGAATAACCTGAATCTGTCTACCCCAAAAAGAATGATGGAAGCATTGCCTGCTAATGAAAAATGTGGCGACCTCGCAAATTCATAAGGCAACTCGGACATGTTGCCCATGTGCTGATACCATCCTACTGACGCGGGAATGGATTGTCCAAGACAACTATGGCTCAACCGATGTTTTGAGGTTGGAGGACGTTGATAAACCAGTCCTGCAGGATAATCAAGTATTGGTGAAAGTGTATGCATCATCTGTAAATGCAGGTGACTGGCATCTGATGAGAGGTACTCCATTTCTGATTCGCGTTATGCTTGGAGGAATTGCCAGGCCCAAAATTAAAACCCTCGGTATGGATGTGGCAGAACATGTGGTAAATGTTGGCAACCGAAGTTTTAGCCTAAATGAGGTCCCCGCAGCAATTCGCCACGCCGAACAGCAACAGGTACAAGGAAAGTCGTCATTACTATCTGAGACAAAATCCTGGCTGATGGCGTCCGGTATCGCAGGGCATCCACAAGGGAGTGCCCCTACAAGATTGTCTATTTTTAATCAGGCTTAATGAATTCCGATTTGGTATGAGACACAACATCCTGAAAAAATTGCCAGCATCTCACTCGCTCTCCATCCTCAGCAGAACTGCTAACAGCACGTACCTACTGAGCAGTCAGAATCCAACGAATTTGGGCTGTTTTTACATCCACCCAAAAATGTTTTTTCGGATAGATAGAATCCTGTAAATGCTGCTTCAAAATCATTAGAAACCGATTTTGAAGCTAACCCTGTTGCCATCATTGCCGATTGCCATGCCTTAACTTTTAGGTACCTTGCCAAAAAATCGCAGCAAGTATGTTCTCGGATGATATGCGCCCGATGTAATAGCGGTAGCCAGGCAATATCAACGTTGCTAATGGCAGCCCCTTTGAAATATGGCCCATTCCCTAGTGCCTTTTCAGCCTTGGCAAACGCCTTAGCAAGATTTGCGGTACGCTGAACCCAAGTCTCTTTGTCGGCACTGCGCATTGCTCCACATTGCACCAAGTAATGCTTAGCGGCTTGATAGCCCCAGGCTCGATCGATTGCTCTTTGTTCGGGACTAACGTCTGCTTCAACGGGTGGTGCAATCTCATCTAGATATTCCACAATTGCATCAGACTCGAACAATACCATACCTGATTCTGTAATCAGAATGGGTACTTGGCCGTTGGGCGAAATGTCCAAAAACCATTGAGGCTTGTCACTGAGTTGTATAAATTCGATTTCGTAGGGGATTTGCTTGGCTTCGAGTAGGGCAGTTACTCGTTGAACAAAGGGACAGATTTTGAAACTGACTACTTTGATCATGATTGACTCCTTAATTTTGAGTGGCCTATACCTATAAGACGTGGAGCCAAACAAAAAGACGAGATTTTTAGCAATCCTGACATTGATCCGATTTTGGATCGTAGTCGATCATGTTTCCCCTTGAGTCGAATGTAAACTTGCAGCAGTCTTCAAAAAGTGTCCGCAATTGTCCTCTTGCTTTCTTTACCCTGGACTTTAGAGTTGAATACTTTACACCGAGTTCGTTGGCATATTCTTTTTGTGACTTACCATCAATGTCAACCGCCATGAGCAATCTTTTGCTATCCTCTGGCAAAGCCTTGATAAATGGAAGAACACAATTTCCGAGGGCATTTTCAGCTTCAGATTCATCTTCTAGATACCAAGGCTGATCGTATTTCAATGTTGTTGAGCGCCCTTGCTTTCGATAAAAATCTATAATCGTCCGATTGGCCACTTGAAACAGCCAAGATTTTGCACTGCTGTCAGATTTAATGGTGTGAATGTTCTTATAGGTCTTGATCAAAATTTCTTGCAAAAGATCATCTACATCGTCAGAATTAGACACCCTAGACTGCAAAAAAGCCTTAATACTGGTGCGGTATTCGTCCCATAGTTGTTCAAGTTGCATCTATTTGTTTCTGCCCCAATTCTAACCTTCAGTCAAAACTAGTTAGGATGTTCTATCAATACGGCTCCTTCTGGTAAAAAGCGAGGAGGAAAGTCAGATTTTTTGCCTATTCCCCTCATCTTACCAATGGGTAAGGGGGTTTTAAGCTTCTCTAAATCGGTTAGTAACCAGAAAATGGCCCAGGTCGGTTTGTCGGTTGCGGTTGATGCGGGTCGATGGATGGCTTTGCCGGGATAACGTCCCCGACGGGAATGAACCTGCTTGAGGTAAGTGGCCTTCCAGGTGGCCTCGGGGTTTAAAGGAGGATTATCCGTCTGGGATGCATAGATGTAGACATCTACCAGGCGATGTTTGCGGCGTTCATCTGCCTGGCCAAAGACTTCAAAGTCACTGCTGCCTAAGGCTAATGTTGGCTGTGTGTCAATTGAGTCATCATCTAGCTGATTGGTAATGGCATCAAGCCCCGAGATCAGGTGACGTTCTGGCACAGGGACCAAAATAGCAAATGTTTTAGCCTTAGTTTTTTCCATAGAATTTCCCCGTTGATGCCAGTTGTCTAATTTAACAAGTTTTGGGGTATTAAGTTAGGTCACTGCGCAAGAAATAATGTCAATGGAGTCAGGCCATGGCTGCTCCACTGAGCAATAGGACTTCAACTGACAAAAGTCTGCGATATCCTAGAGGCTAAGGTATTGCGAACTGTGAAATATGTCAGGACTCAAAACCCAGCCCAACGATGCTAGTGTTGACCACTTTATTCAGTCAGTAGATAACGAGCAGCGCCGCCATGACTGTCTGACGTTGTTACCCATCATGCAACGCATCACTCAAAAAGAACCCAAGATGTGGGGAGATAGCATGATTGGGTTTGGTCAATATCACTATGAGAATAGAAGTGGTCGAGGGGGGGATTGGTTTATCACGGGCTTCTCACCTCGAAAGCGAGAAATGACGGTGTACATCATGCCAGGATTTGATAATTATTCAGCTTTGTTGGAGAAACTGGGTAAGCATCGGCTGGGTAAGTCATGTCTCTATATTAAGAAATTGTCTGATGTGGATGTCACTATCCTGGAGACCCTGATTACCCAGTCCATTGCTGATATGGAATCAATGTATGACTGTCGTTGAGAAGAGAACGCTAACGGTCATCTTACAGAAATGTTAAGTGTTGCAAAACAATGTCGTCCCTGATACATAAAACCAGAGTTGATTGATTAAGATGGCAGAAAGCAAACTCATAATAGTTCTGATTTAACAATAGATCTGGCATATTGTGGGTATGGCTGAATACACATGCTTGAGTTCCGATGACGGCTGTATAGCAGGGTCGCTTGGCTGCCAAACTATTGTTGGCAGCTATAAGTCAAGTCCATTAAGAGATGCCAATGCCTCAGCTTTGTTAGTTCTTTTGGGCCTAATTATTTGACTATGCGACCTCTACTATTCCTGTGAAAGTCGTCAGAACAGGTCACTGTTTTAGGGTAGTTTCTCTACTCATCAATCTCTTAGTTAAGGAGGGTTTAACTAATATTGAATGCAAGTAAGGAGCTAGAAAAATGTTATGCGATCGCGAGGGCCAACGTGTCCCCCAAATAACCTTTCGAATATTTCTAGAGGTGGGTTGGTGCGATCTTTCGACAGCGGATCTCTTTAGCCATAAAACCGT
Source organism: Leptothoe spongobia TAU-MAC 1115 (assembly GCF_018739885.1). GTDB lineage: Bacteria > Cyanobacteriota > Cyanobacteriia > Phormidesmidales > Phormidesmidaceae > Leptothoe > Leptothoe spongobia. The sequence goes on along the minus strand of NZ_JADOES010000061.1, from coordinate 15,873 downwards.
CGTAGCATTCGCGGTGTCAGGAGCCTTTACCCAACCGCATGCTCCCATCCAACTGCTAGGCTACAACCAGTATGCCGAAGCATTTCGAGCGAACGGTGTGGATGAGATTCTTTGTATTTCCGTCAATGATCCATTTTCGCTAGCAACTTGGGCTCAAGAAGAAGGAGCCGATCAGGTGCGCTTTATACCCGATACGAAGGGTGACTTTACCCATGAAATGGGGATGATGGTCAACCTTTCTAATAAAGGGATGGGGAACCGCTCTCGGCACTATTCTATGCTGGTGAAAAACGAGATTATTGAAAAAGTGTTTGTAGAACAAGATAGCTTTGAAACTATGCCCGTGGTTTCTAATGCCGAAACAATGTTGAACTATATCAACCCTAAGGCCAAGAAATCCGAGCAGACGGCTGTCCTGATGCAAATGTGGCGGACGATGCTTTCTGCCTAAAGAAATGGGCCAGAAATGTGGGCCAGAAACGTGGCTCAAACAAGTGGTCCAGACAAGAGCAAAAGAAAAGAAACAATTACCACAACCTAAAATAGGAACAACTATGAGCAGCGCAAGTAAGTGCCCATTTATGGGTGGAACTCTGAAATTCACAGCTGGTACTGGCACAGCAAACCGAGACTGGTGGCCAAATCAGTTGAACCTGAAGATACTTCATCAGCACTCACCCCATTGCAATCCCATGGGCGAGGCATTTAACTACGCTGAGGCATTTAAGAGCCTTGACTTAGATGCCGTGAAACAAGACATCTTTGACCTGATGACCACGTCCCAGGACTGGTGGCCCGCCGACTACGGGCACTATGGACCACTCTTTATCCGCATGGCCTGGCATAGTGCAGGCACGTACCGCATTAGTGACGGTCGCGGCGGTGCGGGCACTGGCAATCAGCGGTTTGCACCGATCAACAGTTGGCCCGACAATGCCAACCTCGACAAAGCCCGCGTCCTACTTTGGCCAATCAAGCAGAAATATGGCCAGAAAATCTCTTGGGCCGATCTGATGATTCTCGCTGGCAACTGCGCCCTGGAGTCCATGGGATTCAAAACATTTGGTTTTGCGGGCGGACGAGAAGACATTTGGGAGCCTGAAGAAGACATTTACTGGGGGCCTGAGACCGAATGGCTGGGCGATAATCGCTACACCGGTGACCGGGAACTCGAAAATCCTCTTGGCGCGGTGCAAATGGGCCTGATCTACGTGAATCCGCAAGGCCCGAACGGCCATCCTGATCCAGTCGCTTCGGGTCGGGATATTCGCGAAACCTTTGGGCGGATGGCGATGAATGACGAGGAGACCGTTGCCCTCGCTGCGGGTGGACACACCTTCGGCAAATGTCACGGCGCTGGGGATGAGGCCATGGTGGGCCCCGAACCTGAGGGGGCCAGTATCGAGCAACAAGGCCTCGGCTGGAAGAACAGCTTCGGCACGGGTAAAGGGGCTCATACCATCACCAGCGGGATCGAAGGCGCATGGACCACCAATCCGGTGAAATGGGACAACAACTACTTCGAAAATCTGTTTGGCTATGAGTGGGAGCTGGTGAAAAGTCCTGCTGGTGCCCATCAGTGGGCACCAGCAGGTGGCGCTGGCGCGGATACGGTGCCGGATGCACACGATCCGTCCAAGCGGCATGCTCCCATGATGACCACGGCAGATATGGCCATGCGGATGGACCCCACCTATGAGCCGATTTCGCGACGTTTCCTTGAGCACCCGGATCAGTTTGCCGATGCGTTTGCTCGGGCGTGGTTCAAGCTGACCCACCGCGATATGGGTCCCCGCGCCCGCTATCTCGGCAAGGAAGTCCCTGCAGAAGAGCTGATCTGGCAAGATCCCGTCCCTGCGGTCACCCATGAACTGATTGATGCTCAGGATATTGCCACCCTCAAGGGCAAGATCCTGGCTGCGGGACTATCTGTCTCTCAACTGGTCTCGACGGCCTGGGCATCGGCGTCAACGTTCCGAGGTTCTGACAAGCGCGGTGGCGCAAACGGGGCGCGTATTCGTCTCGCACCGCAGAAGGATTGGGAGGTCAACAATCCGACTCAACTGGCGGCGGTGTTACAGACCCTGGAGTCAGTCCAAAGCGAGTTCAACAGCTCGCAGTCTGGCGGCAAGAGAGTTTCACTTGCTGACCTGATCGTTCTGGGCGGATGTGCAGGCATCGAGCAAGCGGCGCAAAATGCCGGCCATAATGTGACGGTACCCTTCAAGCCTGGACGCACAGATGCGTCGCAGGAGCAAACGGATGTGGCGTCCTTTGCCGTCCTCGAACCGACTGCAGATGGGTTCCGCAACTACCTGAAAGGTGGACATGCTGTATCTGCGGAGGAATTGTTGGTGGATCGGGCGCAGTTGTTGACGCTGAGCGCACCTGAGATGACCGTTCTTGTCGGTGGTCTGCGCGTTCTGAATGCCAATGTTGGACAGGCCCAGCATGGTGTTTTCACTAAGCGGCCCGAGACATTGACCAATGATTTCTTCGTGAATCTGCTTGATCTAAGCACCACGTGGAAGTCGACGTCTGACGCTGAAGAGGTATTTGAAGGATGCGATCGCGCAACAGGCGAACTCAAGTGGACCGGCACCCGTGCTGACCTCATCTTCGGTTCAAACTCTCAGCTGCGAGCCCTGGCAGAAGTTTACGGATGTACAGACTCGCAGCCGAAATTTGTTCATGACTTTGTATCAGCGTGGGACAAAGTCATGAACCTTGATCGCTTCGATCTCGCTTAGGAATAAGGATTTCATCAGGTATTCAACTTAATCCCCTCCTCGGGAGGGGTGCCTGAAAGGCGGGGTGGGTTTCGATCGCTAGCACTCACGGCCAACCCACCCCGTTGCCCCTCCGGTGACCAAGACCATATCTTCAAGCTCCGCAATTGTCTTGAAGATGTCATTCTGAAAAACTATTACAGGGCGAACGTTCCCGCTCACCGGACACAGACTGCATCTATTTTTTAATGCCAACTTGAAAGTGTTCCGGTGCAGCGGGGTTGTTATGTCGCGATAACCAGCTAAAAGCAGGAAGACAAAATTAGACTCAAGATGAACTTCAGGGCAGAATTATGCAATTGCTTGCTGCTGCTGTATGAACGATAAACCTGCAGTTAGAGCTTGTAGGCGATCATCCATCCAATGATCATTTGGAATAAGTTTGTTAATTCCCAGCGTTTCTAGCCGACGTCTAACTTTACCCGTTGCCCCTACGACAAGTACCTCTCGACCCTCTTCGGTGGCTTCTTGAATAGCGTTTTCGATGGCTAAAGAAGACGTGACGCCTAAAACCGGAACTTCTCCGAGGTCAACAATGAGTACGTCATAGGAGCCAATTGCATCATGCTCTCGAGAAATAGCCTTGGCTACGCCAAAAATCATCGGTCCACTGAGATGGAACAGTAGCACCCGACCATTGGCTGAATCTAACACCTGCTGTTCTTCCGGTGTCATCACAATTTGGTCATCCGCATCCGTAATCGCTTTTACCGATTCAGATTGCATTTCATCTAGACGGGCAATGGTCAGAATATTGGCAATAAACACACCCACACCGACCGCTACCATCAAATCAACAAAGACCGTCAGTGCCACGACGCTATAAACAATTCCAGCTGCCTTCCAAGAAATCCGATGAACTCGCTTAAGAAAACCCCAGTCGATGATATCGATGCCCACCTTTAAGACAATGCCGGCCAATACTGCTAATGGAATTCCTGATGTCAAGGGAGCGGCCCACAGCACGACTACAAATAAAATGAGGGCACGGCTAAGGCCAGATAGCGCTGTACGGCCTCCCCCTTGAATATTCACGACCGTAGCTGTCGTCGCTCCTGAACCTGCAATTCCACCACAAAGGCCGGTAATGATGTTAGCAACTCCCTGACCAATCAATTCTTTATTGGACTTGTGCTGAGACCGGGTCAAACTATCAGAAACCAAGCAGGTTAATAGACAGTCAATGGAGCCGACCATGCCGAGTATCATGGCATTGACAAATATGAGCCTTAAATTACCAGGGGTAAACGTCGGCAGTTGCAATGTGGGTAAACCTGGCGTAATTTCTCCAATGGTGGCAATGGTGCGAATATCGATATCCTGCAAAAGCGTCATTGAGACTAGCGTTCCGATTACCAAAGCCACCAGTTGAGGGGGTACTACTTTCTTGAGATTGTTGGGATATAAAAACAAAATCACTAAGGTCAGAATGCCTAAGGCTGTTTCCCAGGGATTTAAATTGGCGATTAGACTAGGCAAATTGTTAATCACGCCAATGACCCCACCTTTGGGGGTTTCTTGCCCGAGAAAGGGCGCAGTTTGCATAAAGATTAAAATCACGCCAATGCCAGTCATAAATCCTGAAATGACGTTGTAAGGCAGCATCGTAATGTATCGCCCTAGCTTCAGCAGCCCAAAGCCAATCTGAAACACTCCCGCCAGCATGACCACGGTAAACGCCATGGCTAGACCATTTTCAGGATCGCTGGCCGTGGTTTCAGCAATGACCGCAGTAATAATCACCGTCATTGGCCCCGTTGGCTCAGAAATCAGGCTGGGGGTACCACCAAACAAGGCCGCAAAAAAGCCGACCAAAATGGCCCCCCATAACCCTGCAGAAGCCCCAGCACCAGAGGCAATACCCAGTGCTAATGCCAAGGGTAGAGCAACGACTGCAGCTGTCAGACCGCCTAAAACATCGCCTCTAACATTATTGAACTTGATACGATTCGTGATTGGCATAGATTGCTTTTGGATGAAAACAGGGCGAGTTTGACCTAAACTGAGTGGGACTGAAACCCGCAAAACAGCTTCGTGTCTGCAACATTCAGATGAAGTTTAGCTATTTCATCATCTCCCGTTTTGGCCAAGGTTACAATATGTAAATTGTTGACGCCAGCTTTTTCTAGATACTGTAGTTGACTCGTCAATCATTCGTTAATGAGTCAAGGGGCATGTCAATTAATTTTCTCGCTGGGTAGAACCATCAGCCTGGACGAGAGAATTAGACATGCAATTTCTGTCCTTCAGTACTAGTGGGGCATTTGGTATGAACATAGCCATTTTTGAACAGGCTACTTACTCTGGCAGTAGTGAATTGAGCAATTTGGTAATGGCCATATTCGAGGTCAATGACCCACTAGTTGTTAGACCACGCCAAAGTAAGAAGTGAACATAACGTCTCAAATCAGCGGCGACAGAAACTTTAAGGCTTAGTGACAAAGTTCTAATATCGCCCGCTGTATTTGAATTGTTAGCTTGAGCAATGACCAGGTTTATCAGGAAGCTGAAGGAGTATACTCATACCCTTGAAGATCGCTGTCTATAGACCATATAAAAACTCTATAACTAGGTGCTTTCCTAATCATTTTCTCCCATTCTTTTATCATTGAAAGATCTCCTATACCTGCGCCACGCATTGCTGAATCAGGAAAACTATTTAGCCATTCTCCAACTTCATCCGTGTTCGGTAGTTGCATAACCTGCCAAGGAGCCTCTCCCTGGATAGCCTTTCCAACTTCTTGGATAAATACTTCAGCAAATCGGCGGCGATTGCCACCATCACTTAATTGAGCGATATAATTACCTGCCTCATAGATTGCAGCCATAGGCAAAAGAAGATTAGTTTCTTGCTCAAGTAAGGATTTTAGCCTATGCATGACCTGTGAGCGTTCACCGTTTTTTTGAGGAATATTAAGAATATTGCAAAATATAGATGTATCAACGATTGCAACAGCTTTCATCCTCCTAAATCTCCTACTAAAGCAAGAGAGTCTAGCCACTCCATAGCCTTCTGCTTCTTCTGCTGTGTTCCAGGATGCTGTTTAACGAAACGTTCCAAGAGACCACGAGTCATAAGATGACCAACAGAACCTTGAGCAATAAGCTCAGGGTAGTCAGGAATATCCTGTAATCGAACTAATTGACTTGAGCCATCAGCGGTACTTCGGTAACAAAAAACCGTCTCAGGGACAGCTTCATCAGGTAAAGCATCAAGGAGCGCTGGATTATGACTGCTAATTAAAACACGTAAGTCTCGTTGCTTTGCAATATTAGCAATACGCTCTAGCAAATCTGCTGCTCTACTTGGATGTACACCATTATCAATTTCTTCAATGACAACTAAGCTCTGTTCTGGAGCAGAAAGCATTGCAGTAGCAATAGAAAGTACTCGCAAAGTTCCATCTGAAAGTATAGAAGCATCATAAGTCGTTGAAGTACCTCCAAACGTTTCAGTTAACTGCAACATAACCTCGTCGCGAGGTGTTTCTATGAAACTTATATTTTCGATATCTTGTTCGGGCAGACTTTGAATAAAGTCTAATACAGACTCTTTCAACTCTGGCTGAAGACATAGATTATAGATTACACTTGAAAGATTTTCGCCATGTTCTTGGAGGATTTTGTCAGCTTTATGACCATAAGAACGCATCGAACTAGGTTCAGGCTCAAGAAATACGATGCTACTTAGCCATTGAACGTATTTTCCGGCTACTTCAGGAATAATCGCACGACTTTTAGTATTCTCTGAACGAAAACGAATATCACTCAAAAGTTGTGTGAAAATTGCCATATGGCTACTGCATACTATGCTAGGTTTCTTGCCGCCCCTAGCGAAGTTATTATAAGTTACGAATACATCACTCCCAGCTCCTTGAGGAGCACTAGTAATTTCATATAAAGGAACTGTTGAAGTTCGGCTTGTAATTTTTTCTTCGGTCACATGTAGATCACCGTCTGCCTCAAGGCTGAAATTGATTGAAAAATCTTTCCATTCTGATTCTGTTGTTACACAAGAAATGCCAAACGTTTTTGAGTTACGATATCCGAGATTATCTACTCCTCCTCTAAAAATATTTTCATCATGTTTATAAGGACCGCCTAAGAAACTAAGTCTTTCGCCTTCGGCAATTCTTGCAAGTAAACGCAAAGCTTCAATCACATTACTTTTTCCAGAAGCGTTTGCTCCAATCAAGACGGTTAATCGCCCGAGTTGCAAAGTTCCAGACTTATAGCTTTTGAAATTTCTTAATTCGATTTGAGTAAGCATTGAATGGGCTCCGTATCGACCTTTACTAAGCGAATGTCAGCTTGAACGCTGTATTTTGAACGGTTTGACTACAAAGATTATATCCGCTGCAAGTCTACACTGATTATCCAAAGGCCTACGACTATTCGGTTTCTGGAGTCTTAACTTGGGCAGTGGCTGACTTCTGCTCGACTATTTCTCAGCCACAATACCTTAAAGGGGATGCATTATTTTGCCAGCTAACGGCTTGCGCGTCACCGGACGGCGATAATATTTGCATCATAAACGATAGTAAATGTGTCCGTTCCGTGTGCACGCGCTTGTTATCATTCCTAAACCAGAGAAGTGACAGGATAATAGAAGAAATGTAAGGGCAGTGGAGAACCTTCCTACAAATGTCATGAAAGCTTGACCAGAGATTTGCAAGTTCTGATGCGCCGGTTGCAAGGTGAATATACTGTTGCACAATGAATATAATTGTGCGTATAAAAGCCTACTAAACTCATCTCTGCCCTCATAAAACGGTTAATTCACTGAATATGACTCATAGCAATGCTCATGTGCCTGTTTACTTTCCTGGAGTGATGGTTTCCAGCACGTTTAATGATCTGCAGGAACATCGAGCTGCTTTGATCAAAGCAATCGATGGTCAGGAGCTTAAAGCAGTGGTCATGGAAAATGACGCAGCCAAACCTGATATTGATGTGATTGATTCCTCGTTGCAGATGGTGCAAAAGGCATCCGGGTATATCGGTGTGATCAGCCACCGTTATGGCTCAATTCATAAAGATACTAAACGTAACCCACATGGACTGTCTCTTACGGAGTTAGAATTTCACGAAGCACAGAGGCTCAATCGGCCAATTCTACTCTTTATCATGGGAGAAGATCATCATGTCAAGGCTAGTGATGTTGAGAGAGATCCTGAAAAAATCACCAAGCTAGAGGCTTTTCGTGAAAGTGCAAAACTACCAGCCAATTCGTCAGTACCTCGGATTTATAAAGTCTTTAACAACCTGGATGAGTTTACGGCAGCTGTTATTCAATCTGTGGCAGAGTTGCGACGTCTTTTGCAGGAAGAACCGAAGTTTGAGCTTGAGGCAACTGAAAACCCAAGTCACCCCGATGGAATTCCTCAACCACCTGCTTTTTATGCAGAACCACCTTATATCGGCACCCACGAATTTATAGGCCGCAAAACTCAGCTCAAAACCCTCAATGATTGGGTTACTCGTGCTGACCCGAACCCAATTCTGTTATTTGAGGCAATTGGGGGCACTGGCAAAAGCATGCTTACTTGGCACTGGACCAAGAAATATGCAACTTCCATGCGCAACGATTGGGCTGGGATCTTTTGGTATTCGTTTTATGAGCGGGGGGCAATTATGGCAGATTTTTGTCGTCGCGCCCTGGCTTACATGACGGGGCAGCCTCTAAAAGAATTGAACAACAAGAAAACCCTAGAGCTGAGTGAGCTACTCTTTCGACAGTTAAATGCGCGCCCGTGGCTTTTGATTTTGGATGGTTTAGAAAGGGTGCTGGTAGCCTATAACTCTTTTGATGCTGCCCAACTAGCAGATGAAGAGGCTGGTAAAACTGACGAAGTTGACCATCGTAATCCTCGTGATGCTATTCGCCCTGAGGATGGTGATCTGCTACGAATGTTAGCAGTCACAGATCCCTCTAAACTGTTACTAACCACCCGCCTGACGCCCCGTGCCTTACTTAACCAGGCAGGTCAACCGATCCCAGGGGTGTTGCATAAGCGCCTACCTGGTTTGAACCCTCCTGCCGATGCGGAGGCACTATTGCGAGCTTGTGGGATTAGTGGAAACTCCCAAACTATGCAGAGTTATCTAAAGCGTCACTGTGACTGCCATCCCTTGGTCACTGGCATTGTCGCGGGCTTGGTGAATGACTACTTTCCCGCCCGAGGCGACTTTGATGCCTGGGCAAAAGATCCGAACCATGGTGGGCACTTTAACCTGGCTAAATTGGATCTAGTGCAAAAGCGCAACCACATTCTCAATAAAGCTCTGGATACGCTTTCTCCGGAAAGTCGCCAATTGCTCTCATCCCTGTCCTTACTCTCAGAATCCGCCGATACTGAACTTCTCAATGCCCTAAACCCTCACTTACCAACTGAACCAGAGTCAGTGTATAGGCCAGATGACCCAAGGGAAGAATACTACTGGGATGAAATCTCTGAAGAAGAACGACAAGTGGATTTATTCCGTTACCAAGAAAGGCTGAAAGTATGGCAAAGCTATCAAGACGAGTACAAAGCCTGGCAGCAAAAGGTTAAATTAGCTCAGCAGGAACTACTACCTAAGACTGTTCGTGACTTGGAGCAACGGGGATTACTTCAATACGACAGGACTACAAACCGTTATGACCTGCATCCAGTAGTTCGAGGAATGGCAGCTGGAGGTCTCAAACTCGAAGATCGGGAGCGTTTGGGACGCCCCTTGATAGATCACTTCTCCCAAAGCTCCCACTCTATAAGATACCAAAAGGTAGAAACACTCGAGGATATCTGGAGCGAAATATCGCTTGTCCGCACCTTCTTACAAATGGAGCGATATCAACAGGCTGCAGATACCTACGACGATATAGCAACTGTTTTTATGTTTAATTTAGAAAACGACAATGAAGCTTTATCTCTACTTCGGCCTTTATTTTCTAGTCCTTGGAATGAAGTGATTGATTCAGTACCTTCATTTCAGACACGTCACATCCTTAATAGCGCTGGGTTCCATTTGAATAAGATAGGAAAAACAAGTGAATCCATTGATTCATTTGGAGCCGCGATTTCCTTAAGCCTTCAAATGGAGCGCCCCTATAAGCTTCACTCAACCGACATAGCCAGCCTGGGTGTATACTTATACAACTTGTCAACAACCTTTAAAGCCGAGAATCGCTTAGCTAAAGCTAGCAGAGCACTTTCACTTAGCTCGCAATTCAAGTTTCTGCATGGCGAAATAAATGATAGTAAAGGCTATATATTTGATGCGCTTCTAAGAGAATTTTCGAATACATCCTTGATTGGGAGATGGAGGGATGCAGAAGATTTATGGAATCGTTTGGATTCTATGGGGAGATTATACATACGAGGTTTAGGTGAACCTGGAGACGCTGAGGCAGCACTAGCATGGGAACTTTTTTGGCAGGGGAAGTTACAAGAAAATGAAATCAAACTTGCTGAGACACTTGCTACAGAAAGTAAGTGTCGTGCAACTATGAGATCTCTTCATTCTCTCCGAGGACAATGGAGTATAGAGAAAGAGAATTGGACAGAAGCTATAGCTAGTTTACAGAATGTCGTAAGTATGTTTCGTGAAACTGGAAAGAGAGATATAGAGTCTGAAGCATTTCTTGCACTTGCCCAGTATTATTCTGGTCAGCTTCCTGAGCCTCAATATCTTGCTGAACGACTTAGTTCTGCTGATAATAAGAGGCAAGCCCACAGACCCATCGCCCAATTATGGTTAGCTAGTGGAGACCCTGAACAAGCTGCCAAGCACGCCTTGAAAGCCTATCAATGGGCATGGGCCGACGGTGAACCTTACGTCCATCGCTATGAGCTTGATAAGGCTCGTGAACTCCTTGAGCAACTCAACGTCGAAATTCCTGACTTGCCCTCCTACGACCCAGCAAAAGAAAAAACTTATTCCTGGGAGGAAAATGTGGCAGCTGCTATTGAGGAGCTGAAAGCGGAGGCCGAAGCAGAGAAGGCAGCAAAGAAGCAATAATCCGAAGACGATTGAAAGGACAATTGCTTCTATAACCTCAGTCCTCAGTCGTTATGCTCCAGTAAGTTGAGGACTTTATCAGCCCAGTGGAGATCGCTCTCTTTCTCTTCATCTGAAAGTTCTGTGTAGGGAGTCTCGATCTGTTGTCGCCAACGAGTAATGTTTTCAGAAGTCAAATTATCCAGCATGTAACGCGTCCAGTGAGCCCATTGCTCATGTTCAAGTGCTGCAAGCTGTTCTCTTAAATCCATAATGTTTCTAGCCAATGACGATATGGTTTAGGTAATTGTTCAAGGTGTTGATGCAGGCAGCCCAATCACTCCGATAAATACCAGCAACGTATAAAGTAACAATCCTATGTAGGGTACAGTAAAAATCAGTGGAACATATTTTTCTACGGTTGTTAGTTGGATATATTGCTTTTTTTGTTTCCCTCTTTGCTCTTTCAACAGATCCCATTCACGTTTGTAACAAGGAAAGGGTAACAGTGCTTCTATTTCATGGATAACTTGAAATTTAAGACCATTGAGCTGTCGATAGGATTGAATATTCACATACCAAGTCAGACATAGTGCCAGCCCAATCAACGCTGTGAAAAAAAGCAAAACACTTGCAGGTCCAGAAAATAGATCTTTATCAATAACCAGCGACAGCAAAGCTAGTAGAGCAGACAATAAGGAAATATAGAAGCTATTTGTCTGTCCCCTTCTAGCACTAATACGATCAGCCATTTCAACGAACAGCTTGTATTGCTCGATTAGATGTGACTGATAATTTTCGCCATAGTTACCTTGTTGCATCGCTGCTACACCTCAATTAGCCAATTTCTGCAAATGCAGATGTAACTCTGCACCCAAACTTACACTGTAAAATCTATGACAAATATACTGGACAGTTTGTTGATGATATCTCCAGGCATTAGCTCCAGTGTAAGTTTCCAACGATAAATAACGTAGCTTAGTCTAGGATATCAGGTAGGTTTAGCAACTAACCAACAGCCAATGCTGACTAGTGCCACGTGCTGCAAATTAAAAGCGATAAAGTCGGGTAAGGCAGAGGGTTTTGGATATTTCCCACTGCCTCCCCTCAGAACCGTGCGTACGACTTTTACCGTACACGGCTCAAGCAATGTCTTGAAATTCAGTGTCTCCGATTCTTAACAACCCTTGCGGCTTGTCCTGACGGTTACGTTTGCAAACCGAGGCTTGCACCTAACTTTTCCCAATCAGTTAAGGCTCATCTCACCTTCAATCAAGACCATCACCTGTCCCACGTCAGCACCTTTTCAGGTTAGGCATTAGCCCTATCCGTCTCGTTATGGATTCCGGATGCCTTTCGGCTGACGGCTTTCGCTTCTTGGGACATCCTGTGTCCGCTAGAGAATTCAGCTTTGATTACTCATCGCTTACCTGAGCACGACGGCATGTTCAGGACTCTATCGGGGTTTCCTCGTTCCGCACGGGGTGGAGAGGTGATTGCCTTAGGACTCCTCTATACTCCGGGGGCGGGGTGTTCTCAATCGACATTTAGCCGCTGCCGATTCCCATGTGCCCCAGCATTCTCGTGTCAGCCATTTCGAGAACTAAATATTAACGAAGCCTCATCAAGGATTCATTTGCATTATCCCTAGCAACCTTGCCCTAGCCCTCTCACCTGGTTTGGCTCCAGGCTTGTTGGACACTTAACCTCGTCTGCTGATACTGCCCTCCCATTACTGGTTGAACATTCCGAGGCGGACATCTGCCTGAACACTGGCAGGGAAAGGATTTTAGGAGGCCTTTCCAACTCCCCCGAACGACTTCGAGTCGCGCGGATAACTATATATTCAGTGGCAGATTTGACGGATAACGACTAGCATCACCGGGCCGCCTATCAAAAACGTCTCGTCAAAAGTCACTGGATTGAGAACCGGTGCATGCGATTGTTATGGAACATAGAAACGATTGGCAGCTCTTTATTTCATCTGGGCATCAAACCAGGTCGCAAGTGGAATTATATCCCAAGTAAATCTTATGGAGATGTCTTAAAATCACGAGTTTCTGGACGGCTATTGGCGTATTGCACCGCACCAATAATATCGCGACATTCTAGCTGGCTAAAGCCATTGGCCCCTGACGATGCACTCAATCCATGATCTCGAATGTCATAGGCAATAAGGCTCTCTCTGCTCGTATTAGAGATGTTGGTCAAACCAGCCAATAAATGTCTCCGGTGCACGCCCCAGATAGTCGTAGCCAGCAAAACGACTTTCTTCTAAATCCAGCATCTGCAGATCTTTTTCTACCGTCAGGGCGCTGTAGTAGGACTCCACCATGTCCAGATTGGTCCAGGGGTCGTTCTGGTTCTGAATTACCAGCGTGGGCACCGAGATCTTAGGGGCATCGTCAATAAAATTAGGTTCAGCCATGTCAAAGCCGAGGCGCTGACGGGACACCTTGGCTCCGGCACGTTCCATAAACCCAGGCATGCCCAGTGCCTTAACAAAGTAGCTGTAGAGCAGGGGCTGTACGGCAACCAAAGATTTTACTTGGTCACGACTAGCCAGCCCGTCTGCCAAGCCGTAGGCGTAGGTAGTAGAAGCTGACCCCATACAGATGCTGAGCAAGCCAATACTGGCATTGATAAACTCGGACCGAGCCGACATAAAGTCCACTGCTGCGATCACGTCCTTGGCTTCCTCGGGCCCCCAGCTCACCCAGGGAATCGTACCCAGGTCACTTTCTCCATGGCCGCGCAGGTCGTACATCAACACGGAATAGCCCTGTTCCGAGAGATATTTGGCCTGGCGCAGAAACTTGATGTCCTCTTTCCAGGGGGCGATAGGACCTCTGCCTTTAGGCGACCAACCGCCACGGTTGCACTGCACGCCGAAGTGGCTCTGCACAATCACGCGGTCTGTGCCGCCTTTGATTAGCCAGCCCCGCAGGGTGACACCGTCGCGCGCTTTGAACTCCACGTTTTCGTAATCGAGTCCATAGTCCGCAGGACTATCAAACAGCGGTGACTGGGCTGGCTTGACCATCATATTGGAAACCATATTGCCGAACATATCTGACTCCTTGGTAGGGAATAAAGTAGTGACTTTGTTGACAGTTAACTTATTGCCCTTAAGGCATCAACAACGGGGTAACCTGCTCGATAAATGCCTGGCGAGATTCAGCGGCTGCGATCATTTCTGCCAGCATGGCTGCATCAGACCCAACCGGATTGTGAATAGGGGTATCTTGGGTCGCACATTCATAGATTGTCTCCGCCACGTCCTGCGGGTCATTAACCCTGTCACTGGCAGCGGCAACTTGCTCAACTTGCTTGGCAAAGTGCTGACGAAGCCTATGATCATAAGCTTTGAGCACCTCATCATTATCCGTTACGGTCGTATCGACATTGGCCGTAAATCGTGTTGTGGGAAACGCCCCTGGCTCAACCAAACGAATACGAATGCCCAAGGGCTCGTATTCCAACGCCATGGCTTCGGTGAGGCCGCCAGTGGCATGTTTTGTTGCCGTATAAATGGAGTTGCCCGGTACAGGAATTAATGCGGCCATTGAGGTGACGTTGATAATGGTGCCACCGCCCTGGGCCCGCATCATGGGGAGCACCGCCCGCATTGTATTCATGGTGCCAAAGACATTGGTTTCAAACATGTCGCGAATCGATGCATCAGTGGCTTGCTCAAAAATAGCGTGGCCACCATAGCCAGCATTATTTACCAACACGTCAATGCGCCCGAATTGAGCCACCCCCTGCTGAATGGCAGCAGCAATGCTTGCTGGATCGGTCACGTCAAGCTTAGTGACCAGGACGTTGGATAGCTCCGTTAATTCGATCTCTTTTTCGGGAGAACGCATGGTGGCGATAACGTTCCAGCCTTTTTGGCTAAAGGTCTTGGCGGTGAGTTTTCCAAAGCCACTGGAGCAGCCTGTGATCAGTACTGTATGGGTCATAACGGTTAACTCTTGAACCTACACTGTACAAATTTACTTTTTTTGTACAGTTGTATTTTGGCATAAATTCAGTTATTGTCAAGTTGTAGGGAAAGCTATCTTAAGTAGCCCTTGGTCAGCGAAGTTAATGAATGAGACAGAAGCAAAAATTATCGAAGCTGCGATCCGCACATTTGTGCGCTACGGTGCGAAGAAGACTTCAATGGCTGATATTGCCTCAGCAGCAGGTGTCTCGCGGCAAACGCTCTACGACCTCTTTGGCAACAAGGACGAAATCATCGTTAACTCAATTCGTCATGTGACGAGAACAAGCCTGGCAACCGTGCAAAGTAGATGGGAAGACACTTCTCATCTATCCGACAAACTGGACGTGTACTTTGAGGAGACTATTATCAAATCCTTTGAGTTATTACAATCGTCTGGTGATCCTGAAGATCTGATCAGTGGTCATAATCAGGCAGGTAAGACTGCTATTGCAGAGGCACACAAACAACACGAGGCGCTTATTGCCGGTATTCTGATGCCCTATGCATCACAAATTGCTGAGAAAGGGGAGACTGTGGAGCAATTTACGCATTTCTTTGTGACCACTGCAATGGGATTCAAAGCTGGCGCAACTAGTCGATCGGATTTAGATGGTTTGATCGAATCATTGAAAATTGCGATCGCTGCGCTCATTGAGTAATCGCCATAAAACAGTCCAGAGTTTCTGCAACAGGGGTCCGCACTGTTGTATGCAATTCAAACTCCTTCTCTTTTCAAAGATTAAATATCAGTTTCAGAACTGAATCAGACAATGGCCTTATAGGCTCGAAAACTATATCCGATTTGCATAACTATGAGTTATCCAGAAACTTTCTGGATAAATACCTTCCAGTCGGAGTTATCCAGAAACTTTCTGGATAACCACCCTATAAGCAGTTAACCCAGAAACTTTCTGGATAATACCCCCAGACTCGGAGTTATCCAGAAAGCTTTAAAGTATCTTCACTGGTTCAAACGAACTACCGAGCAATAATTAATACATAAAAGTTTCAATATTTTTACGTATCAATTTATATGTGTTAGTGTCACTAATTTTTCGCCATAGCTTGGTATCGTCTCAAATAGTTCAAAGTAGGGATTTACAGCCATACTGG
>NZ_JADOES010000060.1 GCF_018739885.1 Leptothoe spongobia TAU-MAC 1115 | reverse complement strand
AGAAAATCGAGCTTACAGGGCGCTATCTCAATAAATATAAGGGTTTGGAATGAGGCTTATTTCAGTTGCACAGGTCCTCATTATCCAGATGAGAGGAGTGGTGATGATGGTCGTGGTGATCGTGATGATGATGCTCATGGCCATGGTGATCATGACCATGGTGATCGTGATGATGGTGCTCATGATCATGATCGTGACCATGATGTTCGTGTTCTAGCTCAGCATAGTCTTCGGGATTGTTATAGCCGACATCTAAAATTAGCTGCAGGGGTACCTGACCCTGCTGACTGTGCAAAATCCTTGCCCCCTCTTTAACGCTACGAAGATACTCTTCTAACGTCTTCACCTGATCCGATGACGCTAGATCAACTTTGTTTACAATTGTAACATCAGCATAGGTGATTTGTTTCAATGCTGCTTCACTCTCAAAATGATCGGGCTTAAAGGTTTCCGCATCTACCATGGTGATGATGGAATCAAGCCGGGTGAGATCTCGTAGTTCTGTGCCCAGAAAGGTGAGAATAATAGGCAGTGGGTCAGCCACCCCTGTGGTTTCAATCACCATGTAGTCGATGCGGTCATCCCGCTCCATGACTCGATAAACGGCATCTAACAGGTCATCGTTGATGGTGCAACAAATGCAGCCATTGCTCAGTTCAACCATGGCTTCGTCCATGGATACTAATAGCTGACTGTCGATGTTGATGTCGCCAAATTCATTGACTAGGACGGCGACTTTTAGGTTTTTGTTGTTGCTGAGGATGTGGTTTAGAAGGGTTGTTTTACCACTGCCGAGAAATCCGGTGATGATGGTGACGGGCATTCCTCTTTTGGTGGGACTGGGGGCTGTTGAGGTTGTCATGGTATGAACTCCGGAAGCAACTGGTTGGGTTGGGGGTGTGCGGGGAAATAATGTACCTTTAAGAGGCTTGGCGATACTTGGTTCCCCTTTAGAAGGGGAACCGTCAGGGAGGGGTTTTCGAGACTGGCGCTATTGGTCGAAACCCCTCCGCCTTCGGCACCTCCCCTTCTAAAGGGGAGGAAGTTCTACAGCACAATTTCAAACGAGTATTCTATTTAT
Organism: Leptothoe spongobia TAU-MAC 1115; assembly: GCF_018739885.1. GTDB lineage: Bacteria > Cyanobacteriota > Cyanobacteriia > Phormidesmidales > Phormidesmidaceae > Leptothoe > Leptothoe spongobia. Next base: position 24,493 of record NZ_JADOES010000060.1, on the reverse strand, counting down.
TGGCAAATCCACGGTTTTACAGGGCTAACTTGCGTCTATTGGGTGCGAGCATGGCTAAGAGAAAAATAGCCAGTTGAGCGGTAACAATACTGGGACCTGAGGGTAAATCGAAAAAGGCGGAGACCATCATGCCAATGGCGGCTCCTAATGCACCGAGGCCCGCTGAGATTAGGATGTACTGGGCAAAGGTGCGGCTGAGGAGGCGGGCGGCGCAGGCGGGAATCACGACAAAGGCGCTAATCAGCAAGACGCCGATGGCCTTGATGGAAATACCCACTACCAGGGATAACAACACAATAAATGCTGTACGCTGGGCTGACACAGATACACCCCGAGCGATGGCCATGGGTTCATGGAGTGTCAGAAGAATTTGCGATCGCAACGTCAGGCCGATAAATATGGCACATACCACCAGCAGCACGCTGCTAAAGATTAAGTCGGTGGTTCGCATGGCCAGAATATCACCAAATAACAGATGGGTGATACCGCCCTTATAGTCGTCCCGAAAACTCAGCAGGATAATACCAATGGATAGGGACGATGAGTAGATAATATTTAACAGAGCGTCGGTCCAGAGACGGGTGCGTTCCAGGAAATAGGTTACACCCAATGCAAAAATAACCGCAAAGGGTAACAACACCCAGCCAGGATCCAGCCCCAGCAAGAAGCCAATGCTGATGCCCAACAGAGCTGAGTGACCCAGGGTATCGCTAAAGAAAGAGAGTTGTCGGAGAATGGTAAAGCTACCCATTAAGCCACCCATAAATCCAGTGAGCACACTGCCCATCAGTGCCCGGTGCATAAAGGGCAGTTGAAACAGGTCAATCACACGGGTGAATTCAGACTGGATGGTCATGGTTGAGAAATTAGCAAGACTAGCAAGAATGGCGATAGCGAACAAACTCAGGGCCATAGGCCAGGGATAGATTCTCTGGGGTGAGAGAATGGTCTGGGGTGCCCTGGCAGAGCAGGGTGCGGTTGATGCAGAGGACGCGATCGCAGCTGCGACGCACCATATCTAAATCGTGGGAGACTTGTAAAATGGCCCAGCCCTGATCTTTTTTAAGCTGGTGCAGCAACCGATAAAACTCCGATTCGCTGCGCACATCTAACCCGGCGGGGGCCTCGTCGAGAACTAGCAAACGGCGGGGCCGCACCAAACAATAGGCCAGCAGTATCCGCTTCAGCTCTCCCCCCGACAGCACACTCACAGGCTGTTGGTACAAATGCCAGGCATCCACCTGGGTCAATGCCTGTTGCACCGCGTGGCGACGGGCTTGCCCACCAGCCCAGGGCAGCTGCAGGCCCAGCCGATCCCAACCCAGACCCACAAACTCCCTAACGGTAATAGGAATGCGGCGATCAAACAGAAAATTTTGGGGCAAATAGGCAATCTGTTGTCTCACCGCAGGGGGCAGTTTACCTTTAGGAGATAGGGGCTGTCCCAGGACAAATACCTCCCCCGACCGATAGGGCAAGATACCCAGAATGGCCTGGATCAGGGTACTCTTGCCAGCTCCGTTGGGACCGACAATGGCCGTATCCATACCAGCGGGTACCGTAAACGATACATCCTGAACAGCGGCATAGGTCTCTCGGTAAACCGTTAACCCTTTGACGACTAAGACTGGATCGTTCAACTGTTTTCTCCTGGCCCCATAAAATCATCCTCCATATTAAAGCCACCCATTGATGACGGCCACCGGTTGAGGTGCCCAGAACGGATACCAGGATTGTGTGGATGCCCCAAAGCCATTGGCCAGATTTTCCGCATTCTGACGCATGGTGGTCAGGTAGTAGTCGGGCTCTACGGCCTCGGTCAGACCTACCTCCAGGGGGTCAAACTCACTGACTCCAATGGAAAGATCTTGTGCGATCGCCTTAAAAGAAGAGTCGCCAGCCTGGGGTTCGGTCATGATGGTTTTTAGCCCTTCCGCCTGCACTGTGTCCACCACCCGTTTCACATCGTCTGGAGACGGGTTCTCTTCGGGCAGACCCACCAGAACCTCGGCTTCCAGTCCATAGCTGCTGGCAAAGTAGGCAGCGAAGTCGTGAAACACCACAAAGGTTTGTCCAGCAAAGGGGGACAACATTTCCGTAATGTCAGCATCTAAGACCTGCAGTTCGGTAATAAATGCAGCCGCGTTAGCTGTGTATTCAGACTCTCCTTCTGGATCAGCCGCAATCAAACCATCGCGAATATTCTCCACCTGTTCAATGGCTCGCTTGGGGTCCAGCCAGATGTGAGGATCAAATTCACCATGGGCATGGCCATGGTCGTCAACTTCAGCGTGGGCCTTTTCTTCAGCGTGGTCGTCGTGGCCTTCTTCGTCGTGGTCGTCGTGGGCCTTTTCTTCAGCGTGGTCGTCGTGGCCTTCTTCGTCATGATCGTCGTGGGCCTTTTCTTCAGCGTGGTCGTCATGGCCTTCTTCGCCATGGTCATCATGGCCCTCTTCGGCATGATCGTCGTGACCTTCTTCTTCACCACCGGCAAATGCAGCAATCTCTTCGCTAGAGTCGATGGTGACCAGATCGGAATTTTCCGCATTCTCGATCATGTCATCTAAAAAGAACTCCATTTCCAAACCGTTTTTGACCAACACATCCGCATTGGCAACTGCCTGAATATCACTGGGTTTGGCCTGGAAGTCATGGGGACCGACATTGGTGGGTAGCAGCTGTACCACCTCAGCGCGATCGCCCGCCACCGCTTTGGTGAATTGGGTTATGGGCAAAAACGTTGTGACCACCTGTAGTGAGTCTTCAGGGGCTGCTGCTGAAGGTTCTGCTTCGCTGGTGGTCGTAGGAGAAGTCGTACAGCCTCCCAGGGTGATGATTGCACCCAGTGCCATAATCGATAACTGCTGTACTTGTCGTTGAAAACTCAGTCTAGACATTACTGTTCTCTCTTCAAAAACAACATTAATTCTTTAGGCTTTACCCTTCTCTGTGCGTAGAGCCAAGGCAGCATCCTTGGCGAAATAGGTCAAAATCAAGTCGGCTCCCGCCCGTTTCATACTGGTCAAGGTTTCTAGCATGACGGCTTTTTCATCAATCCAGCCCTGCTGCGCTGCGGCCTTGACCATGGCGTATTCACCACTGACGTTGTAGGCAGCAACGGGTAAGTTGGTGTGTTGTTTAATGCGACAAATCACATCCAAATAGGCCAGAGCCGGTTTCACCATGACAATGTCCGCCCCTTCTTTAATATCCAGTTCGACCTCTTTCAGGGCTTCTCTCGCATTGGCCGCATCCATTTGATAGGTCTTTTTATCACCAAACTTGGGGGCAGAATCCAGGGCATCGCGAAATGGACCGTAGTAGGCCGATGCATATTTAGCGGAATAGGCGAGAATGCCGACATTAATCCAGCCCTCTGCATCCAACGCCTTACGAATTTCCCGCACACGACCGTCCATCATGTCAGATGGGGCCACAAAATCAGCCCCGGCCTCAGCCTGCACCAGGGCCTGCTTAGCGAGAACGGCAACGGTTTCATCGTTGAGAATTTGACCATTTTGGACAATGCCGTCATGACCTTCACTGCTATAGGGGTCAAGCGCCACATCGGTAATCACCAGCAGCTCGGGCAGCGCTTGCTTGAGGGCACGCACTGCCCGAGGGATTAAACCATCTGGGTTATAGCTTTCGGTACCAGCATTGTCTTTTTGATGATGGGGAATTAACGGAAACAGGGCAATGGCCCCAATGCCTAACTCCCACACCGCTTTTGCCTCTTCTAGCAATAGGTCTAGGGAATAGCGAAAACAGTTGGGCATCGACGGTATCGCTTCCTGCTGCCCTTCACCTTCCATGACAAACAGGGGATAAATCAGGTCAGCGGCGGTTAGCACCGTTTCTTGCACCATCCGTCGCAGCGCCCCAGTACGGCGCAAACGCCGGGGACGATGCACTTGACCAGTATTATTATCAGCGGGTGTAGCTTCCACTATCGCTTCAACAGCATCTGTGGCGGCTTGAGGGGGCGCTGACGTGGGTGAAATAGATGTGGGTGAAATAGATGTGGATGACATAGGATGGAAACCCGTTATGATAATGATTATCATTCCTAAGCATCTTACATCAGTTTTTCGAAATTGACGCGATAGCGCCAGCGCTGACTTGTCAGTTCATCATCCTTAAAAAATCCATGACTCAGGTTCACTGTACTCGGGCTCAAACAGCGGTACTCCAGTTACTGCGGCAGCAGCGTGAGCCAATTTCGGCCCAGGCACTATATACGCTGATCAAGCAACAGCAGCGGATTGGATTGGCAACGGTATATCGAGCCTTGGATGCGCTAAAGCGGATGGGCAGGGTGCAGCATCGGGTAACGCTGACGGGGGAAACGCTTTACAATGCGGTGGAGCAGGACCGGCACTATATGACTTGCTTGGATTGTGGGCAATCATTTCCGCTAAATACATGCCCTTTGAAGGGGCTAGCGTCTTCACTCCAGCACTCCAGCTCATTCACAATCTATTATCACACCCTGGAATTCTTTGGCCTTTGTGAACCCTGCTCAGTGCAAGGTGGGTAAGGTTCGGGATTTAGTGGGCTAAAAAAAGGGGGTAAGCATCACAATCATGCCCATCGTCTAAAATAGAAAGCACATCCTAAAGGCTCTAAGTGGCAAGCCGGTAAGAACATGGACAGCATGTGGTGATGCAGTATGACCCAAGCAGTTGATTTAATACCCTCGCAATCATCACCATTGTCATTGCAAGATTTTCTTGTGTGGGATAGCGGTGATGATCGTCTATATGAATTAATTGAGGGTGAGCCGATGCCGATGAGCGATCCCACTGCTAATCATGAGGATGTGGCAGATAATCTTTATGATCTGCTCAGGCTGCATTGTTTAGAGAAAAATTTGCCCTTTGTACCGAAGCGTTCCAAGTTAATTTCTATTGGTTCTCGGAATGGACGAGATACTGCTAGACGGGGCGATATTGTTGTTTTTGCCAAGGCTGAATGGGAACGGATGAAGGGGCTGTCTAGCTCTGCGATGGCTTATATTGCTCCAACCTTGGTGATTGAGGTGGTGTCAACAAACTGGCGAGATGATTATTTGACTAAGCTGGCTGAGTATGAATCTATTGGTGTTGAAGAGTATTGGATTGTGGACTATGGGGCGTTAGGGGGGATGCGGTATATCGGTCATCCGAAGCAATCTACGTTGTCTATTTACACGATGGACCCCGAGACAGGTGAGTTTGGTATGCCACAACAGTTTCGTGGTGATAATAATATTAGGTCTACTGTTGTCCCTGAACTGGCAGTAACGGCTAAGGCTTTATGGAAAGAAGATTAGAGACTATTGATAACGGTTGAGCTAACCGGACGGATACAAACTTAGAGATTCAGGAAGTACCCTACATTTCGTTCCGGTTCAGCGATTTGTTATGCTGCCACTGTAAACTTCATAAGCCTTGCTCTAGCCATTAATTGTCATTCGTCATGAACGTTATCCCCGTGGGTCCAAACCCTGTTTCTTGCATCACGGCTTCGCCGTCCTGAGCCCACATAAAATGAGAGGTTCCTGCTGGCGTATAGACAACCGATCCAGCTGGATAAGGCTGAACAATAGTGCGATCAAATTGTTTTCCAACACCGTAATACATCACTCCTGAGATAACTGTTGTAATACGAGCATCTGGGTGAGTGTGGGCCGGAAATATCGCACTACTTTCCATTTTTCCAAACAGAACATACAGTTCTGAGTTGGACGGATCACCTAGCGCGATCGCGCTTTCAATACCTGCGATGTCAGAGTTTGGATTCCATTGCACATCATCAGGAATAACGCTCTGTACCTGTGCCTGCAAATTGGGCGTATTCGGTAATGATGTCTCTGCCCAACTCTGACCGGTGATGAACGGTAGCCCGGTGATGATAATCAGCCCCATTAGTAGGGCCAACCAAAATTCTTTTTTCATAACCATTGATTTCCTATAAAAACGTCATACTTTTCGCGGATTCAGGCAGTAGCCAAGGGTCGTGAATGCAACCGCAAAAATCCACAGTAATGGGCCGACAAATCCCGTCGGCAACCAGGGAAAATAGCCGGGTACGATAAAGAAAAAGAATAGGCCAATCTCGGTCCAGCCAATCATCAAGAGATTGAGCCAGTAGCCAATGCGACTGTTGCGCCAGTTGAATAGAACGGCGATCGCAACCGCACCCACTGCAAACCAGAGAATATGAAACGCGCCCTGATAAATGCGCGCCTGGAGAACATCCTGATCCATTTGAGTTGCCGCAAACTCAAACATCGAAGCGACTACTCGAAAGTGCCAAAAACCCCACAGGCCGTAGAAAACAGCCCCAATTTTGTGAAAAGGAATGCGAGTTGTCTTTGCGTTCTCTGACTGAAACGTCGGATGGCTCATCGTCGGTTTTCCTATTTATTCAGCAACATGCAAATAATTCGTTCTCTCAGCTTTAGCATTGACTCTGATAAAGCAGCTTCAATACTCGGTTGGTAAACCCATCACAAAAGCCGGATCAATCAGTCAGCAGTTTCTAGGGCCAACCTCTGTTTCGGTCGAAATGCTCGCAGATCTCAGCTCCACCTGCGCAACAGATTCTCCCTCTAGGATGCCTAAATCTAACAGATCAACCGCAACCACCCAGATGCGGAAATAATCGATCACGGCTAATGACTCAAAGTCTGCTAGCTCCAGTCCTGAAATACTGGCGACTCGAACCCCTGACCGCGTCAGCTCAGCATTACCATGATTGGCGATCATGCCAGCGGGGCCAAACTCACCAAATCCGTCGTGAGCGATGGTTATGCGTTGCCCGTTGGGAATAGACACGGTGAGGCGATCGGCATCTGGTGCTGCCCCCCCGGCCCCCCGTTCGACTGCGCTCCTTTAGGCAGACCCAGCTCCGCCACCACAAAATCTGGACCAGGTGCATTCCTCAGCGGTTCTGGAAAACTGAGTGCCAAGCCAGGGATATCTTCTGCAATATTGAGCAGGGCATCGATACGGTACGTTTGAACATCTCCACCGTGTTTAAGGACGATTTGCTCAACAGAGCGTTCACCTGTTACGGGATTGAGCTGAGTATCAAACGCCAGGGGTGGCCCCGTCTCAGCGATCACTGAGATAGGTAAAGCACATAGAGCGAATGCCGATGAGAAAAGCATTGTGAATTTCATGCTCCCATCACCTCTAAAAGTCGTTATTTATGAAGTATAGATTGTTTCAAATTTGATGAGTAGTGGGCGAAAATGAGAGGCATCTTCTCAAAAATGGAAAAATATAGTGAACTTCAACGCTATCGCCCTATTCGTCAAGGTGGTTCAATATGGCAGCTTTTCGGAAACGGCTCGACGGACGGGCACGCCAGTGGCGACTGTGAGTCGTCGTATTCAAGCATTAGAGAAAGCCCTGGGTGTTCGTTTATTAGAGAGGTCTACCCGACGTCTGAGGCTCACAGATGCCGGGGCCAGTTTTTGGCAATATGCAAATCAAGGGGTTGAAGCATTTGAGACGGGGCTGTCTACGCTTGATCGCGACCAGCTCGATCTTTCCGGTAAGCTGCGACTTTCGCTGCCGCCGGGTTTTGTTCCTTGGCGACAATTACTACAAGATTTTCAAGTCCGCTATCCCAATGTCAAATTTGATGTGCTGGTGACCGAGCGCCGCGTTGATTTGATTGAAGATGGGATTGATGTGGCACTGAGAATTGGCGATCGCAAACATGAGCAAGCGATCGCGCACAAGCTAGGAGAATACCGACACGTACTTGTCGCTAATTCCAGTCTGCTGCAAAAATATGGGACGCTTCAAAGTCCTAAACAGCTTCTTCAAATGCCTTGTGCTAGTTGGAAAGCCCCTGCCGATACAATCACCTGGCAACTTGGGAGTGAATCCATTCAAATTGCACCACGGCTTCAAGTCAATGATTACCTACATCTTCTGGAATTGGCTATAGCAGGGGTATATGTTACAGAACTGCCGCCGTTTCTTGCTCGAGCCGCGATCTTCAAGGGGGATTTAGTACACCTGCTAGAAGATTATCCACTGCCCATGTCTGAGCTTAATTTGCTCTATCCGTCGCGCCGACATCTATCGCGTCTGGTTAGAACATATATCGATTTTTGTTCTCAGTGGGTAGTCGACTTATTTTAATCTAATCAGCACGAAGCTTAAGCTGCTCTCCGTAAAAAATTACGCCATATCGAGCCTACAGCTATTGGATTGGCGGCATAACGTCTACGATCACCGAGCCGGAATGATTGATCATCCATTTTCTAAACCACACGCAAGTCCGGCTTCGCGTGCATCGTATTGTTATGCGTCATTTTGCCAATTCAAAAAGGGAAATCGACATGAGTCCACGTCCCATTCGGAACAGGACTTCTATCATGTTCACAACACATTAATGGCAAAGACGGCCTTGACGTAATGTTGAAGCGAGATTGAATGGAGTCTGTCCAAGGGACGTTGTGTCCGAACTGCGACTCAAGAAGGACGACACACGCGAGAACGGCATTTATTAAATGTCGCAATTTCGATTCGTGAAATTGTCCTTCTCGATCGTGTTTTATCGAATTGTAAGCGTCGTACCAATCAAGTCCTGTTCGCCATTGTCCTGTCGATTCTTGGTATGGCTGCCAGTTGGCGAACGGAGATCTAGCTTCCAAGAGAGGATAGTACGGCATCCGCACCACGTATTGATCCAGAAGCATCACTGGTAGAAGTTTTCGATAGTCTCGCATCGAGAAATTATTGCGGAGCGGAGCGACGTTGTTCGCCTCAAGAACTCCTTTCGCCTGGGCCTCAACTTCCGTGCATGCAACCAAAATCAGATTTCTGATTTCATGGCCAAATGAGTCGACATTCCGCTCGTCTGGTTCGATCACATCGAAAATGGTTTCTAACCTTGAGATCAATGTCCCAATCTGGCGTGCCGAATTGATCGCTGCATGCGCATTGATTGGAGGTGACAGTATATCAGCATCGCAGAAATATTGCGGAAAATTAGTCAAGTTCAAGGATCTGTATGGGCGATAAACTCGCTGAGAATACTCAAACGGGGGGACCACGTTGACTGGAATTTCGCTCAATGGTTGGGAAGTTTGAAGGAGATTGAGTTTACTGGCACGCCTGAGCGCATCAATCAACGACTCACCCGTTTGAATTTTCACCCCTATACCTTGTATGTTGCCATCAGAGTCGATTTTGTGAATAACCTGGGCGTTTCCTTCTCCGATTGCGACAATCCTCATGAACCATCCCATACCAATTTAGGCATTACTTTAAGACGCATAACAGGGAACTGAGCGGCGGCCAGTATTTTTGCATCAAAACTCAAGTTATTCATTCCGTCCGCTCCTGCGCAGAGTTAGGCGTCAAGGCCAAGGGCTTTGTCCGTATCCGCCTCAGAAACTATATTAGACTGAGATCGCTGACTTCAAGGAATTTATGAGCAGGGTGCGGTCCCAAAAATCTATCGATAGAGTGTGAGAACTTGAAGCAAAGTACGTACCCTACAGCTTGCTGATTATATAAACACTTTTTTGTAATGTGTATACTCAAAAATCAACTTGACCAGTGTAAATATGCACTGGTTGCCATTCAGGGTCAGAGCGCTAGTTTGTAGACTTAGCAAAGTACAAGGTGAGCGCATCAAAGTCGTGAATTTCATTCCGGTATGGGATGATTGCCTGATATTCTGGATCTTCATTCAACTGCTGCACAGCTTCTGGCCCTGGCAACGTCCATATATCCAGCTTGATGACGTCTTCGACAGTGCCACCCAAGTAGTTGACCATTTCGTAGGACTGGGTGACTTCTGCGCCGTACTTCTGAGCAATCGGGCGGATATCCGCTACATAACCACGTCTATCTTCTAAGTCATAGCCGTCGTTCATCACCGCAAAGTCAACCAAATAGAGTGGTGCATTGGATGACAGGTCTTGTTCAACAGTCTCGGCGGTGTATAAGGTGAGTTGGCTAAAATCATGCAGTTCATTACGCATATTTTCCAGAGCCTGATAGTCGGCATCTTGTCCTAGCACCTGGATTACCTCTGAATTAGGAATACTCCAGAGATTTAATCTGATAGCATCTTCGGCTTTACCACCTAAATGCTGAACAATGTCGTAGGAGCTAATTCGCTTAATATTGTATCGCTGGACAATAGGCAACAGGGCAGCTTCGTAGGCTTCGCGATCTTCAATATCGTAGCCGGGATTCATGACAACAAGATCAACTAGCACTAATTCGTCAGTTTCGGAGGGTGACTGAGCAATTGGTGTAGTCGAGACTTGTTGCGTAGTTTCTGCTCGTGGTGTGCAGGCTGCGATCGCAAACAACGTAGCTCCTGCCAAGTAAGTAATTATTTTATTCATCGTTCTTTACCGAATAGAGTAAGCGCTTCATAGAGGTGACCATTTGTACCTCGGGAGTTTCTATATTTCTCTGAAGCCAATTCGATCATATGTGTGTATTCTTGCTACGGGTAGACCTAAAAAATCACCTGGTCGATGTAAAAATGCACCACTCATCAAGGACATATTGATATGAACTGGGATGACCTGAAATTTTTTTTAGCGGTTGCGCAGGAAGGTTCTGCTCGGGCCGCTGCCGCTAAGCTGGGCATTCATCATTCAACTATTACCCGCCGTATCGAAGCATTTGAATCCACTCAAAAAACGCGTCTGTTTGATCGCCTCCCCAGTGGGTATACGCTAACAAAAACCGGCAAAGAGTTGCTTCAAGCTGCTATTCGCATTGAAGACGAGATCAATGGCATCGAGCGTCACATCCTGGGACAAGATATCCGTTTGCAGGGGGATATCCGAGTCACGATGCCGGAGCATTTGGCTTTAAATCTACTAATGCCAGATATGGTTCGCTTCATGGAGATATATCCAGATGTCAATCTAAAATTAGTTATCTCCTGCGACATGTTGAGCCTCAGTAAGAGAGAGGCTGATGTTGCTATTCGAGTGACAAATAACCCACCAGAGCACCTGGTGGGTCGTAAAGTGATTCGCTATCACTGCGCAACTTATGCGTCTAGTCACTACTTAGAAACCCATGAGCTGACAACAGAGAAAGCACACTGGATTGGCTGGGATTCTCCCACCCCGTATCCTGATTGGGTCAAACAGAGCGAGTTTCCCCATTTGTCGATTCGAGGTCAGATAGCTAGCATTTTAGCCCAACTAGCTGCTGCTAAAGAAGGGTTGGGCCTTGCTCGCTTACCTTGCTTTGTGGGCGATTCTGACTCCAGATTACAGCGAGTTCCTCCAGGTAGGAGTGTGCCCTGCCATGATATCTGGGTTTTGACCCACAAGGATCTAGTCTCGACTATGCGAATTCAGACCTTCATAGATTTTATAACAGATGCCTTTCGCCATAAACGAGATGTATTGGAAGGACGGAAGGGGCTGATTCAGCAAGGTTGTCAATGAAACATAAAACTATTTTTGCCGAACCACTTAGCCTAATTCACTCCTAAATATTGATATTGATATATGCTTACTACTCTTTATTTAAATTGAGAGGGATAAACATGTAACTGAGTTGAAAATCTCTTGAGTTTCTAAATCCTAAGTCATTACGAAGTTTACCAATTAATACATTTACTTTATTGTAAATATCGATGCTCTGTACAGGTCCTTGGGTAGTAAGTAACTCAGGCACTTGGGCTATTTCGAGAAAATCAGAAATAATTTCTGATGAACCTTGAGTGTAGAGTCTCCCATAAAAACTGCTCAATGCTTCATTCTGCAGAGAACCATCTGAAAGTAAAACAGTCAGTTTATTTATAATCTCTGAATAGAGTTTTTCTTTTTTTAGTTTTCCAGAATCCTCTCTTACTCTTGCAGCTTCACGCTCTTCTATTCTTTTAATTTCTAATGCTGTTTCTATTTCATTTTTCTTGGTCAGATAATTGCCTATCATCAATGTGAGAACTGCAAATAATCCAGCAATTATTGATGCACCAACCTCAGCAGGGATAGACTTCCATATTCCAGAACTTATAAATTCGTAGACAATCCATATTATCCCAAACAGAAGTCCTATAAACAAAATGCTCAGTAAGGTTAGCATTACAACCGGAACAGCAAATATTAAAAACCTTGCCCAAGGCGGAAGCTTCTTTAAAGCTGGAACTAGTTTTGAAAAAGATACTTCTAGTGCTTTAAATACAGCTACTGCCGCCATAGTGTTTTTTGACATTTCATCCTCTCTAGCCGAATTTGTATTTTTATACAATCATTGTTCAGAAATACTTTACTTTCTACTACATAGCTTATGCAATATCCCTTCAAGACTGCTCGTAGTTTGAGAATTACGCTGGATAACTACGCGTTATCCAGACTTTGTCTGGATAAATACTTCCCTGTCGGAGTTATCCAGAAACTTTCTGGATAAACACCCTATAAGCAATTAACCCAGAAACTTTCTGGATAATACCCCCAGAGTCGGAGTTATCCAGAAAGCTTTAACCTCTCTTTAATAGTTCAAATAAACTATTGAGCCCTATCTACCAACACTCATCATGGGTGTGACGCCTTAGTAGGTCGCTAAGACTATCCTTGCTCAATAGGATTCAATATCTACCATTTTTGACGGTTAAACCAGTGAAATGAGCATTTTTCAGGTTAGAAGTATCCTCTCAGTGCCTTGATAACAGAGTGATACAGCCCATTACGCTAGCTTGACGAAAGCCTAACCCCCGGTCTACAGTAACCCAATGCTGCAAGTGCAGCTGTTCTACTAGAACCTAATAATTCAGCACCATCGGTAGGTGCTACTACACCTAACCGATGGCTGACCCGCGGATTACCTAGCAATCCTTGGGCTGGGCTTATTATGCCTCAACCCCTGCGATTTGCCATACATCGCGGGGGCTGAGTATTAGGTTCTGGCTTTCCTTGTCGTATCTCTGGAGAACCAGAACCATGTTCCAAGACCCAACCCAGGGCGCATCTGCGCTCACTAATCACCCTGCCATGCTGCCAGAAGCCTCCTATGAAACCGGACGGCATCTGCTGCTGGGCAGTTTGACCTTTGTGCAGACCACCATCAAACTACTGCATAAGCTCAACTACACCGAGCCCAACGACTGGAGCCGTCCGCTACCCACCGGGCGACCCAATGAGGTAATGGCGATTTTGACCAAAAAAGTGAAGATTAGCTAGGGCAATGCGATCGCACTGTCTGAGGAGGGTGCGATCGCTCGGTCCGAAAGTTATGTAGCTTACTGGCAACTACACATGTCTTACATCAGTAGCCAAACAAACAACTCCTTGATCGTCAGCTGTAACTCACTAGCAAACGATGGTACAGAAACAATCTCATCAGAGACATGCTCTATGCTCTACTTGGAGGCGGGCCATGCCCACCCTCCAGAATATCCGTATCCAACGTTTGGAATTACGATGAAAAAGAGTTTCCAACAACGTCGCGCCAAACAACAATGCGATAACCTGATTAATTGTCCCCACCGTAACCCCTATTTATGCAATTGAGGACAACTCAGTAGGCTGGGTCCTAGGGCGGCCTTCCGGCCCTAGCCATGGGGGTTTGGGGAACTCGGAGGGACCCCAAGCAACCGGTTTTGGTTCCCTCCGATCATATCTCAATTAAGTATGAACGAAGTTATAAACCTTACAGATTTTCTCTGGTGAACACGAAAGACCCTGCCTTCCGAGAGGGGAGAAATCGGTACATTCACATTATTAAATTCCTGCGCCTAACCGAGGATAAGACGTAAGAAACCCCATCCATTGCCAAAGCACTCAATTCTTTACCACTGTGATAAATTGAGAATGATTATCATTCTCAATTTTGACTTTCCATGGTCAGTCAAGTCTCCCGACCGCAGTCCGCAACCAGCCCCAGTGATGCAGATCAGCTAGCACGGCTGCGCCACACCTGTGCCCATGTCTTAGCCATGGCAGTGCAAACCCTGTTCCCAGAGACGAAAGTCACCATTGGCCCCTGCACAGATACGGGGTTTTACTACGACTTTGACTGGGCTGACCCATTTACGCCTGAGGATCTAAAGCAGATCACAAAAAAAATGCGGCGCATCATTGGGCAAAACCTACCGATCATTCGCGAAACGGTAGCACGGGATGACATCCGCGCTGAAATTGAGCAACTGAACGAACCCTACAAGCTAGAAATTCTCGATAGCATTCCCTCCGGTGAAGCGATCACCCGCTACTACATCGGTTGCCCTGACCCGCTACCAGTCACTGCAGAACCGTCTTTGTTCGACTCGCCATCGGCTAAGCCTTCTGATCAGGCAAATTGTTGGTGGGATTTGTGCGCAGGTCCCCACCTGAGTCGCACGGGCGAACTGCACCCCAAAGCCTTTACCCTAGAAAGTGTGGCCGGAGCCTACTGGCGGGGTGACGAAACCCAACCGCAGCTCCAGCGCATCTACGGCACCGCCTGGGAAACGCCAGAACAATTAAAGGCCTACCTGAAGCAGAAAGAGGAAGCCAAACGCCGCGACCATCGCAAGCTGGGGCAGGCATTAAATCTGTTTAGCATCCAAGAGGCGGCTGGGGGTGGACTGGTGTTCTGGCATCCCAAAGGAGCCCGCATGCGTCTGTTGATCGAAGACTACTGGCGGCAGGCCCATTTTCAGGGTGGGTACGAGCTGCTCTACACCCCCCACATTGCTAATCGTGACCTCTGGCAAACGTCTGGGCACCTGGACTTTTACCAGGAGAATATGTTTGAGCAGATTGCTGTGGAAGCGCAACAGTATCAGCTCAAACCCATGAACTGTCCCTTCCACGTGCTCACCTATCAGCATCAGCTTCATTCTTACCGAGAGTTGCCGATTCGCTGGGCCGAACTGGGTACGGTGTATCGCTATGAGCGCTCCGGGGTGCTCCATGGTCTGATGCGGGTACGCGGGTTTACCCAGGATGATGCTCACATTTTCTGTCTGCCGGAGCAGGTGACAGAAGAGATTTTAGGAGTACTGAACCTGACGGAACAGATTCTGTCGGACTTTGGCTTTACCGACTATGAGGTGAATCTGTCCACCCGTCCGGCCAAGTCTGTGGGCAACGACGACATTTGGGAACTGGCCACCTCGTCGTTACAAAAGGCGCTCGATATCAAAGGGTGGGCCTACGTAACGGATGAGGGGGCGGTGCCTTCTACGGTCCCAAAATCGATATTAAGATTCAGGATGCCATCGGTCGGATGTGGCAGTGCTCCACACTGCAGGTGGACTTTAACCTGCCGGAGCGATTTGATTTGCAATATGTCGCGGCGGATGGTTCCCGACAGCGGCCAATTATGATTCACCGGGCTATTTTTGGCTCTTTGGAACGGTTCTTTGGCATCCTAGTGGAAAATTATGCGGGGATTTTCCCTCTGTGGCTGGCTCCGGTGCAGGTGCGATTGTTGCCGGTGAGTGATGCTCAGCGAGACTATGCGAATCAGGTGGCCCAAACTTTGAAACAAGCAGGTTTCCGAGTGGAGGTGGATACCAGCGGAGAGCGTTTGGGTAAGCAAATGCGCACTGCAGAATTGGAGAAGATTCCGGTTATTTCTGTGATCGGCCAGCGAGAGGTGGATTCTCAGTCATTGGGCGTTCGCACCCGGCAGAGTGGTGATTTGGGGGCGCTGACGGTGCCAGAGGTGATCGAGAAGTTGAAAGATGCGATCGCACAAAAAAACATTTTTTAGCCGTCATCGTCTCTCCTGCTTCAGCAGGGTTTCCCCCTTACACCAATACAGCCAGTGACATATCTTTATGAGTCTCTTTTCTCAGTCTCGCCCTAAGCCGAATCTAGCCGCTTTGCAACAGATCAAGTAAAGATGTCTCTCTAGAAGATTAGAGGTTCAACCTTTGCTTGCACCTCTTCAATCAGGTCTTCTGATACAGTTTCAACAAATTGAACTTTATGAGCTTTCCAATCCAGACACTTGATTTGATCAGCAAGTATCACCCCTTGAACCTGTAACCCAGATGGCAAAAGAACCTCGAAGGGATACCCTTTCTGCTGTCTAGTAATCGGCATAAACAGTGCTAAGGAGCTTTTAGCATTGTAACTACGAGGTGAAATCACCAGAGCAGGTCGATGTCCTCGCTGTTCATGCCCTTTAGTTGGGTCAAAGTCTAGATATAGCGGTTCCGGCTTGTTTTGAACACACCTTGATAGTGCCAACCACTGAAACCTCAAAACCGAGTGTATTCAGTGCGAATGAGAACCGCTATAAACGATATCTCCTCGCCCTGGCGTATAGCGTTCTGTCGGATTTACCAAGCTTCATTCCCCATAGACACCCCACTTTCCACCTCAGAATGCAAATTTTCTGGTGTAATACCAGCGACTAATTCCTCCAAGGAATAACGCTTACGAGGTTTGGGTTTGACTACCAAGTTCCCATCAAGCACCACAAGTTCGACTTCAGTACCTTCAGTGATCTGAATTTCTTTAACAATGTATTGGGGAATCCGAAGAGCTAAACTATTGCCCCACTTAGCAACCATTGCAACCATAGGATCTCCTTACATTTAGGACATTTGAGCTATCACAATTTGACTCTTCAAATGTAGATACAGTGTATCTACATCATAGTCGCAACACATAATTTTTGGCATATAGTCAAATGTATTCAAAATGAGGTTTGAACTGCCTGCAAACCGCAGGCCACACTCTGGCCGAAAAAATGATCGTGCCCGACGACATTTACCAAATTCGGGCGGTGGTCTCCCGCTGGATTGCCGATGCTGGGGTGCAGGCCATCATCACCACCGGGGGCACGGGTGTGACCGGGCGGGACGGCACTCCTGAAGCCATTGCCCCCCTGCTAGATAAACAACTTCCCGGCTTTGGAGAAATCTTTCGGATGGTGTCTTACCAGGAGATTAAAACTTCTACAGATCCACTTGCACTACCTTCAGGTGACTGGACGCTCTATTTTATTAGAGTAAATGAGATCAAAATTATTGTCTGCGATGGGACAGAATTAGATTTCTACAGAGAACACTTGTCAAAAATCATGCAACTGTCAAATAGTCCTGAAGGCCGAGTGGAACGAGCAAGATCGCATTATCCCGCTGATTCTAGACATGCTCAAACCCCTCCCTACCGCAAAGTTATTCTTACAAGTCCACACACTGATCAACGTCAGATAGTTTTTCGGTATCGAGTGACAACCGTTGCCCGGTTTGAGCATCACAATCCACCGATATGGGCAACACCTCACCCGCATGATTTTACGTTTACGATCTGTTGCGCATCGCCAAAGTCAACCGCTGATATATACGGGTGCGACATGGTGGAAACTGAAAATAACCTAATTCAATGGTTAAAGACGTTACCGAAACTGGTCAATGATTGGCCTGATTGTCCGTTAGGGACAACGGAAGAAATGGCAGTCTTTGTTGCTAACAGATTTGAGGTTTTAGACCCCTTGGCAGTGATTCAGCAAGTTGAGATTTCGGAAACACCAAATCGTACAACTATTTACGAGGTACCCAATATCCAAAATGTTAGCGATTCTCAATGGTGGTCAAGACTCAGCAACTTGTGCCGAGCTTGCACGACAGCAATTCAATGCAACCAACATTCCATGATGTAGTTCAAAATTGGAACGCCGCGAACTTTGTGTGGGTTGTCGCGAACAACGCGGAAACCATGGCGCTCGAAGAAGGGGCGCGCTGTGATGGAGACCTCGGCGTAGAGCCGGATCAGATTGGACCGTCGCGCCTCCTCAAAGATTCGCTCCATGATGGCCGACATATGTCCCTTGCCGGCATGGGCCGGG
Source organism: Leptothoe spongobia TAU-MAC 1115 (assembly GCF_018739885.1). Taxonomy (GTDB): domain Bacteria; phylum Cyanobacteriota; class Cyanobacteriia; order Phormidesmidales; family Phormidesmidaceae; genus Leptothoe; species Leptothoe spongobia. The sequence continues at coordinate 6,713 of NZ_JADOES010000060.1, read as the reverse complement.
GATACGTAGGTGCAGTCGATGTGACCGTCAGACTCGAATTCGATAAAACCCGCCACATCGCCATCCACAACTGCAACCCAAGGTTGCTTGAGATCGCATCGCCTGCGCCATTTCTCAGCCCACGCATCGCCGCCCTCAATGGGAGTAGCCCAGGCGTTACGCTGTTCCTTAGTGTAGTCGTCGCGGGTCAGTTGATGAACTGCGTCGTAGTAGATTCGGCCAATCGTGAGTTCATCACCGGGCTCGTACTTCCGAATCATGGCCTGTGGGAGACTTGCTCGCCGCCGCTGAAGTTCATGGCGATCGTAACAGGAATCATCAACGTATAAGATGAGCGTACAACAATCATTATTCCCTCAGCGACTTTATGGACTGGCTGCTAGACCCCTTGAATTATGAGTTTATGCGGCAGGCCCTAATGGCAGGTGTGCTGATGGGCATTTTGTGTCCGATTGTGGGCACGTATTTGCTGGTGCAGCGGATGGCGCTGTTGGGTGATGTAGTGGCCCATGCGGTGCTGCCGGGGCTGGCGATCGCAAATTTCCTAAATATTCCTTTGATTATCGGAGCCTTTATCTCGGGGATGTTCGGCACCTTTGTCACGGGCTGGATTCGTTCGCAATCTAAAATCAAGGTCGATGTGGCCATGGCCATCACTTTCTCCAGCTTTTTCTCCCTCGGTATTGTGCTGTTTACCAGCCTGGGTAGCCGCTTAGATCTTGAAGATCTGTTGTTTGGCGATATCCTCAGCATTGCCCCAGCGGATGTGTGGGAAATTGGGTTGGTGATGCTGGCTGTGTTGGTTGGTGTGAAGGTGTTCTATAAGGAGCTGTTGTTTTTCACCTTCGACCCGCTAGGGGCAGAAGCCATCGGCCTGCCGGTGACTGCGATGAATGTTGGGTTAATGGCGGCCATTACGCTGACAATTGTCGCCAGTATCAAGGCGGTGGGCTTTATTTTGGTGGTAGCACTGATGGTGAGCCCGGCGGCGGCGGCCTATTTACTCACGAAAGAACTGCACTGGATGATGGGGGTAGGTGCAGGGCTGGGGGTGTTGTCTTGCCTGACGGGAATGTACATTAGCTACTATGTGAATACGCCGTCTGGGCCTGCGATCTCGCTGACTCTTTTTGCTTGTTTTCTGTTGGCATTGTTGTTTAGTCCGAGTCAGGGGATTTTGACTCGCCGTCGAGGGCAATCTAAAGCTTGATTGCGAGGGCCTACAGCAACTCGCACAAAGGTTGGGCTAGGTTGCGCGTCTGTGATTAAAGTGTTGGTTAAGGGCAAAACCGGCTGCTTGGGGTCCCTCCGAGTTCCCCAAACCCCCTGGCAGGGCGGACCGCCGCCCTTGACCCTCGGACCGGAGGATTCAGGTAAATAGCTATATCGATTGGGAGATCTCGGTAAAGCGGTTTAGAATTTTACGCTCAGTCGCGCAAAATTCTAAAAAGGGGTATTCCATCGATGTTTGACTTCTTCTAAGCCAAGGGCTAAATGCCTTCATAGGCAAGTTCCCTTGGTCTGAATAGATGTCTTACTTGAAAGAGATAACTTCTCTTTTACGGTGCGTAGTGCATACGGAGCAGCGTAACCCACCTAACCGATATTGCCGCAACCCTGTTTAGCTATTGACCAATCACTTATTGTGCGAGGGGTGTGGGGACGTTGAGGTCCCCACGAATAGGAGGGGTTCGGGGAGGAAAGCCCTGAGCGCCCCTTTTATCTATGTGCCGATACTTAAACTTACAAGTCGTGTCGTAAACCGCGTGCAGTTTGAAACCTGTAGCTTTTCCTCAGCTAGCAAACAAACGGCATACCATTCTGATTGTGCAGCGCTTGGATATTTGCACCATAGGCCTGTTGAATATTTTCCATTGTCATCACCGCTTGGGGCGTATCGTTAGCGAGCACGCGGCGATTGAGCAACAACAGGCGATCATAGCGATTAAGCGCCTCACCCCACTCATGACTGCACACCAGCAGCGTTTTACCCTGCTGGCTGAGGTCGGCGAAAATGCTCAGCATAACGGCTTCTGTTTTTTTATCGATGCCGCTAAACGGCTCGTCTAGCAAAAACAAATTGGGCTGCTGGGCTAAAGCACGAGCTAGAAAAACTCGCTGCTGCTGACCACCCGAGAGCTGACCGATAGAACGGTTTTTGAGGGGTAACATCTCCACTCGATCCAGAGCTGCACTGACTAATTTTTTAGCTTTGCTATTGGGAGATCGTCCCCAGCCTAGGGCCCTTGTCTGCGCCATCATCACGACATTCCAGGCCGTGATCGGATAGTCCCAATCAAGTTGCGATCGCTGCGGCACATAGGCAACTTGCGATCGCTGTCGCTTCAGCGCAGCCCCATTTAATAAAATCTTCCCTCGATAGGGCGTTAGACCCAGAATCGCTTTAACCAGGGTGCTTTTTCCTGCACCATTAGGACCAATCAGCCCGACCCATTCCCCTGGGCGCAACGTCAGCGAAACCGCCGTGAGGGCTTCGATACCTCGATAGTGAACCGATAGATTCTGGACCGTTAGCATAGTAAGAAATGATAATCATTATCGATTTGCCAGTGTATATTATCTACGGCTTTTGGGGTTCAAGCCCCGGTAAAGACTCACTGAGCAGGAGAACGCTGCCACTACCCTCGTTAAGCCTCACGATGATCAGATAGCGAAGCATTTCGCCCTGTAAAAGTTGGTACGCCAGTCCGGCAGGAAAGTTTTCTTGGGGCTGGGGATCAAAGCCTGTGTTACTGATGAGTTCAGGCATGACCACTGTTTGCAAAACCTGTTCAGGCGTTTGCTCTGGAAAAAGGTAAAAGGAGGAAACGTCAAGCTTGGGCTGATTGTTTTCATCGAAGAATTGATTGACTTGCCCTGGTTCTCCGAAGAAATTAAAGATGTCGAGTAGGGGAGACGCCGATCTGGTTCTGTATGGTGGCTACGGGTTCGAGCCAGACATCATTCAAATGGTTGAGGCAACAGATGGAGACACCCCTGAAATTGCCGTTTCCGAAGCCGCTGTTCCCGAGCCGCTTTTAGGTGCACATCACGAACATGGCAGCCACGAAGGTGAAGAAGACCATGATGACCATGGTGAAGAAGACCACGATGACCTTGGCGATGAAGACCATGGCGATGAAGAAGACCATGATGACCACGGTCATGATGAGCATTCAGGCCATAGCAAAGCGGGCCATGATAGCCATGATGACCATGGGAAAGCAGGCCATGATGACCATGGCGATGAAGAAGATCATGGGGAAGAAGAAGACCATGATGACCATGGCGATGAAGAAGAGGGTGAACCTGACCCCCATGTCTGGCACGATGCGGAAAATGGCATTGCCATGGTACGTGTAATCGAGGAACAGCTTAGTGAGGCATTTCCTGAAAATGCTGACCTTTACGAAACCAATGCAGAGAGCTTAATCACTCAGCTAACTCAGCTCGATACTTGGATTCAACAACAGATAGATACAGTGCCCGAATCGCAGCGAGTACTTGTAACTACCCACGATGCGCTGGGCTACTATGCCGAGGCCTATGGCATTCGCATTGAGGCTGCTTTGGAGAGCTTTAGCACTGAGGCTCGTCCGTCAGCCGCCGACTTAAGAGAACTGATCGATGTTGTTGCAGACAGCAACATACCCAGTGTTTTTATCGAGGCAACTAGCAATCCTGGACTGATTGAAGCGGTTTCTAGGGAAACAGATATTGGGATTTCAGAAGAGCCTCTTTATGCCGATAGCTTAGGTGAAGCTGGCACGCCCGCAGGGACCTACACCGGCATGCTGATGACCAATACCTGCACAATTGTCACCGGATTGGGTGGCAGCTGCAATGAGTTTGCTGCAAAGGCATTTCTCGACTAAACGGTAGTTCATTTTGGTCTTATGGCTACATGAGATCGCACAATCGCCTATGGGTTAAGCTCATAGGCGATCACAAGGGGATACCCCTACAGGATTACATGTTGTGAACTGGACTTCCTCAATTCGGATTTGATGTCCTACATTCTCTCCAACGGTGAGTATCAGTGGTTTACTGTCAAGCCAGTCCGTTGCATACGAGGCGTTATATGTTTTTTGTCCAATCAAACTCCATTTGTTTAGCCGTTTTTTCCGCTAACTCTAGGCTATGAGTTTTGTTTACTAAATGCAGGCTCATATCAATGCCCGCCGATATGCCACCTGACGTTACGATATTTCCCTCATCCACCCAACGTTGATTTTCAAGTACCTCTAGTTTCGGATAACTTTTTCTGAGGTCTGGGATATCTTCCCAGTGGGTCGTTACTGTGTGATTGGAGAGTACTCCAGCCTCTGCCAATAAGAAAGCACCGGTACAAACTGATGCAACCAGATTTGCTTTCTTTGACACTTCTGTGATCCACTTCAAAACAAGAGGCTTTTTCATTTCTCCTGTATGCACGCCACCAACAACTATAAGCACATCTATCGATGGATGATCTGACATACCGTAAGTTGGATTCACTTCGTAGCCACCGCGAGCAGTAACTGTCTTGCCAGTTTCGCCTATTAGGAAAACACTGAATAGATTTGGCGTTTTCGAAACTCTCGAAGCAGTTGAGAAAACCTCAAATGGTCCCGAAAAATCGAGAACTTCTGCGTCATCATAAATGTAGATTCCAATGTTCATTCTCAAAATTCACTCATCTCTTCAAAAATCAAAATAATTTGAAAGCCAGTTACTAGAAAGAGCCAATTCTGCTTTATGATGCCAGTCCAATTGCTGCATCTGACCGAACTCGCTCTGAGTGCCCTAACTAGAGAGAGCTGACACCATTGGTCTGCCCGTGTCACCGAAACTCAACAGCCCCTAGACAAAGAAAATAATAATGATTATCATTCTCATATCCCTTAATATCCAGGTAAACCAGTGTGAGCCATCCCCAAACGGATCTGTCCTATGACGTTGCGATTGTCGGTGCGGGAGCTGCCGGTATCGGCTGTGGCGTCGTGCTCAAAGAGCTGGGTCTGGAGCGCTTTACGATTTTAGACCGACACCAGGTGGGAGCTTCCTTTAGCCGCTGGCCTAAGGAGATGAGCTTCATCACGCCGTCATTTCCCAGCCATGGCTTTGGACTGCTCGACCTGAATGCAGTCACATTGAAGACCTCACCTGCGATCGCATTTCGTCAAGAGCACGTCAGTGGCAAGCAGTACGCCCTTTACCTGCAAACGGTTGCCGATCACTTTGAGTTACCAATTCAAACTGAGGTGGATGTGCAGAGCGTTACACATTTGCCCCAGGGAGGCTTTACCCTGCACACCAGCAGCGGCAAAATATCTACCCAGTTTGTGATTTGGGCCGCCGGGGAATATCAATATCCTAAGCTTAATCCCTTCCCAGGGGCAGAGCACTGCCTCCACAACAGTCAGATTCGGTCGTGGACCGATTTAGAGGGGGATGAATTCATCATTATCGGTGGTTACGAAAGCGGTATGGATGCGGCGGCCAATTTAATAGCTCTGGGAAAGAGCGTCGGCGTGCTAGATCGCAGTGGAGCCTGGGTGAACCCCGACACCGACCCCAGCATCTCCCTATCGCCCTACACCCTGCAGCGTCTGGAATTTGTCTATCGCACCGGTCGTCTGGACCTGGTGGGTAACGCCCCCATTGAAGAGGTCAAACCCATCCCCGGTGGCTACGCGATCTACAGCGAATACCAGAAGTGGATGACGGCCCATCCCCCGATTCTCTGCACCGGTTTCGACACCAGTTTGAAACAGATTTTTCCCCTGTTCGACTGGTCCAAAGGCTATGCAGCCCTCACAGAAAATGACGAATCCACCCTCACCCCAGGTCTGTTTGTGAGTGGTCCCTCCGTCCGCCATGGCGACCTGATTTTTTGCTTTATTTATAAATTTCGTCAGCGGTTTGCCGTCATCGCCAATGAGATCGCCCAGCGCCTCAGCATCGACCCCACCCCCCTCGATGCCTACCGCCAGGCCGGACTCTTTCTCGACGACCTCTCCTGCTGCGACAACGACTGCATTTGTTAGCTGGGTGTCAGGTGTCAGAAGTCAGAAGTCAGAAGTCAGAAGTCAGAAGTCAGAAGTCAGAAGTCAGAAGTCAGGGAAGTACCCCATCCACTCATCTACTCTCCCCTTCCCCACTCCCCATCCACCCATGCACAATACCTTGCCTGCCCAGCACACGATTGTTCTCATCGGCAAAGAAAGTACTGGTAAATCTGCCCTAGCGGCGGCCCTCACCGGACAATGCCCCACCAGTACCAACATTCAGGGCTCAACCATTGCTTGCGATCGCTATCCGGCAGGCGACAATCTCTTGATCGACACCCCAGGCATTCTCTTTCGTGCCGACACCGCCACCACCCGAACGGCCCTGGCCCAACTCCACACACATGACACTATTGTGTTGTTGGTCAAAGCCACACATATTGATAATGATCTGGCCGACCTGCTACCGTTAGTTGCCGGGAAGCAAGGGGTGGTAGTCATCACATTCTGGGATAAGGTCATGGCCTCTGAGCTTACCCAACAGGTGCTGGACCGCTGGGAACAAACTACCCAGGTGAGATTTATTCCGGTGGATGCTCGCCATTTAATCTGGGAGCAGCGCCAACAGATTCTAGGGGCACTCCAGACCCCTTAGTGTCTAATCAGCACCTGTTAGAGATAAGCTAGGCTAGGCAAAACATCCAGTGGACTGGCAAAGCCTAA
>NZ_JADOES010000005.1 GCF_018739885.1 Leptothoe spongobia TAU-MAC 1115 | reverse complement strand
GTTTTCTCAGAAATTGGGCTATTTTGGTTAATCTATATGTACTACTGTCTCATTTGAGACGGGTGCAAGATCTGAGTGAGATGCATTTAGTCCGCTTGGGCATTGTTCATGCCCAACAGGTTTTGCTAGTGGCCGATGGGGCTGATTGGATCTGGAATCGGTTTCCGAACTTACTTGAGAAACTCGCGGTGCCGAGCGAACAGGTGATTGAATTGATTGACTTTTATCATGCCAGTGAATATTTGTATGCCTTTGCTGAGGCTGCTTTCTCCAGCAAAAAGGCCGCTAAGGCATGGGCTAAACGAGCGTGTTCTCAACTCAAGCGCGGACACATTCAGACATTAATTTCCCAGATGCAGACACGGGCACCCCAGGCTACATCCAAGAAAAGACGTGTATTGGCACACAAAAAGTTAACCTATTTTACCAAGCAAGTCCAACGTTTTGATTATCAACACGCTCAACGTCTGAACCTACCTATTGGCAGTGGCGCAATTGAGAGTTTAATCCGACAGGTGGTGAATCTGCGCATTAAAGGAACGGGGAAGTTTTGGTTGAAACATCATGCTGAGTTGATCTTACTGTGTCGATGTCAATGGGCTGCTGGCTCATGGAATTCGTTTTGTGATGAGATCCTTCTCGCCAAGTTAGCCCCTAAAAACGTCCTCAATTCACAAAGTTATCCGTACAACCAAGCTGTTGCGTAACTGGCTTTTTATGATTGCACCCGTGATACACTGCTTGCCCAAAAAACTGTTTTGAAGCAGTCAATATCAGAAGTATTTTAGTTCAAAGATACTGCTTTGACGGTGTTTAATTATTTATTCAATATTAAATCTTCTATTCCTCTAGAGTTAGATTTTTATTTGTTCCAATAGTGATGGGACTTGCTGTCAGTAACTACAAGCACAGTGCCTTACGAAACTCATTCGCTGCATCTAATCGAGATGTTTTAGCCATCAACACACAGCGAGTCAGCACATCAATATCCAAGCCTGCAAGTTCCGGAATCTCACTGCGCATAATCTGAATATAATCCCCATCTTTCAGCCGATAAAGACTAAACAGCCCATCCTGCCAAAACCATACCTCAGGAATCCCCAATGCCCGATAACGCGCTAGTTTACTAAGCCCCCCGCTGGTAAACACCACCTCAATGACCAAATCAGGAGTCAGTTTAGACTTACCAAAACAATAAGACTCATCCGCTTGAGCAGAGACTTCACCCTCTCGCTCATGGGTCATCGATCCAGTCGGCTCAAACTCAATGCCCTTTTCCAGACAAAATAACCCAATCAAAAAGCCGATCAGTCGGCTAAACATCTCGTGCTCGCGCCCTGGCATCAGAATTTCGATAGTATCGTCATAATAAGCAAGCCGGATACCAGGAGACTCAGCAAACCCTGAACGAATCAGCTGAAACTTTGACCAGCTAATGCCGGAATACACAATCCGCTGATCGCTAGATAGAGATGTACGGGAAGGCGCTTGCGTCATGATTGGACCCCATAGGGTTCTGTCCTGGCTTTATCCTAATTGATTACATCTAAATCTTTCTACAGGCCAGCTCGCAGTAACTGAGCAGCGGTTAAATTTACCGCAGTAAATTCAGGCGACATCAATATCTGGTCATCCTCAAACTTACATTCCTGATAGTTCCCATCCACCAGCGTTAAGACATAAACCACTGCCGCCACCGGGTCCACAATCCAATACTCTGGCACCTGACGTGCCCCATACTCCTGCCGTTTCTCCACATAATCCCGCTCTCGCGATATCGGATCCGTATCACTGCTCGATACCACCTCCACCACCAAATCCGGCACCGGCATCCCCAACCGCAACAACTTACCATCCCGCAAAATCGCCGCCGCCGACTCCTCCGAATGCACCACCAAATCAGGTTCTCGTGCCGAAGCCTGCTCAGACGTCACCTCTAGCTGATGCCCTACCGCAAGCCGATAGTAGGGTATCCCCAACCGCAAAAAATAGCTCACCAAAAACATGACGATGGTCTTATTAATCGGGCTCTCGGTCGGCATCTCCACTAATACCCCATTGACCAACTCATAACGAGCACCTGTACCATCGTCATAGGTCAGATACTCCTCCAGAGTTAAGGTTTTATTCGTAGCAATCGTCATAGGGATTACCGGTTGCGATTGACTCTAGGATAACGTGCCCATTATTACTCCAATGCTTTTGGTTGAGTCAACGTAGCTAAGAAATCTTGTGGAAGCATTGCAGGCACTGTGACATCTGCAAAATCTGATATGTTGCGAGTTACGATAACATCCACATCAGCTGCATTCGCAGCGACTACTGTTACAGCATCCTCAAAGTCACTTACAGAACTTTGTAAAGCAGCCCGAATAACCGAGTCAGTCACACTAGCTATCTGAAGTCGTTCTAATAGAACAGATAAAAGCTCACGAGCTTTCTGGCTGCCAGTCTGTCGTCGCAAAATGTAAAAAATATTGGTAATCGCATGACCTGATACATAGCCTTCTATAAGACATCCAGCAGTACGTCACTATCCAACAAGACCCGTTTCAACTATATTTTTCCTCCAAATAGTCTACGTAGGAGTTAGTGTTGTCTTCTGGAGGCAATTGAATCACCCCAATCAACCGTTGGGTCCAGCTATCTAAATTAGAAATTGGCTCTGTTTTAGATGAAGGCGCAGTCATTTGGGGCTGGTGTGTCTCCTGTTGAATCGATGCCAACAATGCTTGTACCAAATACCAGCGCTGATCAATAGGCAGGTGTAATGCTTGACTTTGTAATTCTTGCCAGGTCATCGTAATACTCCTACGTCATAGGGATTATCGGTTGTGCTTGACTCTAGGATAACGTGCCCATTATTTTGCCAAACTATTCTTCCAAACTACGTGGATCCAACGCATCCCGCAGCCCATCACCCAGTAAGTTAAAACACAATACCGTAATCACAATCAACGCCGCCGGAGGCCAAATCAACCAAGGATGCAACACCAAAATCGACGCATTCGTTGCCGAAGACAACATATTTCCCCAAGATGCATCCGGCTGCTGAATCCCCAGCCCAATAAAGCTCAGCGCCGACTCTGAGAGAATATACCCCGGAATCGCCAATGTGGCCGAGATAACCACATAGGTGGCCGTCTGGGGCAAAATATGACGCAAAATAATGTGCAACGACCGGCCTCCCATGGCCTGGCTTGCCTGCACAAATGTGCGTTCTTTCAGTGACAACACCTCACCGCGAATAATTCGTGCCAATCCTGTCCAACCAATAAACGACAGAATCAAGACGATTAACAAAAACCGCTGGGAGCTACTCAGACCCGCTGGCAACACCGCCGCCAACGTGACCAACAGAAAGAATCCCGGAATCGTCATAATCACCTCAACAAAGCGCATGATGATCGTGTCCACCGTGCCGCCAAAGTAACCAGAGATTCCTCCAATCAGCAGACCCAAGGGAAACGTAATGATAATCCCCACGAGACCAATGCTGAGACTAATGCGCCCCCCATGGATCAACCGCGTCAGCTGATCGCGGGCCGACTCATCCGTGCCAAAAATATTCCATCGCCCCTCACCCACCGTGCCAAACAAATGCCGGTCAAACGTAATCCCCTTAAACAGCTCCACCTCCTCCATCTGCATCGAATCCTCAAAGGAAATACTCTTCACAAAGGGCAGCTTGAACTGAAATAACTTGTACTCAGAACCCTTTACCCACAAACGGATCGGTGACGGTTGTGAGAAATCTGTCTCGGTCACCCGATCACCGGTTTCAATGTCCACTGGCCCCTGGGTCACCGGATACACATGGGGACCGATAAACGTTTGCGATGTCTGGTCACGCCAATACACCGTAGTCGGCGGTAACAATGACCCATTTGCCTGCTGCTCATAGGGATCATAGGGAGCCGTCAGTTCCGCAAACGTTACTGTCAGATAGAAGATGATCAAAACTGTGGCACCGAACCGGGCCAGGGAGTTTTGTTTGAGTTTATTCCACCAGGTGACTGCCATATTGGTCAGAGGAGTTATGGGGGACTGGAAAGTTGGTGGTTGGTGATGGTTAGCGGTGGTTGGTTAGTCGTGAACTGTTGCCAACTATCAACCACCAACTTTCAACCACCACTAGCCAACTATATTTTGATATTGGCCTATTCTAAGCTGTCTGATGCGAAGCGACTAGCATGGAGCCAATGCCAGTGTTAGTAAAGGTTTCAAGCAGGAGGGAATGGGGCCGACGGCCATCGAGGATGTGGGCGGCACGGACGCCTTGGGCCAGGGCGCGGACGCAGCAGCTGACCTTGGGAATCATGCCACCGGAAACGATGCCGGAGTCAATCAGGTCACGGGCTTCTTGAATGTCGATTTTATTGTAGAGGGTGGAGGGATCGTGGTAGTCCTTAAGGATACCGGGAGTATCGGTGAGGAGAATTAGTTTCTCAGCACCTAGGGCGGCAGCTAGCTCACCAGCAACGGTGTCGGCGTTGATGTTGTAAGGTTGACCGTTAGTATCGGCAGCGACACTGGAAATAATCGGGATATAACCGGCATCGACCAGGGATTTGACGAGTTTAGGTTCAATCCGGGTGACTTCGCCGACAAAGCCCACCCCCTCAGCTGCATGGGGACGGGCCGTGATCATATTGCCATCCTTGCCGCAGAGGCCTACGGCACTGCCACCGGCGCTATTGACTAGACCGACGAGTTCTTTATTGACCCGACCGACTAGAACCATTTCCACCACATCCATGGTGGCTGCATCGGTAACACGCAACCCGTTTTTGAACTGGGCTTCGATGTTGAGCTTGCCTAGCCAGGTGTTGATTTCGGGACCACCACCATGGACGACGACGGGGTGAATGCCGACACAGGCCATAAAGACGATGTCACGAATGACCTTGTCTTTGAGGTTGTCGTCTTTCATGGCAGCACCGCCATATTTGACGACGACGGTACGGCCTCGAAATTGTTGGATGTAGGGTAGGGCTTCGCTAAGAATTTGGACGCGGTTGTCGGCAGTTTCCATAGGTGTGGAAGGTGGTGGAAAATAGAATTAACGATCGATGGTGGAGCTGGTGGAGGGGTTTTCGGTGATAAAGGTTTGGATGGCTTCTAGGGTGCGCTTGGCAACGGCATCTACCTTTTCCCCGGTCTGGTAGGTGACTGTGACATCGGCCTGGGCATAGCGTTGCTGACGCTGGTCTAGCAATGTGGTGAGCTTGTCCCGGAGGTTACCTGCTTTGAGCAGGGGGCGGGATTTGTCTCGGCTGAGGCGTGTCATTAGCTCATCGATGGATACATTTAGCCACACGACTAGGCCGGATTGGAGATAGCTCCAGTTTTTCTGTTGGATCACCATGCCACCGCCGGTGGCTATGACGGTGTTGGTATAAGGAGCGACTTGAGCCAGTACTTGGGTCTCGATATTGCGAAAGGCGGCTTCACCCTGGTCAGCAAAAATGTCATTGATGCTGTGGCCTATGGCCTGCACGATCACATCGTCTGTGTCGATAAATCGGTAGTTGAGGGTGTGGGCCAGGTATTTGCCGAGGGTGCTTTTGCCGGAGCCCATCATGCCCACTAGGTAGAGGTTTGTACCCTTTAGAAACTCTGCCGTCATGCCGAGTATTGAACCAATATGCGTTTTTAACCCAATTATTATCGGCCTAACTTTACCCGCTGTACAGACGTTCCATGGAACGTCTCTTCTATCATCCAACTTACTCAGCCCGTTCTAAAAGCGCCTGCCACAGTCTTTGAGGGCCACCGCCACCGCTGTAGAACAGCAGGTCGATCAGCAGTTGGAAGGCTAACCGTTCCAATGTCTGAGGTTTTACATCCGCTTCCATGCGCTCAGTGTAGGTATTGCTAAAGCGATCCAGATAGTCGCCTAGAATCGCTACCCGGTGGGGTGGGGAGCCGTTTACGGTGGCTTTTTCCAGCGCTGTTACAGCTTGATGGATGGCTTGCTGATGCTGTCCTGCTAGCTGAGCGGTGATCAAAACCAGGGCACGGGCTTCGTCTACATCTAGCTTTTTACGTCCCTGACCCTTGCGTAATGGACTTGACTGCCGTAGTCGCCACAGGTTGACTCGGTCCGATAGCAGTGTATCCAATTGGAGGGACTTGGCTTGGTCTAAAATCGCCTCTGAACCAATTCCCACCAAGGTTTCTAGGGCAAGCAACACCAAATCGAGCTGCCCCTTAATGGAGTGTAATTGGTCGGGAGTGAGATTAGCAGACACCGTTGGCTGGGAACGACACAGTCACGTTGTAGTTTAACGTTGCATCGTCCCCGGTTATCGATGTCGAATCATGGTTGCTCTGTAAAGACTTTATTGAAATTAGTCGAAACTTTATCCGTATCTCATCCCAGAAATAACGAATGCATTAAACAAGGACAGTAAATACCATGGGTCGCACAAGCATGATTGCAGCTCACATTCAATCGTTGTTTGTCCAGAAACTGCCGATTACGCAATCTACCTCAAGGCATTGCTAAAACGGAGAAAACTATGGGTCGCGCTAGTATTATCGAAGCCTATATTCAGCGGTTGCTTGAATGGAAACAGCCGATTACACCCTCTATCCTCAAGGCAATTGCTGACGAGGTAGGGATTACTCAAGGTGAGTTGGACGCCATTGCTCTTAAGGTGCAGGCTCACCTTACCAGTGCCCATGATTATATAGAGCTGGGCTACCTTGATAATGCTATCGATGAGCTGACCCAGGCACAGAATCTAAATCCGATCAACCTAGAGGTGCTTATTTACCTCGCTAATGCCTATAAACTGCGCTACAACCAGGACAGTAACGTGGCTGATCGGCACCAGGCGCTACGGGTCGCTAAGCGCTGTGTCTCTCTAAAGCCCAATGGAAAAGGGGCCCAGGCTTTATTGCGATCGCTAGAGCGTAACTTCGGTGCTCAAGTCATTTCTACCCAGACTAAGCCGAATATTTTTATTTTGATCGGCTTTTTGGAGAATATCTTTAGTCGGAAGAAATTTTCCCGGCGGACAAAAACGAAGATTGCAGTTTTGATTGTCTTTCTGCAGAAACCGATCAACCTGCCAACAACAACTCAGTGGGTGACGGCGCTATTGGCGGTTTTGGCCAGCAGTATGGCGACGACTGGCATGGGTCTGGTGGGAGCGGAACGCTTATCGCTGTTTTCTAAAGCGCCAGAACCTACGTTTGAAGCGCCTTCATTTGCACCAGGACCCAATATTCCAGTCACGTTTAATCATCCGGGGTTACTGATTGAACCTAAACTGTCACGCCTTGGAAAATATAAAGGTGAGGCTTACTATAAGCTCCACGGCGTTGTGATTAATGACAGTGGTCAAGAAGTGAGACGGCTAAACCTCAAGGTAGAGTTGTTGAATGGTGATGGTGATCCGATTTCAACGATTCATCAAGTGGCGATTACAAATAGTGGCGCTACTATTCGTCCTGGGGCTACTCAATCCTTTAACCTGTTCCACAAGATTACACCGGCGCTGATCAGTGTGCGAGTGAGTGTGAATGATATTGAACAACTTGAGCTTTTTAGCCGTAACGAAAAAGTAGACGATGATAGCGGAGTGGGGCTGTCGACTATTTTTGGTGGTGAATAGGACCGATAACACTGGTCGGTTTACTATTGTTCTAGAGGGATTCTAGACGTGAACAAGGTTTAGGGCGGATTGAGTTTTTCTGATGTGATCGCTTTGAACGATGATGACGCCACGAAGACTTTATTGAAATTAGTCGGAATTTTATCCGTATCCAGGGAGTGAACTAGGGAATTGATTGAGTAGATGACATGCAATTGGTGTTGCCGCGCTGATTATTCGCGACACCACGGAGTGAATGGGTTATATGGATCGAGATCGCATCATAGAGGTTTATATTCAACGGCTGCTCGCCTGGGAAAAGCCAGTGACGGCAGATACCCTCGCTGCGATTTCCAAGGAAGTGGGGATTACCCCAGCAGAAATGCATGCGATCAAGCGTCAGGCTAAGGCTCATTTTACCCGTGGTCGCAGCTACGTAGAGTTTGGTTGTCTCAACGATGCTGTTGATGAGATGACCCAGGCGACATCTCTGGATCCGCTTAATTTAGATATCCTGCATGCGTTAGCCAATGCTTACAACCTGCGCTATAACCGCGAAAACGACCCTACCGATAGACAGCGAGCGCTGCTGGTAGCCAAGCGCTGCTTAGAACTTAAGCCGAATGACAAAGAAGCTCTGGTGTTAATTAGTTTTCTAGAGCACACTGCGGCTAACACCCAGGAAAAACTATCTAAGTGGACACAGCAGAAGATGGCTGTTGTGGCTGGGGGCTGCGCCATTCTGGGGGTGGGTATTTTTGGTGTGAGCCGACTGCCTGTATTCTCGGCCCCACCGGCTCCCTTGGGGCCTGCTCCGGGTACGATTGTGCCCGGCTCGGCGATCTATGATGCCAGTAGCACTAGTGCGGCAGACGCGGCGGCGGCTACTGCTACGAGCACGGCTGACATTGATCTGTCGGTGGATGTTGATATTCCGGTTGTTTTTGATCATCCAGGTCTAGTGCTTGAAGCACGTTCATCGGAGCTGGGCGATTTTGAAGATGCGGTTTATTACCAGCTGCGGGGAGTTTTTATCAATGCTAGCGATCAGGAGTTTAGAAAACTGACGCTAAATGTTGAGTTTCTAGACCGTAATGATGTTGCGATCGCAACCGAGAGCAAAGACGCGATTGGCATCGATGATGCCATTTTGCGTCCCGGTGATACCCATGCCTTTAACCTGATCCAAAAAATCACCCCCGAACTAGACTCCATTCGTCTGAGTGTGACCACCATTGAGCAGGCAACCGCCCGCAGCACCTACGTTCCTCCTACGCCCATCAACTACAGCTGGGGATTCGTAAAACCTGACAATATTAGCTTTGAACTGGCTAGCCGCAGTGAAGACTTTGGGGCCGCGAGACAAAATGTATCCGTGACCAAGCCCGCATCCTCTACCTCCGTTGCGGTTAATAGTGCCAATGGCAGTACCAATAGCACGGCTGATAAAAAGCCTGATAGCAAACCTGATAGCAAGCCTGGTAAAAGTAGTGCTGAAAGTGCTAGCCAGGCTCAACCCAGCCGAGCTTCGTTTAATTCCGAATGGGTTATTATCAACACCAGTGAATACCCCATTAACGAACTTAAACTAAAGGCAGAATTCTACGACGCCAACGATCGACGCTTACAAAGCGAAGAAATCATTGCCATCGAGAATAACGATGCGCCTCTGCTACCCGGTGAATCACGCCCTTTCCGTGTGATCGAAGCTGTTGCTAGAGGCTATGAGCGCTATCAGGTGACTGTGCTAGAAGCAGAGTAATCTTTGTTGATACTTCATCTGTGTCACAAATGAGTCTAGTCACAATCTATTAGCATAAATAAAATTACCTAGCTTTGAGGCATAACATAAGCGTGAACTAATGACTCTTCACCTTGGTTATGCTTTATCCAAGCTTTTACAAACACAGTATCAATTTATGCAGGCCATACTGAGTATGGTGTGCATAGGCAGTTACGTTTAAAACAGTCAACGGGATTTTTCATGGGTCGCGATCGCATCATTGAAAACTATATTCAACGTTTACTCGATTGGGAAGAACCGGTTACAGCCGACACCTTAAATGCATTGGCCGAAGAAGTGGGGTTGGGGCCAGACGATATTGCTGCGATCAAGCAAACGGCTCAGAACCATTTGGAGCGGGGACGCAGCTATCTAGAATTTAATTGTTTTGATGAGGCCATAGAAGAGCTGACCCAGGCAACATCATTGGACCCATTAGATTTTGAAATCCTGCAAACTCTCACCTATGCCTACGATCAACGCTACGGCAAAGAAAGAAACATTGCCGATAAAAAGCAGGCCATTGCCCTGGCCAAGCGCTGTCTAGAGCTAAATCCCAACGATGCAGAGTCTGTTATTCTGATTAGCTCTCGTGAAACGGAAGCTAATAAAAGCCAACTGTTGATTGGGCTGGGGTTGGCCGTTTTAGTGGGTTTTGGCGTTTTTCGGCCTGTGATGAATTATATTTCCACCCAGGCAGAAATCCGACAGCTCACCGAAGCAGCGATTACCCCAGATCCAGCGCCTGCCTCGGACAGCCCGTCCACTCTGAATTCCGACATACCCATTGCAGAAACCGGTACGACCACCTCCGAAATCCCTCCCGAAATCGACATTCCCATCACGTTTGATTATGAAGGATTGACCCTGGACTCTCGGCTATCACGGTTAGATAACTATAAAGACTCCTCCTATTACACCCTCCAAGGCGTATTGCTCAACATCAGCGATCAAGAAATCGATGCCCTGCGGCTGAATGTAGAGTATCTGGATAAAGATGGCACCGTGCTCGAAGTCGATAGTAAAGAAGCGATTGGCGATAGTGATGCCTCTGTTCGTCCCGGCGATTACCATGCCTTTGACCTGATCCACAAAACCACGCCCGACCTGGCCAATATCCGTCTCAGTGTCGTCACCAGCGACCAGGTACCCGCTCCTGCAACCTATACCCCAGCCCCAAAAATAAAGTACAACTGGGGGGGCAAACCACCCACCCAACTCACCTTCGACCTCACCGCCCGCAGCGAAAACCTCGACGTCTACGACATCACCGATAGCGCCTATTTCAACGCCGAATGGGCTGTTACTAATACCGGCGATACCGCCATCCGTCAGCTCAAGCTACAGGTCGACTTTTTTAACAAACAGAACCAACTCATCCTCAGCAAAGACGTATTGGCCGTCTACGGGAGTGATGCCCCCATGCTGTCCGGTGAGGTAAGGCCGGTGCGAGTGATTACCTCGATTGATCTGGACTATGGACGGTATGAGGTGACGGTATTGGAGGCAGAGTAGGCTTCGACTTCGCTCAGCCCTCTATTCAGAGAGATAACTAACGTTTTACGGTGTGGAGCGAACGCGGAGCAGCGTAATTACCCCACCGACCTAGTGCAATTAACTGAGCCATTCTCCAGAAAAACTCTTGTGCAAGGGGTGTGGGGACGTTGAGGTCCCCACGAATAGGAGGGGTTCGGGGAGGAAAGCCCTGAGCAGCCCATTATGCGGCATCACCAGAACAACCACCTAAATCCCATTTCCTCGCATAATAAAGAAGCAGCTTTACATTCCGTAAAGTGGCTTCACCTTTCGAGGACCTCTTAGTCCCCCTTACTAAGGGGGAAAGTATCTTTAGGGTTCTCTTTACCGAAACACTTCATCCCCCCATGGCCCGAGATCTCCGCGAATTTATCAACCTAGTCGAACAACGTGGCCAACTGCGCCGCATCAAGGCCCTGGTGGCACCCGAACTCGAAATAGCCGAAATCTCAAACCGCATGCTCCAATGCGGTGGCCCCGCCCTCCTCTTTGAAAACGTCAAGGGATCTCCCCACCCCATCGCGGTAAATCTCCTCGGTACCCTAGAACGGACCTGTTGGTCCATGGATATGGAACACCCTGAGGAATTAGAGACCCTGGGTAAAAAGCTGGGCATGTTGCAACAGCCCAAGCCGCCTAAGAAAATCTCCCAGGCGATCGAATTTGGCAAGGTCCTGTTTGATGTGGTCAAAGCCAAACCTCAGCGCGATCTGCTGCCTGCCTGTCATCAGGTTGTGCTTAAAGGCGATGACGTAGATCTCACCCAAATTCCCATGATCCAGCCCTACCCCCAGGACGGTGGGAAGGTGGTTACCCTGGGGCTGGTGATTACCAAAGATTGTGAAACGGGTATTCCCAATGTAGGGGTGTATCGCCTGCAGCTGCAAAGCAAAAACACCATGACGGTCCAGTGGCTGTCGGTGCGGGGGGGAGCCAGACATTTGCGTAAAGCAGCGGAGAATGGCAAAAAACTGGAGATTGCGATCGCAATCGGTGTCCATCCTTTGATCATCATGGCCGCTGCCACCCCCATTCCGGTGGATCTCTCCGAATGGCTGTTTGCTGGACTCTATGGCGGTAGTGGTGTGCATCTGGCCAAATGTAAAACCATTGACCTTGAAGTTCCTGCTGCCTCAGAATTTGTTCTCGAAGGCACCATCACCCCCGGTGAAGTTGCTACCGATGGTCCTTTTGGTGATCATATGGGCTACTACGGTCCTGTTAATGATGCGGCTCCTCTGGTGCGTTTTCAATGCGTTACCCATCGCAAAGATCCCATTTACCTCACCACCTTTAGTGGTCGTCCCCCCAAGGAAGAAGCAATGATTGCCATTGCCCTCAACCGCATTTACACACCGATTTTGCGACAGCAGGTGTCCGAAATCGTCGATTTCTTTCTACCCATGGAGGCCCTCAGCTATAAAGCTGCCGTGATTTCCATCAAAAAAGCTTACCCCGGTCAGGCCCGCCGCGCCGCCATGGCCTTCTGGACTGCCCTACCCCAGTTCACCTATACCAAGTTTGTCATTGTCGTCGACCACGATATCAATATCCGCGATCCACGTCAGGTGATCTGGGCCTTGACCTCCAAGGTAGACCCCACCCGCGATGTGTTTATCCTGCCGGACAATCCCTTTGATTCCCTGGACTTTGCCAACGAAAAACTGGGTCTGGGGGGCCGCATGGGTATCGATGCCACCACCAAGATTCCCCCCGAAACTGATCATCAGTGGGGCGACGAACTCAAGTCTGACCCCGATGTGGCCGCCATGGTGGAACGTCGCTGGTCCGAGTACGGTCTAGGGGATCTCGACATGGGCGAAGCCGACCCCAACTTGTTTGGCTATGATATTCGCTAATGTTGCCTCGGCAGATCTGGGTTGCAGTGGATACCAGTCGTCCAAAATGAACCACAGCCTTGGCAAATTACAGCGCTGCGGTAATGCGTAAAAATTTCCAAGTCTTGCCCTATGTCCTAAGTAATTCCTACAACCAGGACATAATCAGAATGGTTTAGAGAATATCCACACATCTATAAATTGTTGATTCTACGGTAAAGATACCCTTCTTGAATCAGGACCGCATAACACATAATCGACCCATAGAGTAGCTATTCTTGACCTAACTTTTTGGGGGTGAGTCATATACTATGAGGTCCAAACGCCGTCTTTCTAGCTTAGGTAAGCAATTTACCAAGATGCTAACGATTATTTTCTTCGTTGGCATTATTGCAAGTGGGTTAATTCTTTCAGCAGCTATGCGCCAGAAAGCTGAGGGAGAAATCGTGCAGCAGGCTGAGATATTAATCCAGACCATGAATGCTGTCAGGACCTATACCAGTGGCAAGGTCAAGCCTCAGTTAGCAGATGAGCTAGCTGAATCCTCAAAATTTATTCCTGAAACCGTACCGGCCTATTCTGCACGGGAGGTGTTTGAAGGATTTCGTGCCGAAGATACCTACAAAGACTTTCTCTACAAGGAAGCTACCCTAAACCCGACAAATCCGAGGGATCAAGCAGACGATTTTGAAACCCAGATTGTCAATAAGTTTCGAGAGAATTCTGAGCTCAAAGAGCTCAAAGGCTACCGCACGATGGATGGTGCCAAGCTGCTATACATTAGTCGGCCTCTGACGATTCAAAAAGAGAGCTGCCTCGAATGCCATGGGAGTCCCTCAGCCGCGCCCCGTAGCATGATCAGCACCTACGGCAAGAAAAATGGCTTTGGCTGGAAACTAGGAGAAACGGTGGCGGCCCAGACCATATACCTCCCGTCTAGCCAGGTATTTACAGAGGGGAATCGTTACCTTTTGCTAGTGATTGCAATCTTTAGCGGTGTATTTGCCGTGGTTATTAGCGTCATTAACCGATTGCTAAAGACAACCGTGATTCAGCCCTTGAGTCAACTGAATAAGCTCATCCGTGATATTAGCTTGGGTCAACGGGTCACCCTGCCCAGCAATGATGATTCCAACGCCTTGAGTAGCCTGGCCACCCGTAGTGATGAGCCTGGTCAGTTAGCCCGAGCCTTTGAGCACATGGCCAATGAAGTGGTGCTGCGGGAACAGTCTTTGAGCCATGCCAAAGAGAGCGCTGAGGCCGCTACCCAAGCCAAAAGCGATTTCTTGGCCAATATGAGTCATGAGCTCCGCACACCGCTAAATGCCATTATCGGCTATAGCGAGATGCTGGCTGAAGATGCAGAGAATCTGTCTAAGGAAGATGCTCAAACTGATTTGTACCGCATCCAAGGCGCTGGTAAACAGCTGCTAACCTTGATTAACTCGGTGCTCGATCTCTCCAAGATTGAGTCGGGGCGGATGGAGTTATTTGTGGAAGAGTTCTCCATTTCATTTTTAGTAGAACAGGTGGTTGATGTCCTCACACCCCTGGTTCAGAAAAATGGCAATAAGCTAATTGTGCACCATGAAACAGACCTGGATGTGATTGTGGCGGATCGGCCTAAGGTCCACCAAAGCTTGTTGAACCTGTTAAGCAATGCCAACAAGTTTACCCAAGATGGCACGATTGCCCTGACGGTCAAATCAACCACCTTTATGGACCAGCCTTGGGTTGACTTTATCATCACAGATACAGGGATTGGCATGACGCCGGAGCAGCAAAAGACGGTGTTTGATGCGTTTGCTCAAGCCGACAATTCTACGACTCGACAGTTTGGCGGTACAGGTCTTGGCCTCACCATTACCAAACAGTTCATCGCCATGATGGGGGGAGAAATCATGGTAGAAAGTCAACTTAACAAAGGGTCTCAGTTTACCTTGCGGTTACCTCAAACGGTGAAAGGGGGCAGTGTATCGATTGAGAAGGAACAGCCTTGGATCTTGGTATTACAGGCCAAGGAAAAGAATGAGGAAATTATTACTCAGATGCTGCGGCAAGAGAACTGGACTGTTAAATGCGTTGACAATAATGCCGATGCGTTGACGTTAGCCCAGGTAGATCTACCGGTGTTGGCATTGGTCGATCTAAGTTTGGAACCGGATGCCGTTCAGTGCATCAAAGTTCTACGACAGACAACTGAGTTTGAGGAGATTCCGATTATTGCGATCGCAAACTCCGTGATTGAGGCAGATGTCAGCATCCAAATTGCTAATGACATTCAAAGTATTTACTATCGCAATGATTTGAACCTACAAGACTTTCTAGAAGAACTCCAGGTTTGTGCAGCAGTTTAAGTTTTTTGGGACACCTAATTGACATCGCCGAGTGTTAAATCTATCCATTATTCGCTATGCCCAAGGTTTTGTTAGTCGAAGACAATGCGTTAAACCGCAAGATGCTGGAACGGCGACTGCGGCATTGTGGATATGAGGTTCTGTTGGCAACCGATGGCGAACAAGGCGTAACCATCGCCACTGATCAACAGCCCGATCTGGTGATCATGGACACGGACTTACCCGTGATGGGTGGATGGCAAGCCATCAAAATTCTCAAAGCATCTGTTGTAACCGCCAACATTCCTATCATTGCGCTGACCACCAATACCAAATCAGGAAATTGGAAAACGGCGCTGGAAGTTGGATGCAATGACTATGATACTAAGCCCCTCGTTCTCAAACGGTTACTAGGCAAAGTCAATACATTATTAGGTTTGGCATCTTCTCCTACAACTCCAGCAGAGCCTGACCCCGTAGATGTTTTATTGTCGGCCACGTCTTCATTTTCAATGTCAGAGAGCACTATCTCTGTCCCCTCCGCCCAAATTCCCACCCTTAATAAGGCATCTAACGGGCTTTTGAACGACCGCTATGAGATTGGTCAGGTCCTGCGAAAAGACTCCTTTGGCCAGTGTCTATTAGCCAAAGATGTCAAGGGTTCAGGCTCCCAATCGGTGATTATCAATGCCTTTGACTTACCGGTCGACGACCCGACCCTGTTGACCCTAGTGCGTGAGTCCCTAGCGTCAGAAATGAAGTTCTTAAGGGTGATCAGTAAGCAGGACGATATCGCCACCTGCCTTGATTATTTTGAACAAGATGAGACATTTTATTGGGTACAAGACCATATTTTGGGGACATCCTTGGCCAATGAGTTAGGCAGTGCCCAGTCCATGGGGCATGTCCTCAAGCTTACCCACAGTTTATTAAGTTCGGTGCACCCGTTTCATCAAGGAAAGATGGTGCATTGCGAATGTCATCCCCATAGTTTTATCCGTCGCCAGTCTGATAACCGTATTGTTTTAGTAGATTACGGTTTATTAAAGCGGATGTTTGTTAACCTGCGATCGCACTCGTTGACCTACCGTCAGGCCATTTTGAAACAAGGCCAATATCAACCAGCAGAACAGCGCGCCGGGACTCCTCAACTCAGCAGCGATGTCTATGCCATCGGTATGATTGTTCTACAATCCCTGACAGGACAGTCTCCCGAGTGGTTAGTCACTGCCAGTGGTCAGCGTAATTTGACAGACTTGGTAAAAGCAGATTCCAAGATAGTCAAACTATTTGAGCGTATGGTTAGTCCCAATCACCATGTTCGCTTCAAATCAGCAAGCGAGGCCCTCGCGTCTTTACCCCTCAGTTTACTGCCTAAAGAATCCACCTATCAACAGGCCCTTTCATCATAGGTTTAGCGAGGCCCAGGCTATAGACGAACGATCAACTCACTAAATCCATCATCCCCCTGTATTTCACGATACTGATACAGGGGGATGATGGGTTTTAAACTCCAATAATATCAATATTCATAGGTATATCTGTTGATTGTAGGGTTATCACCACAAGCCTTTGAACGTCAAGAACTTAGCCACATAGCCATAGAATCTTTAGAGTCTCAGGGAAAACTTAGGAACTTTTCATAAAGTATCCGGATCTGTATGATCAAAGAAATTAGTCTGTTTTACCATGTATTCGTAAACGAGAACATCTGTAGATTCACTGTAAATTGTGCTTGACAGTTGAAGGCAAATGGTTATCGTTTACGGGGACACAATGGGTGCGTCTTAAACGTTTTTGCATCTTCGATTGATAAATTGACACCAGTGAGTGTTCTACCTGAAATGCGTCTCTACCTTGAATCTGTGCCCCTTGGGAATCATTTGGGGCTACTGGCACTAGTTGCTTACATTGCCACCCTAGTGCCGACCATTATCCGTATTGTATTTCCTTCATTTAAGGCCCATGACGTCGTTCGTTGGTTGCTAAAACAGCGACGGGCTATTGGCATATTGGCCTTTGTGCTGGCGATGGGCCATGCTTACTTTGTCATTCGTAAGCGAAACTTCGATTTTTTTGATTTTAATACTTATAGAGCCAGTTCTGAGGGACTGGCAACGCTGATAATTTTTACGATACTAACAATCACATCCAATGATTGGAGTATAAAGCGGCTCAAACGTAATTGGAAACGTCTCCATACATTGACCTATGCTGCAATGTTTCTATTGACCTGGCACATTCTAAATAAGATGTCAGGACAGTGGACCCTGGTCACCCCCATTGCCGCTATCGGGATTATCTCAATTACATCTTTGTTTTTGATGCGCAAGGGGGCTGAGTTCCAAAAAGCCCTAGCCAAATCGAGTCCCAACTAAGAAACACCTCAATCTCAATTCTTAATGTCTAGATGTTGCCAAACATTTAGCAACAATTTCGGTTAGAGAGTTCCATGCCTCTGATCCCAAATCCGAATTCCTTAATCCCGATTCAAAATGGACAATTCTGTAGGGGCATCCCCTTGTGGGTGCCCTTCGATATCGGGTGATATCCGTCAGGATTTCGTATTATTTCCCGAGACAAGAGTCTCCTTAACGTCTGTTAGTGGTGCAACAGTTAAATCATGATCGTCACGTCCAAATCAACTAAAACGTTCAACATACTATCTTTTCTAAAAAATCCTGTCACTCAGAAGCCTCGATCAAAACAACGTTTGGCTCACAAATCCAAAGCTAAAAAGTCTCGTAAAAAGAAAGGTTCAAAAGTTGAAGTCATTGGCTTAATTAGCTTGGTTGCTGCCTGTATCACCATTGGTGTAGACATGGCTGCCCCACCCATGGCCACTCGGATGCGGACCGCCGATGTCGCTGCGGGTGCAGCCGATGACCATGCATCTTTGGGGTTTGATAGTCGATTTGGCTCCAGGCAAACATTCTTAACCGATGCGGTTACCTATGCCAGTGCGGTGCATGCAGAGAGTCAGATTTTTGCGACGGGGCATTTTGATGGCACGGTCAGCGTGTGGGACTCGGTGTCTGGTGAGCTGCTGCAATCCCATCAGGTGCACTCCGATGCCGTGGAGGATGTGGTGTTGAGCCCGAGTGGCAAACTCTTTGCCAGTGGTGGTTGGGACAACGATATTCGGATTTGGAATTTAATGACAGGGCAAATGTTTCACGATTTGGTCGGCCATACGGATGATGTGAAATCGTTAGCCATGAGTGAGGATGGCAGCCTTTTGATCAGTGGTAGTTTTGATAAAACTGCCAAGATTTGGGATGTGTGGTCGGGGGAGTTGTTGCAGAGTTTTGAGCATCCCCATGGCATTACGTCAGTGGCCATCAGCCCTGATGGCAAAATGCTGGTCAGTGGTGACCGGCGCGGCATGCTGCATGTGTGGGATATCGATAGTGGGATGAAGCAGATTACCCTGCACGGTCATAAACGTACGGTATGGGATCTGGCGTTTAGTCCTGATGGTCGGATGCTGGTGAGCGGCAGTCAGGATCGGTCGGCGATTTTGTGGGATTTACGAAAATTTGCGCCCATATGCATGTTTGAGGGCCATGACCGGGCGGTCTATTCGGTGGCCTATAGTCCTGATGGTCGTACGGTGGCGAGCGGTAGCTATGACCGTACGGTGAAACTGTGGGACACGCAGAGTCATCAGCTGGTGCAGACACTCAAGGGCCATAAAATGGCGGTGTGGGGTGTGGAGTTTGGGGATGAGGGGAAGATGTTGATGAGTAGCAGTGCGGATGGGACGGTGAGATTTTGGTCTGCGTCTTGGCTGTTGGAGCGGGCGGCTTCGGTTAGGCAAAAGTAAGGTAGGGGTGGAACAAAGTTCCACCCCGTTATCCAGATGCTAGCCCCTAGCTTGCAGAACGTTGTGAACGATTTTCCAATTCTGATTGGCCCAAAATCGTTTTTCCTGGGGGCTGGCTGTTTTTGCGATCGCACTCACCTGCATCACCCCCCGTTGTTTGAGTCTTGCGACAAGAACGTCTATCAGCTGGCTGCCATAGTAGCAACGACGATATTTGGGTTTAACATAGACCGTTTGAATTACGGCTGTAGTGCTTGATTCAAGTTTGGCAATGCTGACACCTTCTATAGAGTCCGACGATTTCAGACAAATGATTTCATAGTCAGAGGGAAACCAGTTATTGTCTGATTGCTTTGGTAACGTTACTTTCCCTAGGGGTAGAGAGCATATCTGTTCATAGTCTTCAGCTGTCGCTGGTACTGGTTGTAAGCGTTCTTTATGCAAAGCATCGTGCCATTCCTTAGGCCGTTGCCCCTGATGCCACAGTCCTGGCACAAGGGGCAGTAACAGTATGGCTATTACTAAGATTCCTGAAAAAACTAGATAAGTGTCCTGCGCTTTTAGCAAAAGCATTGCACCTAGCAGACTATTGTATGTGCAATGTCCAACCATTGTTGTCAATAGGCCAAACCGTAAAAAGAATAAGCCATATAAAAAAATAGCCGGTACCCACAGCTCAATGCCACGTAAATAAAATGGCTCACTCACATAGCCTAAATGAGCAAATGCCCAAATACCTCCGGGGATAATTAAGGCTAACCAGCGATGACGGAAGAGCAATAGGAGAATACCAATACCAATGAGTCGAGCTTCTAGTTCTTCGCCAATTGCAGGTAAAATACCGCCCCTTAATGAACTCATAAATGGTATAGGCGTGGAAAACAGGTTACTGTAATCGACCTTCATCGGCGACCAGGCATGCAATACGTGGGTCGCAATGAAGTAAAACACCACCATGTAAGCCATGCGGATACCCGCTAGCATGAGTCCGCGCCAATAGGATTGGGTAAATGTCGCGATGCGATTAGGATGACGCGGCAGAATCATATCTTGCTGGGGCCACACGCGCTTAGCAAGCTGTTGACCACCTATCCATAGAAAATAAATAGGAATGGCACGCACAACGGCATTAAAAAGACTGTCAAATCCTGCTTGAATCCAGAACAGATAGTAATTTTCGGTTGTACTGTAATAGTTTTTGGCAAGGGGTAGTGTATTCCACTGGGAGAGTAGACTGACCGCCAAGACAATAAAGGCCGGGATTAAACCTGAACGCCAGTTGATTTGTCCACGGGCTATGGCGATCAGATAAAACAAACAGGCAACACATAGGGAGCCATTACGCAAAATGCTGGAGGTGTTGACGTAAAAGAAACGGGCTAGATTTCTCGTTTCTCTGTATTCTCGGGCAAAGGCTTCCGGGATCTTGAGCCAATAGCCATAGGAGCCGATTTCATCTCCTTGAACGGTTACAGACATGCGAAGTTCGGATCCATCAAGGGACCAATCTTTGCGTTTCCATTGAAAGGTGTGATCGGTACGATTTGGTCGTTGGGCCGTTGAATTATCTAAAGAGTCCCAGTCAGTCAGATTCCATCCCTGTTCATTTCTGAGGTAGGTTTCAGCAAT
Source organism: Leptothoe spongobia TAU-MAC 1115 (assembly GCF_018739885.1). Taxonomy (GTDB): domain Bacteria; phylum Cyanobacteriota; class Cyanobacteriia; order Phormidesmidales; family Phormidesmidaceae; genus Leptothoe; species Leptothoe spongobia. Next base: position 140,787 of record NZ_JADOES010000005.1, on the reverse strand, counting down.
GGTTTGGGCCGATTCTATGGTGAGCTGAGCCCCTGGTGCAGTTTCGGGTACTGTGTGGTGATAGCCGATAACGTCTCCGGTTGTGGAAACTGAGACATAGAATTCTTCTTGCTGAGAGGGTTGAAACCAGCGAAGACCCCAATAGTAGATGGGAAGTTTTTCATCTTTGATGAGGCGATTGGTGTCTGCAATGCCCAGGGTTTGTTGTAAATAAATCGATGCCATCCAATCTTCACTAAAACGCTGAATAGATTGGTATTGGCTAAAATCGTTCTGGTTCTGTGTTTTGAGGTAGGTTTGAGCGGTTTGATAGATCGTTTGGCGAGGGACGTTTAGATCAATGGCCGCACTAGGAAATACTCGCTGGCTGAAAAGTATGGCAACAATAAATCCGGTAATTCCCAAGAGGGTGATCAGTCGTTCAAGTTTTGATCGCAGTAGCATGCTCCAGCCTGATGCAGTTTATGGGTTCTAGGTTAACCAATGAGTTCTAGATACTACAGCTGCTTTAGTCATAAATGTTGGTGGGAGAAGTCATAAGTTTTGGCTGTTGTGCTGGATTAAGTCATATGGGCGAGGACTGAAATATTGCTAATGGGTTGGGCAGACAACGATAGGAAAGCTATAACGAGGAAAGTTGATTCTTACGTGGTTTATGAACCTTCCTACTCAGACGGTGCCGGTTGAGCTTGAAGATGGCTCGGTGATGTATGTGAAAGTTGAGGCGAATGGTCCTGCACGGCGGGATGTTGCTGGTGGTCGCGGGCTGGGGCCAAGGCAGACGTTTGGGGCGGTAACGTCGTCGATTGAGGGGATTGTGAAAGCGATCGCAAAACCCATCAATGCGGCCAAACCGTCGAAGGCGAGTGTCACATTTGGCGTAGAGGTAGAGGTGCAGGAGGGGCAGTTGATTGCAGCGTTGGCGAAGGGATCGGCGACGACGAGTTTGGAGATTACGTTGGAATGGGAGAAACCGTAGGGGCTGGTCTTGTGGGATATGCGGAGTAGGGTCTGGCCTTGTGCCTACCCTGGGATATGTGTGGCCTAATAGAGATATGTTGTGACCAAAATCCGCATTGACGAGCTATTGCAATAGTGTACGGTCAAGCTATCGGTGTCTGAAAATGGACAAGTGGGCACAGGCTTCTTTATTGCGCCGGGATACATTCTGACCTGTGAGCATGTAGTACGGGGCGCTACTTGTCGGTGCCTATATTGGTGACCGCAGTGGCGAGTCAGGTGAGGCTTTATGGCTGTCTTTACCCCCTGTCTATCGACAATGTGCCGTGATTTACACCGACCGGTTAAGTTCCTATCCCGTTGCCCTACCCAGCAAACGTCATCGTCCTGTGGACAAGGATAGTGGCTGTACTAGTTATATTGAGCGATTTAACAACACGCTCCGGCAGCGGGTATCTCGACTGGTCCGCAAAACATTATCGTTTTCGAAAAAGCTCGAAAATCATATTGCCGCTATTTGGTATTTCATCCATCACTACAACGAGCAGTTACGACGCAAACAAGAACATCTTGCTTCTTTGTCTCCATCCTTTCCCTAATAGGACTGCCCACTTCTCAATAGAGAGGTGCTATTGCTCCCGAGAGGGGATGAATTGGCAAATGGCGATGATTATCACCCCCTAGCCACCTTTAACCACCCAAACAACTGATCCACCTCTAATGCCAAGCTCACCCCCGACAAACAGGGCAACATCCCACTCCCTGTCAACTCATCCGGCAAACAATCCGGATAATAAACCAACACCACCCGCTCATAGGGATCAATCAGCCAGCCCAATTGCCCCCCATGCCGCAGGCTATGCAAAATCTTACGAGTCACCTTCATCTGACTCTGTTCCGGTGACAAAATCTCAATCATCCAAGGAGGCGCAAACTCAATGCCCGTGCTGCTGATATCACCATTGTCATCCACCGGAATATCCTTGGCGGATAAAACCACTAAATCCGGCACAATAGACTGCCCACCAAAAGTACAGCGCAGCTCCGGCAACGCTTCATAAGCAGCATTCGTAGCATTGATAGCACCGCCTAATCGAGACTGTAAACGACTGTGCTTACCTCCAGGCATCGGCTTTTGACTAACTTCTCCGCAGATAAATTCCCAAGCAGGCGATGCCTCAATTTCTGGCAGGGCCAAAAACTGTTTTAGAGTCAGAGGATTTGAGACAGCAGCAACCATAATATTATTTACCTAATGATCATGCTGGAGAGCTAAATCATTAGCCACTGACTTAATCTGATCAATCGCCTTACGGTAAACAGAAGGAGTCATTTGTGAGCTACCTGCAACATCTCAATGTTAACTCATTGAGCCCACAGAATGGATTGTCATAACCCCAAAAGGGTATTGATTACTGGTTTTGAGAGACATTAACATCACACAGCTCCCCCTCGTAAGGTGGGTAAATCTTTTCAAATACCTTATAACATTGACCAATTGCTCCCTTTACCTACCGTCCAGCTAATCAACCAACACCGGCACCCTAGCCGAATCTACCAACTCCATCAGCGCATTCACCATAAACAGCATCGTCAGAGAGTTCCTATTCTCCTCCCCAAGCGACCCATAGCCCACATATACATCTGCCAAAATCCCTAAAGCCTTTTCCCTATCCTGCAACTCACCCGCCGAGCTAGCAACATTATTCAACACAAAAACTTTCACCCAATCCTTTTCAACGGTATCCAGATCAGCTAGCAGAGTTTCCAAAATCCTTTGAGCCTGTTCCTCATACCCAAGCTGAATATAGGCAGCCACAATCGTCTTCCACCCATTAAACTCTGCCGAAGAATCCCTCACCGCCATGACAGCGATATCCTCTTCGGCCCGCTCCAAAACAGCCATACTTTTCTCCGGCTGCCCCAGCTGTTTATACCCACGAGCAATATCACTCAACACATCAACCTTTCCCTCCAGAAAGTCAATCTTGCCTGCCACCTGTGAGGCTCTGTCGAATAGTGTCAGGGCCTGTTCTCGTTTACCTAACCGCTCATAGACAAGGGCAATGTCACTCAACCCATCTGCCTGAGTCAAAACATCATGATCAACAGTCCCTACCACTGACAGGGCCTTAGCAAGGGCAGCCAGGGCCTGCCCTGTTTCACCAAGTTGCTCATACCCCACAGCAATACTATGCCAGGCTCTAAATATGGAGCCTGCATCGTCCATGGAGTTCGCAACCGCCTGCGATTTTTCTAAAACAGCTAGGCCCTTGGGCCGATCTTGCAACTGACTAGCCGCCTGAACAATGACATGCAAGGCATAAGCATCAAAATTATAGACATCGTAGGCATGGTCACCTCTAAAATCACGAAAGTCACCGGCTGGTGGAGAAAAGGCCTCAACCATGATCAACGCCTCTTCTAAAATTGTTTGAGCCCGTTCTCCCTGGTCCAGTTGGTCGTAGGCAATGGCGACATCGGCCAATGCCCTGCATTGGTCTTGAGTCCGCTCAATCTGATCAGCGCGGGTTAGAGCCTGTCCTAAGACAACCAGGGCCTGGTCTGTCTGGTCCAGCTGACCATAGGTACGACCAATATCTAGCAACCTGAAAAATGCGGTCCTGGGAGGGTCTATAGCATCAACAGTCTCTAGGGACTGATTTAACAGGTTGAGGGCTGACTCAGTCTCACCTAACTGGATGTAGGTCTTCGCTGCATGGGTTAGGCTGCTAGTTTTACTTCCCTGATCACGATTAGTGATGATGTCGATGGTATCGATGATGTCCAGGGTTTGGTCTAAAACAACTAAGGCTATTTCGGTTTCCTGTAGTTGACCATAGGCATTGGCAACAGCGTTAAGTACGGTAGCCCTATCCTCAGGTTGCTCAATGATAGTTGTACTCTCCCGCGTTTTCTCCAACAGGGCTAAAGCCCGCTCTCGCTCGTCTAGCCTGTCTAACGCAATGGCAATATCAACTGCCATTAACGATTTCATCAAGGACCCGTCAACTGTGTTGAGAATGTCCAACGCCCACTGCAACGCCTCGATATCAGACAGGCTGGCAGCTATCGAGTTACCGGCAGTGTCAGCCGTGAGCAAGCCGTTGCTGGGGTGTCCTGTTTGGGGAGATAAGGCTAATGGAACAGCCTGAACCTGGTGGGATGTGGCTAGATTTAAGCAACCATAGACCGTGCCAACAACCAGTAAACTGAATGCATTTTTTCGCATAGGAGGTGTTCCCCAATTAATTCTTCAGATATATAACTCCTCTTCAACAGCCATCCATTATGCAAAAATCCAATCCATGATTCACATTGTGTATGTACCAATGATTATGGGTATTGATTGTTGAGTTTCGGGAGATGCAGCATGGGGTATCGATTGTTGGGTTTCGAGAGACAGTAAAATCGCAAAAAGCTTTGGGAGAGCGGAGTCGAACCCAACCTACGGGTTAATCTGACTCAAAATCGTCTCGTCTGTAATTTTCGTATCTGCCGCTAGCAAAAACGCCTTACTCAAAATCAATGCCAGGGTCTTATCCCCCTCAAATGGCAAAAACACCTTATCCGCCAACCCCTTCCTTGATCGCACAATACACAAATACTGATCGTTCGGCTCCATCAAAATATTCCCACTGCCCAAGTGAATCTTATAGGTGCGAATATCTCCCCTCACTACCAAAAATCGTTCCTGAAACGAACAGCGATCTGCGATCTTCTTCAACTTTGGCACCAACTTCTCCAACACCTGTCGCCGCGTCTGTGCCGTCATTGACAGCTCTCCAAACGAATAACTCTGCCAGTAGTCATAATGCTGTCGTCGTCCCTCAGTGCCCCCATCCATCCAGTTTGGGTCATTGCCCACGCTGGGGTAAAACCTTACCTGGTCTGTCGCCAAATAAAGATAGCTCCCTGCCTCAGTGGTATCGGTGCCATAATCATCACCAATCCCCTCAATCCAAAACTCCGCCCGCATATCCCATTTCGGCAACAGCAGCCGAGCCGGAGTATAGCTATCATCCACCATTAGCCTGAGTTGATTCTTCCAGCCCCGCTGACCACACAGCGCATTAAACTGATGCTGCTTGAGAATGTGGGCTGCAAACCGATTGGAATAGACACGAGTGGTTTCCTCAGCGGCGGTGAGTAGATAAATCTCCCGGTGAGCTTGCTTAAAGGGCTGCTGGACTTGATGGGTGACGAGCCACTCACGCCAGGCTTGAATGGTCTCTGTTTTTGCTGTAATCGGATGCCAGAGACTAACATGAGTTTTGTCTGTTAGCCAGTCGATGGGTTTCCCTGCTAGATCGACTAGATTTGTCTTATGGGGATGCCCTTGTTGGCCCCCTAAATCCCCAAAATCTGGAGGACTTTGAGCCGATTCTCCCCCCAAACTTGGGGGGCCGGGGGGACCATCTTCCCCTTCAAACCAAATACCAACGGCATGTTTCCCCTCATCCTCAAACTGCCAGAGAATTCGTCTCGCTAAAGTACCTACCAATGGATGATTGACATAACGTTCCTGCCAGGTGGCAAAATCCCATGTCTTTTGCTGCAGATAAAACGCTTCAATTCGGTCTCTTTGGGCAGGCAACATCTTCTGACTATCTTTTGCTGCCTGCTTCAGTTCCTTCAGCTCATCTCCATAGTTATCTTTTACCGCCTTAGGCACTGACTTTTGTACCTTGCCATCGGCCTTAATCCACCGCAACAGGGTACTATTGGTCCCCGTTACCAATAGCTCAGTCGTAAATTCTCCCAACGACTGCCGCCGTACGCCCACCTCTCTCAACCCATAGGTGGGTACCGCCAACTCTTCGATTTCTTCGCGGGGCAATCCCTCTCGCTCTGCCGCTGCCGTCAGTGCTTTTTCAATTCCCTTTTGAGCTGTCCCAAATTTTACGTTTACCTTGAGCAAGGCCAGCTGACCAATGGCGTCAGCCGTTGGTATTTGTCCCAAGGCCCATACACAGGCATTGCCCAATTTCACACACCGGGGACCGATGCCTGGAATTTCAGGGTCTTTGTTTCGGCAGAGATTAACATGCGTAGCTGGTTAGCGGTTTTGCGATCGCTTTCATAGCCCTGAGCCAAATTATCGCAGGTTGACTCAACAGCAGCGTGCAGTTCAGGTGTCAGATCATTGTCGTTGAGATAGTCCTGCACCAGCTTTTTCATCGGTGTATACCAATGGCTACCATGGAGACCTTGCTTTTGGCCTGCAGCCAAAAAATCCATCACATTCTCTGCCGTGAAGGGTTAATTTACGATTCAGAATCAGCAGGATGGCGGTCAGAATTTGTCGAGCCCTTTGTAATGCGCCAGAATCGTTGTATTTAGCATATTGATCTGTTCTGTCTCCGTGGGCTGTACCAGTCCTCTAAAGAACTCTGGTTGCTGGGTATTAAAGTCTTTTACTTCTTGGTAAACTCGACTGCGAATTAACTCCCGCACTGTAATTTGCTCAGTTAAGAAATCCAGTACAAAGATGGGACCATCATCGCCCAGAGTGTTGCTATCTCGAATATTTAAGCGGTTTGCCATGGGTGGGGGTGCGATCGCTAGAACAATAAGACTCTAAAGCAAATTACCCAGTTCCTTTTATAGCTGTCTAAAGAACAAGACAGCTAGATAAACACAAATAATCCCAAATCCGAATTTCTTAAGCCCGATTCAAAATGGACAATCTTGTAGGGGCACTCCCTTGTGGATGCCCTGCGACACCGGGCGCTATCAGCCAGGATTTCGTATAATCCCAAATCCGAATTCCTTAAGCCCGATTCAAAATGGACAATTCTGTAGGGGCATCCCCTTGTGGGTGCCCTTCGGTATCGGGTGCTATCAGTCAGGATTGCGTATAATTGGCTGGTTGAGCGCAGCCGAAGCCAGTGGCTCTTACCCCACCAGTTCCTTAAACCAGTTGTCCTGCCAAATGTCTTCAAAACTCTCGTCTGCCTGGGCTTCTTCCTTGTAGCGTGGATCGATCTGTACGGCCTTTTGCAAATTCTCTAGGGACTTGTCAGTCTCCCGTTGGAGGGCATAACAAACGGCGCGATTGTAGTATGTCTTTGCATAGCCTGGGTTTAACTCCAGAGCCTTTTCAAAACTTTTCATCGCATCCCGGTCCCGGCCCAATTTCACCAGGGCCAGTCCGCGATTGTCCCAAGCTTTGACTAAATCTGGCTTAAACCGAGTCGCTTGCTCAAAGGACGGTACCGCCTCTTCAAATCGTTCTAGATCTAGGAGCGCTAAACCACGGTTTAACCAGGCGACACCATCATTTTCTTGAATCTTGACCGCCCGATCAAAGGACTTAAATGCTTCTTCGGCCTGTTGCAAGATACCGTAGGCGACACCGCGATTGACCCAGGCTTCGTGGTAGCTGGGGTTGAGTTCAATCGCTTTATCAAAGGAGGTAATGGCCTTTTCCCGCTGCTTGAGACGGCTGAGGACCATGCCCTTATTGAGCCATGCCCTGGGGTCCGTGTCATCCAGGTCGATCACCCGCTCAAAGGTACCCAGGGCATCTTCATAGCGGCGGAGCTCCCGTAATACCAGCCCCCGCTGATACCAGGCTTCTATCCGCTGGGGCTGCAGGTCAATCACCTTTTGTAGGGCTGCCAGGGCCTCATCGCGTCGCTTGAGCTGACCCAGGGGCTTACTGCGAGCTAACCAGAGGTCAGCATTACTGGGCTGAATGGCTAAGGCGCGGTCATAGGTGGCCACCGCTTCTTCCAATTTACCTGCATTGATATGTCCCTCGGCTTCAGCTACCAGTTCGTCGATGGTTTCAAATAACTCAGGTCGGTTGGACTGTAGCCGCGATAGGCGTTCGGTCAGGTTCTGTAGCTGGGTCTGGGCTGTATCTACAAAGGAGTCGGCCACATACTCGGGGGTGACTTCGCCGAGCTGACGCATGATCTGGTCTTTTTGTACCTTGGCCTCGGTTTGTAATCCCTCTAGCTGCTGGGCAAAGCTCTGTTTGAGCTGCTCCAGGTCAGCGGCGCTGGCGGACTGATCGCCTTCAAACTTGGTTTTGAGGTCATCCAGGGCAGTGGCAAAGCGCTCGGCAATGACTACCAAACGCTGCTGGGCTTCTTGCTGACGGCCACGGGCGGCATTGGCTAATTCGCTAATCTGATCGCCCAGGTTGGCGTCAAATTTATCGAGCTTGTCGATCACCAAGTCGCGACGACCAAAGACCACATCCCTTACTTCGCCTAACTGCTGGGTAAATTCGCCCTCTAGCTGACGCAAACTTTGAAAGGACTGCTGCTGTTGCTGGGTGATATCTGACTGTAATTCAGCTAGCTGGCGGGTAAAGGCGCTGGCGGCAGCTTCAAGGGTTTGAATTGTGCGTCCCTGTTGGTCGCCGGTTTCACTTTGGAGTTGATTGAGCTGATTGGAAAAGCTATTGGCAGTCTGCTGGAGGGCACGAAATGACTCATCGCGCTCGGTACTGAGATCTCCCTGTAACCGATCCAGCTGGTTTTTAAAGTCAGCGGCAACCTGGTCCATATCCCCCAGCAACACTCCCTTGCGACCTTCCACATCTACCCTGAGGGTGGCAAACTGGGTCAAAAAGTCATCGGTGGACTGGCGCAGCTGCTGCATCAGGTCGGCTTTGCGACCTTCGGTATCGTTGCGCAGTTGCTGAAACTGCTCTTGCAGGTCGCTCACTGAGCGTTCAATGGTTTGCAGGGCGAGTTCTTTATGACCCAGGGCATTGACCTGCATATCATTCATCTGCTGGGCAAATTCTCCACGCTCCTGCTGCATTTCGTTGATAATGCTGTCCCGCTGCTGTTCCAGCTGGTTTTTCATTGACTTGCGCAGATCTTCGAGCTGGGGGCCGATATCTTTTTCTAGGGAGGCCAGGTTTTCTAACCAGCGATCGCGCTGCTCAAGGGTGTCAGTCTGGAGCGTGCCAATTTCATCGGAGAAGATAGATTCCTTGCGTTCAAGCTCATCGAGAAAAATACCCTGACGATGGTCAGCGGTGGCCTTGAGTCCCGATAAGTGATTGTCGAGGGTGGACTGAGCGCCGTCTAATCCTTGAAATACGGACTGCTGCTGACGACGGGTATCTGCCTGAAGGGTTTGTAGCTGTTGGATAGCCGTTTGCTTGAGGTTGTCCAGTTCCTGGAGAAAGGCCGTTTGATTAGTGCCTAGGGACTGCAGGGCATTATCCAGTTCAGTTTGCCAATCTTTAGCGGTTTTGGCTTTTAAATCGGTGATATCGGCCAGTAGCTTGGTGAGACTATGGCGCTGGGTCGTCAGGTCCTGTTGAAAACTACTGGATCGTTCAACGAGTTCATCTGCTCGATCATCTGCTTCGGCTAGAATGCCATCAATCCTACGGGTGGCGGCCTGGATTTTGCCCTCCAGGTTTTCGATTTCGTTGAGCTGGCTTAGGACATTCTTGGTAACGTTCTTGGTCACCTCAGTTTCTACAGCTCGACGCATCACCCAGAGCATAGCCATGCCCATGCCCAGGAGCAAAACAAGGGTGCCAATCAGACCAATCAGCAGAATGACACTCAGGTCGCTACTGTTCTCAGGTTGTTGGCTCACAGGACTTTGGCCTACAACCGTGGAGGTGGTGGCTTCGTCTACTGGCGGATTAAGGGCGGTTTGGGCTAAACCTGGCTGGATGGGGCTACACATCACTATCAGCAGGAGGGCCAGTTTGGGCCAGTTAGCGGATTTTGATGGTGCGCTCACAGTCATAGGGACAGGGGAATGGCAGGTGGGTGATTTAGGCTGCTCATAGCATACCTGAGGGGGAGCGGCTTGCTTTAGTCTTTGGTGGAGAGATTCCCTGACTTGAGGGTTCGGTTGGTGATATAACGCTGTAGAGACCTTCCATGGAAGGTCTCTACAGCGTTTCGAAATTTTCTAGGGGATAGCCCTCGGGGCCGATGGTGGTGCGATCGCAAATAGCTCCGATTAAATTTACATTCTGGGCTCGAAATAGATTGACTCCCCGTAGATCAGCCTGAGTGAACAGGGTATTGGACAATTTTGTTCTGCTCAGATCAGCTAGACGTAGATCGGCTCCGGTGAGGTCAGCACCGCTGAGGTCGGCTCCATGGAGGTTGACCTGATAGAGATTTGCCTTATGCAGGATAGCTCCCCGCAGATTTACAAAGGATAGCAGTGCTCCTTGCAAATCGGCTGCTGATAAGTCAGCAGCCTGAAGAAATGCATTACCGATATTCGCACCCTTTAAATTGGCCTGAGTTAGACGCGCTCTACTCAGCTTGGCATAGGGTAGGTAGGCTCCTTGTAACTGAGCACGGCTAAGGTCACAACTCCGGATATCGCAATCAAATAGATCGGCTCGCTCTAATACAATGCCTTGAAAGTTACGTTTCCCAGCTTGATAGGCTGCCAAGAATTCATCAACTGTCATACACTTCTACGTCAAAATTAATCAGATACCAACGGTGGGTGGGGCTGACCTCAACGTGGCCAGATAGTACTAATCTCGGGAAGTAGTCCCAGGAAGTCCTGGCACTTGAGAACGTTATGTTACAAAATGTAAATTACGATACATGTCGTAAAAAAAGGCCTTTCTTAAGCGTCACTTAAGGTTTTCAGGGGCATCCTGGTCCTTGTCTGTTGGTTCGTTCGACTGCTCCCATTCACAGCTTCAATCCGCAATCATGACTGAGGCATCGCCTTCTCTCGCTCAGCTTTACCATCAACGCACCAAATATTTCCCTGATGCGCTGCCTACGGGGACCTTGAACTGGGCGGAGCAGCCGGAGGTGTATAAAACCTATCCCCTCGGTAGTCGATTTGAGCTGCAGGGGTATCTGGGGGTCGGGGCTCGGGAAACTGATCAATGGTGGCAGCGGCTATCCCAATTTTTATTTCATAGCTATGGTCTGACAGCCAAGTTTACGAGTTCTACCGGGGATGTGGTCTATTTGCGTTCGGCTCCATCGGCGGGGGCGCTCTACCCGGCTGAAATTTATCTAATCTCACGGGGGACGTCTCAGCTGCCCGCTGGTTTGTATAACTATCAGGTGAAAACCCATAGTCTGGTGAGGTTTTGGGATGATCATCCCTGGCAGCGATTGCAGGAGGCGTGTTTTTGGCATCCAGCCCTGGAGCATACCCACCTGGCAGTGGTTACGAGTGTGGTGTTTCAGCGGTCGGCCTGGCGCTATCAGGCTCGGGCTTATCGGCGGGTATGTCTGGATACGGGGCATCTGCTGGGCAATATCGAACTGGCGGCCTCGTTGTGCGATTATCGGCCCCATCTGATCGGGGGATTTGTGGATGATGCGATTAATGATTTGCTCTATCTAAACCCGGCAGAGGAGGGTGCGATCGCAGTGCTGGCGCTGGCAGATTTACTCAAAGTTGAGCAAAATTTGTCCCGTGGTTGTACGGTGCTCCCCAGCGATGGTCAGCTGTCTGATGAGCAGATGATGTCGGCGGAGACGGTTCCTGAGGATGAGCAGTTGCTGGGGGCACTCCACCAGGTGAGCAGGATTACGCCTCAGCCTGATAAAAGCCTGGAACAGGCCCAACTGGCTCAGCCAACCCAGTATCCCAGCTCCCAGTATGGATTTCCCTTTGGAAATAATGCCAGTACAACGGTGGCTTCCATTGTTTGGGGAGATGGCCTGGAGTTTTTGACCAAGGCGATGCTGCACCGACGTTCCACCCGTCGATATCGGGGCGCGTCGATTTCTCTGGACTCGCTACGACAGTTGCTGGATTTTACCTATCATCCTGAAAACTATAGCGAGCAAGGGTTTGATGCTCAGCCTGACTATTTTGATCTGAGTTTAATTCAGACGTTTATTGTGGTGCTGGGGGTGAATAACCTGGATACGGGGTGCTACTACTATGACCCGGTGGCGAATACACTACGTCAAGTTAGGTTTAAGCATTTTCGTCGGGAGCTACATCATCTGTGCCTGGGGCAAAATTTAGGGCGAGATGCCAGTGTGGCGATTATTCATACGGCAAATTTAGAAAAGGCGATTGAGCGACATTGCGATCGCGCTTATCGCTATCTCCATATGGATGCGGGACATCTGGGGCAGCGGCTTAATCTGGCTGCTACTCGGCTGGCATTGGGAGTTAGTGGGATTGCAGGCTTCTTTGATGACCAGGTGAATGATGTCCTGGGGATTCCAGAGGATGAGGCGGTGCTTTACATCACCACAATTGGAGTGCCGTAGGGTGGGCACTGCCACCTTTCCCTCAAATCCCTCCCATCTCCCTCAAACTTCGGGCAATTGCCGACATATCTTCATCCCCAAACCCTTGAGAAATCAGGCCACTTTCAATTTGCTCGACGTAGGCGGCCATGGGTAGGGGGAGCCCTAACTCCCTGGCGGTCTGAAGGGCGATCAGGAGATCCTTGCGATGGAGACGCATGCGAAAACCGAGGGGATAGGTATTGTCGAGCATATTGCCGGAACGGTTGGTGAAGGCCCAGGACCCAGCTGCGCCACCGCCGACGGCTTGGACGACTTTTTCCATATCTAGCTCTGCTTTAAGGCCGAGGGCTAAACCTTCAGCGACGGCCCAAAATGTCCCAGCAACTACAATTTGGTTAATGGCTTTGGTGGTTTGTCCAGCGCCAATGGGGCCTACGTGGGTGATGGTTTTACCCATGGCCTGGAGGACGGGCATGGCCTTGGTAAACTGTTCGGCGTCTCCTCCGACCATGATGGAGAGGGTGCCGTTTTTAGCACCTTCTGAGCCGCCGGAGACAGGGGCGTCAAGCATGGTGATTTGTTGGGCTGCTAGTTGGGTGGCGATGGCACGGGTGGCCGTGGGGCTAATGGTGGACATGTCTATGACCAGGGTGCCTGGCTGTGCTCCGGAGATGATGCCCTCTGGGCCGAGGACCACGGCTTCTACATCAGGGGTGTCGCTGACGCAGATGATGACGATTTCTGCCGCTGCTGCCGCTGCTGCTGGGGTATCGGCTCGCTGGGCTCCGGCTTCGGCTAAGGGGAGTTCGCGATCGCGACTGCGATTATGGACCGTTAGCTGATGGCCAGCAGCGAGTAAGTTCATCGCCATGGGGATACCCATAGTTCCAAGGCCAATAAATGCAACCTTCATATAGCAAGCTCCCAAATCGATAAGTCATAGCTATGGATTCCAGCTTAAGTGCCAGGAGTCGTCCATCGGTCTGATGAATGCCATTTTAGTGCCATAGCTCATTACCCATTGTCTGGTGGGCATAGCCCGCCCTGACATAGCCCGCCCTGACATAGCGCAAAACAAAAGCTCCCTAACATCATTGTCAGAGAGCTAAACATATGAAATATCCAGTTGTTGTCTTTGTCGGTTAGACGCCGAGGGCGTTAGCTACCTGCGCAGGGGTCAGCCGCACAAGGGTCAGCCGCACAAGGATCAGCTGCACAAGGGTCAGCTGCACAGGGGTCAGCCGCACAGGGGTTAGCCGCACAAGGATCGGGGGCAACTTCTCCAGCAGGAGCTGCACAGGGGTCAGCTGCACAGGGATTAGCACCACCACCGCAACCAGTTAAAACACCAACACTCAACACAGAAGCTGCTGCTACAGCCGCTAGGTAGTTAACTTTCATTAGAGGGTTCCTCTTAAAGCATTGAACAGATAATAATGCAGTCGAAACCAAATCGACAAATTAATCCGGAAACCATTATGCGGGTTAAACCTTAATTTTGCCTGAGAAATATATTCTAATTAGCTGAAGGTCTAGGGAATGGACCTGGTTTTTGATCCATTTCCCATCTTGGTAGAGGGCGTTTGTAGGGGCTTTCCATGGAAAGCCTCCTAGCGTGGATCCGATACCAAACGAAACCCAAACAAAATGTGGCGATATGTGGTAGGTCGACCATGGCGATAGGCGGTCCGACAGAAGCCTGGTAGATCATCCCAGGCACAACCTTTCATGATTGCCCGTTCCTGGCTGTCCTGGGTATAGACCGTGGAGGTAAATTCAAATACGTTGCCAGCCATATCCTCTACACCATAGACGCTCTTACTCAAGGGATACGCGCCAGTGCGGCTAGTGCCCTCAGGGCCATTTTTCTGCCAATTAGTGGCCTTGTCTTGCCAATCGTTACCCCAGGCAAAATAGCGGCCGTCATTACCCCGAGCTGCTTTTTCCCATTCATCTGCTGTGGGAAGACGGTATGCAATCCCATCTTCCTGGCTTTTCCAGGCTGCATAGGCTAAAGCATCTTTTTGGGATACCAATACCACTGGATGATTGGCCTTGCCCGCAGGAAATTGGTAGCTTCTCCAAAAGTAGGGACGTAGTTCTTGATAGGAGTGCACCAGCATATTCTGCTCCTGGTAGTTTTCAGCAGTAATACCGGGCTCGTGATAACCGGTCGCTAGGACAAACTCTTGGTACTCTTCGTTGGTAACCAGGTCACGATTGATACAGAAGGCCCCCATCCGACGGGTCTTTTGATCTGGTTCAAAATCAAACCATCGCTGCTGCCGCAAACGAGTCTCCACATCAGCGATTTCTTCGGGAGTATTCGCTAAGGACTCAGCTGAAAGACGATATGCATAATCCCGTTCTTCTTTGTTGCTACCAGCAATGTAGCGGCCTCGTTCAATGTATACAGACCCATCAGCACAACGGCTGTCTTGGCTATTCTCATTGATTTCATCGTCCAAATCTACCTGCGAGTTGGCTTGACCGCATGCAGTGACCAAAGAAACTACAAGCAATATCCAGACCAAATGTGGACGGAGGCATCGTTTTGAACGGAAGTTAAGCATATGTACCAAAAGCGTTTGAGGGTGTTAAACGATTCAATTTTTCTTTGAAAGATTCCCTAAAGCTGGTCACATTTGCACTGATCAGTAAGCCAGTCTGAGATTTAAGGAATGGAACAAAAGACGCCTGATTCGACCATCACAGCTGTGCCAAATTTTACAAGCTACAACTTTTTCCAGGCCGGATGAAATAAATCCGCTCGTCTTATGTCCTCAGTTTGGAGTCATGGGGAAAGACTTTAAGTCTAATGTCTAGATGCCCGTTGTGGATACACCGCTGTTGCAAGATGAAACTTTTCTTTCGTATAACACTGTTACAGTGGGGCAATGGTCTACGTATCAGCCTATGGCCATATCTTTGTATGTTTGAAAATCTAAGATGAAGCCTTTGACGTAGTAGACACCTTAGATCCTGTTTTTTCGCACCTGCCCATGAGTAATCAAAACTGGCTAATTAACGACGATGGTCAGCGAATGACGTTTGGGACTGCCGACGTGCAGCCCTCTGAACGTGTCTATCGAATGTATCGGTTTTTAACCGATTTAGAAGATATTTTGGCTGATGAGAATGACGATAGTATTCGTATTCAAAAAATCACGCCCCTTGTGCGTCAACTCTTAACGAGTTCATACTGGCTACAGATGGAATATGATCCACCGTCACCTAAAACTGGATGGTCGGTCAAATTTTTATACCGAGAGTATGAATTTCCTCTGACTGTGCAGATGGTAGCTTGGGCTCCTGGTCAGGTATCGACAATTCATAACCATGCGACTTGGGGCATTGTTGCTCTAATTGGTGGCGAAGAAAAAAATCATTTCTGGCGACGATCACCGACATCAGAGCACCCTCACAAACTAGAATCTGTTGGCGAGCAACTCCTCGCTCCGGGGGATATTATTGGCTTTACTCCCGGTGTCATTCATCAGGTAGAACCCATTGGTGATGAACCGACAATTTCCTTTAATCTCTATGGGGTGACTAATATGAAAGCTCGCTATGAGTATGACATTGCAGAGCATACGGCGAAGTTATTTTAATAGCGTGAGTGGTGGTGAGATGTTCACCACTCACATTCACCCAATCTGTTCCCTTATCCATTGGCCATATCCTGCCGTACTCTCAACCATGGGTACAGCTATGATTTCAGGTAAGTCATAGCTGTGGTGTAGGGTGACTTGTGCGGCAATTTGTTCAAACAGTAATAGATCAGTTTTGATGATGAGTTGGTACTCAGAATCGTGGTGAGTTTTTCCCTGCCAGCGATAGATAGACTGAACCGGATTAAGAGTAACGCAGGCGGCTAGCTGCGCGTCAATCAAATGTTCGGCGATGGTACGGGCTTCTGCTTCGGATGCAGCTGTAACAAGTACAAGGCCTAGTTGAGAAGATGACGCCATAGATGAACTTAAAATAAGTATTGAAAAATGAACTGGTTTATTTGACCAGAACAGAGGAGGACAGCGACATATATAACCTGGGGGCGGCGATGGGTGTCTGGGTATGGAGGGAGGGAATAACCACTGGTTTTCGGGTTATAGATTCTTGATTTGCTTGTACAGCTCTCAATTCAGGATCTTGTACTAGCGTATTGGTTAGGGTGGCTCCGGTTAAATTTGCCTGATCGATATTGGTACGACGGAGATCGGCGTCAACAAGATTTGCCCGTTGGAGCTGGGTGTGCTCTAGGTTGGCTCCCACCAGTTTAGCCTGTTGCAGATTGGCATGCTGCAGCTGAGTATAGGAAAAATTAGTCGCTGTTAGGTTGGCTTGTTGTAGGTTTGTCCCCTTCATATGGGCATGGGCAAAACTAACTCCGTTTAGATCGCAACCTCTAAAGTCCAGGCCATTAAGCCGAGAGTGCTCTAGCTTGACACCACTGAATTGTGCTGCCGCAATATTGGCTCCATATAACCGAGCTTCACTTAAATTTGCCCAGGCAAAATTAGCGCCGCTTACTTGAGACTGGCGCAGATTTACTCCCGTTAGGGTCGCTCCACAAAAATTGGCGCAGTGCAAATGGCTTTGGCGAAAGTTTACATGGGCTAGCTGAGCGCCACTAAGTCGGGCATAGGAGAGTTCAGATTTGATCCAAAATGCTCCACGCGCCTGAGCCTTAGTGAGGTTGGCATGGCTAAAGTCACTTTCACTGAGTTTGGCAAATTGTAAATTGGCCCGCTGTAGCTGAGCATCAACAAATTTACCTTTGGTGAGAAAGGCTCGATTGAAGTTGACGCCGACGAGATTAGCTCCGGATAGGTCAACATTGACTAGAATGCAGCTTGATAAATCAGCACCGCTGAGGTTAACTCCCCTAAAATTTCGGTGCCCTGATTCATATAGCTTCAGGAACTCATGGACTCTCATGGCGGGTTAGGACCTTAATGTGACTCTTTTATAGAGTAGACGGCACCCCGTACAATAGGTGGGATGGTTGACGTTGGTTGATATACCAACTTAAAACTTAAGAAAGTCTAAATTTTCAACACAACCTGTCTATATGAATATGCCCAATGGAATTGCTGTAGAACCTTTCTCAGCAGGACGATGGCAATCATTGGCTCTGGCAGTACTGTGGCTAGGCTTTGTTGCTTATGCGGTACTACTGTCCCCACCCAGCACGGCCAACACGCTTGATGTGATCCGTCAGCTGTCTACTGGACAATGGGCAGATCTCAACCCGATTGTGGTTGTTTTGTTTAACCTGATGGGACTGTGGCCCGTTGTCTATGCCAGTTTGGCCCTCAGTGATGGGTGTGACCAGTCCATACCCGCCTGGCCATTTGTGGTGGGTTCCTTTGGGTTTGGAGCCTTTGCCCTCATGCCTTATCTGGTCCTGAGAAAGTCTACCCGTGCTTTCCCCTGTCGTGTGGCAGATAGTGCTTTGCTCAGGGGCCTTACTCATAGGTTATTGGGGGTTGGCATTGCGATCGCGACACTCCTACTGATGATCTATGGCCTCACTCAAAGTCATGGTAGTGAGACCTGGCAAGACTTTGTTCACCAGTTCTTCACCAGTCAGTTTATCCATGTGATGAGCTTGGATTTTTGCATGCTTACCTTACTCACCCCTAGACTGTTGTGGGACGACATTGCCAGACGTGCTGCTGCTCCGGCCTGGCGTAGTGTTTCGCTGTTGCCTCTGCTGGGACCTGCACTCTATCTAGCACTGCGTCCAGCCGTAGCAGATGGTCTCTGAAGCTATTCGGGTGAGTGAAACTCCTAGTGTCCTCACGCTCGAAGAAGATCGCCCCAATCAACACATGACCCTGGTTTTAAAGCGTAACTGTTTATCCTCAACTGCCACAACAGCATGGTGTTTGTCTTGAGCTTTGTTGGTACCTGTCTTCTCGGTAGGTTTTTTGCTGGTCATTTTTAGTTATGTCTCACACTCGAACGATTCTTCAATCACTTCCTGGTAATCCTTATGGGGGGCTGCAACGGGCAGATGCTCTATGGCATCACTATCGCCATGGCAAAATTCCGATTCCAGATGTGGTGTCTACTCAGGCAGAACCTTTGGGGGGAAAGCATGACGCCTACGATGTGATTATTTGCGGCAGCACTTTGGGGATTTTGTTGGGGGCTACGCTGGTTCGTCGAGGATGGCGGGTGGCGATCTTAGAAAGAGGTGTGCTGAAGGGGCGAGACCAGGAATGGAATATTTCTCGTAGTGAGTTAAGGACGTTTGTTGATCTAGGTCTTTTGAGTGAGGCGGAATTGGATGTAGCGATCGCAACGGAATATAATCCGGCCCGCATTAGCTTTGGCGGTGGTGAGGATCTTTGGGTAAGCGATATCCTCAATGTCGGTATTGACCCAGTATACCTACTAGAAAAGCTCAAGCAGGTCTTTCTAGCTGCAGGTGGTGAACTTTTAGAACACACCCCATTCTCGGCTGCTCGGGTGGCTCCTGATGGAGTGCTCGTAACCGCTGGAGAGCGTTCCCTAACCGCTCGGCTGTTGATTGATACGATGGGGCATTTCTCACCTATTGTGCAGCAGGCGCGCCAGGGGAAATCCCCTGATGCTGTTTGTCTGGTGGTAGGGACCTGCGCCACTGGCTACAACGATAATAAAACGGGGGACTTGATCGCCTCATTCACTCCGATTAAACGCCAGTGTCAATATTTTTGGGAGGCATTTCCTGCCCGTGATGGCCGCACTACCTATCTGTTTACCTATCTGGATGCTCACCCTGACCGGATCAGTCTAGAAGACCTTTTTGAGGACTACTTTGACCTGTTACCTGAGTATCAGGGGATATGCCTGGAGCAGCTTCAGGTTAGGCGAGCCCTGTTTGGGTTCTTCCCAGCCTATCGCAACAGCCCTCTAAGGTTTGGTTGGGATCGCTTACTGGCCGTGGGAGATGCCAGTGGCCACCAGTCTCCTCTGAGTTTTGGAGGATTTGGGGCCATGATTCGACACCTGGAGCGTCTCACCGAGGGCGTTGATGATGCCCTGAGACAGGATCAACTCAGTGCATCTGCTTTAGGCTGGTTACAGCCCTACCAGCCCAATATTGCGGTCACCTGGCTGTTTCAAAAGGCGATGAGCCTGGGGATCAATCAGTCGCTTGATGAGAATCAGATCAACAGCCTCCTGACGACTATTTTTCAAGATATGGCTGCTTTGGGGGAGCCAGTGCTGCGTCCGTTTTTGCAAGATGTGGTGCAATTTTTACCTTTGGCGAAGACGCTACTGCGCACCACGGTTTATCACCCCATGCTGATTACCAAGATTCTGCCCCATGTGGGTATTCCAGCAGTTTTTGACTGGACCGGACATTATCTTGGTTTGGCGGTTTACAGTGCGTTAAATCGCGTGCTGTCGGCCGCACCTCAGGGGGCTGGTTACTATTGGCGACGATGGAGAGAGTCACTGGTATATGGTAGCGGTGGTGATTATGGTGCGCATTCGGGCGAGGATTCGCATTTGGGCGAAGATTCTATGTAAATGTTGATCCTGATGTCTTTTGTTGGGTTACTCTCCGATCAGCCATGGCCGCCATGCATTAACCCAGCCTGTATTTGATTGTTCCATTCAATGTCTCTGAGCTTTTCCCAGGCCCGACAGCGGTTTCGTTATCTGATTGCCCAGCCTACGTTGGATCTGGCTGCAGCCGCTCTCTGCCCGGCGCAGGAGTTTTATCCTGAGCTTGATCCTGATGCCTGTTGTCGACAGCTGGATGATCTGGCTGCTGCCATTAGTCCCAACATTTCTACTTATCCGCTGAAAACGATCCAGGCGATCAATCAATATCTCTATACAGAACTGGGGTTTAGTGGTAACCAAATTGATTATTACGATCCCGACAATAGCTATCTCAATCGAGTTCTAGAAAGACGATTAGGGATTCCTATTACCCTGGCACTTGTCTATTTGGAAGTATCTCAACGTCTAGGATTTCCCCTGGTAGGGGTGGGTATGCCAGGACATTTTTTGGTGTGCCCCACCATAGAGGATATGGAGGTGTATATAGACCCGTTTAATCAGGGGGAAGTCCTCTTTGAACCAGACTGTCAGGCAATCTTTCAGCGGTTATACGGTGTGAATGCAGCCTGGAGTTCCACCTACCTGGCACCGATTCCTACCAAAGCTTTGTTGGCTCGGCTACTCAACAATCTGAAACTGATTTATCTAAATCGGCGTGATTTATCCAATACGCTGATATTTCTCGACTATCTATTGCTGCTATTTCCCAATGAGCCCAGCAACAGTCGCGATCGAGGGCTGGTGCATTATCAATTGCAAAACCTGTTGGCCGCTCGTAGTGACTTGGAGACGTATTTAGCCTACAGTCCCAGTGCGCCGGATCGAGACCAGATTTTGCAACTGATCGATAACATTACGGACAATCTTTAAGAGTAAAGATGGGCACCAATTTAACGCGGGAAAGTTTATGGAAGATAGTCGTTAGTCGTTGATTGTTAAACGCCAGTCAGGGACTAACCGACGGAGGTTAAACGTTCTTCTCGATTCTGGTGGCTTCACCTTTTTCTGTACAATTTGATTCATTACTCATTCTTATATAACGGTGGATTCTAGTTATGGACGTGATCCCTGCCATTGATTTACTCGGCGGTCGCTGTGTTCGTTTGTTTCAAGGAGACTATGAACAATCCCAGGTCTTTGATGACGATCCGGTTGCTGTTGCTTGTCGCTGGGCTGAGCAGGGAGCATCGCGCATTCACTTGGTGGATTTAGACGGTGCTAAGGCCGGTAAACCTGAGAATTGGCAGGCAATTACCGAGATTGTTAAGGCCGTTGATGTCCCGGTGCAAGTGGGCGGAGGACTACGCGATCGCAATCGTGTTAAGGAGTTATTTGATCTGGGCGTACAGTACGCCATTCTAGGCACTGTAGCTGTTGAGAATCCTGACTTAGTGGGAGAACTGAGTACCGAATTCCCAGGGCGTATTTTTGTCGGGATTGATGCCCGTGATGGCAGAGTTGCCACCCGTGGTTGGCTGGAGACATCCACTGTTATGGCCGACGATCTTGCTCGTCGGATGGGAGACCTGGGAGCCGCTGCCATTATTTATACCGATATCAAGCGAGATGGCACGCTTAAAGGACCCAATTTAGAAGCCCTTAGAGAACTGGCCGAAAAGATTGATACACCGGTCATTGCTTCAGGTGGTGTCAGTTCTATGACCGATTTGCTTACTCTGTTAGGAGTGGCTCCTTTGGGGGTCAGCGGGGTGATTGTTGGCAAAGCTCTCTACACTGGCAATGTTGATCTCGTCGAAGCCATTAAGGCCATTGGCCCAGGTCGACTTCAAGATGTTCCCCCCGATCTACCCTCAACCCGTTGGGGATAATTAGCCTTGAATAGACAGACTTAGTTCCCTAAGTCAGTAACGAAAGAACAAAAGTAGTTCTCATGAACTACTTTTGTTCTTTTTTAAAGGGAGACTTCGCCCATGGTTAAGAGTTTGTATTGTTAGATTATCTAAATTTTTAGAGACGTTTTCCATAATTCTTTCCCAAGGAATAATAAGGCGGACGGAGACAGGGGATGGGGTCGTGAAAAGCCAAATAAGTTCCTCTCGATCAGTTCTAGGTAGGCTGTTGTTTGCAGGTTGTTTTAGCTGAAGGGTTTGATAATAAAGGGCTTTGGGTTTCGGTGTGCTTTCCTGTTCCCATCGCATTACCCTTGAAAACAGTCGTTGCTAGATTCAGTTGGGCGCGTAATTTTAGGTTGTTGGCCGGTAAAAAATACTTCCAGTGATATTACTTTTTTGTGCTTGGGTATCTTTTTGGTGTTAAAAACTTGTTGAATTAGTGCTATATGTTTGTAGAATTAAAAAACAAATGAGATTGTCTTTCTCAAAAGTCGCTCCATTCATTGCAACAAAGTGAGGTTTAATCCGATATGGCTAACAATGTCCTTGATCAGCTCAAGGAAGTTGAATCCCAACTTGCTTCTCAAATTGAGGCACTAAGTGGTCAGCTTTCTGATACAGAGAAGCAGCGTGACGGTCTCAAGACTGTTATTGATATGTTTCAGTCGACTGGTGGTTCTAATGGTGTTGCAGCCAGTGTCACTGAAATCCTAACGAATGCAGTCGCTAGCGTTAGTGAACCTGAGCCTGAGGCAGCTCCTGCTAAGAAACCGGGTAAACGTCGTGGGCGTAAGCCAGGTTCTACAAAAACAGCCACTAAAGCTAAGGCGGCTACTAAAACTAAGCCAGCCACTAAAGCTAAGGCAGCTAAAGCAGAGCCTGCTGCTAAGGCCACTCGTAAGCCTCGCGGTGGTAAGTCTCCCAACTGGCAGCGTTATGTTCAAGATCCTTTCCGGAAGACTCCCCTGCCTGATGTTGTTGCTAACATTCTAAAGGCTCAACCCGACGAGGCATTCAAAATTGCTGAGGTAATGGAAGCAATCTTTAAGAGTGATATGCCCAAGGCCACCTTTTTAAAGGCGCGCAATCGAGTTTCCAATATCTTGTCTGCTGGTGCCCGTACTAGCGAGTGGTACCGTGGTCGCGGCGGTAAGTACAGCATGAGCAAGAAAGCCTTGTCCTAGAGAGGTTTGTGCTTTTTTAATATAAGTTAAAGTCTTGTCCTTATTCAGGGCTGTAGTTTTGCTGTAGAAGAAGCTCTGTGCTTTGGCTTGGACCTAGTTTAAGAGTCACTCACTACTGCATTTTCTAAAGAGCCCCTGACAAAAAGTTATTAGGCAGCGTCTAATGACTTTTGTCAGGGGCTTTTGTTTTGCTGTTGGTGATTTGAGGAATAGGTTATTTGGTCAACTTTGTAGATTGACTTGAAAGTTGAGGGGATACCCACTCATGGCGATCTGGGTACCCTATGCTCAATTGCTTAATCAAATGGTAATTAAGTCGTAAATTTTGAAACTATACCGGTTTTGCTGGTATAGGGTGTATCCCTTATGTAGTAGTCCTTTTGGTCTAGTTTTGTGACTCAGTGCTTGGATTCGATGTTATGAGTCTGCGCACTACTATGGATTAACCATGGTCATCTTCAATTTGGCTACCCATAGATTAGATGTGGGGTCAAGCAAAACAGATCGTTTCTATGGGTACCTAGGCGATTGTAGCCTTACTTGATCTATGGTTGATTTTTCGGTTGCTATTCGTCTCTATAACGGTGCTTTGATCTTACCGAAGATTTTAGACGCTCTCAGTGCTCAGAGTATTGCTGATAGCATCGACTGGGAAATAATTATCGTAGATAATAATAGCATTGATGGGACTGCTGATATTGTTCAGATGTATCAGCAGAGATGGACAGCTTGTCCTCTAAAGTATGTACTTGAAACGCAGCAAGGTGCTGCGTTTGCTCGTCGACGGGCAATTGCGGAGGCGGCAGGTACTTGGATTGGCTTTTTGGATGATGATAATGTTCCTAGTCTTGACTGGG
Source organism: Leptothoe spongobia TAU-MAC 1115 (assembly GCF_018739885.1). Taxonomy (GTDB): domain Bacteria; phylum Cyanobacteriota; class Cyanobacteriia; order Phormidesmidales; family Phormidesmidaceae; genus Leptothoe; species Leptothoe spongobia. The sequence continues at coordinate 117,178 of NZ_JADOES010000005.1, read as the reverse complement.
TGCAGTCGGCCTATGACTTTGGAGTTCTACATCCCCAAGCTGCCGCCTTTGGTAGTCAGATTCATCCGAACTATGAGACTGCACCGCCAGTAAATTTTGAGCGCATTGCTCAATTTATACCAGTGGTAGAGCGAGATGAAGTGATTTGTTTTACCACAGGATGGCGGGCTATGAGTAATTTAGTCCCTCCCGGAGCTGGGCTGGTGATTTTACGACAGGCGTGGCTAAAGCATGTGCCCAACTCTCTAATGCGTCAAGGTCCGGTGGGAGACTCCTTGAATTTTAAGGGGGAAGATGTAGAGGCGTTGTTGTACTTGAAGAAAGCTGGTTGGGAAATATGGTTTAATCCGTTGATGCAAATTGAGCATCAGATTCCCAGCTGGCGATTTGAACGCAGCTATTTACTTCGGTTTTTCCATGGGATTGGTCTCAGTAAGTATGCTACTCGGATGGTTGGTACAAGCTTTTGGAAGCGTTTATTGTTAACCCTTTTGTTCATGGGAAATGATGGGCGTAAATTGCTGCAGCATTTGATCAAACATCATCGCCACTTACGTCAGGATGTTGTGTCAGCGGCTGAGCTACAGCTGTTTATTAGTAGTTTTCTCAGCCCAATCTATGCTTGGAAACGTTATTTCACTAGATATATCACTACCCGTCTTAGGTCTAATCCAGTCGACGAAAAAGAAAGTGACCTAAACCACGTCCAAGTTGAAACCTGTGGTTTCTCCCACGGTAAAACTCCAGTTCTGGACGTGGACAAGGTTTAGCAAAAAAGGCAGCCCTCCCCCATGCCCACGGTTCTAATCTATCGTGACCAACTTTTACCCTACTCGGAGACCTTTATTCCTGCCCAGGGGGGAAGTCTATCGCGTTATGGTCCGGTCTATGTGGGTACTCGTCGCTTAACAGCGTACCTTGAGCACCAGAACACTATTATCTTAGGTGAGACCCTTGCCCTTGGCCGCCCTTTTAGGCGTCTTTGGCAGGGGCTATATAAGTTTGGCGGTGCAGTTCATCCCCAGTGGGTTAGGGTGCTGAAGCAGCATACTCCGGTACTAATGCATGCTCATTTTGGGAGTGATGGCGGTTTGGTGTTGCCCCTATGCCAGCAACTCAATCTTCCCCTTGTGGTCACTTTCCATGGATATGACGCTACTTGGGATACGCCTGCTTGGACCACGATTCGTGATCAGGGTGATGTCTTTCGACTGTTGCTGCTGTACAAGCGAGATCAGGTACTATCGAAGGCCCATCGCATCATTGCTGTATCAGAGTTTATTCGTCATCAGTTGCTGCTTAGGGGGGCAGCTGATGACAAGATTGTGGTGCACTATATCGGCATTGATCGACAGCGGTTTCAACCCCGGTTAGATCAAGAACGAGAGCCGATTGTGCTATTTGTTGGACGATTGGTTGAGAAAAAAGGGGTGGACTATCTGGTCCGTGCCATGGCATCTGTGCAGGGTCAGATACCTCAGGTACAACTGGTGATTATTGGTGATGGGGCTTTGCGATCGCACCTCCAAACCCTGGCCCATCAGCTTTCAGTGCGTGTCCAGTTTCTAGGGAAACAATCCCCCGACCAAGTATGTTATTGGATGAATCGGGCTCAGGTATTTTGCGGTCCCAGCATTATTGCCCGGTCAGGCGATGCCGAAGGGTTTGGCATGGTTTTTGCTGAGGCTCAGGCCATGGGACTACCTGTTGTTAGCTTTGCCACAGGCGGCATTCCTGAAGCTGTCATCCATGGCGAAACCGGTTTGCTGGCACCTGAAAAAGATACTGAACAACTGACTCAAGATTTGATTCGATTACTTGAGGATGCAGATCTGCGACAGAAATTTGCGCTAGCTGGGCAGGCCCATGTGGCTACTAACTTTGATCTATCTAAAAATACTCGTCAGCTAGAGATGATTTATGACGAGGTGGTGGATCGCTATGGGTAAGACCATGGATCTGCCATGGTTAATTCCTAAAGTGTGAAATAAATTTGCTCATATAAGACTTTAACTTTGATTTTTTAATCGTTAATCTCGGTGTAGGACTAGATTTAATCATAAAGTCACTGTATTGAGGTTTTTGCAGCTGGGGAGAATCTTGATACCAAAAATTTCCATAAAATTGAGTTCGTTGTGTTTTGAGATGGTTGTAGTTTAGCTTTACCGCATGCAATGTGTCCCAAGCAGGAGAGAAGATCACAATGCTATTATTCAGGCATTGCCGTTTGATCGTCTCGCACCATTCCCAGGGAACCCAGCACCTATCATAATCTTCGTTGTAACGCCAGAACTCGGAAATGAATCGTTTTTGTGGCTTAAACGTCAGATAGTGTGTATGGATATTGAGTTCTTCAGAATGCCTGGAAGGATTCACATTTAGCATGTAGGTAAGAGCCTTCTGTCGGATATCTGGATGAGGGCTGATTTCATACCCTTGGAGATACTTTTGCAGGCCTGTTTCAATCTTAGTGGGTCTTGTAATGTTAAATTTTTCTTCAAGTAATTTCTTGAAAATAGATGATTTGAAAAAAACATCAAGATCTATTAATATTCTGGCCTTGGGATTTTTAAGGCGGAATGTGATGCCAAATCCCTCACATACCTCATGATTATCGTGGCTATTTTTTCCTTTGAGCCAGTTTAGATAATCGTGCACTGATGTGGTGCAACCCGGAAAAGGTATTGGCTCATATCCTTTATTTAAGAGTTGGTCAATCAAATCATCTGATCTTTGGAATGCAGTCATTGCCACCTGATCAGCAGTAATGACTGCATTGAAGTGTTCATCTGAAAGAAAATTAGGAATTTCTAAATGCTTAAATGGCTCTTCGCAAAAATCTGATGAGTTAATTTTATCCAGGATGTATGTGAACTGACTTAAATCAGATTGCATGTCGATTATTTATATTTCATGTATAGGAATGAACTCCATATTTTGTATGATAATTCCTTATCCGGCAGTGGTTCCGGCTGATGGGATTCAAGCCCCTGGCACAACAACGTTTAGCTATCCTGAAGGTATTGGGCGTAGGGGGTGTTTTCAAAAAACTCGGTGAGTTCTTCGTGATTTGCGATCGCATCTTGCCATCGCCCCGGTGATTGTTTGCGATAGGCGCTGGTTACTGGAGAGGAGGGTACGCCCAAAAAGTCGCAAATCTTATCTACCGTTGGTTGATGCTGCGAACTGTCTTGAATATTATCCTCGTAGGTCAGTGCCAGGACATCCAAACCTTGCAGCAGCTCCAGTTCATAGGCAGCCTTCCGTTTACTCCGCTGCATCCAGTCCAATATGCTTTCAGGCTTGACGTGAATCACCTTAGCTTTAGTCGGACCATCCGTCTTTTTTTGAGAGTACCCAGATACCCGAGCCCTGATATTGGATAGGGCATGGAGGAAAAGATTCCGCCGCTGCAGGTAAATGATCTTAAAACCAGCCTTGTCCAGATGGTGTAAAAACCGTCGTCGCTGCAACAATGGCTGCACATCTCGAATGTGATAACTCAAAACTTTGCAACCGTAAGCGATTGTCGGAGAGTTGGCACTACAGCTCTGCAAATAAAGCTTAGGCAATAGGACAGGTGTACTTAAAATTTCTCCATCGCAGTGAATTTCCTTTACCCCGTCCAAGAGGCTTACCAATGCAGTTGTACCCGAGCGACCTCGTCCAAACAGGATAAACCGGATCGGACTCATGGGGGGGCGACGCAACAGATAGCTGGCGGTCTGTCTAATGCGTAAATGGGGCTTTCTAATCGGTAGTGTGTTAATCATATTGTTCTATTTTTGCCACAGCGCCAATGTCTTGAGCCCTTCGAGCTGATGGTCCCAGTAACCTGGTGCGCCATCCCATTAGCTTGCGGTCTAGCTTCCAGCGCAGCCTTTCCAACCTTAAAAGCACGTTTGCCTGGAGGGAGAGGGAGGGGGGATCTCCATCGGTATATCCGTATCGCTGTTGTAGCCTATTTGTCAGGCTGTTCACAATTGCGACATGGTTAGGACTCAGTTGTTGTTTCCAGCGATCGATAGCCGTGGTTTCCACCGGTTGTAGTGCTTGATTTAAGTGAGACAAGGCCCATCCTTCTCGATTAACAATGGGCATAGTCTGGGTAGACCGTTGTGCCAATAGTCCTTTCGGATAGTCTTCTCCTAGAAACTGAAAAATTCCTTCGAGGGTTTGATCTGGCTGTTGTACCAAATCTTCATAGCGCAACAGTTTTATCCGTGGATCGCTATGCCAGTTTCGTTCATAGAGTTGGGTACTCCGGTACCATTGTTCAGCATGAATATGCGTATAGTTGCTAGCCCATGTCATTTTTAACAGGGATGCTGTTACCGCCCTTGGATCTCGTAACATCCATATCACTTGGGCTTTAGGAAACCATGTCAATAGTTGTTCTAAATGCTGATAATGGAGCGGTGTCTTCTCTCCCCAGCGAGGTTTATGACATCGCTCGGCATAGGTTTCCAGCCATCCTGCAAAGATTGTTGCAGGGTTAGGAGATCCCTTAGCCAGGATAGTGGCTAAGGTTTTATCGGCATCTATATCAAAGTAAGAGAATCGCTTACTCTGACTCAATAGCTGCCAAAACTGTTGGAAATCATCAGTATTCTCTACCTTTAAATGACGATATGTGGGTATCCAATAGGTTAAGAAGTGACTTTCAGGGGAAATGGCAATATGGGGATGAGCTGAGAGCATAGTGGTCAACAAGGTGGTTCCTGACCGGGGCATTCCAACAACAAAAATTGGCCGCTCACTGGGATTCACCATGACTATGCTTTCCGTCCGCTTATCCATCGACGCTTCCATCCATCATGCTGCCAACCTTCCACAATCTTCCCCTGAGGTTTTATTGTGTACAGTTCCCTACGGCGATTGGGTGACTTGCATCACAGCTTTCATAGGTCACCCACAAGGGAGTGCCCCTACAGGATGGTCTATTTTGAATCGGGTTTAATGAATTCGGATTTGGTATAAAAAAGGTGGACTAGAATCTCTAGCCCACCTTAATACTACTAACGTCTAATCAATATCCGGTTGGTCAAAACCAACCAGCGACTAGGGGATGGCCACTGTAAAGCGGACGGCACCCACTTCACCTGTATTGACATTGAGACCTAGATTTGCACCCCCAGCGATCACACCACCGCCAGCACCAACACCTAGCCCACCGGTTGGTGTCCCCGCTGGGAAGCTACCTGGGAATGACAGACAAGACTCGGCCAAGGTTGCCAGGGGAGCCTGAGGGAACAGTAGCGAACCATCTGCCGCAAACGTGAGGTTAGTCCCGAGCTGGGAAAGTGCTGTTGGAGAAGCCAGGGTTAGGCTATTAGGTTGCAGTACGCTTGGCACCTGTAGCTCATCACATATCTCGACATTGGTTGCTGTGGCTACACCAGAGTTAAAGAAGTAGATCGTATATTCGATTAAGTCTCCAGACTGTAGCTGGTCAGGACCAATAAAGACACCCAACGGTAGACTGTTGCCTGACAAATTGGCCAGTGTATCGTCATCGTTAGTTGCTGGTTCATTATTAAAGTTATCGATACCGGCAACGGGTAGGTCAACACCGCCCCTAATCACACGGGTAATCCGCTTGACCACCGTTAGATCGGCACCTAACAACGCAGGAGTGGGAGTGTTTTCACCAGGCTCGTTAGCCTCTAGGTTGCCATTCGGGTCACTGGTTGTCGGATCAGGCGTAGTCCCACCATTGGGGAATGGGTTGATGTCATTGGAGAAATCTGAGGTTGTTTCCCCAGACGTAATACCAATACCGGTGGTGGTGGTTTGGTTATCGAAGGGCCCTGGCAGCCGGGGGACTACGTTGGTACCGGCTGTGTTGACATCCACCACAATCTCATAAACGGCAAACTCATCTACATTCAAGGTACTGCCAGGATTGTTAGGATCACCTGCTAGCAGTAAATCCCCACTGCCGTCAAAGTTTGGATTTACCGGTACTGTGGTGACACCACTGCCCTGGGCCGGCTGCCCAACACCAACAATGAAAAAGTCATCCGTTGGCCCCTCGCCGCTCACCCCATAGGTATCTACAAAGCTATTGGTAAGTTGAACGTTCTGCAGATCTTCAATACCAATGTTGCGCACCACAACTTGATAAACCAAACGAACGTTACTCCCGCCAAAGGTGGAGGCTGGAAGTCCACCGGCAGGAGGAATTTCTCCTACCTGCGTGCGGCTATCATCAATCTGCTCAATGACCGAAATTTCAGGCGTGAGGGCTAAGCTAACCGGTGTGGGCACGTTTTCATTGGCGGGGTCGGCGGACGGTGTGGGTGCTGGAGCTGGGTCAAGCGTACTACCACCCGTGGCTGAGCCACCCGGTGGATTCAGGGCCTCTTCTAAGCTGTTAAAACCTGTGGCATCGTTGGAAATATCCCTGACAGTAATACCAGATGGAGTGTTCGGATCAGTGCCGACACCCGTTGCCGTGGTGAAGTTGTCAAACGGGCCGGGTAGCTCTCGAATTAAGGTCTCACCATTACCACTAGTGTCCACATCGACAAGGATGTCATACTCGGCAAATTCACCAGGATTTAGGACCCCATTGGTAGCTAGGATTTCGTTCGCCTGGGCTGGATTTCTCACCCCACCAATAAAGGTATCACCTCCGTTGTAGTCAACGTTGGCGGGAATAGGCGTTGTTTCGTTGCCGCCAGACCGGATGACTGAGATTATTTCAAAGCCCGTATCGAGACCGGAGCCGCCGCGATCGCTATTGTCAAAGGTATCGGTAAAGTCGTTAATTAACTGCACCTGCTCTAATCGCTCATTACCGGTATTTTGTACGCGGATACGATAAAGAACGCGAGCTGTGTTGTTGGGAAATGTGGGAGCAGGGCCGGTGGTTGGGTTAAGAACTGGTGTGCCGACTACCTGCTCAGAAACGTTGATGCGAGGTAATAACGTTAGGTTTGGCAAGACCACTGGAGTCGGTAAAAACTCTCGTGGATCCCCATCATTGTTGGGGTCTGGATTAGGACTGGGGTTAGGGTCTGGTGGAATACTATTGTCCTGGGAAGTATCGGTAATCCGTAGACCAATGGGAGTATCAGCCTCACCTACAACGATATTGTTGTAGGGCTCTGGCCTCCCCGGTGTGATATTTGCCGCTGTAGAATCTAACCTGACAGTGTATTGAATGACAGCCCTTTCCCCAGGGTTCAGGGAACCGGTACCATCCAGCAGATTTACGTCGCCGTTGCCATTAAATAAATTATTGACTCTCTGTGCGTTCGGTGGTCCAGTGATGGATTCTGGGCCGGAAATAAACGTGGGTAGTGCCACCACTGTAAAACCGGTTGTCCCTTCAAAGGTATCAACCAGATTGTCAGTGATCTGAATGTTGGTTAGGGGAGTTCTGGCACCAAAGTTTTGCACACTAACGGTGTAGGTGACATCAAACTCAGTGGCGCTTACCTGTACAGGCGTGCCAGCACTTTTGGCGGTGCCGATATTACCAGGGACCAGGAAAATAGTGTAGAGACCCACACCATGATTACCAGGACCACCATTGGCATCGTTAGCATTTGTAATATAGCCAGCGGGGCCTGCAGGATTTAATCCGTCGGGGACTGCCGCTGGACCACTGCTATAGGTAAAGGTGAGATTAGTTAGGGGGCCGTTAGCGGCTGAATAATCGGCAGTGACTGTACCTTCAGGGCTTTGGTTCTGGGCCTCAACCCCATTTTCTGGGGGAGCCCCTACTACCGGTGGATTGGGGTCCTGAGGGTTAGGTAAAGGAGCGGTCGGATTGACAGCTACTCCACCGGTAGGTGTAGCGTCTTGAGGGGTGAATTCAGTTGTGGATACCGCTCCATTTAATCTGGGGTCAAGCGATCTGGGATTGTAGACCCCAATAAATTCGGTGCCTGTAATATCTACAGTAAAGTCACTTGCGGCAGCTAGTCCAGGAAAAGTAACTGCACCGTTAGGTTGATCAATACCCAAGGCTACGCCAGTAACCCCCGCTGCTGCTTCGGGTGAGACTTCTAGTGGAGGAGAGGCAACAGTTGCTGGGGTAATGGTATTTGGTGCAACACTACCACCTATATTTACCTGGTCTTGCCAGGTATTAGCATTGTCACGGTCAACGTCAATGACAATCAGACGGGCCTGCTCAATTTCAGCCCCAAAGTTAATGTTCAGAGTAACTGACTCAGCGAATAATGCAGGGTCGTGCTGGATTTCCAAGATACTGCCGACTGAAAATCCGCCAGTGAGGCGGTCAGACGGTCTTAGCTGTTCGAAATTGTCTGTATTGCCAGTCCAGGAGAAATTGACATTGACGTCGTTCCCGAATGTATCGCTGACGATCAGGTCTGTGTTGAGAACAAATTCTGGATAATTACTTAGGTCAACTGGAAAAACGGAAAGTGCTTCGGCAGGGCGACCCGTCACTAAGCTCAAAGTAGCTGCAGTGAGCACTGAGGTCATGACAGCTATCTTTTGTCTGACCTGCCGTTGGCACCAGTTTGTTGTCGATGCAGCATGCTGCTGAGGTGCAACAGCTCCAAATTGTTTTTTAAATGTCTTCTTGAGCAAGCGCTTCATCGCTTAATTCCTAGTAAAGGGTGACGGCATTGGGGAGAGATAACGGATGGGGTCTACGGTTCGATCTGTAGGTCAGTCTCAAGATTTTCGTAGATGATGTCGAGGCCGCGAGTATCAGTGAAGATAAACTCGGTGCGGCGATCGCGGGCATAATCAATGCGTCCACTTCCGCTAGATACCCGTTGCGTTTCACCAAAGGAGCGAATTCTCATGCGCTCAGCTGCTATACCTTGCTGAAGCAGGTAATTTCTAGCTGCCAAAGCCCGCCGTTCACCCAAGGCCTGGTTATAGGCATTACTAGCTCTAGGGTCAGTGTGGCCCTGGAGTTCAACCGTGATAAAGGGATATTCCTGTAAAACAGCAATGATCTCGTCCATGATGGCGGCAGACTTAGCAGTGATGTCTGACTTGTCAAGGGCAAAGTGAATATTGCGGGGAATACGTAGTATTACTGGCTCTGGCGGTAGTTCTGGTTCGGGCTCTGGTGGAGGATCCTGGGCAATCTCACAGCTGGGCATTTGGGGTGAGCTGGGCCCGTCTCCCAGGATACCAATGGCGGTAATGGCTGAGGGCTCAGAGGTGCCATATACATCATCGGTTGCGATCGCACTCAATAAGGTCCCTTCCGGTGCATTCACATCAGCACTAAAGCTACCTGTATCATCGGCGGTGACGGTGGCCACATACTGATTTAACGAACCGTAGTAATCTTTTCGGTCAATTACCGTGTAGATGTCAATAGCCGTACCCGGATCGGCAACACCCCTCAGGGTGGCCTGACCATTGCTTACTGGAAAGACATAGTCGTCAAATTCAGGTGCATTGACCGCACCGTTGGCCGTATCACGTCGCCGCTGGGAAGAGTTGCGCGGTGGGTTAGGACCATCTTTGCGTTGGAAATCTTGAATTCCAGTATTGTCATTATGTCCCAGGTCTACGCTGAGGCCATCGAGAGCAGCGAAGGTATTGTTACGAATAATATTGCCTTCACTGCGGGGATAGGATGCGATCGCTACCCCTGGACCTGGTTGATGTTGAATCACATTCTCGGTCACCTCATGACCGCTACCCATGAGATAGACAGCTGCCCGTCTCAATCGGCGACCGTTAAACCGAATATCATTCTGATAGATGCGGGCCGACCCTTCCGGCTTAAACATAAATACGCCACTGCCGTCAGTGCCGCACATGAGATTGCCATAGATTTCGGTGCCGTCAATGTTGCCATCTAGACGAATGCCATCAGGAATCCCGGCTGTTCCATTGGCATACAGCCTATTTTCGGTAACCTCCATGCCCATGGCCTGGGCACCGGTAATAATTCCGCTGCCCTCATGGAACTCAATACGATTGCGCTGGATGACAGTATCTAGTCCATTAAAGACAAATACGCCCAGGGCAGACATCTGCTCCTCGGTCGGCATTTGACCCGATGGCGACATTCCTAGCCAGTTGTCTTCAACCACAACTCCAACTGGGGCATCGGAATCCTCATCTGGGCGAAGGGTTCGCCACCCAGGTGTATCTGGCAAAGTATGATCCAATCTCGACGTAATCTTTCGTATGAGATTAATTTTTGTTTGGTTATCAACTAAGTCCCTACTAAACGCTGTTTCTATTTCCTGAATAAGGTCTGCCAAATCATCAGATGACAAATTATCGTTTTCCTCGTCAAGGATCGTTTCATTGTTTTCCTCGTCAAGGATCATTTGCCCGTTTACGTCGAAAATACGAACATGATATAAATCGTCAATTTTCGCAACAATCACTAAGCCATTGCCTTCTGAAGGAAGAGAATTAGCGTTTTCAAGAGACATTAGGCTTAGGGCATACTCACCAGGTATTCCTGCATCCACAGGTGGTGCTAGATGAGTAATTAAGATATCGGCAGGTGGCGTTGTTTCGGTAGAACGGTGTCTCGCAGAAAATCCATAAATGCTTAGACCACGGACCGTTACCTCATCAGCAGTAACAATTAACCCACGCAAGACTTCCACTCCATTGGCGGGGGTGAGCGTTATTACGGGAGTGGGTACAGGTGTGACCATCGTATCCTTCATGGAAACAGGCCCATAACCGGGTTGGCTGGAGCCATCTATCAAAGTACCTGGGGCATTGATAGGTGGCAGAGGAGCCACTAAATCAATGGTAGTATCACCTGCCAAACTAAAATTAATCGATGGGTTGCTAGCCGTAGGTGAAATTCGCGCTTGTTCAGACTCGCTCAATGCCGTCAATGGCAATGTTCCATTGATGACTTCAATGGCTTCTCGAAGGGTGAGCTCATCATTGGGACGAATAACAGCCTCATCAGTAGCCGAATTGACAATCACGGAATAGGGCGTCATCTTTTGTTGTGCCTGAGCTGCCATGATGTCAACTGTTAATGGCAGAGTAATTGCTAGGGAAGCCGTTCCAATTAATCTAGATATCTGCATGATTGATCTCATTACTCCTCACCCCCATTTGTTGTCTGTGAAGAAACCGGATTGCTACTGACTGATTCTGGCGGTGGCGAACTATCCGTTTCCACCAAAGATTCTTCTTGCTGTGATGGAGCCACCTGCTGTAAACCAAACTGGTCCCAAAGTTCGTTCACCTTAAAGGTGATACCAATGTAAGGACCATCGTCAGACCGGTAACCGCTGCCGCCCAGGGAACGATCGTTCACACTACCAAAGCTATAACCCAAACCGAGCCGCAACTCGGGAGTCATGTAGTAACCTGCTTCGAGGGCAAAACCAACTTCGTCGTAGTTGGTTTCAGGTTGGGTAATGTAGCGCACTTCACCGGTAACATCCCAGCGGTAGGCAAACCGGTGGGTGGCCCTAAACTGCCCCAGGTGAATGGCATTGGTCGATGACACTCCCAAAGAATCCAGGTCTGCATTGGTTGCCCGCAGGGCATACTTGCCGTAAAACTCCCAACGCCAGCTGGGGGCATAAATCCCCTCCATGGCCAGGGTGTGTTCCTGAATCGAGTCTGAGCCTGCACCTACTAATAGAGAGTTGGGGGTACTCGATGGGTTGATGGCGTATTCATAGCTCAACAATCCATTGAACTTATCGCTGTAAGGATTACGATAGGCCAGGCCTAAACGAGCACTGGTAGAACTGTTCAGTCGATTGCTAACCGTGTCGTTGGTAAAGTTACCAAAGTTGGCATGTTCTAACCGCAGTAAGGTGGTGAGGGCTGGGGATAGCTTACCGGCAGCGGATGCAGTGATCACTGTATTGTCTTCACCATCCGAGTCGCGATGCTCAAATCGGGCACTGGCCTGGAAATCAGAATTATCAGTGTATTCCAGACCCACCGTGTAGGTGCTGCCACTTATCAAACCCAGGGATGCTGCCGATTGCCCCACAGCATAGGGTTGGGCAAACTGGTTTCCGCCTGTAATGGACGACAGGCTATCACCAAAAATTCGCTGGTAGCCTAAATCTACATGTAAACCAGGACTGAGATTAATCCGATGGTTTAATCCCAAGGCTCCTTGACCACTCATGCCGCTGTTGGCTCCCAGAACGGAATAGCGGCCAGTGAGATGAGTGTTATCGGTAAGGTCATAATTGACCAGAGCATCAACGGTGGTGAGAGCATCGGGGGTAATGTCATCGTCGTGGAAGAACCGCTGGGCAAATCTCAGCGTTACCTCTGGCAGGACAGCCCAGTCCACGCCAACAACGGTCTGACCGGGATAAGCTTCATCTTCATCGCCGATGGCAATGTCAGTTTGAGCCCGGAGAGAGACTTTTTCCGCAAGAGGCCAGGTTAAACCTGCTGATATCAAGTTAGATTCAACATCGTTGCCGGTGACTCGGTCGTTGCGATCGCGATAAACCCAGTCCAGGTTACCTGTGAGCGCTCCAAACTGTTGCTGTATCCCAGCTCGAACCGTGGTCAGCGAGTTATTGACAACGGCTCCGGTGGGTCGTGTCAATCCAGGATTAATCAGTTCATCCAGGGTGGTGGGAATGAGATCTTCGTTGCCGTCGTTTTCTTCACGATCAAACTGAAATTGCAGCTGAGTGTTGCGACTGACGTTATAGCCCAGCTGACCACCCCAGCGAGTCTGTCCTGGTCTAAAACTAGTGGTGGCGCTGTTGCGGAAACCGCTTTCAGCATTTCTAAAATAGGCCGTACCTCCCAAGTCAGGAGTGATTTGGCCAGTAGCTTCAAGCCTGACGGCAACGCCCTCTTCATCCACCAGGGGATTGTCTAGCTCAGACCGAGCCACCTCAGCTACCAGCTGTGCATTATTCCCCAACGGAATCAGAGCATCTAGACCGAGGAGACTAAAGTCTTGGGCTCCTTGGTCTTCAAAGATCGCTGACGCCCCTACCCAGCTGGGTGATTCAAGGCTGGTATCAAAGTTGTACTGTAGCCGTCCTCCAAACAAATTACCTTCAGCTTCGTCACCGTCCACTTGGTATGTGGCCACGATGCGACGGATTAACGCTGGCCCAAATGGATTGGCATCAACAGCAGACACAGGACTGTTGAACAGAACGGAACCACGATCGTAGTCAATGCTGTAGTCCACACCCCGCGACAATCGCACTCTTTCAATGACTGTCCCTGGTCGGTTGAGTTCTTCGATTTCAAAGAAGAGATCCTCACTCCCAGCCAATATCAGACGGCGGGACAAGAAGTAGTAACCGCTGGTGCCATCGGGGACGATGGTGTCCCGCTGCAACGCTCGCAAATCATTGGCATAGAGAGCAGTCAGCTGTAGGCCATTGGCAAACGTGTAGTTACCCTTAAAGCCATGGAGCTGACGATTTAACGCCGAAAATTCCTGGGAGAACCGAGAAAATTCCTCCGTGTTGTAGTCCCCCCACATAAAGAAGTTGGGTTCGTAGCCGACGATTTGAGAATCTTGTTGAAAACGAACGTAGAAGCTATCGATAGAGGGCGTCAAAAAGTCAGTGGTTGAGTTATCGCCATAGGTGGGATAAGTCTGTTCACAGTTTTGAACATCTCGATATAGACGGTTATCATTACAGCGTTCATTTAGGGCGCGCTCGCTATTAAACGCTGCCGTTAACAACCAGTCACCAATGGTCCCGGTTGCAAAAATACCCGCATCCAGATCTGCTTCATAGTCGCCGATGTCTCCTGGATCGAGGAAGTCCGCATAGCGACCCCAAAAATCAGTAGCACCAGGACCAAAGCGAAAGTCAACGACACCAGCGACCAACGACGGGCGATAGGGGGTGGTGAAATTTAGCTGAGTGTAGCCATCCAGCTCAGCAACCGGTCGCTGAGCGGTTGCTTCATCACCGACCAAACCTAACGCTTCTCGGGCAGGCACACTGGCTCGCACGGTTACCGTTTGAGCATCGAGAGATGAACGCAGTTCAACCTCAAATTCTCCTTGACGAGCCAGTATTTGAAAACCACTACGGTCAATGTCGTAATCGGCACCGATAAACGTACCTGCTGATGTGGTCAGCGTGACGACAACGTCCTTATTCACAGACCGATCAGAGGCATCCAAAATAGAGCCTCTTAACTTGAGGGTGGACCGACCATCGGCAGGCAAGAAGGAATCACCTACCGGAAAAATCTCTAGGGTGAGCTCATCCCCTAGTTCATCTTGGATCAGTGGGGGCAGACTACTCGGGACTTGACGAATAATTGTTTCATCAATAAATCCGTCAGCCTCACCAGGATCTTCTTCCACTGGCAGTGTATTGGCATCAAGCAGATCGCTAGGCAGGTCATCACTAGCCTGGGTCAATAGGGCTGGAGTGTCAGCCTCTAGAACGTCAATTGCATCAGTGTTTCCTGGTAGCCCAGTGCTTGCTGATAGCAATGATTGGGTGGTTTCAAAGGTTTGAAAACTAGCTGTTTGTTCTTGAGCTGCTTTGGCTGGCTGGACCAGTGCTATTGCACCTGTCAATGTAGTGAGCAGTCCCAAACAGATTGAATTTGATAACAGACGCATCATCATTAGTTCTGCCCCTCCCCATAGGTTGGTGTTACTGCAAAGTTCATACGTGCCAGACCACCTGCTTCTAATCGCACCAATCTAGACTGACTGTTGTTTTCTAGGCGGTAGAGGTTAGGAGCCAAGGTGTAACCTGGCAAACTGCTCAGGTCAAGGACACCGACGCGATTGCCCGATACCACGTTAGCCATGGAGAATAAGCCGTCTGGGTCAGCAATGATACGGTTACCGTCATCCAAGTAAATGACTGCATTGGGTACACCAGGCTCACCGGTCTGCTGCTCACCATCAAAGTTTTTGTCCACAAAGACTCGGCCAATGATGGTGCCACAATCAGACAGGATGCCAGGACGGATGGTTAAGCGAAACTCAGCCTGGGCCGTTGGGAATCCGGGGGCTGATGCTGACGCTACGTTCACACCAGAGCCGCGAACTGAATCAGGCGTCAGTGTGACTGCGTAGAGAATTTGTAGCGCTGTGCCAGCGGCTAAAGAATCAAATTGAAAATCAAGCTGCCGCCCCGAAGGGGTAAAGGACGTTAAGTTAGGCGGAGTTGGCGCTGTATTGACCGAGTCTTCGATATATTCCAAACCCCGTGGCAGATTATCCATAACGGTCAAGGGAGTAGCTGCCACGGTGCTCAGGTTTTCAACTAGTAATCGATAAATCACCACGTCACCGGGTTCAGCAGCGGATTTGTCGGCTGTCTTTGTCAGTCTCAGCAGTTGATTACCCGTGCTAGTTCCAACTCTTGTTGTGTTGGCTGGAACGACTAACAACCGATTACGGTTGGGATTACTCGGATCGTCAAAGGTTCCAGATGCGGTATTTTCAATCTGGACCTGAGCACTTACCGGCATCACAGGGGCATGGGTGTAAACCAGCAACGTGCTCAGCAGAACACCCACCAAGAAAAAACTTACAGCTTTAAGTAAGTGCCGGACAGCACCTCTAGGACGGTTTTTCAGAACTCTCATAACCCCTCACAGGCACCAACAACAAAGCAAACGGCTGATCAACATCGCCCTTTATTTACAAGCAACTCAAAGTAACCATTTGCAACCACATATGACTCTTGATCACATGCATTCTGTAAATGAATTGAAAAACACTTAAGTAAATACTCCAGCCACCTTAGACTTGCAGGCCTAGAGATTTTGCTGCCGGTCTAAGGATAACCACTGACCAAAAGTGTTTGACAACTCAATAAATCAAGGAAGTTTGCCGTATTTATACGGTTATTCCTATCTCTGGTCAAGGATTATGACACTCCAGTTTAGAAGAGTGCAATACCTAACAACATCAGGTAATTTTTAAGGGTTGATACGGAGACACACTGAATCAGGAAACTTTGATTGTAAATAGGAAAAGATCTGTAAAATTTAGCAATTTCGCCTACTAAATTCATGGGGATCGCCACTCCCATGTCCTGACTTAAGAGAGATCTAGGTGTTGGTTGAAGATCGCTTAAATGAACATGAAGAATCATTGAAGTTCATATGCTGCAATATTTATCATCAGTTCGTAACACGTAAGCGCTGTTACGACATCGTCTGATGTGGCCTCATCAAGAAGAATCCGGATATTAATGTACAAAGGAGTGTTCTGATGTATGAACTTGTTGTGGCACTGATATAATTTTGACCTGCTGCCCAGGTTGATTACTGAAATTGCTCATCTCATTGTGTGCTCTAACGAAATGAGCCGTAGGGAGACAGAGGGAGTGGTTGAGATCGACAGAATTTGTCGATCTCAACAAAATGCTTTGAAGCCGCTGTTGCCTAATGAAGCAACAGATTTGCTCCATTAACAGACCCGTGTGAAAACAGTATTTTTGAAGAATGTTGCTGTTTTTGTCAGTCTAGGGCTGTCTTGAGCTGCTGGCAAAAGGTTTCCACATCAGCAACCCCCGCAGTCTGGCTTGTGCTATCTGAGGCTAGCCGTTTAACAAAGGCACTACCAACAATGACCCCATCGGCACCCCAGGCCTTTAGCTGAGCAGCCTGCTCTGGTGATGATACGCCAAATCCAACACCAATCGGTTTATCGGTAACGGTGTGTAGCTCTTGCAATAAATCTTGTACACGACTGCCTATTTCGCTACGCATGCCGGTAACCCCGGTAACGCTGACCAAATAGATAAAGCCTTGGCATTGCTGTGCGATCGCAATAATTCGTTCTTTTGGAGTAGTGGGTGCTACCAGTAGCGTTACTTCAATCCCAATCTCTTTAGCGGGCTGTAGCAGCACCTCCATTTCTTCTAGAGGTAGATCCGGTACGACTAGACCGCGAGCTCCTGCCCGATGAATATCCTGGAGAAATTGCTGAATCCCCCGGTTGAGGATGGGATTGTAATAGGTAAACAGCACAATCGGTGCAGATAGCTCTGGGGATACTTCAGCCACCAGATTCAATACTGCATCCAGAGTGACCCCCCGTTCCAATGCCCGTGTCGCTGCTGCCTGGATGACTGGACCATCGGCTAATGGATCAGAGTAGGGGACACCCAACTCAATTAAATCTGCTCCAGCTCGATCCAACGCTCGTAACGCTGCTGCTGTCGTTTCCAAATCAGGATCGCCCGCTGTAATGAATGGAATAAGTGCACAGCTTTTGCGATCGCACAACGCCTGAAATTGCGCTGAAACCGATTTACCCATAGTTTGTGTGTTTGATCCGTGTATTTGATCTGAAAAAATTAGGACGATGATTGGGGCCGTTTCTCTGCCTCTAGCTCCGACTGTAGCTGAGCTAACTCTTCATCAGACATCTCATCCAGACGTTTCTGAAGGACTGCATCCTCATAGTCTTTGAGCTGCTGGTTGTAGGTCATGCGTTGGGAAAACACCCGAGTCAAATAGGTCAGTACCCAGCCCAGTAGACCGCCTGCAAAAATCACCTGACTCCAGATTCCTGCCGAAATCCCATCTAAACCAGCCAGGGAAAGTATCAAGTACAACCCTCCTCCAACCACAAAGACACCGAGCCCAATCCCGATCACATCAATTCGCCGCATAACTAAATCTCACGCCGTTGAGGTCTAAAGTTGAGAAAGGGCGATAGCAATAGCATCCCTGGAAAAAATACAAACACCAACGAGTAAATCAATAGGCGCTCTATGGATGTAGCCACATTCCAACGCTGCTTTAGATAAAAAAGCAGTACTCCAGGAATTACTAGCAAATAGAGCCCTGCCAACCCGGCATAAACCGCCAGCGTAATCAAAAGTGAGATATCGAGGTTATCCATGAATCTGCAGACACTTCGCACATATCGTTAGTCATCATAACGTTCAGGGGGTTGCACAGAGTACCAGTTGGTGTTGGAATTAAACAGGTGTTTCTTGGCTGACACTTTCTAGTAGGCTAAATGTCTACACTGAAATTTCAGTCAGTGACCAACTAAGGGGGCGTGGCGGAATGGTAGACGCTGCGGACTTAGAAAACTGAGCCTTAGTGGAGAAATCTGCTAAGTGGAAGCTCTCAAACTCAGGGAAACCTAAGTCTCCATAACCAATTTTTATGGGTGGAGATACGGCAATCCTGAGCCAAGCCCTTTAAAAGGCGAAAGGCGAAAGGCGGAAGGCGGAAAATAAACTCATCCTTCATGCTTCATCTTTCATCCCTTTAGAGGGAAGGTGCAGAGGCCCGACGGGAGCTACCCTAACGTCAAGTCGAGGGTAAAGGGAGGGTCCAATCCTCAAAGCCCGCTTTGCGTGGCAACAGCGAAAGCTGTGGGAGGGTGAAAATCCGCTGACCTTAAACGGTCGTGAGGGTTCAAGTCCCTCCGCCCCCATTTTTATCGTTTCTTTAGCTATTCTAAAAAGCTAACGCTATACAATTTGTCTGTAAGTTTGTACCAAAAGTGCAATGGCACGAATTTCGTTACTGACATTAAGCGTTTTTAGGTATTACAAGGTATGCCAGCTATGGAGTTTGCCCTTTTCAAGCATACGTATGATTAGTCGATCAGTAGTGCTACGGAGAGGACTTCAGAGTAAATATACTTTCCAAGGTGGGTGTATTCTTGTTACAAAGTGAATATCCGGACATATTTCTTTGCTTCGACTAAGTATTTATCTATTTAGCCGCTGATGTTTCTAGCAATAGTACATACGGCCTTGTATACCAATAATCTGCATGGTTGTTGATAGAGTTTCTGATTCGTTTAATCCCAGGCGTCGTCATCAAGACGTTCAGCAAGCCCAGCAAACAATCTATGATTTTTTACTAGACATTGTTAAATCTTGGCCTGCAGCAGATGTGCTGGCAGAGTTCAAGTCACTTTTTCTGCAGCATCATGAAACTGTTAGCACGAACACCGTGCCAGCACTCTATGCCATCCTCTTTGCCAACGATAAAAAGGAGTTTCACAATACCCTCAAGCGTTCCTGCTATATCTTGATCAATAACTGGGAGGTTGCCCGCGAATATGGGGCTATCCGTGGCCTTATTCAGCTATTTGCCGATCCAGCTATCCATAAAATTTCGGTTTCGCCCACGATCAAGCGGTTACGTCAATGGTTGAAAAGTTTTGTAGAGAGCGATGACTTTCAAGACCTCAAGCTATTTGTAGAAAATCGGTTCAGTAGCGAGGACCCCAACTGGTCGAGGCGGTATACGGCCTATTTGCTAGCACCGCAATATATAGACACTAGTAACCCTTTGGAGCAGCGAGAAGCTGCGAGGGCCTTATCACAGCGGCTGAGGAACCAGTTTAAGTTTGACTTAGCCATGTATACGGCCCATTTTCAAAAGATGTCTACTCAGCGAGGGCGTCGAGATAACCCGACTATGCTGGGAGATAGTGCATTGCGGGTGATTAGGGCTCTGGTGGCCAAACGTGGGATGTTTAGTCACCGTAACCTGGCTCGGATTTTCCATGAGCAAACCCATGGTTTAAGCTATGCCAGCTATAAAAATAGCCTGGTTGAATATCTGCTTTTTTCTGCTGTCAAAACTGAGTTTGTCGTAACCCTTGAAAACAGGCTTAGGGCAAAGCTAAACGGGTTGTACCTCAAGTTTAATCAGAAAACCCTGGATCCCTCTTTGGCACTGCTAACCAGTAATCGCGTGATTGACTATCTGATGACGGAAGATGCTGAAACTCCGTCGTCACTGTTTAGTCTGTTATTAACCAATGGCCGACCGCTGACGCTGGCGATTGTACTGCTTAAGCTGATTCTGGCATCTCCCAACTCCCACCCGTATTTAGACGCTCGCATTGCTGATCTTATTCGTTACTACGAACAATTTCCTCGGGAAGAGTGTCAGTGGATTATCAATTTCTTAGAAATATATGGTGTTACCCTGGCCATCTGCGGTAGCGATGTGCAATACAATCTAGTCCATATCCAGCAAGGGGCTGCTGAAAATCCAGAGACAGCCTCCCTGGATGAGTATCGAATTTTTTCCCAAATTATGAAGGAGTTTCATTGGGCTCCCCTTACCCAATCATCATCCGATCGCAAAGATGCTGGAGCTTAATGTTTGCGCTATTTAGTGAAAAGCTGCCTAGGAAGGAACTGTCTAGGTGGCTTGGATAGCCTGCCAACTATCGGCCTGATATAGGGTTTGGGCAGCGGCAATTGCCTCCCATTGCACTCGTTTCCAGCCAATGCTGTGTTTCCGGGCAAGGGTTGCACAGGTTTCATACTCAGGTTGAAGATTAATCACAGGACCATTGGGTGTTGCTAGTCCGGCCTTGATCTTTACAGGGCCATAGGTCGTCATCACTGATTGCCAATTGCGATAAAGGGTTTGCCGTTGCTGTGGGGTTCTGCGGATTCCCAACGTGGTCGTTTCTGCAAAGAGTAAGGACTGACAAGCATCGACCGTCGATTCCTTGCAAATAACCGTCAGCAAAATGCCCGGACGATTTTTTTTCATGCCCACGGCTTGGGTAAACACATCAAGGGCACCGGCTTGCAATAAACCTTCGTAGAGATAGCCGATTGCTTGGGGTGTCAGGTCATCTAGTTGTGTCTGTAGTTCGATAACAGACTCGCTATAGCCGAGCGTCGCTTGCTGAATTTCTGAATGCTGGATTTCTGAATGCTGATGGTCTTCTGAATGCTGATGGTCTTCTGGGTGCTGATGGTCTTCTGGGTGCTGATGGTCTGGGTGCTGATGGTCCCTATGGCCATGGGTAAAGGATAACGACTGCGATGCTGTCCCGATCCAGAGTCGGAGAATATTAGGTATGGGTAAATCATGGCCGCCTGCGCCCAGACCAATCTGGTGCAGAGTCATGGCCGGTGGGGGACCAAAATATTGGCTCAGGGTAGTGGCGATCGCTGCCCCCGTCGGTGTGACCAATTCTTTATTAATCCCGTTGCTATAGATCGGGGCTTGGGCCCGTCTGAGCAGCTCCAGGACAGCCGGTGCGGGTACTGGCAATTGTCCATGGGCCGCCTTGACCGTTCCTCCGCCTACTGGCAAAGGTGAGCATATTATTCGGTCCACGCCAAGCCAGTCCAATCCCAAACAGGTGCCCACTATATCCACCAGGGCATCAGTGGCTCCCACCTCATGAAAATGCACTTGCTCTGGCGGAATCCCATGGACCGTTGCTTCAGCGGCAGCTAACTCTCGGAAAATGGCTAAACTCCACTCCACTACACGTGGGGGTAAATGGGCCTGTTGAATCAGGGTTTCGATTTCTGGTAGATGGCGATGGCCATGGGCCCCACTCAAGTTGACCGTAACTGCGGTCGCTGCTTGTTCCTGACGTCTAACTTGGGCGACTGTAAACTCATACTCATCCTCTAACCCGAGACCATTTAGCTGAGCTAACAAATTCCCCAGAGGCATCCCTGCAGCCAAGATTGCACCGAGACACATATTGCCAGCAATGCCCGTTGGGCAATCGAAATAGGCAATCTTTTCCATAGCTTTACAGATTCTCCCCTGAACGCAATTTTTCTCTACATACACTTCATGCGAGCCTCCCGTAAAACCACCGGACAGGCTCTGGTATTGCCGTAGCTATTAAATAGTGCAATACGTCAGGGAATTATGGGATTAACAGGCGCGGATGATCAACTGCGATGGATGCGTCAAAACCCATCATTTTCGCGTAACTGTCACAAGGATAAAAATAGATTTATAAGATAGACTATCTACTCAACTGTCACAGTCAAGGACGTCGCCTTTATATTAATGTAGGTGTTTAGCCTACGACCGGTGTTATCTACCAAATGACCACGTAGTAATCATTTTAGAGTTATTGATGCCCTACATATTCGAGCAGCATCCGGTCTTTAAACAGACTCTATGCCGATTTGGTTTGGATAGTGACACACTGTTATTTCGATTCCAGATTGAGTCCCCCTACAGTGAAACTGTCCACTAACGGACAGGCCTACAGCTCCAACTGCCAAATTGAACAGCTCCTCGAATAGAAGGGGCGTGCATCACTAAGGGAATTATGAAAGCTCAATCTACCGCTACAAACGTATTAAACCTAACTAAGCCAACTAATAACGTCGTTCTTCATCCCACTGCTGGCAATATCCAGTCCACTGCTGGTTCTGTCCAGCCCACTGCTGGTTCTGTCCGGCCAACTAAGGACGACTCTGCTAATACCAAAAATGAAGCTGAACTGTGTCCTGTTGATCAGGCCTTAGTTGGTTTCTTGGTGCAGATGCTTCAAGAGCAGGTTAAAGGCAGTAATCGTACTGTCAATGCTGTGGCCAATCGCTTGGCTATTGAAGTGGCTCGTATCTGTCGCAAAAGTGACCGAATTCAAGCCTCTGGTGAAGTAAATGCATGGCAGCATTCCTTAGCAGAAAATAGGATTCAGAAGTACTTGGAGTACTACCGTCTGGGCTCTCGCCAAGGCAGGGTAGAGCTACAAAGTCGACTGAGTGCGATCGCCTATCGCTATATCGCACCTGCTAAGACTCAGCTAGGATTTCAGGGGCGTTGCAATCTACTAGAAGACTTTCTTCAGGGTTTCTACATTGAAGTGCTCAAGGCGTTTCGTCGGGAAAATCATCTCGAAGCCGACTACTCTCCCAGAACTCGATTGGAGCTGGCTGAGTATATGGCATTTAGTGAACAGTACGCCAAGCGTCGGATTTCCCTGCCAGGTTGCTACAACCAGCAGCTCCTAGTTTTGCGGGCTCAAAGCTTTGCCAAGCGTTTACCGGCAGAAACCTGTGTCGATATTGAGATGGCGGTTGATTCACCTAAAAGTGACGATGCTGATTCTCGTTCGTCAGCATTGCAGCAAATTCGTGAGCAGATGGTGGCCGATGTCACCGATCCGGCTGAAGCGGTTTTACGCGATCGCATTATCAAGGAACTCGTAGAGTATTTAGAAGAGCAGGACCAACATGCCTGCATCAACTATCTAGCTTTACGCCTCCAGGATATGGCCGCTTCCGAAATTGATGAAGTGCTTGGCCTGACACCTCGTCAGCGTGACTACTTGCAGCAGCGCTTTAAGTACCACGTGGAAAAATTTGCTCAGTCTCACAACTGGGAATTGGTACACCAGTGGTTAGGCGCTGATCTAGATAAAAATCTAGGGCTATCCCCCAAAGAGTGGACTCAGTTTATCGGTCAATTGACAGTCGATCAGCAGCACTTGTTAGCCTTAAAACAGCAGCAAATGCAGGATCGACAACACGCTACTCCATCCGACGCTGAAATTGCTCAGCAACTCGGCTGGACCCCCAAACGTGTCCAGCGTCGCTGGAGTCAAATCGTATCCAGTGCATGGAAGCTCCGTAATACCAGTCGCTCAGCTAAGCCTGTAGCTAAGCCTGTAGCTAAGCCTGCAAGTGGGGCTAAAACAAATAATGGAGCTAAAGAGTAGTTCTCCTGCTCACAGTCGTCTCCAAAAAACTTTCCTTGAGTGCACGTCCAAAGCCTTCGCATTGCGGAGGCTTTTTTTTAAGTGAGTGATCACAAATCCGAATGCCTCAATCCTGATTCAAAATGGATAATCCTGGAGGGGCACTTCCTAGTGGATGCTCTTCGATTACGCACGAGGTTGGCCACTTTTCAACCGTGCTAAGTTACTCTTCAGTCCATGTCAAGGGGACATGCCAGGTTTATCACCAGAACTCGTTAGTCCCTCTGTCAAAGAACGTTAAACGAATAAAGGCTACAGAATTTATCTGTAGCCCTCAGAAGTTATGCCAAAAAATTAGAAGTTGAGTAATTCAATTAAATAAGCGTTGCATTAGCAGCAACGCTACTCATATGCATCCAAACTATGCTTCAACAGCCTCAGCACCCGTTGCCGGTGGTTCAAACTTATACCCCACTCCCCGTACCGTTTGAATCAATGTAGGCTGATTGGTATCAATCTCAATCTTTTTACGAATCTGACCAATATGTACATCCACCACACGTTGGTCACCTACATACTCGTAATCCCATACTTTTTGAATCAATTCAGTCCGTCGCCATACTCGACCGGGGTGACTGGCCAGGAAGTGAAGTAGGTCAAACTCAAGTGCCGTCAAGGGGACCAGCTGGCTTTCAAGGGTAACTTCCCGACGAATAGGATCAATGGCCAGAGAGTTGAAGGTGAGACACTGCTGCTCAGCTGCTGTAACCGGTCGTTGACGCTTAAGAATTGCGCCTACCCGCACCTCAAGCTCACCTAAGCTAAATGGCTTAGTAATGTAATCATCTGCACCTTGATTAAAGCCGTGGATCTTATCTGATTCATCCGTACGACTGGTCAACATCAACACAAAAACGCCCGTGCGCGATTGCATTTCCTTACACAGGTCATAGCCATTGGCATCGGGCAGATTGACATCCAAAATCACTAAATCTGGATTGAACTGCTCAAACACGGCCAGGGCATGTTTCCCATCCTCAGCAGATTCCATTTCATAGGTCTGCTTTGCTAAAAATCGATGAATAAGATTCCGGATGGCTGGGTCGTCGTCAACAACTAAAATTTTGGCAGAGGCCGTGGTCATAATCCTTACACCAAAAAAAATACGAGTCTAGGTAAAAAGGTAAAAATAAATCTTGCGTCGCTGATCCCTGTGAGGACTGAATCTAAAAAGGTCCGACAAACGGCGTCCATTCTAGATCGATTCATTCTGTAAATCAGCAACGGCATAAATCCTACTGGAGTTAGACTGCCCGTGAAGACACATCTAAAGTCCTATTTCACAAGTTTTCAATAACTTCAGAGAAGTTTTACAGGGCTTCCACACCTTATCAAAGAATTCTGCTAAAAACAGCTGGATAAAATGGCACAATCAAGTGCCATACATATATTTATTGGAATATATATTTCTATTGATAGTGGATGCACGGTGTGGGGTCAAAAAAAATCTACGCTGGATTATCCAAATTTAGATACCAGAGATGCCAGTAATTATAAGGATGGAGACATGGGAAACAAAGAAACTTCTAAAAAGTTATCTGACATTTCTGTTATGCTATGCCTGTTTTTTTTGCCAAGGTGGTTAAACTGGTAATTAATTATGGGCAATGGTGCCAATTGGCAATATTGTCGATTAGCAATGGTGCCAGTTGGCAATGGTGTTTTTGATGTACATCACACTATTTGCCGGGGTGTTCGTCGTATCATCATTTGTAAGCGTCGTAATGGCCACCGTACATACCAGGTGTCGACATGAATGAGAGCAACTATAAAACGTTGGGATTGGATGAGTCATCTTCATTTGAAGAGGTTCAGGTGGCTCGTAAACGTCTCCTAGAAGAATGTAATAGCGATCCCCAGCAAAAGGAAGCTATTGAAGCTGCCTACGACGCCATTTTAATGGAACGACTGCGAATGCGGCAGGAAGGCAAGATAAAAGTGCCCGATCGGATTCGGTTTGCCGAAAAAACGTCAGAATCATCGACATCGGCACCCAGAGTATCCTTACCTGCTCCCCAGACGCCAGGTTGGTTACAGGATTGGTTAGACACCCCTAGTCGAGACGATATCCTATGGCCCTCGGTCGTGTTTTTGGCGTTGGCAGCACTAGCTTGGTTTACTGTAAATAGTTCTGCAACGGCCCTAGGGTTTTCTGTAGCAGCAACGATTTTCTTTCTCAATCGTAAGGAGCACAAATTCTGGCGTTCCTTTGCTTTTGCTGCTGGTGGTTTACTCATAGGTGTTTTGCTGGGACTTTTAGCTATTAGCCTAGTCGGCCAACAAAGCTTGGGCCTATCCCCAGAGCGAGTAAATGCTTTAGTGGCAATTGTCACGATGACATTGCTTTGGTTTGTTAGTAGTTTCCTCCGCTAGAGCACTTGCTTGTAGAGCATTTACTCTACGGCAGATGCAATAGCTTGATTGCTGGCCTTGGCTACATAGCTATTGGCTGTGTATCGATCGACATGTCGAAAGATGCCTATAGGGGGTATAGTTCGGCATGTGTAAAATTCAACCGCCATTTTGCCGTTAGGTAAGTTATGTACCTTTGGGGTTAAGTTCCTGGGGGGTTCCATGCGCCACTGCCATTGTTTTTGTTTAGGCACGTTACCAATCAGGCGATGATGCTGCCAGCGGTGAAATTTCCCGCAGCGGCCAAATTCTTGTAGCTCCCGCTGCAGCACAGATGCGATCAAAAAGGAGCCACTAGTCAAATTTCCTGTAACAGCAGTCATGTAATTTAGCAGGGCCCCTTCGGGATATGGGGGAGTGCTATGATCACCAGCTTTTGCTAGGGCTGCTTCTAAATGAGATGTGGTGCTGAGCTGATTAACCATAGCCCAGGTGACAGCTCCGCCATGGTTTATATTTGATCGTCGAATGCGATAGAGATAGGTGACTAAGCAATAATTGGGCTTGAGACTAATGCCTGGGAGATGTTTGAAGACTGCACTGGCATCGACAGTACTGATAAACCATCGACCATTAGCATTGGGAGTTGAACCCTCTGTATGAGTAATTCCTCCCTTTCGAAATAGGTTACTCAAGCTTGCTAGAGAGTCAGGCTCAGGCATGTTATCAGCGGCAGTAGCGCTGGGAGTATGCTCACATTCTGGTAAGACCAGCTGCTGCTTGAGGGAACGCCTAAGGGTTTGTAAAGAGGTTATGGGAAATTGCTGCGACGACATGATTGTGGACGATCTGTATCCTCAAGGTGCAACGCATAATTGCTCAATGTGCATCACTCAATGTACATTACTTAGAACATGGTTTGACCTAAGCATCCTGTTAGTTCATTGCTAATAACAAGGTAATGGATGTTTTCGCAGTAAGTTCACCATACATTCTGGTTATGATCGAACTTTTTGAACAATCTTGTCTAGGTACTTTTTGCCTAGTGTTTAAGTAATTTCCACTAGAAATGTATGTCATTCGAGATTTAGGCTATGGGTCTGTTCCCATTGGCTTTACTGAGGTACTGCAACCCAGGTTTGTTGATTATGGGCTTGGTGGGTCAGATCCATTAGCAGCTGTGAGTAGACACCCTGTGCAAGGGATGGGACTAATGTTTGCTGATTATCAATACCAGCGACCCAATGGTCCACAACTCGGATAAAGGGAGCCAGGCGGCCGTCGTCATAGAGTTTTGGAAACGCTAAGCGTTTTGGAATATCTAGCTCAGTTAAGGGCTCACCGGCCTGGCTGCCAGATAAGATAAAGCCATGGATATAGTCTTTCTGGCTGGCATTACCCAGAATTAGGGTGCCCCGCTCGCCGTAAATTTCAACCCAATGCCCACGACCGGCTAAGGTAACGGCACTAAGGGTGACCTGTACGGGAGTCCCGTCGACTAGCTCCAGGGTAATGCTACAGGTGTCGTCAGAATCAACTGGCTTATATTCACCAGACACGGGGTCTGGACGTTGGGTAATGGTAGTACTAAGGTTTGCCGATAGACGTTTGACCGGTCCAAACAGCCAGTCAACATAGTCGAACATGTGAGACCCAATCGAACCTAGAGCTCCACCGCCTTGATCCTGGCGGGCATACCAATTCCAGGCCCGTTCTGGATTCGCTCGGCTGCCAGCAATCCAGTCAATTTTGATCAAGCGCTTTTGACCGACGTAGTTTTCTTTGAGTAATTCTGCCAATCGCTGCCAGGCAGGAATAAATCGAAATTCAAAGTCCATAATGGCCGTTACCTGGTGCTGCTGAGCTAGCCCATGGAGTTGTCTGGCCTCCTGCACATTTAGGGCAGTGGGTTTTTCTAGCAGCAAATGCTTGCCTGCTTTGAGCACTGCTGTTGCCATGGCGTGGTGGGCAAAGGGGGGCGTGGATATGCTGACAGCCTGTACCTGAGGTAGGGCGATGATCGCTTCGATGGTGTCGCAGGCATGGGGAATACCATGGCGTTCGGCGATGGCTTGGGCTTGGTTGAGATCGCGATGATAAACGGCCACCACCTTAGTCCGATGATGGGCCTTAAAGCCGGGAATATGGATTTTTTGGCCAAACCCTGTACCAACAACAGCAACACCGATGGATGCCTGGGACATAGCGTAACGAAGACTAGACAGCAGGAGAGTGGGTGCGCCGCTCTTGATCATTCAGTCCATTGATCAAAGATGAATGCGTCACCCTCGATTACTCAGCCTATCGATAAGAGGTACACAGCGCTAGCGGTGACCACTGAGCGTATAATAAATGAATTAACAGAACTTTACACATAGAGCGCTACTGCCCAGTCATGACTTATTACTATTGGTTTACACCTCCCTATTTCTTTATGGTGGCTGGTCTGTTGATTGCAGTGACTTCAGGCGCAGCTTTTAGCGCTGTCCTCAAGGACATTGTGGCCACATGGCAAAAAACTCGCTCATCTGAAGTTGTGACCAAGCTGGGTGGTATCAACATTCAGCTGCCCTTTTTGGGTATTTGCACAGGAACAGCAATTTTCCTTGCCTCTGGCTTAGGTTGCTTTGGTACGCCCACCTGGTTATCCTACGCAGCCGCAGCTCCTCTAACTTTTCTCAGCGCAGGCTTGGTCTGGCGTCAGCTGAAGAGTAACTTGGCACTGTTGGAAAGTGGCCAACCCCGTGCATTTGAGCTAGATTTCTTTAGCTAGTTTGAGGGCTGCCATAACAAAATAAACAACCCACAAAAATCATGTTGAAGGTCATTTACTTATGACCCTTCAGCATGATTTTCTAGTGACTATTGGCGAATACGCTCTAACTGGGCCTGAGTATTGGTTACCCACTCACTACGTTCTTGGTTAATGTAGAGATTTAGAGCTTGTTGTAATACTTGTTCTGCTTCATTAGTACGGCCTAGCTCTGCAAGTGCCAGACCTTTTGAATAGTAGGCATGGCCAAAGTCTGGATAGAGCTGGATAGCGCGATCAAACTGTTCAAGGGCCAGGTCTGATTGACCTCGGCCAAAGTGGGTAATGCCTAGATTGTAATGGGCTTCTGGATAATTATTGTCGAGGCTGATTGCTGTTTCTAGAGCCTTTACAGCCCCCTCTAGCTGATTTTGTTGCAGATAAATTAGCCCAATCTGATAGTGAACTTCTGGCGCTTGAGGACTATGATTTGCAGCGGTTAGAAAAGACTCTAGTGCTACTGATAAATTACCCTGACGTCGTTGTACTAATCCCAGGTTGTAATGACCAATTCCTAACTGGGGTTCCAGGGTCACAGCTCGTTGCAGATAGCTTTCTGCCTGCTCCAGATTGCCGCCATCCAGGAGTGCGGCTCCCAGATTTACATAGGCCATGGTAAATTCGGCATCGGCTTGAATGGCTTTCCAAAAGGCATCTGCCGCCGCTTGCATTTGATTTTGTTCACGGTAGGCTAAGCCAAGATTGTAGTGGGCAACAGCCAGTGTGGGGTCGAGGGTAATGGCACTCTGAAAAGCTGCGATCGCATCATCCAACTGCCCCTGTTGGACATAGATCACCCCTTGCTCCAGGGCGGCCTCAGCATTGCGAAACTGCTCGGCAATAGCAGGTTTTGCAGTACTAAGACTTAGTGCTAGCAATAGTGATAGCCCATAGCGGTGACCTAAGTTCATTGAGAAGTATCCCCTGAATTAGCAGATTGCTGAACGAGTAATGTTTGCTAGACCGTGGATGGCTGAAAGTCGAACATTTTTAAGAATTCGAAATGTTACATGGCAATGGTTCATAGCCTACCACCTAATTCCAGTAATCTTACGTCGTTGTGTCAGTAATTTCCCTTACTCCACCAGGGCCCCATAACTAACGTCTTCGGGCTGCATATGGGCATTTACCACCTGACCATCCCGAAACCACACCACCCGTTTTGTTAGCCTGGCTACAGCTGGTTCGTGGGTGACCATCACCACGGTGATACCGCCTTGATTGAGCTCCTCAAAAATGGTCATGACCTCTGCAGTGGTGGTGGTATCCAGGGCCCCGGTCGGTTCATCGGCCAATAACAGCAATGGACGATTGACAATGGCTCGGGCAATCGCCACTCGCTGTTGCTGTCCCCCGGACAGCTGACTGGGTTTATTGGTTAAACGGTTACCGAGGCCTACCCGCTGTAGAGCCATGGTCGCTCGCTCACGCCGCTCGGCTGCTGCCACCCCCCCGTAAACCATGGGTAAGGCAACATTATCTAAGGCACTGAGCTGGGGTAGCAGATGAAACTGTTGAAAAACAAACCCGATTTTGCGATTGCGAATAGCTGCCAGAGTGTCATCGTCTAACTGGGCAACATCCTGGCCATCAAAAAAATACTGTCCCCCGGTGGGGCGATCCAAGCAGCCAATTACATTCATGGCTGTCGATTTCCCTGATCCTGAGGGTCCCATGATCGAGCAATAGTCTCCTTGGTCAATGGTTAGGCTGACATCCCACAGCGCTTTCACCTCGGTGTTATCGCTGCCGTAGACTTTGGAGATTTGGTGAAGGTCGATCAGGGAAGGCATGGAAAAATTTGTTAGATACTTCTCAACGCCACAATTGGATCTAGTTTGGCTGCCTGGCGGGCAGGAATGACGCCAAAGAATAGGCCGATACTGCCGGAAACGCCGACGGCGACCACAATGGCACTGATGGAGGCAGAGGCTTCGAAGGGGGTAAGCAAGCTCAATAAACTGATGCCGCTGACGCCTAGGAAGGTACCCATGGCTCCACCAACGGCAGAGAGGATAATGGCTTCGATTAAAAACTGGATGAGAATGTCATTCTGGGAGGCCCCAACGGCTTTGCGGAGGCCAATTTCTTGGGTGCGTTCGCGGACAGAGACCAGCATGATGTTCATGATGCCAATGCCGCCAACCAGAAGAGAAATGCTTGCGATCGCAGCCAGCATCAGGGTCAATGCACTAGTAATCGTATCGGCAATAGAAAGCAGCGTATCCTGATTTTGAATAAAGAAATCATCTTCTTCGACATTGACAATCCCGTGACGTAGCCGTAGCAGATTAGTAATCTGAAATTCTGCCGTTTGCATACTATCTGCGTTACGCGCTGTCGCCGAAATAAAGCTCACCTCAATACCATAGGGAGATGTGCGTCCTACAATCCGACTAGCCTGAGTGGTGATGGGAATAATCACCGCATCATCATAGTTAACCCCCAGATTTGAACCCTGGAGTTCCAGCACCCCCACCACCTCAAAAGCAATATTATTAATGCGCAATGATTGCCCTAGGGGCACCTGGTCCTCAAATAATCGTTCGGCCAGAGAATTTCCTAGAACAGCAACGGCACTGGTGCGCTGCAGATCTAAGTCAGTAATAAACCGCCCCTGGCCGATGGTGAAATTACGTACGGTGATAAAGGCTGGATTAGTGCCAATCACACTGGCATTGGCATTGCGGTTGAGAAATGATAGCAATCCTGGCGTTGTATTTTCAGCGGCCACATCAATGACTGAAGGCACCTGCTCGGCAATGGCATTAGCATCCGCCAGCACCAGGTTGCGAGAGATTTCCAATCCGCCTAACCGCCTTGTTTCCCGGTTACCGGGCACGATAAATAAAATATTTGGCCCCAGACTCTGGAGTTGCTCATTGATATAGTGGCGACCCCCTTCTCCCAGTCCCACCATGGAAATAACCGACGCATTACCGATGATAATGCCCAACATGGTTAGGCCACTGCGAAGTTTGCTAGCAGTCAGGGTTTTAACCGCCATTGTAAGACTTTCGCGAAAATCCATTTGTAGGGTAGGCACTGCCCACCAGAGATCGATACCACCAGAATAAACCCAAGATTCAATAACGACATTGAGGACAAAAGGGCTCCCAGAAAGGGAGCCCTTTTGGTGGCAGGAATGGTGGTAGATGGTGGGCAGTGCCCACCCTACGGATATCCTTCCGAATATCCTTAAATAATCATGCCGTCAGGGATGACTGCATTCTTGAGAACAACGACGATGCCGCTACGGATATAGAAACCGAGGTCTTCCCGTTCGGCTTCTTGAATGTTTTCCTTGTTGACGATTTTTACATTGCGGCCAATACGAGCATTCTTATCAATGATGGCCTGCTTGATCATGGTGCCTTCACCAATACCCACAGGTACCTTGCCACGGGTTAGATGCTGGTGACTTTCAGACGCAGATTCGTAGTAGTCGGCCCCCATCAACAGCGCATTCTCAATTTCGCAATTGGCACCAATGCGCTGCCGTAGTCCAATCACAGTGCGATGGATGTTGCACTGTTCGAGGATGCAGCCATCGCCAACAATTGACTCAGTAATCTTAGAGTTATGAACTTTGCTGGGGGGAAGATAGCGGGCTCTGGTATAGATTGGGGCGTCTTCGTCGTAGAAGTTAAACGGTGGGTGGGGCTGTTGGGTAAGCGCCAGGTTGGAATTGAAGAATGCCTCAATCGTTCCAATATCTTCCCAGTAGCCATCAAACAGATAAGCCTGGACATTGTATTCACGGGCAGAACCGGGAATAATCTCCTTGCCAAAGTCAGTTTGTTCGGGGGAACGTCTCAGCAGATCAATAAGTGCCTGTTTCTTAAAGACGTAGATACCCATGGAAGCAATGAAGGGCTTTTCCTTAGCTTGCTCAGGATTGAGCCCCAGGGTGGTCGTATCTACTTTCATGGCCTCAAGGTCGTCACCCTTGGGTTTCTCATGGAAGTCAACAATGCGGCCAGACCCGTCGATCTTCATAAGACCAAAGCTGGACGCTACCTTATAGCCTACAGGCACTACCGACAGGGTGACATCGGCCCCTGTACTTCGATGACGCTCTACAAACAGGCCGTAATCCATACGGTAGAGATGATCGCCAGAGAGGATGATGATTTCATCCACATCCCAGCTTTCAAATAGCCAGAGATACTTACGAACAGCATCTGCAGTACCCTGAAACCAACTTGGGCTTTCCGGAGTCTGTTGGGCCGCCAGCACTTCGACAAAACCATCGCTAAATTGTGAAAAGTTATAGGCGCGGGTGATATGGCGATTGAGCGAGGCGGAATTAAACTGCGTGAGGACGTAGATTTTTAATATTTCTGAGTTGATACAGTTACTAACTGGAATATCAATCAATCGATATTTACCGGCTAGGGGAACTGCGGGCTTTGCACGAAACTTAGTTAAAGGGTAGAGGCGAGTACCAGCACCACCGCCGAGAATAATCGAAAGAACTCTTTTCACAGGATCGTCTCACTAGCGCAGTTTGTTAATTCATTATTTAGTTTGAGGGTGTATCTAATCCTTGACAAGAGGTTGAAACAATTTATTTTTGGTTTGTGCTCTGAGATACGTAAAAGTTGAGATCGCCCTATACCTATTCCTATTAGGGTTATAAGTTGAGCAAATGACAGAGAATTTTGGATATATCCGCTAGCGTTAAACAGCAGCTGTCAGCTGCCGCTGTCGCTACGAGAATCCTTAAAACTGGCCCTGTTAATGGCGAATTTTAAGCAAGGATTCATGCTAGAAATGGGTGGAATTTTTGATAGTCACAACTAATAAATAGGTCCAATTTTCCCTATCAAAAAACACCTTAGAAGTTGACTCTCTGGAATACATATGTCGGCGAAAAAAATAGCTATTCTAAAGCGGTTGCCGTCAAGGAGCCGTCAATGATTAGGGCAAGTTCATCTCCAGAGGTGCTTTCAAAGGCGCTTGGCCACTTTGGGGGCTGGCTGTTGTTGGTCCAAAGGTCCATGCTCCAGTACGTGCCGAGCCACATCTCGGATAATCTGCCGTAGTCTTCCTTGGTTGGTGCTCTTATCAATGGTGACGGTCATCACATAGCGTTCTTCATCAACTTTGAATGCTACGGTGCTACCAATCACTGATGAATTTTGACCTGTTTTTTCACCGATCCAGAAAATGTCCGGTTTTTCTTTGATCAGAGCTCGATAACCAAAATCCAGGTCATACTGGCCGACTAGGGCATTTAAAATCTCTTCATCACTCGACTTAGTAAAGCTGTAGATGCGCATCATCATTTTGGTGAGCTCATCGGCGGTACTAATGTTTCGACCTGAACCCATGCTTTTGGGATAGGTGCTATTGCCCACCAGCTTGTGACCCACGGTGGTAGATGTAAATCCTTCGGCTTTGAGGGCATTGTTAATGGCGTCATAGCCCATGTAGTCGATCAGCTGATTGGTGGCAATATTATTACTTTCGGTAATCATGCGCACCATGACTTCCCGCAGGGTGTAGGTCTTATCAACAAAGATCTTGGCCCCCTGAGCATTTTCGGTAAAGTTGCTGGGATTAATGTACAGCGGCTCCTCCAGATTAGCCTGGCCACTGGTTACCTTATGCATGAGCGCTATCGCCAAGGGCAGCTTTACCAGGCTTGCTAGGCTGAGGGGGGGGACATTGCCACGAAATGCACGACATTCATGGGTGCCTAGTTGGCACAAGGAAATGCGCACGGCGTTGGGATTACCCTTGGCCGCAGCAATGGGGGTTAAAAAGGAAGATTGCTCTTGTTTAATCCGGTGACTTACCACCGTTGCTATGGTGCCGTACTCTTTTAATTTGGCTTGGGCTTGGGCATAGTTGGCTGAATCGCGGTTAATTGCCCCCAACGTACGGACAGCATTTTGCCACAGGTCTTTTTCCTGTTGGCGAAGTTCGAGGCTATTGCCCTGTTTACGCAATGCTAAGGCTTGCTGGGCCAGGTTGATTGCTTGGTTATAGTTAACGGCCGCTTGTTCTTTTTTTAGAACACCCTGGGTCATGTCATAGCTGATTTGGGTCAGGGCAATGTATGGCTTAACGAAACCATTGGTGTTGACCTGACGTAGCTGCTCCTTTGATCGAGAAGGGGGTTCATTGAAAACTTCTACATCACTACTACCAGCTGATGCGACAGTGACTGATGTCATCCACGCTTGGGTGTTTACTAACCATGCCGATGGCAGTCGAGGCACTATTAGCATGGCCATCCCTGCGGTGCTGCCAGACAGCAATAGCAAGCGCAACCAAGTCTGACGCCAGATAGGCTTAGGAGTAGAGCGAAAAAGGATCATACGGGCTTATGAACCAAGGATGACAATTGCGATTATTAATGACTGTCAGGAATTAAGGGGGAACGTTACTGAGCCTTGGTTTGGATCAGGTTGCTAGATGCAAATATACAGTGATTACAACCCAGAGATTGCAACCTACAGGCTTATTTCCAAACCAGCAACGATAGGTGGATATTGCTGCTAATAACCAGGATGAACGATTGCCTCCTGGGTTACTAAGTGCAATGGATGTTCTTTAACGATTTAATAGAAAAATAATAGGAAAGATTGTGCCAGGCTACACATTTCGCGAAAAATATTTCCATGGCAACTGAGCCTTGTATTGCCGTTATCAATGGTTTCATTCTCCCCATTCCCACCTATACTGTTAGCTTGGAATTGCTAGGCATACTGAAGGAGCCCTAATGTCAGTCATCCGCAAGTTGCAGCAACAGCTCACTCAAAAGGAGCGTACTGCGGTTGAAATTACTCAAGATTATTTAGATCGGTTGCAAACGCTAGAGCCTAAACTCCATAGCTTTTTAGCGGTGACGGCGGATAAGGCATTGGCCCAGGCAAAGCAGGTGGATGATGCGATCGCAGCTGGCACATCTCTCGGTCCCCTGGCTGGTATTCCCATTGCTCTCAAGGACAACCTTTGCACCAAGGGCATTCGTACTACCTGCGCGTCAAAAATTTTAGAAGGGTTTATTCCTCCCTACGAGTCGACAGTGACCCAGCGATTGGCGGATGCCGGAGCAATTTTCCTGGGTAAGACCAATATGGATGAGTTTGCCATGGGCAGCTCCACCGAAAATTCTGCCTATCAGCTGACGGCTAATCCTTGGGATACCAGCTGCGTACCCGGTGGTTCTTCGGGTGGCTCTGCGGCGGCTGTGGCGGCGGACCAGGCTCCCATTTCCCTGGGATCAGATACGGGGGGCTCTATTCGTCAGCCTGCATCTTACTGTGGGGTGGTGGGGATGAAGCCCACCTATGGTTTAGTGTCCCGATTTGGATTAGTGGCGTTTGCTTCGTCGCTGGATCAGATTGGTCCCTTTAGTCGCACGGTGGAAGATGCGGCGATTTTATTGGGTGCGATCGCAGGTTACGATACCAAAGATTCCACTAGTCTCAATGTCAAAATCCCTGACTATAC
This sequence comes from Leptothoe spongobia TAU-MAC 1115, assembly GCF_018739885.1. GTDB lineage: Bacteria > Cyanobacteriota > Cyanobacteriia > Phormidesmidales > Phormidesmidaceae > Leptothoe > Leptothoe spongobia. The sequence goes on along the minus strand of NZ_JADOES010000005.1, from coordinate 81,152 downwards.
CCAGCATCTCAAAACTGATCTCAAGGGCAAGCGCATCGGTCTAGTCAAAGAAACCTTTGGCGAAGGTCTAGATGGTGATGTGGCCACAGCGATGGATGCTGCCATTGCCCAGCTCAAAGAGCTGGGGGCAGAGATTGTTGAAATCTCTTGTCCCAATTTCCGTTATGGATTGCCCACCTATTACATCATTGCCCCATCAGAAGCCTCTTCGAATTTAGCCCGTTACGACGGTGTTCGCTATGGTCAGCGCGCTGAAACCGATAACTTGCTGTCCATGTATAAGCAGACCCGCGCCGAAGGCTTTGGTGCTGAGGTGAAGCGCCGCATCATGATTGGTACCTATGCCCTCTCCGCCGGTTACTACGATGCCTATTATCTCCAGGCCCAAAAGGTCCGCACGTTGATTAAGCAGGATTTTGAAGCCGCCTTTAAAGATGTGGATGTGTTGCTGACACCCACGGTGCCGAGCACTGCATTTAAGGCTGGAGCCAAAGTGGATGACCCCCTCAGTATGTATCTCTCTGACCTGATGACGATTACGGTCAATTTGGCGGGTCTACCAGGGATTAGTTTGCCCTGCGGGTTTGATCAAGCAGGGATGCCTATTGGTTTGCAGTTGATTGGGAATGCTCTGCGAGAAGATACCCTATTTGAAGTTGCCTCAGCTTATGAACAGGCAACTCCCTGGCATGAAAAAATGCCACAGGTTTAGAGTTCAACATCAAAGCTAAAGATCGAAATCAGACATTGATGAAGATTAGAGGGTAGAGAGTTATCTCTCAACCCTCTAATCTTTTTCTTTACATGCCTTATCCTAAGTCCTTAATTGTGACAGACTATCAGGTTATCCAACTGAGCTGAGGTTATCTTAGTTCGATGAGAATTCAAAAGACAGAGGACAGAAGAGTTTCAAGTTTGTTTTCTACATGTCTTTTCTTTTGAAAAAAATTGCCGTTGATGATTGGAATAAGTTTATGTGAGGTAAACGGCTTGGCTAAGGTGTTGGTCTGACCTGATTCCGCAGTAAGACGTAAGCCAATGTTATGAACTCAGTTAAGTTAACTGGAGCAAAGCTGCTAATCAGCAGGTTTATTGGTAGGCTCCCTAAGTATATTTACGTATCAATTGATATTTGGTGTCTCAATTTAATATTGAACCCCGTAAAAACCTATTAAAGCTCTGATACGCCTTTTTAAGGGTCTTTCCCGATAGGGGTGAAGCCCCCTATTGGTGATACTGATCACAAGCCTGTAGCAGGAAGCACATCTGCAGCATCCAGGTTAAATCGTTCACTCAGTATCAAATAAAGTACTCTTACCATGAAGCGTATTTCTCAGGTTTTGCTAGCTGCAACCGTTACTGTATCAACTTCCCTAGCAGTTGCACCCCTGGCTCAAGCAGAAGATTTCGATGATACTTCTTTACCTATTTATAGCGAGTTCACCATCGATAGCATTACGGCTAAGGTGACTAAGGGTCTCAACCTGACCGATGACCCCAACGGTTCTCTGGGTGCATTTTCCGACTTCTACTACAAAGAAGGGATTGTCAATATCGACTTTAACGATCCTAGCGAGCGTCAGGCCGTTGCCGGTAAATCTAATGCTTATACCTTCGGTGATGAGTCCGTGGTATTTACCTTTGATAAAGCCCTAGGTAGCAACAGAACAAATGTCAAAAGTGATGTATGGGCACCTACTGGCGCTAATGCCGAGAGAAATACCTCTGATTATTTGGCTGTCTTTCAAGGTAATTCGGTCACTGTTGATTTAGCGAATAGTCTCAACTACTTCGGCATGAACTGGGGAGCCTTGAGTCCTGAGAACAAGTTTGAATTTTTGCAAGTTGACGACCAGGGCGTTGAAACCAGCCTGGGTCTGTTTGACTACAATAATGTCTTTGGTTCGAGTGACTCTAAGCTGCCTACAAAAGCAGCCCATCATAATAACGAGTACAACGGTTTTGTACATTTCTACGCCAACGAAGCAGAGGGTCTGTTTAATCGCATCAAAATTACCCAGAACGGTGGCGGTGGTTTTGAAACGGATAACTATTCCTTGCGCTTTAGCGACCAGTCCTTTGATTTTGAAGAAGGTACAGATACAGCTGAAACGCCTGAACCCGGCGCTTTGTTAGGTCTAGCCATCTTCGGTAGCATGATGCTACGTCGTCGTTTGCTGGCATAGAGACTTAACCACCAGTAATAGACTTTGTATTCACCTTTTAACCTGTTGGGCTTTGATATTCAGAGCCCAACAGGTTATTTTATGCGTCCTCTGACTGTTTTCTTGTGGCTACTTGTCCTAAATGCCTTAGGGTACGAGTGACCTGCTGCAAGTCATCTTTGCGATCTAAGGAAAAAGTATGGGATAGGCTGTATTGCCAGCCATTTTGGTTAGTCAACTTGAGGAATTGAAACTCACTACCATTAGTGACAAAACCAAAACTAATGGGCTGGGCGTTTCCCATCATGTAGGCCAAAGTTTGAGGAATAGCTGCTCTCAAGGAGTAGTAGCTACGTTTAGCTTCGATTAAGATGACCCAGAATTTAGGTTGAAAAACCAGGATATCAATTTGTCCCCGTACGGTTAGTTCACCGTCTTGGGAGATTAAATCGATAGATTTTTCAGCCGCGATATAAAACGGTGGGCGATAGAATCCTGCAAGTTTTAAGAGCGGTGACAATATGACTAACTTAACGACAGGTTCAAGTAGGTCATATCTAGCTAGATGAAGGTATTCCTGTTTGACTTCTTCAACCGTCTCTATTTCACGAGTCGTTAGCTCAGGCATACTATCTTGCCATTCTGGAAATGCTGTACCAGCTGTATCCGCAACTAGGCCAAAATCCTCCGCAAGTTGTACAAGGGTTATTCTATTAGCCTGAAGAGTTTCCACCATAGAAGCGAGCATCAGTAAACCTGGATGTTCACACTATAGCGCTTGTATTTAAACACATATCCCTAAAGACTCTAGTGTATGAATGCTTACATCGACGGATGGTTTGGTAGGATGAAAGGCTGCACAACCGGTCCAGATAAGTCGGTGCTGGATCAGGATTGATCACCTACAGCCGCAAATCAAGGAGAGCTTTCATAATGGCCCAGATGTACTACGACAGCGACGCAAATCTAGATTTACTCAATGGTAAAACCGTTGCCATCATCGGTTATGGTTCCCAGGGGCATGCCCATGCCCTTAACCTCAAAGACAGCGGCGTCAACGTCGTTGTGGGTCTTTACGAAGGCAGCCGTTCTACCGCCAAAGCAGAAGCAGAAGGTCTGACCGTTAAGCCTGTGGCTGATGCAGCGGCAGCGGCAGACATGATCATGATTCTGCTACCGGACGAAGTCCAAAAGACTGTCTACAAAGAGAGCATTGCCCCCAATCTATCGGCGGGTAACGTTCTGGCCTTTGCCCACGGCTTCAACATTAACTTTGCCCAGATCGTTCCCCCCGCAGATGTGGATGTGGTGATGATTGCGCCTAAGGGGCCTGGCCACCTGGTTCGTCGTACTTATGAGCAAGGTCAAGGTGTGCCTGCCCTGTTTGCCGTTTTCCAAGATGCCTCCGGAAAAGGCCGTGATATGGCCATGGCCTATGCCAAGGGCATCGGCGGTACCCGTGCCGGCATCCTAGAAACCACCTTCCGCGAAGAAACTGAAACCGATCTATTTGGTGAGCAGGTGGTTCTGTGCGGTGGCCTTAGTGAACTGATCAAAGCCGGTTTTGAAACCCTGATCGAAGCTGGCTATCAGCCCGAACTGGCTTACTTTGAATGTCTCCATGAAGTCAAGCTCATTGTTGACCTGGTGGTTGAAGGTGGTCTGGCCAACATGCGCTACAGCATTTCCAATACAGCTGAGTACGGTGACTACACTCGCGGGCCACGGATTATTACTGAGGACACCAAAAAGGAAATGAAACAGATCCTCAAAGAAATTCAAACCGGTCAATTTGCCCGTGAATTTGTTCTAGAAAGTCAAGCTGGAAATCCAGGTTTTAATGCCATTCGTCGTCGTGAAGCTGAGCATCCTATCGAAGAAGTCGGCAAGGATCTACGGGCAATGTTTAGCTGGCTAAAGAAGGTATAAACCTGAATTCTTAGGATGAAAATCTGAATGGAATAGCTAAGGGCGAATGCCCACTATCCAGATTTTATAAGCGGGAAGGGGATTTAAATCCCTTCCCGCTTATGCTATTTATTAATCATTAATAATTAAGGATTTTCATTTATCAAAGTATTTGGGTCCATTGCTATTTTTTTAATCCCATTTGGGAAGCGTAATGAAAATAGCCCCAATTTAGTAGCTATTAAATTAAGATAGCCGCTGTCATGTTTTAGAGCTCATTAAAGAGGTTAGCTAGAGGAGTAAAACCGTGATCAAGCCCTCTGATAAAGTCCTAATTGGTTGGATAACCCTATTCACTGCCTTTGCCTCAACAAATTTAGGACAGGTTAGTGCTAGTGAGTTAAGCACAACAGCTACCCCTGAGCCGTCAGCCAATGACAGTGCTACTGATTTAGCCTCTACTGAACAATCGGACGCCGTTGCAGCGGGCAATGCTGCTGTCGCTATCAATGCCGAAAGCATTGCACCAGAGAATGAAGTTCAACAGCCTGAATTTAGTCCCCAGGCCATTGCTGAAGTCGCTTCTGAGGTCCCGGTCTCCCAGGAAACTAGTACGACACCTGTGTCTTTGGCATCACCGCCGCTAGAGTCACCAGTGGTGCCACCAAATGACAGTAATGACACTACTGCTAAGCTTGAGCATTTGGTGGCTACTGCGACCAAGCCATTGCCTGGTGCATCTGTGCCTCAGGCTGATCCGGTGTCGCCTGATCAGGCTACTAAGTTTGATCATTTAGACCCGTTAGTCACTAAAGCCGCTCAGCCATTAACGGTTGCTCCAGTTCAGACTAATAATGGCACCGATCAGCTTGAACAATCGGAGCCTGTGTTGGAGATTTCGCCGCCACCACAGGCTCCAACACAGTCTGACAGCAGTGCTACAAAGCTGGAGCATTTAGTGGCTACGGCCACTCGTGAGATCCCTACTCATAGTTCTCTATTAGATAGAACAGAGCAATCAGCAGCAGCATCCCAAACAGCTACCCCTAGTATTTCTAGTGAGTCGACGGTCACGGCAAGTCACCCATCGGCTAGTCCAGAGGTTAATATACCGACGGGAGCATTGCCAACAGCCCGAGTGATTTCGCCCGATAGCGCTGTGGTAGAGCCTTTGGCTATGGCTGATGAAATTGTTAGCCCGGCCCCCGTCGCAGTGGATGAGATTTCTAGCGACACAGGTGGATCTGAGGTGATTGCAACCACCACCGCCCGTCGTCCATTGCCTGTTCTCACAGAGATGCCCACAGGGGCATTGCCCACAACGCGGGTAATGTTGCCTGATCCCCCCCAGGCCGCAGTTGAGAATGAGTTGAGAGATCATGGATCTCCTGAGGTGGGGTTGCCCCATAGTGGTGACAGTAGGGCAGATGCAGCCTCCATTCAGGCATTAAAAGCGCGTGTGTCGCAAGCTCTTGCCGCAGCGGATACGGTGACTCCAAATGGTGCTGTGCCTGGGAGCCTTGCTATGACTCCTAATACTGCATCTGTTGAAATAACAGTCTCAGGTTTCGATTCTGAAGCGTCTGAGACTGAGACTGTTGTTGACACGGCTCAGTTGCCTCTAGAGCCGCCTTTGCAGAACCTGGATGCTCCGAGTCAAGCGGAAGTTGATGAATTGCTGCGAGAACTTGAACAACCTGGTGCAACGGTCTCCAGACCTTATCAAAGTTCTCCAGCCATTACGATTTCTAATCCTTCTGGTTTTGGTGCTGACAACTATACGGCGTTTGTCGGCGTTGGCTACCAGGAAAGAACTCGCTTTGGCAATGAAGATGATGGTGGTGCTGTGATTGGTATCGGTTTAGGGGATGCCCGTGAAAATGTGGGAGTGCAGCTGTCCTATACAGTAGCCAGTTTTGGCGGCAGTCGAGATTTTGGTGCCGGTGGCTTTAATGCCAAGGTACACAAGCGTTTGACTGAGAGTTGGTCCGTTGCTTTGGGCTGGGAAGGATTTATTACCACCGATTCTCCTGTGGACTTTAAAGACTCGATTTATGGGTCTGTTTCCCACTTGATCCGCACGCGGGAAAGTATCACCGAGCCCTTTAGTCGCGTTGCCGTGACTGCCGGGGTGGGGAATGGTCGTTTTCGTACGGAAGATGATGTTTTTGATAATCGAGATAACGTTAACGTCTTTGGTAGCGTGGCTGTGCGGGTAGTGGAACCTGTCAGTGCCATTGTGGAGTGGACTGGTCAGGACTTAGCTGCAGGGGTCTCAATTACGCCGTTTAGAGATTTACCCCTGGTGCTGTTACCTGCGATTAGAGATATTACTGGGGCAGGGGACGGCTCCCGATTTGTACTCGGTGCTGGCGTTTCATTTCAACTTTGAATGTAACGATTTGAAATGTATAGGTTTGAAATCAAATGGTATTACAAAAGTCGCTAACATCAATGGGCATCTTCTGGAGACCTCTGTTGGCAAGTGTGGTTGCGATCGCACCCCTAATGCACCCATCCATCGGACTTGCCCAAAATCAATCTGACGTCACCGGTTCCAATATGTCCGATGTCACGGGGCCTAACTTATCCGATGTGACTGGTCCCAACTTATCCGATGTGACTGGTCCTAACCAATCAGATAACACAGGCCTCTTAGGCGATCCTATTATTGGTAATGCCGATGAAGAAGGACGCTTATCTGACTTCTTCCAGGAATTTTTCAATGAGTTTGGTGACGAGTTGGGCATTGACCCTAACGTAAGTCTGGCGGAGCAATTAAGACAGGCCAAGCTAGCCTGTGAGGACCAATCGGCAATTCGACGTTTTGCCCGTGAACCGGGAGCTAATGCTGAACTTACACCCGCCTGTGCTGAGTTGGGCCGTTTAATCGAATTAGCCCAAGAGGCCTTAGCTAACCAGGGTAATAATCAGCCTGCCGCAGTAAATCGGCGTATCTGGTAGTTAGTATATTCAAATAGTTTAATCATAGCCCTTACATCGAAAATGAGTGGATACTTTGACTTTTTTCCCCTGCGCCAAACAGCCATAGGGTTGACCGTCACCGCTGTTGCGTTGGGGGGACTGCCTGCTGCGACCCAGGCGCAGGAATTCTTTGGCAATCAGGGTATTCGATTAGCAGTCGATACTGTAGTTGAGTTTGAGTTTTTGGAGTCCAACGGCAGCTATCGATCTGTTTTTGGGATTATCAACTTAGAAACTGGAGAGAAGTTTCCACTGTACGGAGAAGTTAAAGACTCCGATGTGCCCCAACCGGTCAACAAACCTTCAAGTTATCAAGATGATGCGGGGCCTCAAAACCAAAGTGATTTTTACGGTTCTCCCGGTGATACGATTCCTAGACCCCTAGGAGAATTTCGATTTGCCGCCAATACTGACTATAGCTTTTACTTGGAGTCTTCTTTTGGCAGTCAACCGGCAGGCACACTGTATTCAACCAGTAACTTAAATGCTGGGAGTCGTGACTATGCAAGATTTGAAGGACCCTTAGAAGATGTGATCAATGGTGGTCTGTTACTCCGTTGGGAGGATACCGGCTCACTGTTAGTGGGTGATATCAATACTGACTACGATTATGATGATTTTATTATTCGTGTTGGTGGACATTTACGGTGGGATGATCCCGAAGACGTTATTCCAATAGAAGAGGTTCGCACTAATTGATCAATGTGTGACAACCACTTTTTGATTTCAACCCTGAGGGCATCCCAATTCCAGCTGGGGTTGTTATAATAACTTGCTCTTATGTAAGGGCCTCTACAGGCCATGGACTTTCGCAAAATCCTCCATATCGATATGGATGCCTTTTATGCGTCCATTGAGCAACGTGACCATGCTGAGTATCGGGATAAGCCGGTCGTGGTGGGAGGACGGCCAGAGCAACGTGGAGCGGTGGCGGCGGCTAGTTATGAGGCCAGACGCTATGGCATCCATTCGGCGATGCCGTCACGGATTGCGATCCAGCGCTGTCCCCATGTGATTTTTGCTCGGCCTCGGTTTGATGTGTACCGTTCGGTATCGGAGCAGATTCGGACCATTTTTCGGGACTATACAGATCTGGTTGAGCCCTTATCCCTGGATGAGGCTTATTTGGATGTGACTGGCTGTGAGTCTGCGATCGCAACGGCCAAACTCATCAAGCAACGCATTGTCGAAACCACTCGGCTCACTGCCTCGGCTGGCGTCTCCATTAATAAATTCTTAGCCAAAATGGCCTCGGATGTGAATAAGCCCGATGGGTTGTACGTCATCTTGCCAGAGGATGCCATGGCCTTTATCGCCACCCTCCCCATCGAAAAATTTCACGGTATTGGTCCAGCGACTGCCCGCAAGATGAAACAGCTAGGGATTGAGGTCGGGGCTGATCTACAGTGTTGGAGCGAATCTGATCTGGTGGCCAACTTTGGCAAAGTGGGGCGTCACTATTTTCGAGTGGCCAATGCCCAGGACAGCCGTCAGGTGAATCCCAACCGCATTCGTAAATCCGTTGGTGCAGAACGAAGTTTTGCCGAAGATCTCTGCACCCTGGATGCCATGTTCGAGGCTTTGACCGTGATCGTCGACGATGTGGAGGCCAGGCTGCTAAAGGCCAAAAAAATGGGCTATACCCTCACCCTCAAAATTAAATATGCTGACTATCGTCAAATCACCCGTAGTCGTACAGTAACCCTACCCATGCACCAGGCGGCAGAGATGGGACCCTTGGCTCAAGCTTTGTTGGAGCATCATTTGGAGCCCCGGCCTCGGGTGAGGTTGTTGGGGGTTGCGATCGCCAATTTAGTCTCAGCTAAGGACTTAGGCTATCAACAGCTGTCTTTGCTTTAGCCCAACTGCGATAGACATGGGAATGGAGAAATCAGCCATGCCTATTTATGCGATTTAAAGAAATCAGTCAGACTGAGACCCTCTTCGCGGGGGGAGGTTGATCCATTGCCATTGCTACCGTTTTTTTCATGATGGGCCAGTGGCTTATCTTGTTCCTGCTGGGGGGTTTCATAGCCATAGCTATAGTATTTATAGCCTTTGCCATCGGGGATGACGCCGTTGGCCACCAGACCCAGGACGGGGATTTTGGCAAAGCGAATATTTTCAATGGTGTGACTGAGGATATCGCGATCGCATTTATTTACCCGCGATACCAGGATCACTCCATCTGTATGGGGTGCCACTAATGTTGTATCGGCCAAACCCACTAGTGGAGGTGCATCATAAACAATCAAATCAAACTCTTTTTCCAAATCAACCATTAACTGCTGCATCCGTTTAGACGACAACAGTTTGACCGGATCCGGCGGAATACTACCCGCTGTCATTGCATAAAACTCAATAAAAGGCATTGCCCGCTGCAACACAGATGCCTTAGTTGCATTACCAGATAGTAAATCGCTTAATCCCTTTATATTCTCTAGCTCTAAACGTTTATGAATGACCGGTCGTCGCAGATCAACATCCACTAAGAGAACCCGTTTACCCATCGTGGCCGCTGTTTGAGCCAGGTGTTGAGCCACCGTCGATTTACCTTCCCCCGACATGGAGGAACTTAAAATAATTGACTGAATTGGTCGCTCGGCCCCTAATAACAGTAGGTTGGTCTGTAACAACCGCATGGACTCTAAAAATTGCGACCCCCCATAACCATAGGGACCCAGGCCATGGTTCCGTTGTTGTGAATATCGCTTTAGCCAATTTCCCAAACCGTTACCAGTTGCTGTCCCAGCATTATCAAACTCAGCTTGATAGGGAACGATGCCTAATAGCGGTAATTTCAAAATAGCCTTAAGCTCATCCACTGTGCGGCAAACGCTATCCAGTTTCTCTAGCGTTAGTGCAGTACCCACGCCCAATAGAGAACTTGCCACCAAACCTAACACCAGATTTCGGAAAACGTTTGGTGAAATAGGGAGAGTTGGTTCTAAGGGAGCCTCAATTAACTCCCAAGGAATTTCTGTCTGGGCAGCTTCAATTTGCAGCGTCTCTCGAGTTTCCAAAAAGCGGCTTAATGCCCGTACCGCAATTTCCAGTTCACGCTGTAGATCACTATATTCCCTAGCCAATGTAGGCAGCTGGATTAAGGTATCTTGCAGCTGTGTCTCGGCTGTATTTAACGTAGAGCTTTGATCTTCTAAAACCTGGATATCATTAATTGCCCCAGCCGAATGAGCACTCAAAACTCGCTGGGCTTCTGCTTCAATAACGGGTAATAACAGCTCCCGTTTTTCCCGTAACACCAAAATCTCAAGGCTATCAGGCTGAAACCGCGTTAAACCTGCCGCAATATCGGCTTCAATCTGCCGTAGATCCTGAATCAGCTGCTGATAAACAGCAGCATCCTGTAGAGCAGCCTCACTCCCCTCAGAAGATGCCAATAGATCATAGTTTGTTTGCGCCCGAGCCAGCTGGCGATCAACTTCCAGCCGCTGAGTACTCAGTTCTTCGGAACGCCTTGCAATTTGCTCGTTCTGGGTAGTTGGATCAATAAAATTGTGGGTCTGACGAAATATCTCTAGCTGACTTTGCAACTCATCGACCTTGCCCTCCAGCTCTGGCAACTGCTTGTTTACAAACTGAATACCTTGCCGTAGATTAGTTTGGCGCTCTTTAAGACTATATTCGAGATATACATCAGCCAAAACATCTAATGTTTCTTTGATTTTTTCTGGATCTTTACCCCGGTAGAGAACCTCTATGATTTTTGTTTCACCGACACGTCTAATGGTCAGGTATTCTAAAAACTTTTCATAGTCTAGATCGGGGTCTGGATCAATAGTTTGTAGCTCTGCCAGGACCTGTTCTATGAGCCCCGGACTCCGTAGTACCTGCACCTGAGTCTCATAGTCTAACCCAGAGGATTTACTCGGTAATGCATCTCCCAGTAAATCACCAAAGTCCTTAACCTGATTATCTGCATTAACCGGCTCTACTAAAACCTGGAAGGTGCTCTCATAAATAGGCTCTTGCAGCAGAGTATGGGCGACCACTGCTCCCATAACACCTGCTGCGATGCTTACAATCATCACAGCCCTTCGACGTAACACCGTAAACAGCTGATGCAGATCAAGATCATCATCATCCCAAGGCATTTGGGAGAACGGCAGCCCCTTCCAATGCCCTTCGGCAGATGTACCATTGCTTGTTGCTAAATTATCCATCGACCCAGTGACGTCTAAAGGTTAAATATTGCCAAACACTACAGGATGACACCATGTACTAGTTCGCAAAATTCAGGATAGGCAAAATCTGTAAAAAAGGACTCAATAGGACCCCGAGATTGTCTGCAAAACTTGCCGCTGTACTTGGATCAACAACAACAATATCGTTATGCTGCACAATCGGATTATTCTCAGCATCTAATCCTTGAGCTAAGTCAATCTCAATAACTCGGCGAGTAACCGTACCATTGGGATTGAGCCGAATCAGCTCAACGGTTTCTTCCTTAGCCCGTCGATTAAAGCCACCAGCTGCTAACATCGCCTGATTGAGTGTGGTATTGGCTGCTACGGTGACTGTCCCCGGTTGCTCGACTTCTCCGACTACATTTACACTAATCGTGTCAGGTGACAGATTGGTGGCAGTCAGTCTACTAATCTGTTCTGGATTCGCCGCTACTGCCGTCGGGACAACAATGGTATCGCCTGCCTGCAGCACCAGATCTTGACTATTTTCACCAGCTTCTACCAACTGCCACAGGTCAAGAGAAATAGTTTGACTATCACCAGAACGAGCTGTGCGTTTAACCTCAACCCTATGCAGGTCTGCCAAGGGCTTAATTCCACCTGCTAAACGTAGTGCCCGTGTCACAGTTAGTCTTCCAGGCTGTTGTACCGTGTTAGCTGTCGTGTCATTACCCACAGTCACCGATTGATTCGATGCGCTGCGGGAGGCGTAATTGTAAGTACCGGGACGAAACACTTCACCCACGACTACCACACTTATAGCTTCCTCTTCGTCAGTGGCTAGATTCGATACTGCCAGTTGATTTGAGGCCCGTAGATCGATTGCACTGGCCTGGCTAATGGTAATGGAATCGCCATCACGAAGAGGAATATTCTGTAGCAAATCGCCCTGGCCAATTAACATTGACAAGTTGCTGACAACATTTTGAGTATTGCCGTTCTCCACATTACGCTGCACCTGCACCTGCTCCAGGTTTGCAGACTGGGTCATGCCACCTGCTAGTTGAATCGCATCCACTAATGTGGGAAATTGACCTGTTTCATCCACTGAGATGGTGTATACACCGGGCTGATGAATCTCTCCAGTAATGGCAATGCGTAGCTGGCGTGGTGTGAGCAAGCTAACCGTGATGCGGGGATAACGCACATTGGCACTATAAGCATTGCTAATCGCTTGTTCTGCCTGAGGGATTGTGAGCCCTGCAATTGCTAACTGGCCAATGGCTGGCAAATTTACTTTTCCATTAGCCAAAACCCGTTGCTCACCTGCATATTCCGGCACATTAAAAACATCGATACCAATTAAATCGCCAGGACCCAAGAGGTAAACGTCGTTAGGGGAGGTAACGCTTGTTGAAGTCGGCTCAGGCAATGGCGCGACATTAGCAATAACTGTTTTCGCATTAGCGAAGACAGTGCCGAGTACGATTCCTGCAACTACTAAACGCGTTAGCGTTGAAACACTTGTCATAGCGGTAGATAGAGCCTTGAAAAACCTATAAGCCATGACTTATAGGTATGGGCTAGTCTTAACATCCACAAGAACACATTGACTAGAGCGAGAACGGATTTTTTCTAGCCGTAGCTTTAGGCAGAAACAATACTCTAAAAACTCTAACTAAGACTCATATTGCAAGCCTAACTTCATTAAAGTTTATATTTTGAATAGGAGCAGTTTTGCATTTAACCATAGATATGCATAGCAAATGTTTGTCCTATGGGAGTTCTCCTGCATGACTATCCTTTGGAGTCAGGCAGCTGTGAACGTTCATCTGTCGCAGTAATATTGGCTCACAAGGTTTTTTATAAATAATGTGGTGCAAATCCCCGAGTGTCTGTTAATGTTGCTCCTAACTCTGGCTATGTCTTCTCATATCTTCATTTGCTAGTGTTGTTTCATTGTCCTGAATAACGACAGTATGTTGGATGAAGATATAGGTGTGCTGTTCATGTTTGTTAGCAGTGAACAGTTTGGCCATTGCTTAGGGTAGATTTCACCTGGCTTTTGGGTGTATCGTTTATTCAACTTTTATTTGTATGGCTAGCAGTCATAAATTGACCCTAGCAGTTATATTGAGCGATTTATCTGTATTTTCTAATCACTCCAGCCTATGGGTTTGATTTTCTAGCGATCATGGTATCTAGCGCACATATCCTAAGCACTCCTTTAAACGCTTGTCACTTAGATTAATCAGTTACAGCGGCTTTTTTTATCGTTTCCATTTTGGCGTCTACAACCATGGTACTTGGCAAACGGGATATCTCTTCTGACACAGCTTACTTCGTAGACTTAGCAGAGACGCGGTCAGTTCGGCAAAAGGTGAAACTGATTACACAGTTTTTTGCTCCCGATTATGCGGCAACGGGGCAACTACTGGATGAGCTGGTTAGGCAGTTAGCGAAACAGGGGATGCCGATAGAGGTGTTTACGGGGCAACCGGGATATGCGTATGGAGATGCGATCGCGCCTAGCCGAGAGTCATTTAAGAATTTAAAAGTCTATCGTTCGCGCGCAACTCAACTCTGGTCTAACCGAATTAGAGGAAAAGCCATCAATGGTTTATTGTTCGCTGCTCGGGCTTTTTTGCACTTACTGCGCCACGGCTGGAAGAAAGATCAGGTCCTGTTGTTAACAACAGCTCCTCCTTTTTTACCAGTGGTTGGCTATCTCGCTAATTTACTATTTGATACTCCCTATGTCGTTATTTTGTATGACCTATATCCAGACATTGCAGTGGAATTAGGCGTAGTGAATTACAATCATCCAGTTGCAAGATTATGGCGTTGGCTTAATAAGCTAGTGTGGCGTCGAGCTAAATCCCTAGTAGTATTGAGCCCAGCTATGAAGGAACGAGTACTAGGCCATTGTCCCAAGATCGCTCATAAGGTAGAAGTTATTCATAGTTGGGCAGATCCAGAGCTCATAAAACCTATTTCTAAAAAAGATAATTGGTTTGCTCATAAACATGGCTTAGTGGATACCTTTACTGTGATGTATTCAGGCAATATGGGGCGTTGTCACGATATTGACACTATTTTCGAAGCTGCTAAGCTACTGCGAGATGAACCTATCAAGTTCGTCTGTATTGGGGGTGGAGCAAAACGAGAGAAGCTGATAGAAAGTGTGCGGTTTGAAAATTTAACCAACTTTTTGTTTCTGCCCTATCAGGATAAGAAAGATATTCCCTACTCAATGACAGCATGTGATGTTTCCTTAGTTAGTGTGAGTAAGGGGATGGAGAGTTTGGTGGCTCCGAGTAAGTTATATCCAGCGTTGGCAGCGGGAAGGCCAATTGCGTTGATTTGTCCGAAGGGGACTTATTTGGAAGAGCTAGTTCAGAAAGGTGCTTATGGGTCTTCATTTAGAAATGGAGACAGTGAATTGCTAGCCCGATTTATACGTTTACTAAGCACTAATGCTGAGCTTGTGGAGCAGATGGGCAATCGAGGCAGATATGAGATGACAACCTCTTTCACGCCTTATGCTATCGGGCAACAATATATAAAAGCGCTAACTAAGCAATAAGCCTTCAAAAACCTTCTTCAGGGGAAACTTTTTTGAAGGCTTTATAACATAAAAGGAGACTGTCTTGACGATTCCCAAATCACTTGAATCTATCTTGTTAGAACAAACGAATAGTCACAGTGGTTCTATTGTATTAGGTAGGGTGGCTGTACTATTTAAGCTTGAATATGATAAACAATTCCCTCGCCATATTCTTGTTACTAATGTTATAAATTTTGTAAGGAAATGATGACTGGATTAAAAATAACCAAGCAAATAAAGCTGTATAAGAAACACGCAACTAGAATTTAAAATAAGTAAACTTCACCGATTCTAACAGATGAAAGGGGTTTTATTAGCTGGTGGTACTGGATCAAGGTTATATCCACTAACACAAGTCGTTAATAAGCAATTAATGCCAGTATATGACAAGCCGATGATTTACTATCCATTATCGGTTCTTATTGTAGCTGGAATTAGAGAAATCTTGGTAATCTCAACTCCCCATGATTTGCCTTTGTTTCGAAAACTTTTGGGTGATGGTAGTCAATGGGGGCTAAACCTTAACTGTAAAATACAAGCGACTCCAGATGGATTGGCTCAGGCTTTTATTTTAGGTAAAGATTTTATTGATAATCAGTCCGTTTGTTTAGCTCTTGGCGATAATTTATTGTACAGAAATGTCTTAGTTGAAATCTTGCAAAGAGTAGTCAAACTAAAGCGAGGGGGGCTCATTTATTTGTTAGAGCTTCTAGAAGATGATACTCCGATCAACCGACCTCTTGGTAAGGCTTCTCGGGCGAAAAATAT
The DNA here is from genome assembly GCF_018739885.1 of Leptothoe spongobia TAU-MAC 1115. Lineage (GTDB taxonomy): Bacteria > Cyanobacteriota > Cyanobacteriia > Phormidesmidales > Phormidesmidaceae > Leptothoe > Leptothoe spongobia. Next base: position 65,571 of record NZ_JADOES010000005.1, on the reverse strand, counting down.
TGACTTGAAGTTTCTGAATTGCTCACTGGCGTATTAACTCAAATTATTTTAATTCGCAGAGAGGATTGTATATGAAAGTTCCAGTTCTGTTGACACAACTTAATGGCCCCGTTCGAACAAAAGATGATTTTTTGGTTTTTGGTTCTCCCATGATTGAAGATGCTGAGATCCAAGAAGTTGTGAAAAGTCTCAAAAGTGGTTGGTTGGGGACAGGGCCTAAGGTTGCCCAATTTGAAAATGACTTCAAAGCTTACAAAAATGCTAGCTATGCAGTTGCCCTCAATTCTTGTACGGCAGCACTGCATCTAAGTATGTTGGCATCTGAGTTAGATCCAGGCGATGAGGTCATTACAACGCCACTGACCTTCTGTGCCACTGTTAATACCATTATTCATGCGGGAGCTAAACCGGTATTAGCTGATGTTGATCCAATGACGATGAATATCGATCCTGCACAGGTCGAGGCCAAAATAACCCCAAAAACAAAAGCAATTATTGCTGTTCATTTTGCTGGTCGTTCTTGTGATATGGATGCACTTTGTTTGATAGCTAAGCGCCATAACTTAAAGTTGATTGAAGACTGTGCCCATGCTATTGAAACGGAATATAAGGGTAGAAAAGCTGGCACATTGGGTGATTTTGGGTGTTTCAGCTTTTATGTGACTAAAAATATTGTCACTGGTGAAGGTGGCATGGTGCTTTGTCGTGAGGAAAGTGATGCTTCACGAATCAAGGTATTGGCTCTGCATGGTATGAGCAAAGATGCTTGGAAACGTTTTGGTGATGATGGCTATAAACATTATTATGTAACCGAGTGTGGATTTAAGTACAATATGATGGACCTGCAAGGGGCTATCGGTTTACATCAACTGAAGCGAGTTGATAAGTATTGGTATCGGAGACAAGAGATTTGGCATCGATATAATGATGCTTTTGCTGATTGGCCTATTGGGTTACCTGCTTCTCCAGAGATGAACACTCGTCATGCCTACCATTTATATACGGTTCTGATTGACGAGGCGAAGGTAGGGCTAAGTCGGGATGAGTTTCTCAATAGAATGACAGCTGAAAATATTGGTGTTGGTGTTCATTATTTGAGTATTCCTGAGCACCCTTATTACCAGCAAAAGTTTGGATGGGATATATCGAAATATCCTGTAGCTACGAAGATTGGTAGACAAACGGTAAGCTTGCCATTGTCTGCAAAACTTACAGAGAGCGATGTTGAAGATGTTATCAAAGCGGTCAAAAAGATTTTGAATTAGGTGCTTGATTAGGATGAAGCTAGCTATTTCACAAGAGTAATCTTAAGTAACTTGAAAAACACCCTTAAAGCAGAATATATAGAGATCAGGAGATTTTTGAAGGTTGGTAAAAACCAAGCTAGAAATCTTAAAAAGATTCTTTCAGGTGAGCCATTAGTGACGCCTTCATTAGTCTCAATGACTCTCGATTCAGATGATGTAAACCTGGCAAAAAAGCTTTTGGCAGATCGTGGGAAGTGGGACGATAGCAGCACAGTTGAAAGTTTTGAGAGTAAATTTGCTGCCTGGAATAGTTCAAAATATGCCTTGGCATTTATGGCTGGCAGAGTAGCTTTAAGTGCATGTATTTATGCTTTAGGACTACGGCCAGGAGATGAGGTAATTGTACCTGCTTATACATGTGTTGTTGTACCTAATGCTTTTAAGTTTGCCAGTGTAAAAGTGGTTTACTCTGATATCGAGCTTGATACTTATGGGCTTGATATAAATAGAATCGAGGCTCGCATTACTTCTAAAACACGTGCTATTTTATTACATCACCTTTATGGTTTGGTTTGCCGAGACTATCAAGCTATTGTCGATTTGGCAAAGCACTACAATCTAAAGGTGATTGAAGATTGTGCTCATTCAACAGGTGCTGAGTTTAGAGGTCAAAAAGTTGGAAATTTAGGTGATGTTGCTTTTTATAGTAGTGAACATTCAAAAATTTTCACTACTATTCAGGGCGGTATTGCTACTACAAATAACCCAGAATTAGCAACAAAACTAGAGGAATACTATCAACAAGTACCTTATCCAAAGGTAGGTTGGCTTGATAAGCAGTTACACAATGTTATTTTAGATTTTTATAAGTTTAAACATCCTCAGCGTTGGTGGTTAGGAGATATTTGGGATTTGAGATATGGCCATAAACAGCTAATCTCAACAACACTCGAAGAAACTAAAGGTATTCGCCCTAAGCATTATGGCCAAAAGATGGCAGCACCATTAGCTGCTATTGGTTCAAATCAGCTTTTAAAGATTGATAGCTACAATGACCGTAGAAGGAAATATGCTAAACGTTGGGATTACTGGTGTGAAGAACATGGTTACAGAAAGCCCACCGTGATTCAAGATTCTATTCCAGTATATTTACGATATCCAATATTAGTAGAACCTGAAAAAAAAAGGAACACTACCTGGGCTTACAAAAAGTTGGGCGTAATTCCTGGTGTTTGGTTTCGTACAAATATTCATCCTTCACAGACAGTTGAGGGCTTTCCAAATGCTGATAAGGCTGTTGAATGTTGCATAAACTTTCCATGCTTAAACTAATAGCTCAGAAATGCAAACTAATAATAGATTTCTTCTTGGGATTTATTGAGGCTTTTATTAGAGGAAATCATTCTGAATTAGCCGTCTGCCTAAGGCGAATAGTTTATAAAACTGAATGTTTTATAGATACAAACGTATTAATAACCAATAAAAATAACTTTAAATCTGGCAATAAAAGTTGCCTTTATCATGCTTGCTATATCTTAAATACACATGGCACTTTTAGTATTGGAGATAACTCGCACTTAGCAGCCTTTTGTTATGTCAACGTTTGCCATGGAACAGTATCGATTGGAAATGATGTCGCTATCGGGCCTGGCACTAAAGTTATTGCTTATTCTAACCATTATAACTTTGGGAAAAAAGTGACTGAAGAACGAGTAATCAAAAATATAGTTATTAAAAATAATGTATTTATTGGTGCCAATTGTACTATTTTACCAGGGAGCATTATTAATGAAAATGTAGTGGTTGGAGCAGGGGCAATTATAAAAGGTGCGCTTGAAGCAAACTCTATCTATGCTGGTGTACCTTGCAAGAAAATTAAAAGCAGTTGGTATGAGTAATTATAATTTTCTTATTCATAAAATCAACGAAAAGATTGTCAAATCCTTACCTTATGAAGGATTAGTTGTAGATCTTGGATGTGGAACAGCTCCCTACAAACGTCACATACTCAGTGTTGCAAAACAATATGTAGGAGTTGATTGGGAAAATAGTCTGCATGATCAGACTCATGTTGATGTCTTTGCTAACCTTTGTGAAAGACTACCCTTTGATTCTAATTACGCTGACACGGTTACTTCTTTTCAGGTTCTTGAACATTTGCCAGAACCTAGCCTTTTTCTGTCAGAATGTTTTCGTATTCTCAAGCCTCAAGGCAAAATATTTATAACTGTCCCATTTATGTGGCATGTTCACGAGGAGCCCTATGATTATTTTCGCTACACACGCTACGGCTTAGAGTATCTCCTACAAAAAAATGGGTTTGTTGAAATAGAAATCACCGAAAACACAGGCTTTTGGCAGACGTGGATTCTTAAATTCAACTACCATACGATGCGGTTTTCTACTGGTTTTTTGAAGTCTTTTTGGATTCCTGTTTGGTGGTTAGGACAAACCATTGCACCGATCTTGGATAAGCATGATAGGCATCCGCAAGAAACAGCGAGCTATACTATTTCAGCGAAAAAATTATGCTGTCTCTAAGGGAAAAAGCAACATCTGGTATTAAGTGGTCTGCTATCTCCCAAGTGGGGCGACAAGTTATGCAATTTTTTACGACTGCTGTGTTAGCTAGGTTACTGTCGCCGGATGATTTTGGCTTATTAGGGATGGCTACAATAGTAATTGGCTTTGTGAATCTCTTTAAAGATTTGGGGACATCATCTGCAATCATTCAAAAAAGTGAGATTTCTGATTCTCTTGTCCACAGTATTTTTTGGGTTAACGTGGCCTTTGGTATCGCAGGAACCCTTGTGTTGCTACTGGTCGCACCTTTGATAGCTGCCTTTTATTCAGAGCCTAGACTAATCCCTGTTCTAAGATTACTATCCCTGACCTTTGGAATTTCTGGCCTTAGCATTTTGCAAAAGGCACTTTTAGAAAAAGATTTAGCTTTTAACGCCTTGGCTAAAATTGAACTAGCTGCTGTCGTACTAGGTGCACTGATAGGAATTGGCATGGCGTTTATGGGGCTTGGAGTGTGGAGTTTGGTATATCAAGCTATTGTGGTTGCCGGCGTGACTACTTTGCTAACTTTGGGGGCAATCCGATGGCGGCCAAAACTGTTTTTCTCTTTGAAAGATATACAGCAAGTTAGTAGTTATAGTCTAAATTTAACTGGTTTTAACATCTTTAATTTTTTTGCTAGAAATGCAGACTATCTATTGATTGGCAAATTTTTAGGTACTGAGGCATTGGGCTATTACACGCTTGCTTATCGCCTGATGCTTTACCCTCTACAAAATATTTCTACAGTGATTACCCGTGTAATGTTTCCTACATTTGTTCAAATCCAAAATGACAATGTTCGATTTAAGCAGGCTTACCTCAAAGTGGTATCCACTATTGCCTTAGTCACATTTCCAATGATGATGGGGCTTTTAGTGCTTTCAGAGCCATTTGTCATGACGTTTTTTGGAGATAAATGGCAACCTGTTATTCTACTTCTGATGATTTTATCCCCTGTAGGACTGCTGCAGTCAATTGTGACAACAGTAGGGACTATCTACACGGCAAAAGGTCGTACAGACTGGATGTTTATCTGGGGAGTTGGTTCAGGTTTAGTGGTTACTACTGCAATTGCAATTGGTTTGAGATGGGATATTATCGGAGTGGCCACTGCCTATGCCATTGCAGTGGCTGTACTTTCCTATCACAACTTTGCGATTCCATTTCAGTTGATAGAGTTACGTGTGCGTAACATGCTGAGAGTACTTTGGCGACCTTTTATGGTGAGCATATGTATGCTTGCTGTCTTGGTGGGACTAAAGATGTGGATCCTGCCTGTAACGTTTGCTCCCTCAGTTGTATTAGCAGTTCTTGTGGTTAGTGGATTAACTTCTTATCTATTAGCCAGTTGGTTACTAAATCAAGAACAAATGAGTAGTTTGTTAACAACTTTTGGATGCCAGAAAAATTGAAACTATACATTAGAACAATCGAATGATATGAAGAGTAGTCACTGCCTAATTGGCTATTGCTAATAAAGTTATTTTGAAACTCTTAGATCTTTTATAGTCACATTGAATAATGATTAGCTTTGCCATGAAAAATACTAATAAAGCTGTGATATCTAATAAAAAAACTATTCAAGTGTGTCATTCTCATCAGCAATGGCTGAATCTGACTGAAAACTGGCTATATAACCAGGTTGTTTATCTACCTCCAAATATTAATAATGCTGTGCTGTGTGACAGACGTCTGAATAGTGAAACATTCTCTATCCCATATATCTACTCTTTTTCGGAGGTGCCCAAGTGGAGATATTTTTGGGATAAGGGATTAAGAAAACTGGGATTCAGAAACTATCTTGGGTATTTCAAAGAGATTGCTCAAAAACTAGATGTCGATATAATTCACTCGCATTTCGGCCCCCGAGCGTGGGAGAATCTATCGATAGTTAAGCATTGTGATGCAAAGCATCTAGTGACTTTCTATGGGCTGGATGTCAACTATTTGCCGCGTCAGAATCCTGAATGGCTTGATCGCTATCAGAAGGTCTTTCAAGAGATTGATGGTGTGCTATGTGAGGGCTCTTACATGGCTAGGTGTATTGTTAAGATGGGATGCCCAAAGGAAAAGATTCGGGTGCATCATTTAGGAGTTGTACTCGACAAAATTCCTTTTCGACCTAGAAACTGGATACCTGGTGAAACCTTAAATATATTGATAGTTGCTTCTTTTCGTGAGAAAAAAGGTATCCAGTTTGCGATTAAAGCATTAGGTGAATTTCAACATAAACAAGATATCAAAATAACGATTATTGGAGACTCAAGTTCTGATGTTCGGAGCCAAGAAGAAAAGCGAAAAATACTTTCTCTTATTGATGACTATAAACTAACTGAAAAAGTTAACTTCCTCGGTTTTCAGCCCCATGATGTATTGATGGCAGAGGCATATAAAAATCATATCTTTTTATCACCCAGCGTCACTGCAGAGAACGGTGATACTGAAGGTGGTGCACCAGTTTCCATTATTGAAATGATTGCGTCAGGTATGCCAGTTGTGAGTACTGAACACTGCGATATTCCTGAGGTTGCCTTTAATCGGTGTCGAAGTTTTTTAGCTAAGGAAAGGGATGTTGATGGTTTAGTAACTCATTTGACTTGGCTTGTCAAAAATCTAGAGCAATGGTCTGAAGTATTGCTAGAAGGACGTCGATATATTGAGGATGAATATGATGCAAAAGTGCAAGGTAAAAGGTTAGGCAATATATATATCGACTTATTAAACCGATAATCAAATAGACTGTATTGTCTATGTAGACATTTTGAAATAAAAGCTTTAGGCTGAAACCTTATGCTTCTATTGCATTATTGGAGTAATTGCTGCTTGTTCCCAACTATCAAAAAACAGTTACTGAATCTCCTTCAGCAACTCGACTTTCTGATTAATTTGCAATCAAAACAATTGGACCAGTAGGATAATCTAACCGGGGAAACACCGATGCGTGAAGTACACATGCAAAACTGATCTAAGTAGGTTGACCTAATCATTTATAAGATAGAAGAGCGAAAATAGGTCTCCTCGTATATCCCCCAAACCCCAAATTTTGAGGGTTTTGAGTCTAGCCTCCCCCAGGATTTGGGGACGGAAGGGAGCCTCGGTATCTGAAGCCTAATTTGGATAACCTACTTAGCTGTAGTTTATCTGTTTGTTACTTTTTTCTACAGTAGTAGATCGCACCGGTAGCCTTTCTATTGCCCATACCTTGTCTCTCGATTTCATCAGTGCTTAAGAAATCTTCTGGAGAGAATACAGAGACATTGAAACCTGCTTCTTCAAGGCGATTTTTATAATCAGGGCCATAATTTCGAACATGATCAGGTTGACCAAAAAGACGTGTTCGCTCATCAGGATCGGTAATTGAAGGATCTTCGTACGTCACGTCAGCAACTATTGGCACGTTAAGTACTGCCCAGCCAGATGGCCGTAGCACACGGAAAAATTCACGCATTGCCTTGCGATCATCAGGGACATGTTCAAAAACATGTGAACAATAGATGATATCAAAGCTGTTTTCAGGATGTTGTATATTGGTGATGTCCATCTTCTCCATAACATCTGTAGCCATTAAGTCGGCAGTGAGATAACCGTTTCCAATAGCCTCAGAAAAGATTTTCTTAAATGCATGCTCGGGTGCGACATGCAGAAGATGCTTGGCTTGGCCGTCGAACAGATTGGTTTTCTCACGAAAAAAAAACATTGCGAGTCTGTGGCGCTCAAGAGAATAGCAAAACGGACATCGTGCGTCCGATCTCAAATGGACACCAGCTGGTAGAAACTTGTTTGAGTTGTTATTGCAAACGATGCAATAACGTTGCCCTCCAAAGTATAGAATCTGCTTTGCGAACAATTTTAATTTCGTCTTTAAGGTCATGTTGTCGTACTCTGTAACTTACAATTCAACGTCAGATTCTCTGGACAAAATCCATATCTCTGGATTTTATTCAATATTTTCGTCTGGCAAAGCCCCTATTCAGAGAACTCATATCGAATTCTTCTGGTATAGCTCCGAAAAAGTAGACTCTTATCCAGCTATCCAGTGCTTTTAGCAGCTATATTAAACCAATCAAACAGATTACATTGTCTGTCTAGGCCCGATGAAATAGAAGCTTTAAACTGAAATCTCATAGTTCTATTTAATTGACGAAGCAATATACCTTCATTAACTCTCAACAGTTAGATATTTAGCCGAAAAATGGCTCTTAAAAATTATCCTAAGCGAGATCAAGAATCAATCTTTTCAACTATAAGAGGAGAGCATTATACAGAAGGATGTACTCATTATGAGTAATTTGCAACCTGCTTAAAGTTAGCTTCTAAGCAATCCAATGAAGATTTAAGGTAATGGTCATTGGCGAATTAGGTTCTGATATTCGCTAGTCAGGAAGAGAAGCAAAAAGTTTGTTCTAATTGATTAGTATAGCTTCACATCGAGAGTAAATTTTCTTGACTTTCAATCCAATAATATATTTATGTCAAAGTTAATCAAAAAATGTCTTTTGATTAACTAAAATTACTGCTGAGAATGATGATACTGAAGATAGTGTACTAGTTTCTAGTCTTGTGTAAGGTATGTCTGTTGTGAGTACACAGAACTACAATATTTCTGAGATTCTCTTTGATCGGTGTAGAAGTTTTTGAGCTGAGGAAAAATAACCTGATAGTTTAGCAAATCAGGTTATTGGGTTGAAAATTTCGAGTAATGGTCTGAAGTTTTAATAGAAGGGGAGCAGTATATTGCAAATGAATATAATGCAGGGTTCAGGAAATGAGATTAAGTAATATATATTTTGATTTACTGTAGCCAATCTAACTTAGAAGACAGATAATAATCGATGCTATGCATTTTGCTGAGCCTCAATGATTATTGAGATTTACGGCTTATGTGAGTTGAAAGCTGAAATGCCCTAGATACGTCAGAATTCTTTGACTTCTTGATTTGAGTGCTAACTGAAACCCTTTATATACAAGGGCTCAATTTAACTCACATAATGTGTGGTTTTTCATTTCATATCCAATCTAATTGGCAGATTGATATATCATCTGATCCGAAAACAAAAAAATGACGACAAATAAATTTTCTACTTTAAAGAGTGTCTATATGAAAGTCTTGCACCTCAGCACTGGAGATCTTGGCGGCGGAGCGTTTCGAGGTACTTATTGGTTACATCAAGGATTGTTGAGAAAAGGAATTGATTCAAAAATTCTCGTTAGCAATAAACTTAGTGATGATTCCACTATTATAAAAAATTCTCAGAATACTTTTTTGAGTAAATTGGACCAAGTGAGGAGTTCTTTTGATGAACTATCCTTAGCTTTCTACCAGAATAGATTACGAGAAAGATTTTCACCTGCCTATACATCTTCTTTTAAGCTCAAAGAGACTATCAGTAAAATACAACCTGATATTGTTCATCTTCATTGGATTAATGGTGGTTTTTTAAACCCAGAAATGATAGGTGGCTTGAATATACCTACTGTTTGGACATTACGGGATATGTGGCCATTTTCTGGTGGATGTCATTATGCTGGAGAGTGTAATAAATATCTTGAATCTTGTGGAAAATGTCCTATACTGCGGTCTAAATCGGAAAACGATATTTCTAGAAATCTGTGGAGTAGGAAGAAGAAAGCATGGCAAAACTCTAACATCAGAGTAGTTGCAATTAGTAATTGGTTAGCTGATTGTGCTAGAGCAAGTAGTCTATTTAGAAATCAACAAATAGTTGTTATTCATAATGCAGTAGATGAGAAAAAATTCAGACCTATGTCTAGAGATTTTTCCCGGGAAGCTTTAGCTCTTCCACCAAATAAAAAAATCATCGCTTTCGGTGCAATTAATCCATTAAGGAATAAGAAAAAAGGATTCCAGTATTTAGCTAAAGCTTTGAAAAGATTATCCAATGAGAACTTCAAAGACTCTCTAGAAGTGTTAATCTTTGGCTCTTCCAAACCAGAACAGGAGGTTGATATAGGTTTTAAAATTAATTACTTAGGAAGATTGCACGATGATGTCACCCTCTCACTAGTATATTCAGCTGCTGATGTAATGGTTGTACCTTCTATTCAAGAAGGATTTGGAAAAACAGCTATTGAAGCTATGGCTTGTGCTACGCCAGTTATATCTTTTGATTCTACAGGCTTAAAAGATATAGTTGAGCATAAATTGACTGGTTATCGTGCCGAGTGCTTTAGTGTAGATGATCTTGCTTATGGAATAAGCTGGATATTGCATGATGAGCAACATTTGATAGCTCTATCACGCCAAGCTCGTGAGTCAGTAGAGAAAAAATTTACAATTACCAAACAAGTTGATAAATATCATCAACTCTATAAAGAATTAATTTCTTGAAGATTTTTTAGAGCAATTGCATCGATACTAATCTATCTATAATATCTACAATGAATAATCTATCTATACGTTTACTTCGTTTATCTATATATACTAGTCCATTAATGGCCTTTTCTTTTTTTGCTGCGGGGAAAGGTCTTATTCAACCGTCACTATTTTTAATTATTGCGGCGTTCCTTTTTAATTATATTCCTAGTAAGAAAAAGATTTCACTGAAACAGTCATTGGGAAGTAATAGTTCATTACAGATGATATTTTTATTTCTATTTATAATCACTATATCTACAATAACTAGTTTTCTTGTACCTGGATTCAATTTTGTTTCTCTGTATAAGTCTATTGGAGTTCTGGTTTCACTAATTGCATTTTTAGGTGTTTATTCTATTATTTCATACTTTAATGAAGGTCCTGAAATTGCGAAGACATTCATAAGGGATTTTATTACAGTTTCAACTGTCATCTCAATTTTGGTGGTAGTTGAGTTCTTATTTGTAAAATTGACTGGTAGAAACTATTTTTATTACCTTATTAAAGGAGTTCATGATTATCTACCTTATCCATCCATTCCTTGGAAAGATATATCAATCCACGATAGGTATAAAGGTATTTTAACCGAGCCTGGGGATGTTGGAAACTACATTATTCCTGCTTTTTCAGCTTTACTATCAAAGTTTTTCTTCTGTAGTCAACGAAGAACTAAGATAACAACTGGCTTGATACTACTTTTGTATGGTTATGCAATATTTTTGTCAGCATCAGTAACGAGTATATTTCTATTATTAATTATTTTTCTTCTTGTTATATTTAGAAATAGAGTTTTTTATTCGTTTAAAGAGTTTTTGATCGTTTTTTCTATGGTTTCAGTCTCCTTTTATTTCTCTTTGAGCTTTGCTCTAGATCTAGCCTTGAAATATAAAAATATTTTCCATGTATCAATTGCCTCAAGGATTGAAGATTTGGCTAATTTTTTTATCACTCAACAGTATGATAATTACTCTAATCTAAGTGTTCAGGTTATATTAAATTCATATAATTCAACTGTAGTTGCACTTCAGAAAAATCCACTTTTTGGAACTGGTTTGGGTAATTTCTCGATTTCATACGATCTTGCAGCATCTGCTAATTTTATTGAGACTAGACTTAATTCAAATGATGGTTACTCGATGCTTTTAAGGATGTTGGCTGAAGTAGGGGTTTTAGGTTTAGTTGTTTTTATTTTTATTTTTTCGACTAGATTTTCGCAAGGAAGAAAATTCCTAAAGAGATTGAAAGGTACGTTTAGGATGCTTTCAAATACTTCTGAAAAATATAAACAAGTTTCAAAAATTTACTCAGAGCTAGAACAGCATTCTCTGATGATAAATGCTGCGGTGATTGCTTGTCTTTTAAATGCACTCTTGAATTATCCAACATATTGGAATGTTGTTCTGCCAATGCTGCTAGGCTCATGCTATAAGCTTTCCTACAGTAAGACTGTAGCTTTTGATATTGATAAAAAGCTTGAGCAGCTTAAGATATAAGATATCAATTTTCTGCTTTTTGAAGTTTTCCTGGAGTTCTTTAGATACATGTGTATATCTATTAGAAATGCATTCAGTATCGCTTAGAGAGTTGAAACTTATAGTGACTACTGTGCTTTGAGAAAGATAGTTGTTATGTGCATAGGTTTCTAATCAGTGTTTAGCAAGCCTTCCAATAACTGAATCTGATATTATTTGCTCTGTTTGCTTGGTTGAAATGCTCCCATGAAGACTCTATTTAGAAAAGCCTTGAGGCGTATAGGATACGATTTTATTAGTTTTTCGCCCCGAGCATCTTCTCAAGCACGTTTACAGTATTTTGTTAAATATTTAAAGGTTGATCTTGTTCTTGATGTGGGCGCAAATACTGGGCAATATGCTCAGTATTTGCGGGAGTTAGAATATAAAGGTCGAATTATCTCATTTGAGCCGCTCTCATCTGCCCATAAATCTTTAGTTAAAGCTAGTACTGGTGATGCTAACTGGGAAGTTGCTCCTAGGTTTGCTTTAGCCAATGAAGATGGAGAGCTTATAATAAATGTGTCTGAAAATAGCCAAAGTAGCTCGGCTTTAAATCTTGAAGATATTCATATAAAGCATTTCCCTAAATCAGCGTATATCTCTACAGAGAAAGTTTTGATGAGAAGACTAGATAATCTTGTTAGAGAGTCTTTTCTTTCTAATGAAAAGTCTATTTTTCTGAAAATTGACGTACAAGGATTTGAAGATAAGGTCCTAGAAGGAAGTAAGAGGATATTGGACATTGTTTCTGGGATTCAAGTAGAGCTTTCAATGGTTCCTTTATATGAAAATGAGATGCCTTATCAGGATATGATTCGTTATTTAGGTGCTTTAGGCTATGAATTATATGCCTTATCTCCAGTAGTTTGTGAACCGGAAAGTGGCAAAATTCTTCAGATGGATGGCTTATTTGTTAGGACGTAAGTCTGTTTCTTCAGGCTAAAGCTTTTTACTTTTGTATTTCCTTGACTGAATCTGAATATGCGTGTCTCAGTAGTAACTATTTCATTTAATCAGGCTGATTTTTTAGAAAAAGCTATTCTATCTGTATTAGATCAAGATTATGGTGATCTTGAATATATTGTTGTTGATCCTGGTTCTACCGATGGAAGTAGAGATATCATTGAAAAATATTCTTCAAGAATATCTAAAGTTGTCTTAGAGCCTGATAAAGGACCAGCTGATGGCTTGAATAAAGGCTTTCAAGTGGCCACAGGAGATATTCTAGGTTTTCTTAACTCAGATGACTTATTATTGCCTGGTGCAGTTACTAAAGTTGTAAATGCTTTTAAAGAAAATCGTTCAATTGATGTGATTTCAGGCCATACAACTATTATTGATGAATCTGACAATATCCTCAGGCTAAGTTATTCCGATAATTATAGTGCGATCAAAGCTGCATATAAGGCTGCATACTTGATGCAACCATCGACATTCTTTAAGGCTGATAAATTTCTATCTGTAGGTGGATTCAACCCAAATAATCGTTCTAATTGGGATGGTGAGCTTTGGCTAGATCTTTATCAGTCAGGCGCATCTTTCTTAGTAATCAATAAATTCTTGAGCAGCTATAGACTGACAGGGTCTAGCATTACAGGCTCTAAGAAAATAGACGATTTAATCAAAGAATTCAATAGAAGAAGATTTGAGAAGGTTTTACGTAGAAGCCCTAGCTATTTCGATATTCCTATTTTTTGGTTATTTAAGTTAATTAGATTTTTTACAAATCCTGGTAACTTTTATCAAAAAATTCTGAATGGAAAAGTTTATGGTCGTAAGGTGGTAACGTCTTAGATCATAGATATTTTATGTATGCTTTAAGATGCCTTAGCCGCATTTCGATATCTTCCCTATGACTGTAGAGTCACAGAAAAAAAGATTGTTAATCTTTGCTGTTAGTTCAATACTACCCTGGTTTCTACGTCGCATTTTTCTAGAGAAATTTTTGGGATATAAACTACATCCAAGTAGCAGGATTGGACTTTCTGTAGTTATTCCCAAAATGTTAACGATGGAAGCAAATGCAAAGATAGGTGACTTTACAGTTTGTAAAAGCTTAGACCTTTTAGTGATGGAAGAAAAATCATCAATTGGTAGGTTTAATCTAGTTACGGGACATCCAAAGTCTAGTAGTAAATCATTTGTTAATGAACCCGCAAGAGAGTCATCTCTTGTGCTTAAACCTTACTCTGCAGTAACTCATCGTCATTTATTAGACTGCACTAATAAAGTTACCTTGGGCCAATATTCGATACTTGCAGGATATGCTTCACAGTTGCTAACGCATAGTATAGATCTTGAAAAATGTGTCCAGGCGTCTCAGGGTATAGAGATAGGTGATTATTGCCTTATTGGTTCGTGTAGTGTGCTTCTGCCAGGTTCTCAGTTGCCTGATTTTTCAGTGCTAGGAGCCAAAGCACTCTTAAATAAAAAATATTCTGATAGCTATCATTTATATGCAGGAGTTCCTGCAAAGCCTGTAAAAGTTTTATCTGAGGAACTCGCATACTTTACTCGAAAAGAAGGTTATATCAGGTAGTTCTTTATTTTTTAGGTTGATATTGATTTAGTCTTGCCGTGAATGAAGTACTCTCATTTAGAGAGCCCACTTTAGCTTTCAGTACTTGGACCTATGAAAGTTCTACATGTTATTCCATCCGTTAGCCCTAGTCTAGGTGGTCCAACTCATGTTGTACTTAATCTAGTTAAAGCTCTTATCACAAAAGGTATTGATGCAGAGATTGTTACTACAAATGATGATCGAGATGATGTTCTCGATGTACCTACTAGACAAAGAGTTATCCACAAAGGTGTCCCAGTTTGGTTCTTACCACGTTTCTCCCCCCCTCTTAAGGAATTTATTTTTTCACCCGCATTATTCCAATGGTTGTGGAAAAATGCACCTGACTATGATGTGATTCACAGTCATTATCTATTTTCTTTTGCGCCTACTTGTGCAGGTATAACTGCACGACAAAATGATGTTCCTTACATTGTAAGACCGTTGGGGCAGCTGAGTCCTTGGGCACTTAAGCAAAGTCAGACAAAAAAACGAATCTATTCTTTTTTATTTGAAGAGCATAACCTTAGGTCTGCTGCTGCTATTCATTGCACATCCACGGGAGAGGTGGAAGATGTGAAAAAGATTGGCATCCAAACATCAACAGCTACTATTCCACTTGGTGTTGATGTTCCTGCTGTAATACCTGATGCCACTCGTCAGCTTTACCAAGTTTACGAAATACCTAATGGACGTTTCACGCTACTTTTCCTTTCAAGAATACATTATAAAAAACGCCCAGAATTACTTTTGCAAGTTGTACATCAGCTAGTCTATAGAGGTAAAGATATTCACTTGCTATTAGCAGGCACAGGTGAAAAAGATTATATTGGTAAGTTAAAAGATTTAGTAAGCTCTCTTAATCTAAATGGCCGTGTTACATTTACTGGATTTGTTCAAGGGCGAGATAAGGATTTGTTACTTCAAGGAGTAAACGCATTCGTTCTGCCATCTTTTTCAGAGAATTTTGGTGTTGCTGTTGCGGAAGCTTTAGTATCAGGATTGCCAGTAATTACAACGCCAGGTGTTCAAATTTCACCGGAAATTGCCTCTGCCAAAGCTGGTCTAATTGTAGAAGGAGAAGAAGACTATCTAAGTCAGGCAATAGAAAAGTTAATGAGTGACCCTGAGTTGCAAAAAGAATTTAGTAAAAATGGCAAGAAGCTAGCCCAGCAGCGTTACAGTTGGGATGTAATCGCTGAGCAATTAATAAATGTTTATGAGATAGTCATTGAGAATCATTGTTTGCCAAAAGATATAGTTTTTTAGTGGTGAATTATTTTATGGTCTCTTCCCAAATGCTTTAAACTATGTCCAGAAACCGACAAAATAAAATAATCTGTGTTTCTGTGTTTCTGTTTAGTATTAACTTTCTAAGTTGAAGAATGTTTCCTATATGCGTAAATGCTACATTTTAGTTGCCTTTTTGCTGTGTGCATCATTAGGTATTGAAATTGCTCTGCGTAAATCTCTTGGGTTAGCTTCGCCTGCATTGTCAGTTGCAGACCAGCAAACCGGTTATCGCTTTAAGCCAAATCAGAGGATTTTTCGTTTTGGTAAATATATCGAGTACAATCAATACTCGCAGCGTTCTGAGGCCATTGCAGAAGATAAAACAACTAAGGCTTTTCGAGTTCTGATGACAGGAGATTCTGTCCTTAACGGAGGTAATCCAACTGATCAAGCAGATATCCTGACAGAAAAATTAGAACAGAAGATATCTGCTAATGGAGTTGACACTGTAGAAGTGCTCAATGCCTCTGCAGGGTCTTGGGGGATTGGTAATCAGGCAGGATACATCGAAAAATTTGGTCTCTTTGATAGTGATATTGTTATTTTACAAATTGGGTCTCATGATCTAGTTCAACCTACAAGTACTAGTGACGTCGTCGGTCGATCTACTCATCCAGATAAGAAACCTTTACTAGCAATTCAAGAACTTCTAGTCAGGTATCTTTGGCCACGAGTAATAACTACCCTCAAACTAAATCAGTCTAAAGGAAAATTGGCTGAGGAGATCCCAACAACTGAAACCATTGATCGCCAGTTTCAACAAAATATGGCATCTCTAACAGCTATCGATAACTTTATAGATGCATCTCAGATGCCGACTTTTGTGTTGTTTATACCTTCTCGTAAGGATTTAATACCTGAATTTTCAGAGCCCGATTATAAGGCAGAATTTCTAGAAGTTTTGGAAGAACTTGAAATTTCTGTTATAGATGTACACCAGGCTTGGTCTTCATTGCCTGATTCGACGGTTGATTCCTATTTTCGAGATAAGGTACACCTTAATCCTCTAGGTAATGAAGCTGTTGCTAGTTTAGTTTTTCAAAAACTGTGTGCAACAGATTTATCCATGTCTTGCAAATTCTAGACTTGATAAACTGAGACCAAAAGTATTCTAGATGGCCGATGCTATGGCTATCGTCCCCCGGCCACCTCAATAAATGTGCCAGTTGTATAGGAAGCTTCGCTGGAGAGCAACCATAGGATTGCTTGAGCGACTTCCCTGGGTTGACCGCCTCGTTTCATGGGAAGAAATTCTTTAACCCGATCAACCCGATTGGGCTCGCCGCCATCGGCATGGATATCTGTATAGATAAAGCCTGGCCGCACGGCATTTACACGAATTTTTTCTTCAGCTACTTCTTTGGCCAAACCGATAGTCATGGCATCAATGGCAGCCTTAGACGCTGCATAGTCTACATATTCTCCCGGTGCTCCCAGACGAGCGGCGACCGAAGAGACATTTACGATCGCACCCCCTGAACCACCATGTTTGGTAGACATGCGTTTTACTGCTTCTCGCGCACAGAGAAAGGAGCCAGTAACGTTGGCTGCGAATACTCGATTTAGGCGAGCGGCGTCAAGGTTTTCTACTCGCATTTGTTGTTCTAGAATGCCTGCATTGTTGACCAGGGCCGTGATTGGACCAAGCTGGTTGTCTACTGCTTTGAAGAGTTTGATGACATCGGATTCGATGGCTATGTCGGCTGCGATCGCAACCCCTTTCCCCCCTTGTTGCCGGATCGTCTCCACAACAGCATCAGCTGCCTGACGATTCCGGTGATAGTTCACGCACACCGCATAACCCCGCTCTGCCGCCAGGCAAGCAGTCGCCGCTCCAATGCCACGACTGCCTCCCGTGATCACAATGATAGGGTCCATCCTATGCTCCTGTTAAAGTTGCGGGTTTACCCTGGTACAGATCCAGACCAACTTGCACAATTCCCATCAGGGCCACAAAACTCATCACACCAATGGGAGAGAGAGCCGTGCCCACTAGAGCAACTCCCAACATAGCCGCCATCCCCACCAGCCGATGCCGGGTGCGGGCCTTACACATAAAGATCACACCCATGCGATGCAGGACTGCCAGTGATGCATAACATAGGGCGACTGAACCACATAATAACCAACGCGCAGAAGAGGGTAAGACAGCGGTTTCTCCTGCTGCAAGAATGCCTTTTTCGACACCGATGCCGGTCGCAGCAAGACCCACAACCAGGGGTAAATGAATGTAGAGCCAAAGCTGTAGAATCTGGACCCGGCCAGAGGTACGGGCGGTTTCTAGGGCAGAGCCGGAGACGTTTTCAAAGTAGAGCCACCAGAGGGAAAATGCAGTAGTGAAACCTGCGATCGCACACAAGGTACTCGCTAATCCCCAATGCATTTCCGACACCCCATTAACCACGGCAATAATCGCCTCTCCCAGCACAATAATTGTAAACAGTCCAAACCGCTCAGGCAGATGTTCTGGATGGGGTGGAAACTGCTGAATCATGTTTCTCGCTGTTAGGGGAGTCACAAAATCGATGGCCATGCCCATTGCCCACAGTACAAACCGTAGTGACAGCGGCACAAAGGCAGAAACCAGCCATAACAGTCCACCCAGACTAAATCCCAACGCGTATCGATTCGTTAACCCCCGTGCTTTTGGGATATGCCAGCCAGCACATAGATATTCCAACACTAATAGAAATCTAGAAGCTGTATAGGCCAAAGCGAAACTACCAGAACTCTCACCTAACCCATGGTGAACGTTTACCGCCAGGGCTGCCACGGCCAGCATCTGTAACCCCATCAAAATTCGCCGCGCCAGGTCGTCGCTATCAAATCGGTTGGCATAAAATGTGGTGCCAATCCACACCCACCATAGGGGGACAAACAGGGTGGTAAAATCTAAGAATCCCTTGACCGATACATCTGCGCTGAGCATATGCGCCAGCTGGGAAACTGCTACCACAAAAACCAGATCGTAAAACAGTTCTAACCAGGTAGCATGGCGAGGTTGTTCGTCTGCGGTTTCACCCACCCAGAGACGAGGGGGCTGGAGCCAGGGTTTCATCATGGCAGGTCAACTCAAAACATACTGAGACTATATATGAGCATAGTAGAGCTGATTTATCCAGATTTGTACCTCACTTAAAGAGATACCCCACCCTCAGTAGCCAAATCTACTACGGATTTTTTGCGAGCTATGTTGCAGCTTGTCAAGAATTCTCTTGACATAGGGTTTTTCCAGTTCAGGAATGCCTGCGGCTGTGGTATCAAACACCCCAATTTCTGCCCGTAAGAATTTACCGATAACAATCTGTATATTTCTTATTTCTATCCACTGCTCTAGCGGTATGGAGCTGTCGTGATATTGCTCTAACGTATCAATCAGGTAGTTGTGATAGCCCCACACTATCTGGGCTGTAGTGGGTGTTAGTAAGATTGCATGGGTAGAGATCCAATCATCATAATGATGTTGAAATTCAATCAGCTGTTGCTTATGGGGAGAACCGTATTCGATCCTGTGGTTGAATTGATTTAGGGCTTTGAATAGAACTGGATAGACCTCTAGACGTTTGTCAAATAAGGAGGTTGTGTAGGTTTGCTCTAATTGTTTTGTCAGTTTACGGAATTCGGTGCGGGCTTGATATACCGCGATGAGGGAAGATGCTGCTAGGGTAATTAGGCCCGATATAATTGCTATTACCAGTTCCGACTGCATAATTTTTGCCTATATCTTGTCCTGTATTAGGGTTAAGGACTGAAGCTAACATAACTCGAACATTAGCTATTTTCCAAATGAGACCAGTCATCACGGCTGAGTCGATAAACAAGACAATCATCAGTTCCAAAAGCACGACGTTCGACAAATCGAAAACCGAGTCGTTCATAGAATCGGTGGGCATGGATATTGCTGGCTAGCGGATCGATCAATATAGCCGTCACAGCTAGATCAGCAAAACAGCGAATAAAGGCAAGCTGCATCATTTGGGTTCCATAGCCTTTCCCCAGGTCAGAGGCTTCGCCAATCCAAATGTCGATGGCCCGCAAGTTTGTAGAAATATCTCCCCAATAATGGCTATCCTCACGGGCTGGATCAATGATCTGGATAAACCCGATCGGTCGCCCGTCCAGTTCAGCAATTAGCTGTTCTCGCCAATCAGGGGTGCGGAGTAGCTCGATTTCCCATTCCCAGTCACTATCAGGATCAGATGCAAGAATATGGGGCTGTTGATCCCAGTAGCGGAGCAGTTCTAAATCGTCAGGGGTGGCAGTACGCAAGACAATCATGGGTCTACCTCCAAGGGTTTGCCAGGGTAAGGGCCTTATACTTCTATTGTTTTAGCGTAAATAGCTTGACCTTACCCTGGGCTGGATCAAGCCTGAGGGATTAGCCGATTCTTCTTAATTGCAGCATATTCTGTGGTATAGCCCTGGCTCAGAAGGTTGACCAAATCTACCCCAGATCGCCAGCGATCGCACATGACCTGGGCCGGTGTTGTCTTTTGCTGAGCAAACTGCCACAGCGGTTGCAATCGTTCTCTTTCATCAGCTTCTGATAACGCTCGGTCGGCTGCTGCTAAAAGCCTGAGGGCCTGATCGCGTAGCTCAGGATCCTGAAACCCATGGATTGCAGCGTGCTGGTGCATCACCGCATCGGGCACCAAGGCTGCACCTGGCAAAGTTTGATCTAACACAATGCCCTTGAGTAATGCCAAAAGGCTGCCATAGAGTTCAAAATCACCGCAGCTATCGCAGGCTTTAAATTCAATCCTCCCCACTTCGGCAGGCAGACGCGCAATTTTGGTGAGGGAAGGAGAACTAGAAATCAGCTCTTCAGGATGTTCGACAAACACCATGGCAGCCGGTCGTCGTCCGGTGCGTAGATGGGTGCGCACCGACAGACCTGACCACAGTTGTTGCCCATAGAACGGTGAACTAAAGCTAAAGGGAACAATGGCAGGACTGTAATAGGTCAGTTTTTTACCAGCCTGGATGAGGGCCTTGGTGGATAAACCCTGGATCGAAAAATTTAGATCGGGTCCATAGGTCATCATGGGAATATGGGCCGTTTGCTTTTCGGGAGAGGCTTCCCGCCGCTGGGCTTCAAAATGATTTAGGGGAGGTTCCGGGACAAATCTTTTGTGAATGGGATTAAAGCTAGTCAATACCGGTAATAAGCCAGCGGGAAGTGCCACCTCAGAAAGCTGGGCAAAACTCTCTCGCAGTTCTTGTACGGCTCCAGTCATGGTGGGCTGGAGTGTGGTGCGAATTTCAATCCCCTTGGGCATACAGCCTATCAGGTTGCCTGTTTCAGAAAAACGTTCATAGCCTTCGATATACCAGCGCTTGCGTTTAATACCGGCATCGCCAATGCGCAGTTGTGGATAGTCGGAGGCATACTCAGGCAGTTGGGCAATTAAACGATCAAATCGTTGAAACGAAGTATTAGAAAAATCAGCAAACTGATCCGTTTGCTGATCCCAAAAGGCCACCTCATGTTCTAAGCCAAATCGATAACAACCCACCGGTTCACTGGTAGATAGATAACTCATTTTAATACACCCTTATCTGCAAACGCTTCTGATAATTGATCTCAGAAGTTGAATCAGGTTATCTCAAAAGTGAAACTTAATATCAATAGTGGTGCAAAATTGAAATTATTATTTTTACGATGCCACAGGGTTAAACCTCCATCTAATAAGAGATTTTAGACTAAAAAATCTAATAAACAGGGTTTATGAACACCAAGAAGTTACTTTTTATACATGGCATCTTTAATGAAAATAGTTATCATTAGATGGGGCTCAATTTGCCCTACATGTTTCCAGAGCATATTGACTGGATATTTTGGCGAACAAGGCGAATAATCAATGAATACGGCGACGCTGACTCAATCTAAATCCCTCATTGGTACGGCAGTCCCGGCTGATACCTTTGTCCTATTGGAAACTCCACACCCCTGGGATAAGCCAGCCCTGTTGTCCCCAGGTATACCTGAATCTGTTAGGCAGGTGATTAGACCATGGTTAGCAGCGGGTGTCCGGGTTCATCTGATTGCCCATGAGCAAACGCCCAATCAAAAGCGGCGACGTATCCTACTGTTTCGACGATCCGCCCGGCCTCATCAAGGACAGTTTGGGCAGCTATTGGGGGGATACAAGGCTTGGGAAATTCAGGTGGATAGTCCAGCTAATATGGCTCCAGCTCTGGACGGGTTCTTGAAAGGTGAGCCGGTTGGGCAGCCAGCACACTCTGGCCAACGACATTTGATGGTGTGCACCCATGCTAGTCATAATGAATGCTGTGGCATATATGGTTATCCGTTTTATCAGGATGCGATCGCGGCTATCCAAACCCTAAACCTGACCCAGCAAGTTCAGCCTTGGCAAATCAGCCACATTGGCGGCCACCGATTTGCCCCTACGTTAATTGATTTTCCCCAGGGTCGTTACTACGGCAACCTTAATCAGGAGTCCCTGTTGTGCCTGCTCCAACAGCAGGGGGATATTGAACTCCTGCTTGCCACCTATCGCGGTTGGAGTCTGTTGCCTAAGCCACTCCAGATTTTAGAAAGGGAGCTTTTACGACAATATCAATGGGAATGGTTTCAGGGAAAAGCTAGTGGGCAGATTCTGAAACAAAACCAGGGGCATGTATGGGCTGAGCTGTGGTTTGAATCGTCCCAGTCCTCTTTACGGCGATATACAGCTGAGCTGAAAAACAATACACTGCTGAGTTATCAGCTTGAATCTGAAAAACGAGCTGGGTTTACACCGTTAACTCATCGTAAAACGAGATAATGCTGCGATGAGAAGCGTGTTTTCTTCTTCAGTTATTTAATATCTCATCTTCTATGAGAGAAGTCTCAGCAAACTAATGCAAATCTGTCATGGACTTCTAATCAATCCCTCAGCCTACAGCGGCTGAATATCGGTAACTTAGTAGAGGGATAGATAAAGCGTTGAACACAGCGTTTTGTTTTTGTTAATTGTTACCCATTCTAGTTTTTTGAGGTTATTACCATGGAAGACCAAACTAAGAACAATCAGGCTGACGAGCAAATTTCTGACGAACAGCTAGCAGACGTTTCTGGTGGCAACAGTTTACACAAGACTCGTTTGGATCATTTAGATAACCAATCCAAGAGTGTTAAAGATATCCAGGAGACACGTTTAGATCACCTAGATAACCAATCTAAATAGCCATCGTTTAGCCTATTCAAAGTAAAGGATTGCATTGAATAGGCTTGATGTCTTTATCAAGGTGATTAAAGTTTGTTCAGGCCTCCAAACTTCTTGGTTTGGGGGCTTTTTAAGCTTGCTACCTATAAAATCTGTTGAGATGCAATCTAGTGAGCAGATTACCCCAGTGATTACCTAGAATAAGACCACATGCTGCTTCCATGGACAACATTATTATTCAGAAGTTTTGCTATTTCATCGGGGCTGACAGGCGTACTAAACAGATATCCCTGTACAGTCTCACAACCAAATTTTTGGAGCGTATGACATTGTTCTTCGGTTTCCACCCCTTCAGCAATGATTTTATGCTCTAGATTGCGACACATTTCTATCATAGAGCCAATCAAGATTTTTGATTTATTGTCAATAAGCATGTCATTGATGAAGTATTTATCGATTTTCAGACAATCAACCGTAAGATGTTTGAGCGATGCAAACGATGAGTAGCCTGTGCCAAAATCATCGATTGCCAGTAACACCCCTAGATCTTTCAACTCTCGAAAAATGGAAAGATTCTGTTGATCCGTCTGGACAATACTCTCAGTAACCTCCAGTTCTAGCTCAGATGGTACCATTCCTGTCTCATCAAGCACACGTTTAATTAATGACACAAGATCCTTATCAAGGAAATGGACTGGAGAAATATTAACCGCCATGCGAATTGCAGGTAAACCTGCCTGCTTCCAAGCAACCGCTTGATTGCAGGCTGTTCTTAACACCCATTCAGTGAGGGGCTTAATCATACCTATCCTTTCGGCTGTGGCAATAAATTCAGTGGGTGAAATCTGACCTAATCGTGGATGATGCCAGCGTGACAATGCTTCAACACCGATAATGTTACCAGTCAGTATCTGAACCTGGGGTTGATAAACCAATGATAACTGCTGTTTTTCGACCGCCTCTCTTAAACTTTGCTCTACGCGAAACCGATACTCTGCTTTCTCAGTTAGCTCCGGCTTATAGAACGCATACTGATTTTTTCCGCGTTCCTTGGCTGCATAAAGGGACGTATCAGCTGCTTTTATTAATGTGGAGAGATCTTGCCCGTCATCAGGATAGTGGGCAATCCCAATGCTACAAGCTGGAGTGAATTTTCTTCCCGATAACTCGATTGGTTTTGATATTACATCAAGACACCGTTGAGCCACGTGGGCAGCAGCATGATCATCCTCTAAATCATTCACGAGAATACAGAATTCGTCACCACTCAGACGAGCAACAAAATCAATGTCACGAGCCACATTTTGCAGTCGCTTCGCAATCTCCTGGAGCAGGAAGTCTCCAGCATCATGCCCCAGACTGTCATTCACACTCTTAAAATTATCTAAATCGATATATAGAAGACCAAAACGAGATGTGTTTCGGTCAGAACATTTGATTGATGATTCAAGGTTTTGATAGAAGTGAGCACGACTGGCAACCCCTGTTAAGTCATCGATATAGGCTAGTTCTCGTATCCGTTTCTGAGCGTGGTCTCGCTCCATTACAATGCCAGCTAGCCTTGCTGCAGACTTAAGATCGTTTGACTCCTCTTCATTTGGTAGAGCCGGGTGGTTGTAATACATCCCAAATGCACCTAATACCATTCCCGAGGAGTTTTTAATTGGTTCAGACCAACAGCAACGCATGCCATGGGGAAGAGCCACATGTTTAATTTTGGCCCATTTAGGATCTGTTTCAATATTCTCAACCAGAACACGCTTGCCGGTATAAGTCGATGTGCCACATGAGCCTACATTAGGGCCATTTTTTAAGCCATGAACAGCATCGCAGTATTCCTTTGGTAGACTGGGAGCTCCTCCATGCATGAGTCGACCATCTTGTAACTCAAGCATGGAACATCGCAGTCCAGGATGACGCCCTTCATACATTAATGCAATTTCTGGATAGATTTCCGATGCTGGTTTCCCGGTTGCGATCATCTCCAGAATTTCGGCATTTTTGTCATCAAATGACTCTACTTTCTTGCGGGCTGTTATATCAACGTGGGTTCCTACCAAGCGAACGGCTTTGCCGTCAGAATCACGATGTACAAGAAATGCACGGGACAGCACAAAAACGTCATGTCCCGCTTTATGCTGCATACGCATTTCAACATCAAATGAGTTAGCTTTACCAGAAACATAATCTTGAACCATTTTCAAGACTATATCTTTATCATCTGGATGAACCAGGCTTTGCCAAGTGTTCAAATTATCAGTCAGTTCATCATTTTCATACCCCAACATGCTTTTCCAGCGCGGTGAATAATAGACTTCATTGGTTTCAAAGTTCCAGTCCCAAAGCCCGTCATTGGCTCCGCGCATAGCTAGAGAAAACCGTTCTTCACTTTTCTGAAGTTTTTCCTCTGATGCTCTACGAGCAGTAACATTGTGTCCAATGCCTAGTATGCCGATCAGCTTCCCATTATCGTCATACATGGGAAGCCTGCTTATTTCAAGAAGTTCGCGGTGTCCATCCTTGGCAAAGGTGGTCCATTCTTCGCTTATTGATGGAGCTCCTTTCAGCATTACGGCTGCATCATGCTCGTGAAACAAATCTGCCAACCTAGCATTCACAAAGTCATTGTCGGTTTTGTCCCGTATTTCTTGTTCAGAAGCTCCGAAAAAATCTTCAAAACGCTGATTGCACGCTAGATAGACACCATCAGGATCTTTTAGCCATATGAGATCTGGTAGAGTGTGAATGATTGTGCTGTAAAGTTCGATTTTCCTTCGAAGTCCTCGTGGACTTTGTTTCACAGCAAAAATTTCCTTACAGCTGATGGCTGGGGCCGATTTAATCTCACATCTCATAACAAGTTACTATATGTCCAGCGTTGAGACACTTTTCAGGTTATATATATAGTAAGGGTTGGAGCCATAATCAGAATTCGTACTTTAGCTGAATAACAATCATCAGTAATTGTAAGTTCCGCGTGAACTATCTGTAAGTCTACGCATAAATACTGAGATCCTAGGCTGGGAATTTTTGGCATAAGGTTTGGATAGCTATCTTTCTAGATAACTATCCAAACCTTATTATGCAGGCTGCAAATTTTACCACTATCGTGGCATTCAAACTATTTAATTATACTATCTCTTAATGTCCAACGGAAAAGCGTTAAGTACTGTTTCCATCGGGAACTAAGCGGACTAACGGCTATGGGAGCGCTGACCGTAGACAATCTGGTCAGCTTTGTGGCAGACAAATCGGTGGAGTGACACCAAAAAACGACTGAAGAACAGCCTGTGCTAATGGGTGTCCATGGAGCAGCTCGGTACTTGTTACTCCAACTTAATCGACAGCGCCCAAAGCCTTCAGGGTGAATCGCTGAGCTGTTGTGAGACCGCGAACATGATGAATATTCATACCTTCATAAAGTCTCGGTGGTCTCAGCGTATTGAGAAGTTTGCCAGTTTTCACATGCCAGCATTTGAGGGTGCCATCCTGACTGCCACTGGCCAGCGTTTGATCATCAGCGCTAAAGGCGATTGTGTATACACCATGGGTATGACCGGTCAAAACTTGGTCGCATGCTAATGTATTGAGGTTCCAAATCCGGATAGAGTGGTCGGCGCTGCTACTGGCCAAGAGATGCCCTTGGTGGCTAAAGGTAACAGCACAGACCCAACTTGTGTGCCCAGCCAGAGTGGTTACACAGGTGCCAGTCTGAGCATCCCAGAGTTTAATTGTCTGGTCGGCACTACCGCTAGCCAGAGTGCTGCCGGTGGGGGCAAAGGCAATCGACCAGACCACATTGTCGTGTTCTCTTAATGTGTTTTGACACTGCCCGGTTTGACTATTCCAGAGTTTAATCGTGTGATCGGCACTGCCACTGGCCAGGAGATGATCGAGGGGATTAAAGGCGACTGACCAGACGACATTGTTATGACCGGTCAATGTCCTGGTGCAGCTGGACTGGTCAAGGTCCCAGAGTTTAACTGTGTGGTCAAAACTACCGCTGGCCAAATGTTTACCATCGGGGCTAAAGGCCACGGAACATACCCAACTATGGTGCCCGGTGAGCTGTTGCAAATAGTCTCCAGTCTGGCCATGCCAGAGTCGGATGGACTGATCAGCACTGCCACTGGCAAAACAACTATTATCCTGTTTGAAGGCTACAGAACAGATGGGGGCAGTGTGGCCGATGAGAGTTTTTTGGTATTGGCCGGTAGGGGGATGCCACAGGCCGAGGGTTTGGCCAAAGCCGCCGCTAATCAGAGTCTCTCCATTGGGGCTAAAGGCAATTGAGTTAATCCAATGGGTATAGCCACTAATGGTTTTGTCGCATTGGCCCGTCTGCCCATCCCATAGTTTGATAGTTTGGTCGGCACTGCCGCTGATCAAGGTATGATCCACAGGGCTAAAGGCCAGAGACCAAATGTCATTACGATGACCGGTGAGGGTTTTGAGGCATTGTCCTGTTTGGCTATTCCATAATTTGATGGTTTGGTCGGCACTGCCGCTAGCTAGGTATTGACCGTCAAAGCTGACGCTAATGGTATTGATGGTGTCAGTGTGTCCACTCAGGGTTTTGAGGCATTGTTCTTGTGCCTGTCCCTGGGAGACTTGCCATAATTTCAGGGTATGGTCACTACTGCCGCTCAACAATGTTTGACCATCCGGGGAAAACGCAACTGAAGTCACCCCTAATGTATGTCCTGTCAGGGTTGTGAGACAGTCTCCTGTGGCCGTATCCCATAGCCGAATAGTGCCGTCTGTGCTACCACTGGTCAATATCCTGTTGTCTGGATGGAAGCTCAGAGCATTGACCCAGTTGTTGTGCCCAGTGAGGGTTTTGAGGCAGGTGCCCCGGTCAACATCCCACAGCTTGATGGTCTCGTCAGCACTGCCACTGGCCAGGATGCGTCCATCTGGGCTAAAGGCGATGGTGCAAATACCTCGTTGGTGACCTTGAAAGGTTTTGAGACAGTTACTATGGTCGACTGACCAGAGCCGGAGAGTATGATCGTAGCTGCCACTGGCAAAGGTTTGGCCATGGGGATGGAAGGCGACTGAGCGAATCCAATTGAGATGGCCAGAGTAGCTCAACAATCTCTGGCCGGTGGGCATTTGCCACAGGTAGATATGTCCTTCGATATCACCGCAGATCAACAGATTACCGGTTGGATTTAGGGCCACTGATAAAATGCTGCCCAGGGTTTCTGAAAAGGTGGACTGGCTTAAATCGGCGTTGGCAAAATTGACGTTATGCAAACAGATGTCTTGCAAATTTGCCTGACGAATCGTGAGGCTAGAAAAGTTGTAACCGCTTAAATCGCCTTGGAGTTGGCGCAAGAGATTGAGGATATTGCCACCGGCATAACCCTGGTCAGGTGGGTGTATGCGTAGGTTCTCTAACAGATGGGTGAGCCTATTAACAACTTCTTGGGGGGCTGCGAACTGGAGGGCTAATTTCTCTATTGTTGGCAGAAGAATCAAACGGGTTTGAGCGGTGCGGATGTAATCTTTGGATTGAGCTTTAACCAGGGCATGCTGGTTGAATAAAATGGGTTTACCCTGGCTAATCTCATCGGTAACCTGGTCGATAAACCGATCGATGAGATATTCCATAACGACGGGTTGTTGGCTAAAGCCCACTGCATTTTTTTCAATGAGTGAGCGATGTTGTAACGAGGCCAATGCCTGAAACAACTCACGGTTGGAGCCAGGATGGATTAAATCGGTTTGTAGGGCTTGAAATGTCATGGGCTCCCGATTGATGGCCAACCAATACATGATCGCTTGCTCGCGGGGGCTGAGACGCTCAAATTGTTGGGCTAGCAGGGAGCGGATATCTTCAAAGATAAAGGGCCCTTGTTGTAAGAAGTCTAGAAAGTTGGTCAGGCTATGGTCAAAGAAATCTGCGATCGCAACTGCCACAATTTTGAATGCCAACGGATTGCCACCATACCGCTCAGTCAGGAGCTGCCATTGCGCCTGGGTACCGCTAAATTTGCCCTTGGCTTGAAATATCGCCTGGCCAACTGCTAACGGTACCCCATGTAACACCAGGCAGCGGACGGGCAATTTTTTTCCCGCAATTGCTTTTAGGCCCTGCGGTTCTTCCCGAGATGTCAAGATTAAACAGCTGTTATGAGCCACGGTCCCAATGGTTCTCAAGAGCTGACCATACCCCTCATAGCCAGACCGGTAGACACCCACTTTAGCCCCACTGCTCAAGACAGATTCGGCATTATCTAAAATGATTAAACACCGGTTTGTCTGCAAGCATTCAAGCAATTGCAAGAGTTGGCCGTCCAGGTGGGGGGCTAAGGCCATGGCCGATTGCCCCGAGAGAAATGGAATCAGCTCAGCCAACAGCAAATCAATCTGAGGTGCATTGCGGAGACTGCGCCAAATAATCTTGTCAAAATCGGCCTGAAGCTGACGGGCCAGGCTAGCCGCTAGAGCAGTTTTACCAATACCCCCCATACCTAAAAGCGCCACTAAGCGACAACTATCTTGTAATATCCAACTTTTTAGTCGGGTTAGCTCGGCATCGCGACCAAGAAAGTGAGAGACATCAGGAATATCGCCCCAATCGTAAGCCTGGGTGACAATCGGCTTTACTCGTTGAATCCCACCCATGATCGAAAAGGGGGAGTCTGTCTGCACTTGGGCTGTCAGCATCGCCTTAAAATTCTTCTTGCCAACTTTTTCGCCCCAGATTGCTGATAACTGTTTCCAGAAATCGGCAGCAACATCCTTGACATGACCTTCGGTACAGTAAGCCGCTGCCGCCACTGCTTTATAGGACTGGCCAAACCAGGCACTTTCTAAGATTGCCTTTTGTAACGTTGTTAGCCGTTGTCCACCCTGGGCTGTGATTGCAGCCTCTACCTGAGTAAAAGCATCTTCAACATTCATGGCGCGCTCTTCTGGTATCGAAATCTGTGAGTAACCTCAATTCAGGCTAAAATAGCGGTGAGTAGCGTCTCTATGACCTTCTCTACAGGCGTTTTGATGATTGAACTACCGTCAACTTAAGCTTGGATTGCTCCGTTCGATGTTGGCAGTACCCGCCTGGGTACCATTGACCTCCCATACTGACGTTAAGCACCATAATATCTGGCTGCCGACTAGACTGCCGACTTTTCCGACTTTTTTACCCGACTCCGCCGACTGACAACACGATAGGGCCTTGGCCATGGTGGACTTGTAAATCTGTTGTGAGGCACGACTATGGCTGGCACAGGCAACAACCTCAAATCTAGTATCAAGCAAGCTAACAACCAGGTCACTCTTTCTGGCATCATTCGCTGGACAGATAGCCAGGGGCAGGCCCATGCTGTACGCGAATCCACCGTTAAGATCTGGGATCAAGAAAGTGTCGGTGCCGATCAACTGGTGACGACGGTGACCACCGACCAATTTGGTAACTATACTGCAACCTTTGATAATGACGACGGCTTCTTCAGTGGCGGTCGTGATATTTATCTCGAAGTGGTGGCCGATGGCCCCCATCATTTTGTCGAAGGTACGGTTGACCGAGATAACACTGCCTATTCTGTTAAATCCATGGTGATTGACGATATCCCCGATGGCCCCCGAACCCTGGCTTTCACCCTCGGGAATAAGACAGAGGCTGAGCGAGCTTTTTCCGTGAGCGATGCCTTATATGTCGGCTCCATGTTTGCCAAAACGTTGCGGGGAACACCGCCCGTTGTCGAAGCTAACTACACCACTGATGGTTCTTTTTTCTTGCCCAGCAGCCAAAGCATCAATATTGATGCTGATGACGCTTGGGATTGGGATGTGATTCTCCATGAATATGGCCATTTCTTAGCAGAAGAAGATAAATTAAGTAACAGCCCTGGTGGATCCCATGCTGCCGGGAAAAGCAACCTGGCCAGCCAAGGTAAAGTAAGAGCTATCCGACTGGCCTGGGACGAAGGGCTGTCAACCTATTTAAGTATTGCCGCTCAACAGGTTGCCCAAGAGGCTGGCATACTTCCTGGCATCCTTAATACAGGCGATACCCGGTATACGGATTTGATTGAGTCGAATATCTCCTATGATTTAGAAGACGAGGGCATTCGTTTCAGTCGAGGGGAAGCGGATGAACTCTCTGTATCTCGCATTCTGTTCGATTTAGCCGATAGTAACCAAGATCTTTTCCGGCATGGGCTCAGGGATACCATCTCCTACGGCCATCAAGGTCTTTACGACCTACTCAAAACGATTCCTAATTTAGAAACCTTGGATGATCTATGGAATCATTTTGAACGGGGAAGTCTCACCGATCGTCAGCTGGCCGAGATCGGTGCCATTTTTGAAGAGGCCCATGTATCGCCCTCACCTCAGAATACTCTTTATGTTAATTTTCCAAGTGGAGACGAAAGTCCACCACCTACTTTCTTTTGGTGGGCAAGTAACAACTATGCCAATGACGAATTTCAAGTGATCATTTTCGATCAGGCCTTTAATCGGATAGCCATCAGCCCTAAGGTCAAGGATGCGACCCAGTGGACAATGACCGAAGAGCAATGGGCTCAGCTCAAAGAAAACCCAGGCCAATATAATTTTGTCATTACCGGCAGCGATACGGATGATGGTCCTACAACGGGCAATTACTGGAGTGGGGCCTATGAATTTACCGTCTTAAAAAAATCCCTTTCCGAGCCCATTCCTGAGGATATCCCAGCTGACTGGCCCCCTTTAGATAACTGGCCGTCGGGAGGCTGGACAATCCCACCAGAGGGCGAATGGACACCTAAGTCCGGAATTGATTGGACACCCAAGGAATGGACCGATACCCCTAATCTTCCCCAGGATAGTAAATCGGTAGACAACTTGGTGGGTCGGTTAGAGCAGTCTAGCCTGGTCGGAGCAAACAAGGAGACAGATCCACTGACGGACTCTTTCTCTGAGATTCAGTCTCCTGGGCTAGAGATACCCCTGACCCTGGATGAAGATCTATCTCTAACCGGCTCAAATCTAATCGCATCTGACGGCATCGAAAACAATCCTCTCTCTTTAGGTGTTGATGAGCCACGCTCGACCTATTTAGAGGATAATTCAGGCTTATCAGTTCATAACCTACCGCTGATACCTGGGGTTGTTCCGAGTGAATTCTCTGTTGCCGTGAATCCTTCCGGCTTAGGTTAATACCCCAGGTATCCATTCAGAAAGTGCCTCACCCATTTTCATTACCCCACGGGGCTAAATTACAAGTTGTATTGTAAACATCCTCCTTGCTAATCCTCCTGTATTCACCGTGAAGTGGCTCAAAAAAGTCGCATTCTTTTCACATAGAGAAAAGAATGCGACTATCAATTAGTAACGACTCAGTTGATTAATCAGGATTTGATCTTTTTATTTATTCTTGAAACAAGAACAGTAATTAAAGAACAAAACTATCAACCGTGAGATCGGCCGCTATCACACCATTAAGCGTTGCAAATGTTCTGAACCGGTCACGGTTGCCAAAGTCACCATTGAGGTCAACTTGGACAAAGGTTCTGCCGTTACCTTGACTCACTCGAATGTAGTCATCAAAGGGCGTTAAACTTCCATATCGACTCAGCTCAAATACCCCACTGAAGTCAAGTAAGTCAGCACCGACTTCAAAGTCTGTGATGCGATCACTTCGATCCAATATCTTTTCAAATACGAAGGTGTCATTATCGTCACCACCCGTTAAGATATCAGAGCCGCGACCACCGACAATAATGTCGTCACCAGCACCACCGGTAATCCGATCTCGGCTACCAAAGCCTTTGATGATATCGTCACCTTCGGTGCCAGTCAACGTATCACGACGATTCGTACCGTTGATTTCTGTTGGTGAATTTCCACCGCCGCCAGTTAGATCCAGACCAATGATCAACGGATCATGGTCGGAGTTACGGAAAGGAACAGTGCCATCGAACAGACTGGGATCTCGGCCAAAGTCCAGGTTGTAATCCAGGGCATCGGGCTCATCAGCATTGACGTGCCATTCTGTTGCCCCAGTCACCTGGGAAATCAGAGTGGTACTGGCGAGACCATAGTCCAGGGTGCCAAACTGACCGTCAAAGACAAAGGAGTAGGCAGACTCAGGATTATCCACCACATTGGTATAGCCCTCACCTTCTAGGAAGGTAATGGGATCTTCCTTGGCGTAGGCATTAAGGTCACCAATAATCAGATAGTCAGAGTCACCGCTACCGGTAGGATCGCTATCTAGCCAGGCATCTAACGCCTGTGCTCCCTGTAGACGAATGGCATTATTGTTGCCAGCCCCATCACCTGCATCTGTGTTACCAGCACCTGGGCTCACACTTCCCTTGGACTTAAAGTGGTTTACCGCAACAGTGACTTTTTCACCCGTGGCCTTTTCCTCAAAGGTAGCCGCCAGGGCAGCACGATTGGTGCTAGGCCCATTAAATACGGCATTGCCAGGGTTCAAACCCAGACCAGGTAGGTCAGAATCATCCAGAATTTCAACGGAAGTCCCCTGGGCTAACTCTACAGTGCTAGTTTTGTAGATAGCCCCCACAGAGATGGCATCACTCACATCTACAAAGGTTTGACCGGGGTTTACTGCTGCGTAGGTGCCAGCTCCAACTTTGGCGTTGAGGGCATCCACCAGGGTATTAATGGCCACTAAGCCGTCGCCATTTTGATCGCTAACAAACTCATTCTCTAGCTCGATTAGACCGACAATATCTGCATCGATAATTTCTAGAGTGGTTACTAGCTTATCGAGCTGACGGTCAAACTCAGCCTGACTGTCAGCCCCCCGAGGGTCTAGCCCAATGGGACCGCTACCGGGATTACCAGATACATCCAGGGTGGTGAAGAAGTTGAGCACGTTGAAGCTCACGACCTTGAGATCGCCACCCACATCCTCTGGCGCATTGGGGCGAGGATTGGTTGCCTGGAAATCAACGGGAGCTGTGGGCTGAATTCGATAGTCGCCAAAGCCGAACCCAAGGATACCGGATAGGTTGTTCACCGTATCCCCGCCACGTAGGGTATTGTTAGAACTCAACGGATTCCCACCGCGTCCGTGGATGATGGGATCGGGGTTTTGAATAAACTGACCGTCATCTAAAACAATGCGACGCTTGGCAATGTCTTCTTGATAGGCGGTGAACCCGGCCACATCAGGAGAATTGAACTGGGCGTATTGGTCCAGACGACCGTCGGTACCGGGGGCGTTGCTGGCACCATTAGAGGACAGCACCACTTCACCAAAGCGGTCCAGGTTAAAGTACTCGGTAACAAAGAGGGTGTCGGGAATGGTCACCTGCATGCCCTCAAAGGACTCCAGGTCATCAACCGTGGCCACCGGGAAGTTAACCGTGGCTGTTGTGGGTAACGGATTACCGGAACTCACAACAGTAATGTCTGAGGCACTGGTGACCGTTAGCTGAGTCTGGCCAAAGGCTTCTTCGACGGTACCGGTCACTTGCACCACATCCCCCACATTCACATCGGTGAGGAAATTGCCATCTTCAAAGATGAACAGACCTTCGGAAGTGCTGCCGTCGGCATCGGAGTCGGTATCTTCTTCCTGGATGTAGAAACCTTCTAAGTTACGCAGGGTATCCGCATCGCCATTTTGGAAGTCTCCGGTCACCACTGCTTCGACGGTGACGGTTTGACCCACCAGGGGACTGTCGGTGCCACTGCCTTGAACTTCGTGGATAAATTTACTCTCGCCAGGGCCGCCGCCGTTACCGCCAGAGTTAACCTGACCTTCGGAGTTGGCGGCGGGACCGGTCCACACACCATTGATTAGCTGTAGGGACTGTCCCACGGGGGTGGAGCTGGTTTCTGCTACCCCAATATCCGTACTGGTAAGACCGGCGGCGGGACCGTCAGTGGCGGTGAGGGTGCCCTCATAGCTAAGGAATTCCACCACATTGCCATCGGGGTCCACTAGGGCCACACCGTCAGGGGAACCGTTTTGAATACCGGAAATGGAGAAAGCAACAGCCCCCTGACCGTTAACTTCATCGGGGACAATGCCGCTCAGGTTAACGGTGTTGTAGGCAGTGCCACCATTGCCGTTGTAGAGCACCAAACTATAGCCGCCCAGGTCAGCCCCGGCATCAGCGGTAATTTCGATAAACTCTCCGACGTCAGCACCAGCGTTGTCGTAGTGAATCTCACTAATAAAGGCATTGGCGGAAACCACAGGAGCCGCATTCACCTCTCCTTCGGAGTTTGCGGCGGGGCCAGTCCACATGCCGTCAATGAGCTGTAGCGACTCACCCAGAGGAGTGTTACTGGGTTCTGAGACACCAATGTCGGTGCTAGTTTGGCCATCAGCGGGGCCTCCCACAGCGGTAAAGGAGCCCTCATAACTTAAAAACTCCACCACATTGTTGTCAGGATCAACCAGCGCTACACCATCGGGGCTACCATTCTGAATACCGGAGATGGAAAATGCGATCGCACCCAGACCATTCAACTCATCAGCAAATATGCCACTCAGGCTTACGGTATTGTAGGGGGCCCCACCGTTACCGTTGTACAGCACCAGGCTATAGCCGCTCAGGTCAACACCAGCATCACCGGTTACTTCAATAAATTCACCCGTATCAGCACCATCGTTGTCGTAGTGAATCTCGCTAATGAAAACATTATCAGGCGTTGTTCCTCCGGTAAATGTTTGACCGGTGTTGACTGCGCCAGGGGTTTCAGCTGCTGGTGCAACAAATGTAAAATCTGCAGCCACAGCCCCTGTTCCCGTACGCTGTAGAGACTCACCAACAGGAGTAGACCCCAGCTCATTTACACCAATGTCAATACTGGTTTGGCCACTAGCAGGACCATTAGTCGCGGTAAAAGAGCCTTCATAGCTGAGAAACTCAACCACAGTATCTGTATTATCCACCAGGGCAATGCCGTCGGGGGAACCATTTTGAATACCCGAGAAGGTTTCAACAACAAAGCCATACCCGTTGCTCTGATCAGTGAGCGTGCCACTCAAATTAATCGTCCCGTAGGATGAACCGCCATTACCGTTGTAAAGAACAATGCTCCAACCCGTTAAGTCAGTCCCTGCCGGTCCAGTAATTTCAATAAATTCGCCCGTATCAGCACCGTCATTGTCGTAATGGAATTCGTTAATAAAAACGCTCATACTTTGCCTATATTATTATTATCGCAGCGTGGTTATTTCACCTAAATTAGGTAGATGTCCCCGGCAATTCTGCCCCAATAATTGTTGCAGGGACAGGTAAAGGGCCAGTAAAGCGAATATTAAGGTTAGTGGGACTTTAAAGGTAGTAAAAGTTGCAGTAGGGAGCGCCTCTACAAGCTCGAATGCCAATCAAGTTAAGGCGAAGACCATCACCACAGAGAGAGAACGTAAGTGATAGACAAAAAGTGGGTTGGTGCATATTACATCAACCCACTTTAAAGTTATTTCCTGCCTACATTCAGAGCAATTAGCATTCAACAGAAACTACTGCTAACGCCAACCACCCTAAACTTGGGCCAGATACTTAAGCAAAGAATTGCTGGAAAGAAGACTCCTCTAATGTAGTAGTCACCTCTTCTAGCACTGCCAGGGTTTCACCACCCGTATTTAACAGCAGATCACTGCCCTGAAGAGTTTGAGTGATAGCACCAAAGCTCAAGCCATCCAGCAGACCGATGGTATCGATACCCACTTCAAAGTCAGTGATAACATCCGTACCGTGCCCCACTGCAAAGGCAAAGGTATCAGCACCCTGGCCACCGGAGAAGTTATCGCCAGTGAGAGTGTCGTTGCCAAGACCACCTGTTAGTAGGTCATCGCCATCGTCACCCCAAATCTGATCGTCACCGGCATCGCCAAATAGACGGTCATTGCCAGACTTACCGCCAATGCGGTCGTTGCCGTTGCCACCGTAAATCAGGTCGTCACCACCCGCTTCGCCGGTTTGGGCGCTGCGGGAGTTGCGATCTCCCCTGAGCACATCATCACCGTCGCCACCGAGAATCACATCGTCACCCAGGTCACCGGCCAGCACATCGTCACCCGCCAGACCCACCAGCTTGCTGTTCTCGTCACCGTTGACAAAAACATCATCGGAGTCAGTGCCGCCCTGGATTGTTCCCTGGGGATTCACCACAAACTGGCTAAGAATTACCGGCTCCTGGTTAATAATGGACGTTGGGTCAGCCAGTAATGCTTCCTCGGTATACCCATCAATCCCCCAGGTGGTCACCGTTAGAGCTTGAGTGACCGGGTCAACCTCAAACTCACTCCAGGTAGAACTATGGCCTACATAGTAATCCCCCTGCAGCAGGGTGGCATCAATGGGGCTACCGTCTAAACCAATGGGGTCATACCCGAGCGGTGCCAGCAGGGTGTCATTGATGGCGGCCTTCACAAAGTCATCCTTGTCATTGGGCAGATCGTCCGTATCGGGGGCAATGGGAAGACTGTCGTAAAACGCCCGTAGATCTGGGTCGCTAGCAGTGAATATTTCACCCAAAAAGCGCCCGGTGGGATCTTCGTAAGCAACGGCCCCTGTGGTAATCTCAAACGCTCCCGTGGCTATGTGCTCCCCAAAGGGAACCTCCTGATAGGTGATGTTGTTCACCGAGGTCATATGCACATCAGCGGCCACAAACACCACATTGTCAATGCTGCTATCCTCAATAAACTTGAGAATCTCAGTGCGCTCGGCGTTATACCCATCCCAAGCATCGGTATTGATACCGGGGAAGAGATTTTGGAAGGGCTCCGGCACCATGATGAACTTCCAGGTCACCCCAGATGCTTCAGCATCCAACAGATCAGCCTTGAGGTCCGCTAGTTGCACCTGGCCCATAATGGTGCGACCGGGGGTAAAGGTGGCTGCCAATGTAGCCCCGACCTCAGACGGGTCAAAGGGATTCACAGGGGGAGCAATCGCAGTGTCCCGGAAGGAGCGAGTATCCAATACAAAGGTGGCTGCATCGCTACCAAACGTGTTGTAGCGATAGAGCTTACGCTCACCTTCCGTAACCGGATCGCCAGTCTCACCATAGAACTCATCCCGAATCGGATTGTATTCCTGGAAGACCTGTAGACCGTTCTCGTAGAGAGTACTGTCATTAATTAGCGCGTTGGGGTCATCATCAGGGAAGGCGGTCAAAAATCGGTTAAGACTATCTGTCCCAATGGTTTGCCCACCGGCAAAGTCATTGGTGACTTCGTGGTCATCGATGGTGGCATACACCGGAGTAGAGGCCCGCACATCCGCCCACACATTCTGACCAAACCGCTGACTGTAGACTTCATTATGCTTAGCGCGAAACTCATCTACAGTAATGGCCTGATCGCTGGGGGTGCCATCGGGATTAAGCACCGCCGGAGAGTCATCATCGGCATAGATGGTGTCGCCATGGAGCAAGAAAAAGTCAAGATTTTTCTCAGCCACATTGCTAACCGCAGGATAAGGAGCAATCTCACCGCGCCAGTCGCCAGTCACACCAAAGTGCAGACCTGTTTGTTCTCCTGCCACAGCAGCGGTTTCAAAACGACCGACTTCGCTATCGCCAGCGGCATCAGTCACCCGATAGAAGTATTCAGTTCCAGCATCCAGGCCAGCTACATCTACTTTTACCGGCAGGTTGATTTCAGTCACCGTCGCTGTTGCGGTACCAGCAATCTCACTAAAGTCTTCGCTGGTGGAATATTCAAATGTCACTTCACCGGGGAACGTACTGCGCGCCCACAGCACCACAGAATCTTGGGTGACATCGCCGCTGGCCACACCGTTGACCAGGGAATGTACCTCAGGATTTCTGGGATCGTAGCTAGTGGTATCAATATCCAAAGGATTCTCAAAGGCACCCGCAACCGATTCCCAAGGGACAAACTTAAAGTTGGTGCTGTTGTTTTCTAGCTCCTCGTCATCTTCCACCACATTCTGAGGATCGTTAGCGCCGTCCTGTAGCACTAGCAACCCGTTTGGGAATGCAGAGCCCACCGGCACGTTAATCACATCCAGACCATCGCTTTCGTTCACCTGGTCGATGTCGCCGCCCTCATTTACACCATCGCCCACAACAAAGCTGCCCAGGTACTCATTAGTGCCCTCGCGGCTAAACACGGCGTAGGATGAATCTCCCTGGCTGTTGGCAAGCAGATAACCGCTACCGTCCGCACCGTAGTAAATGTTCAGACCTTCAATATCGGGCACCAGATAGTCTGCCCCCACCGGTTGCACCACCTGAAAGTCATTGCCACCGTCTGGTTCTGCCGAGAACTTGAGAATGCCCACCTCGTTTTCCAGGGCCACATACAGCAGCCCCAGTTCCTGGTCCACCACAATGCCTTCGGACTGGGAGTCGGCAACATCCCCCGTCGGTACCGGCAGATCTAGGGTGCGTACAACCCTGGCTTCAACGAAGGAAGCATCTGCGATCGCAGCCTCCCCATCCAAAAATTCCTCACCACCGCCAGAAACACCAAAGGTTAACCCCAACTGAGCCACCTGATTACCATCGGCCTGAGTAACAAAGGCATAGGCCTTACCCGTTACCGGACTCTTGTAGGTGGCTAAACCATAGGCAGTCGCTTCTCCGTCATCCACACCAAAGATAGAGAACTCAGGATCGTTGATACCATCCACCAGGGGCAGGGTAATGTCGTTCAGGGTGCCATCGTCGCCAATGGAGAATATGGCCAGAGAATCATTTTCGCGATCGCTAACCACCGCCAGGTCCGTCGTCAAGCTACCCGTGGGATTAAACGCCGGAATCTCAATGTCGTAGAGCAAATCCACATTGTTATAGCGAAAGTCACCAAACTCTTCGGGGGCAATCGTCTGCACCACCTCACCCTGAAGATTAAACACTGCTAGACCGCCATCTTTCAGGGTGCCAATCACCCGACTCTCATCGCCGTTTGCAGGATTTACCCAGATCGCCGGATCGTCTGAGTCACCCAGTAGGGGCGTGTCCGCATCCTCATCGTCCTGGGTCAGTGGGGTTTCCACCACGGGCGATGCCGCCGGAGTGGTCTCAGTATCAATGGCAAAGGCCAGAAACTGGGTGAACTGCCCATCGGGATTAAAGTTATTGTCGCTAGCAATAATCAGCGACTGACGACCATTTTCTAACATGGGGCCAAAGGCCAGCGCCTCCAAATTGTCAGGAGCAATGCCCAAATCCTGCTCAATGTCTAAAATCTCACGCTTAATGACCGCCGGGTCAATCTCAAAGGGACCGGGCTCCAAAACCTCGCCATCCTCCACCAGGGCATCCTCCCGGAAGAGGTCATCGGTATCCAGCACATCCAGAGCCCCCTGGGTCTGAATCTCAAACAGCTTAACCGTATTGCCCTGGCCGACAGAAAAACCCCGCTCCAGCGCCAGTAATGTGCCATTATTATCAACCGCCAACAGCTCCACCAAACCATTAGTGCGAAAAGCATCCCCAGGGTCCGGCACCTCCGGCACCTGATCCACCTCATAGACAAAAGAGGCCACCGGCTCACCTGTGGTCAAATCGTACTTAAGAATGCGGGACAAACTTCCCTGGTCCACATCCGCTGCTGGACCATCCTGAAATAGAGAATTCTCAGTGGCGGTATAAAGAAACTGCTGATCTGGTGTAATTGTTAAACTTTCAAACGCCAGATTATTACGAATACCGCTAGACTGATCCGCCGTGGGCAAATAAATATCAGGAATCGGCAAATCCTTAATGTAGTCTCCATCCAGAGTAATCTCCCGAATAAAGGGAGAAATCACCGCATTGGCATCTCCTTCAGAAGAAATATACAGAGTGCCCTGACCAGTAATGGCAATTCCCTCAGGATCAACGTCACCATCGGCAAACCGCTCACCATCAGCATCTAGTAGGAAGGTAACATCCTTAAACTCTACGTCACCATCATCCAAACTGCCGTCGCCCAGGTCAATATCAACCGTATAGAAGCGGGCATCGGAGCTGCGGTCATCCGACAGGGCATAGTAAACGCCACGGGCTGAATCATAGGCGAGACCAGACAGGCCGCCCACCTCAGTTTGATTATTAGTAAACCCTTCAGGAGTCAGTTGTGTAAATACGGTGCCCGTTGGAAACCGGACCTCACCCAAAAACTCGATATTTTCTACAGACTGACGATTGGGAGAAGTATTGAATTGAGTTGAAACGGACGTTGACATGACAAAATGGCCTGACACCAAACGGCAGGCAGAGCGAAGAGGAACAATAGAATTTTGGCTTCAACAAACAGCTCAATTGAGCTGTGTCCCTGAGCGACAAAACGATCCACGCCTAGAGAGATACAGTTAAGAAGAGATTAACAAAACCATATCCAAACCCTTCGCGCAAGAAAATCTCGACGCTCACACGCCAGTAAGATAATGATTTCAGGTAAAGAGAAGATTATGGGAATATTAGCTCTTGAGTTAATCCGGGCAACAAACAGAACTTTACAAGAACTCTTTAAATAACTCTAAAAAAGATTGATTTAAAGTTTTTTTAGCGATTATTTTTACTCATCAACAACAAAAATGTGTTACTCCTCTACTGGTACTCAGTAATTTGAAGTTCCTTGTCACCCTTTAAGTTCATCAGTACGATGTTGCAATAACTTTTTTGCCATCAGAAAATCGAAAGGGACTATCAAACTCGCCAACAAACAGCGTGTGGGATACTAAATTCTCCCCAGTCCATATGTGGGTAGTGCCCTGAAGGTAAGGATAGCGAGAATCCTTTTGTAGTATTGATTTCAAGGATTTATCACTTCATGGGAAGAGCTAAGTATTTGCACAAAATAGAGGCTGAAAGGCTCATTCTTTCGTTCATGTTTTGGCTGAATAGCGGAAAATGCCTATAAATCGCCCAGATACTTCAAGCTCTTGTTCTGAGTAGATATCCTTGAAAGGATTTTGTGGCAAGGCTTTTGGTCATCCTTTCCTAAATAGGACTACCCGACCACGCCCTTCCAGATGCGGCATG
Source organism: Leptothoe spongobia TAU-MAC 1115 (assembly GCF_018739885.1). Lineage (GTDB taxonomy): Bacteria > Cyanobacteriota > Cyanobacteriia > Phormidesmidales > Phormidesmidaceae > Leptothoe > Leptothoe spongobia. The sequence goes on along the minus strand of NZ_JADOES010000005.1, from coordinate 23,914 downwards.
ACATTGCGCCATAGGTAAATGGATGTGGGGTTGCCGTGCAAGAAGACAATGGGATTGCCCATGCCCTCGTCAACATAAGCCATCCGCTTACCGAGAATGGTTTTGAACTGTTTCTTATAACGCAGGGTTTCAGTATCAGTGCTCATTTTGGTCCTTGGCTCCATGGTTTATGGGGGCTGTTTACAAAGTAATTTATATGAATCACTCATGTATTGGTCGGAGCTAAAGTATTTGTCTATGGATTTTTATGATTCAGTCATATAAAATTTAGCTATGAGCAATAACGACTACTTAGCCAATCTTCTAGGGGCCTTCGCCACTACAGTTTCGACCCGGATCGAGGATGAAATCGCCGAATTGGGGGGACGCAACCTGAACCATGAAGCTGCCTTGGTAGCCATCTGTAACCACCCAAATGACAGCATTGATGTATTGAGTAAAGTATTGGGGATCAGTCATTCTGGGGCAGTTCGACTAATCAACACCCTGGAAAAAGAAGAATTAGTTGAGCGACACCGTAGCGAGGACGATGCTCGAGCGGTCGTGCTACGCGTCACTGCAAAAGGCCAAAAGCGTGCCGACAACGTCTTGCATGCCCGTGAGCAGATCACGTCGCAGATGCTCAACTCTCTTCCGACCGAGTAGCAACAAGCCTTGATACCAGTGCTTGAGACAATCCTTGGCGGTTTGACTGATGGTCAAGAAGGGGCTAGACGAATTTGTCGCCTATGCAATGAGTCTGTGTGTCGAGTTCAAGGTTGTCCAGTTGAGAACGCTATCACGGATCAGAAAGTTTCCTAGGAATTGTTTAAAGCGACTTCAGGAGGGCTGCTTTGGTGCATAGTGCTGAACGTTGGAGTTGTGCGGCGGCAAGCGAATGCTAAGTTTCATCGATCCCTCTTAACTCGTCTGCACCAACGCAGGGTTAGCTGGCTCATCCGATCGAGGATGTATTATTTGGGTTAAGGAGCTAGCTATTTGATAACCCAACTCTACAGGCACAGCATTACCGATCTGCCTCATTGCTTCTGTCCATGAGCCAGAAATCCTATAATTGTCCGGAAAGGTCTGGATTCGTTTGGCTTCAAACGTAGTGTAATAACGTATTCGACCATCTTGATATCTAATCATATTTTCTCCACCAGGAACTCCATGATCCCCTGCCTTAAGAGCTTTAGATGGCATATCAATATAGCTACCAGTATGTCCGGGATAAGACCGAGCACCTTCTCTCAAGACATGTTCATTGTCAAAACTACCTTTGGTATCAGGATCTGGAAGTTTTCCAATTTGGTCTCGAACTGTCTTCCAGGGTTCTAGAGAAGGAGGAAATAAACTAGGCTGTTGCATAAGCTGCTTAACCCGTTGTCTTGTTCTCTGGTCTAGATGTTCAACTTCTGATGGTTTTACTTCATTTCTCGTCCAGTAATCACCAGTAACAAATTGTGACCACAATAGAGAATCTAAAGAATGAGATTCTTTAGGGAAAGACCACTCGATATTCAAATCCTCTCTAATCCCAATAATAAAAACCCTTTCTCGACGCTGAGGAATTCCATAATTTGCAGCGTCCACTAGCCGAAAGATAACATTGTATTTGATGCCATCATACTTCCCTGAAGTGTGAATCTTCTCAAGTCTTGCAAGATGATCTTCCCAATGCTCTGAAGCTCTGAGAGAAAGGTCAGGATATCTCAATCTTAAGAGGATGTATTCAAAATAGCTACTGAAAGATTTACGTAGCAATCCTTTGACGTTCTCAAGCACAAAGGCTTTAGGTGTACAAATACTTATCGCTTTACAAGCATAAGGAAACATATCTCGTTGATCCATATTCCCTTTATGTTTTCCTCCCATCGAAAATGGTTGACATGGAGGTCCGCCTGAAACTATGTCAACATGACCAAATTGTGAAAATTTAAATGTACGAATATCTACATTATGAACAAGCTGAGCACTGTAGTTATTAGCCAAAGTGAGGCAAGCATCCTTGTTCCATTCAACAAAGGCCTTGTGCTGAACTCCAGCCATCTCTAGACCTTTTGCCAGACCTCCTGCTCCTGTAAACAACTCTAAACAGGATAATTTAGGCATCTTCTTCATTCAATTCATTCATAAAATCTTCAATGCTTTGCAAGAGCTCTGCTTTGCTAGCGTGAACTCCCTGACATTTTTCTGCCCAAAGACGACCTGGGTGGCAAACATCCCAGTCAGATTTGGCTTGCTCATATCGCCCTTTTCCAGGATCATGGTTGCCAAAACCGTCAATTAAAGTATTCCAAAGTGGTTGATATTTTCTGATGAGTGCTGCTTCAACAGTCCCAATTAAGTCGCTTTCTTTACCCTCAAGAATCATGAATCTACAGAAGAAATCGGAGCTGTTTATCCCTTCTCCGATCTCTATACTGCGACTATGCTCCCTTATTCGATTATTTAGCTCGTAGCTTTTTGTATCTGAAGATAATGACTCTCTGGCTTGCCGCCAGCCTTTTGGGACTGCTTTTCCAACATAAATAGGAATACGAAATGCAGTCCTGTTAACTGAATTAAATCTTGAATAAATTCCAGACTTAGCAATGCAATACAAAGCATAAACACCTGTGCCGTGAAAACGTTCAGGTACAGGAATTGAATGTACAGGCGTACCGTTAAAAAAACGTATTGTGTCTTTTATTATTTCATCAAAATCCGGAGAAACGTAGACATGTTTAGAGCGGTCAAAACTATTCATATGACTAAATTTAGACCGATAACCGTGAGCAAAGCAGCGTCATATTATAGTCGATTTTGCTGCCCTTACGCCTTAAGTGAAGCTAATTTACTACCGGGGAGTATTAAAAGGATGGTAGCAAAGGCCCTAGACGGCTAACGAGCTAATGACTCGATAGGTCATCATATTCCCCTTACCCTTAACTGTAATCTGGCCAATGGGCTCAATTCGAAACTGATTCTGGATCAGCTGAAACGTACTTTCCGTAATTTGAATCGTTCCCGGTGTGCCATGGGATTCCATGCGGCTGGCGGTATTCACCGTATCGCCCCAAAGGTCATAAATATACTTTTTGATACCAATCACTCCAGCCACCACCGGTCCCGAATTAATGCCAATGCGAATACTTAAATTGTGGCCTGTTTCCCAATTAAACTTGTCGATCACAGTTTGCATATCGAGGGCAAACTTAACCACAGCCTGGGCATGGTCAGCACAGGGTAATGGTAAGCCACCAACAGCCATATAGGCATCACCGATGGTTTTGATTTTCTCTAACCCATGCTTTTCTACCAGTTGGTCAAAGGCGGAGAAAATGCTATTTAACAGAGCAACTAACTTTTCTGGAGAAATCTGGGTGGACAGCTGGGTAAAGCCAACAATGTCAGCGAATAAAACAGTAACGCTAGAAAATCCATCGGCAATGGCCTGGGGCTCTTGCTTCAGGCGTTGAGCAATGGGCTGAGGCAAGATATTGAGCAACAGTTTCTCTGATTTTTGTTGTTCTATGGCTAATTGGGCAGCTGTCTCTTGGGTCTCTTGCAAGGCTTGCTTTAAGCTGTTCAATGTGTGGCGGATCTTGCGAGTCGCTGGGCGAAAGACTAAACAGCCTTCTAAAATCAGAACGGTGATTGTCACTAAGAAAAGGCCATGCTCAAGGCGTTTCAGCCGATTGGCTTCAAGGTCAACCTGTTGATTGTAGGCCAGGATCAATCGATCCATGTCGTTGATAAAGGCTTTTTCTGTTCTAAGCAGTTGGGTTACGTCTTGTAAATTTTGTCTGGGTGATTGAATCCTTGTGTTCCCGGTGGATATGTCTGCTAGTGCTGCTGTTGCCGTTTCAACCAACATCTCATATTGGTGAGCAAGGTCGGTGGTCATGGTTTGCACTTGCTGTTGCTGTTGCTGTGACAGATGGGTTGCTGTTTGCAAGGCAATCAATTTTTGTCGCCAGGATTCTGCGCTTTGAATCACCTCTTGTAAGTGTTCAGCATGCTCCTGCTTAGCGTCATCCGCCATAGGTAGTCTGATGGTCAGGGTGGATTTTACCAACTGTTGGCTGACCAATTGCTGCCGTTGGGCTGCCGTAATGACTTGAATGTCTAGCTTTTGTTCGTTGAGTAGCCGTTGCACACGGAACTGACCCATGATGGCTAGGGTTGCGATCGCACTCAATGAAGAAATATATAAAACCGTCAATCGACGACTCGTATTTTCTGGCAAATTCTTCATGGGCTGGCAACCATAGACGGGCCTGATATCAGGAGGGTACTCACATTATTCCCGCACCGTACCGTTCATCCGGTAGAGACGGGCGTTTTATGGATAACTTTTGTTGGACAATTAGCTATGGGTCAATATCCTGATATAGTGCGATGCTTAGCAGGCCCTACTCCTGCCAATGGTGGGGCTGGTTTAAAGTCTCTGAGCACTGAACCCGACCGACAATATTACCGATGACTCCAGGTTTCAATTCTTGTACCATCCACGCGTCTTCATGCTCCGTAGGAATGGCATAGGGGGCTTCAAAGCCAAGTATACCTGCAGTTTGAAATCCAAATTTTGAATAGTAGCCAGGATAACCAAGCACAAAAACTAGATCTACCCTTGAAGCGGTCAACTGTTTCAAACCTTCTTTAATCAAGGCACCTCCCACACCTTCGCCTTGAACGTCGCTCAGGACTGCTAGTGGAGCAAGAATCCGCACTGAAGTTTCTTGGTGCTTGGGTTGGAGTTGTGCTGCTGTGAAGAGGATATGGCCTAACAATCTTGCGTTTGTCTCTGCTACTAGTGATAGCAAAGGTTTTGCTGTCTTATCGACGAACAAATCATTAACAAGTTCTACAATTTCTTGGCCTTGCTCCTCGCCAAAAGCATTGGCATGAATACCACTAATGGTAAGTCGGTCAGCTGCTGTAGAATGTCTTATCTTCAGATACATTTCCTGTTTGGACTGCTTTGGACTGCTCATGGTGAAGTTTTGAAACTAGTAGCATGGCTGTTGTGGAGCCAGCTAACTTTGTCCATTATCCCTTGCAAATAACCTTTACATCATAGTTTGGATAGTGACCGGTCATTATCATTACTAACCAGACGGTTCTCTGTGTCTAGAAGCGAAATACCCCAACGCTGTACCCCGAAATAAACGATGAGGTTGCGAAGATGGCTCAACTAATGATGGAATACGTACCTGAACCTCCTTTTAATGCGGGGACACCCGAAACAGCGGGAGAAGAAATTGTGCAATCATTTATGCAATTGGGCAGCCCACTGCTTGATGCTTTTTTAGCGCAGACAAAAGACACAGCAAGTCAGCTTAAACTGAAAAGCTGATTTCAATGCTTTTCTAACATGGACCGATAGTGGTCTAATACTGACCGAGATGCATGTACACGGTAGCCCCATTATCGGACTGCATCATCTTTGTTAGCTGCTAAAAAAGCAGGTGCGGCTGTTTTAGGTAGCCGCACCTGTCCTAGGGTGAGGATTCGCACATCGGTTTACTCCTTCCAAATTAGAGATAGGTCCACTGCTCTAGAGTTAGGCATGTTACGGATGCGCTCATCAGACGACAGCCAAGGGTGGAAACTCAGGGATGTTTAAGGGTGCTCTGATAAAGAAACTAGTTATGTTCCTGAGCACTCAACTGATGTCAACTGACCCACTTTGCTGTCGTCCAATTTTGCTCTTCATACTTAAGACGAACCTCAAGGCCAATTTATGAATTTTTCGAGTTAGAGTCTTTGAGCGGTAACCTAACCACGATTCGGTAGAAATATAGAAGATAACCGAGCTAGCAATCAAAAGGTTGATGATTCATAGCTAAAAATTGCTTACAAAAGTAAATTTTCCTAATTTTTACCCCGATGAACATTCTCGACTCATGACGATGCGTCCGTTGTAGAGTTGATAAATATCGGTAGGTTCAATGATCGGCATTTCAGGGTGCCAGAGAAGGGGGCTCTCCTCGTTAGATGATATTGTTTGGACTTGGCCAGAGGAGAACTGATTGATGGCTGTGTCGTCAGGTCGCTGGGACAGCCCGTCTGTTCCCGTGATGATGAATGAATCTTCGTTTTCGGTGGTACGGGCAATGCAGCTGCCAGCGGTGAGCGTATTGGGATCTACCAAGATGTCATCAAGTTCAGACAGGCTATTTTCGATAAAGGAGACATCGGGAATAGAGATTTCTCCACTGATAGTGCCACTGGCATTGACATCAACGCGGTCATTGCCATCTAAGGTGCGTGGATCAGTGCCAAGGGGGGCGGGTTGATAATTTTCACCAAAGAAGACCGTGTTAAACGTAATATTTCCCCCCTGGCCATCGGCGGCAAAGGCCAGAATATCGCTGTCATCTAAAGCGATTACGGTATCACCATTGAAGGTGATGGTTCCACCACCGTCTACACCGCTTTCGACAAAGGAAAAAATATTGCTATCGCCAAATAGTCGAACATTGGATGCATTCACTGTAATGGCTCCACCGGCCGTTGTTTCAGCATTGGTCAGTAGACTGCTGTCTTGAGCTTTGAAGGTATCCTCAACAACTAGAAAAATGTCTCCGGCATTGCCACTCCCAGCGGTGGCTGTTCTGATTTCGGTGCCATTGGTGAGGTCTAGATTAGCTGTAACAACCTCTATTGTGCCACCCTTGTTTTCTCCGCTTTCTAATACTTCGCTGGTGATGGTGCTGTTATCAATCAGAACGGTATCTGTTCCATTAATCGTGATGTTGCCGCCTGGGCCACCCTCAGTAGCGGCAGATACTGTGAGGCCATTTTGGATAATCAGGTTTTGGGTATTGAACGAGATTGTCCCTGCAGGGCCTGCCCCTGTTGTTTCAACGGTTAGCTCACCAGGCCCCATCAGGGTGATTGATTCAGGTGCTTCGATTTCAATGTTCCCCCCTGGCCCGTCGCTACTGGTAGAGGCTGAGATTTTAGCACCTGGTTCAAAGATGACAGTCAGGTTAGGATCGGTTACGGATTGATCTGGATTGGGCCGGTAGGGTTCAAGGGTGAGGGTACCACCGGGTGTTTGGCTTTGGGTTTCAGCAAAGATGCCGACAATGCCTGCTAGATCCATGGTGTTAGCACTAAGGGTAATGCTGCCGCCCCCCTCAGAATTAGTGGCGGTGTCAGTGGCTGTGGCGGTCAATTGGGCAGTTTCGGATAGGGTGAATTGAGGAGTATTGATGACAATATTGCCGGGGGTACCAGCCCCACTGGTTTCCACTGAAATAATGGGTTCAAAGTTTTGGACACCTTCCCCCAAGTTGACTGCTTCGGTAGCCTGAATGATGACGTTGCCTCCTGCACCAGGTCCTGAGGTGCCGGATAGAATTTCTCCACCGTTGACCAGGGTTAACGTATCAGTGTCGATGTTAATGTTGCCTGCGACTCCACTAGCTGTGGTTGAGGTGGATAGCGCTGATTCCTGGTCAATAAGTATTGTAGGTGCTCTCAGGCGGATACTACCAGCGGCAGCCTTACTTTGGGATTCGCTACGAATCTCGCTCTCGTTGGTGAAGGTAAGCTGACCAGAACTCGTGATATTAATGATGCCTGCTTGGTTAAGACTGTTGGTTGTACTCAGAATCCGGCTGTCAGTAAAAATAAGATCCTGATTGTCTGCTTGATTACTTTCAATAGAAATATCTCCTGGCTGGCCGATACCCCCAACAGGAATTATTATTTTTTCGTCAGGATTAGAACGAATGCTAGGATTGTCAATTTCGACGGTTTGACTGGTAGCAATATCAACGCCTTCGATCAACAGATTTCCTGACCCAGTTAGAGTAATATCCCCTGACTGAGCTGAGGAAGATGTTGTCAATATGTTTAGGTCACGAATAATGCTATTGGCCTGTAGCGAAACTGAGCCTCCAGTATTAGCCATTCCATTCTCAACGACTGAAAACGTAAAGATGTTAGCTTGAGTTTCCTGGTCAGGGGTAAAGATGTTATCGGACACTTCACCCAAAATCCCTCCTGACTCAGCTATCAGCGTTACCTTACCCCCACCCCCCGTACTGACTAGCTCAGGATTATCTGAGTCGGATTCTGCAAGTGAAAAAGAGCTTAACCGATTAATTGTAATGTCACGATTAGCTCTGAGAAAAGTAATGCCACCATTTCCTCCGTTTACCTCTCCTGATATAGTTGGAGAGGAGATAGAATCGGAAAAAGAACGAGAAAAAGATTGAGAGTCAGAAAAGGAACGAGAGATGTCTCGGTCAGCAGATAAAGAAATCGCTCCACCATTCCCTCCAGTCACATTTCCCGAGATCGTCGGAGAGGCAGTAGGGGCCGAGAATGAATAACTGAAGGAATAAGCGAAAGAGTTAGAGTCAGAACTGCCAGAAATATCTTGACCGGCAGATAAGGAAATCGCTCCACCATCTCCTCCAGTCACATCCCCTGTTACAGTTGAGAAAGACGTAAAGCGAGAGTTAAGGCTAATGTTGAAGTTAGTATAAGAAAAAGAGTAGGATTCAGACTCAGAGAAAGCGGAGATGTTTTGGCCAGCGGATAAGGAAATGGTCCCGCCATTTCCTCCTACTACATCCCCCGATATGGTCGAAGAAGATAGGGACTCAGCGCCAGAGTCAGAAAAGGAGAAAGATCTTGAGTCGGCTTCAGAGGAAGTGCCAGAGATGTTTTGGCCAGCAGAAAGAGCAATAGTTCCGCCATTTCCTCCCACTACATTCCCCGATATGGTCGAAGAAGAAGAAGAGGGAAGAAAGAAAAGAAAGCTAGAGGAATAGTCAGAGTTAGAGTCCGAAACAGAGAGAGACTCAGAGTCAGAGTCGGAAATGTTTCGACCAGCGGAAAGGGTTATCGTCCCGCCATTTCCTCCCACTACATCCCCCGATATAGTGAAAAAATTATCATAGATATAGTAAGAATTCGAGTTCGAGTCCGAGTTTGAGTTTGAACTTGAGTCGGAGTTCGAGTTTGAGATGTCTCGGCCAGCAGAGAGGGTGATAGTTCCGCCATTCCCTCCTTCTACATTCCCTGATGTCGTCGACGCATTGACAGAGTCAGAATCAGAGTCAGAGAGAGAGAAAGAGTTAGAATTGGAGATGTTTCGACCAGCAGAAAGAGAAATGGTCCCGCCATTCCCTCCTTTTACATCCCCTGATATCGTTGAAGAGGAGACCGAAAAAGAGACAGAGGACGTTTCAGAGGAGGCGTTAAGGATATCTCGGCCAGCAGTCAGAGTGATAGCCCCCCCATTGCCGCCAACTACATTGCCACCTTCGGACTCTGTCCGCGACAAGGATTCTAAATTATTGTCAATAGACTCGTCTCCACCTTCAGACTCTATCCGCGACAAGAATTCTAAATTATTGTTAAAAGACTCGTCTACCGGCGTTAGCGATATATCACGCCCTGCTTGCAGGGTAATTGGGCCGCCATCTTTGCCTACCGCATCTTCATTTACCGAAATTACCGTCACTGAAGTATCTAGCAATCTGACGGCAATATCCTCAGGTGATTGTAAAACAATAGCGCCACCAGGATTAGTCACTACATCTAGTGCAATGCTCGGAGCTGTGGCTTCACTAAAAATAACCGCTAAATTACTGGCGTTTATATTTCCAGGGAGTCCCCCAATTAGGGTAAACCAATCTACACCGCTGCGAATGTCGACCGTAGGTTGCTCGGTTGCCGAGATTGTTACAAACTGGCGGCCCCCATCCCCATCAGACAGGGTACCGCTCACATCGCCCCCGGTCTCGCCGGTTACCGTGATAGTTTCCACACCAGGAGCCTGGGTGACCTGTCCCCCCGCCAAAATATGCAGCGATGGCCCATTATAATTAGCTGCCAACTGCACATCACCATCGGCTATGATCACCTGGGAATGGGGAATAACTATCTCCACTCCGGTGCCATCCAATGCTTGGGTAAACAGATAGCCTCCCACGGTATAGTCCGCATTACTCAGCTGACGACTTGCCCCTTGCAAGATAATGTCTTGCCCGGCTGTCAATGAACCTGAGAGCGATAACAGGGGTGCTCCCAGGGTTAAATTTTGGCCAACGGCTAAGTTCCCCTGGTTGTTAATGGCTGCTGAGGCGTTGTTACCATATTGCAACCCAGGGGTTAAATTAATAAGCAATAGAGGGGCGGCATCGGGGTTGACTGAGCTAAATGACGAGCCATCACTGAAGATTAGACTTTCTGCTGTAGAAGCAGTGAATGAACCGGTCACATCTAGCTGACTTTCCAGTCCAAAGATAATGCCATTGGGGTTGATGAGAAATAAGCTGGCACCGCCATCTACACCCAAAGTGCCGAGTATGGACGAGGGCGTACTGCCTGTAATCCGGCTATAGATGTCGAGAATCCCAACTGGATTGGCAAAGTAGACTCGTTGCCCCTCATCTACATTAAAGTCAGAAAAACTATGAAACAGATTACTATTTCGAGTGGCTCCACCTTCAAGCAGGTCAGCGGGGGTTCCCCTCACATCGATACCAGGTATTAAAACAGAACTCTCATTTCCCAATGTGCTATCTGGGATAATCTGTGCGATCAGGATCTTTTCTGTTGCTAGAGCTCCACTGGCTAACCCACTGGTTAAACCAACAAGGCTACTGCTGATTAGTAAGCCCCTTACTGGTAGGCAATTACTAGAGTGAAACCATCCCATCAGATTATTCTCCTTGTGTGGATGAGGCCTTGCATAAAATGTATTCAATCATCGGCTTTATCACGTCATCCCCTCTTCCGAACTGCCCTGATTTTGCTTTCTACTAATTAATGTGGTTAAGAATGGCATGATTCATAGCTATTGCTGATTTAGGGCCTAACCTTTTAGAGGTTAAGCTCTCTTCAAGTTTTTTATGCTCTATAGAATAGCTGACCAAAGCCCTGAATTTTGTATAGCAATGGTGCCCTGGCATTCAGTAATACTGTTAGAGTGCCTGCAGCTCAGCTAGTCCCCACAACTTTTTCAAACCCTGAAGCCTGTAATAGGCCCTCTTCGGCTGATTCGCCTCATTCAACAATCCCCCAAAGGGCCAGAACGTATTCTTATCTGATAGATCCCACCAAGTAACAGCTTCAACTTCCGGTTTACTATAAGCCAGCGTGTAAATCTGCTCGACCCAGTCAGCCTGAACTGTCTCAGACCAAGGAGCATGCCATAACCCACGGGCCGCACCCAGTTGAGAATTTTCATCCATACCAGTGCTGGATGACGTTGACATTTCCGTAATGTGAATAGGCTTACCAAAGGTGGTAAAACGATCCAGCATGCGATCAATTTCAAACATATCCTGATGGGTATAGTAAAGCTGAAGACCAATAACTTCAAAGGGAATATTGGCCTTTAGACAGGCTTTGACATACTGAAAAGGACTCTGCACCGATGGCCCAAGTAAGGCAACCTGTCGTGCCCACAGGCAACAACTATTAACAACACGCTGCGCTTTTGGATTACCTTCCCTAACAACATCGCAGGCCATGCGAGTCAGGTCGAGAAACTGTTCGTTATCGTAGTTTAGTTCATTGCCCCAGGGCACCCCGTGGGCTTCGTTGATCACATCGTAGTAGGGGATACGATCGCCGTAGTGGTGAATAATCTCCAGAATCCGCTGGCGCAAAGACTCCTTGACTTGATTGTAGGGCTGCTCTCGTATCCAGTTAGGCACCCCAATTTCGTGGAACCACACCAGGGGATGTCCCTTGGGCGTAATCCCTGCATTCTCTAACCAGGCTACCTGCTGATCCACTCGATCAAACCGGGGATTTCCCTGTTCTGGCTCAAAACTTCTCCAGTAGAAGGGGACAGTGGCGTAGTTGAACAAATCTGTAAAATAGCGGTCGTATTTTGGTCCTGCTGAGGGATGGGCAAACGCATTGCAGCCAAATTTGAAATCTAGTCGGGGTTCGCCCCTAGCAATCCGCTGCCTAGCCCGACTAAGGGCCAGGTTTTCCCCAGCCCAAAGAGCTTGGCTAAGGGCATCATTCCAGCCTCGGATTTGACCCGAGAGGGTGTCGTGGTGCTCGGCTGTTTGGAAAAGGTCTTGGGCTGTTTCCAGGGTTTGGTGAATCGTTGCAGAAAAGTGATAGCCCTGGGCTTGCCAGTGGGATAAGGTCTGGGTAACACGGGCAATGCGATCGCAAGCAAATGCCCGATTCAACACCAGCGGAAAGTCCCCTGGCATAAACCCTTGTCCCTTATTGTCAGCATAGACAGTCACATCACCAAAGCCTGCCACCGGCAGCTGTAGGGCAATGACAACGGGCCACTGCAGGGGAGATTGAGACACCAGTAAGCCATTTTCAACAGTCCGTTCAGGGTTGGGCAGCGGCTCATCCTGTAGACTCAGAAAGTAAAGTTTTGCCAAGGATGCCTCTGGCAAGGGCTCACCATTGGGTAGGTAAGCCCGGCACTGAAAAGACTGATCGGTAGAAGCATGGGCTGGATAAAGCAATCGATGGGATTGCAGGGCTACCAGGCTACTCCCCGCCGCATAAATAAACTGTCGTCTCTGCATGGATAGGTTGTAAAATGATGGTCATTTATCTTTAGCAAGAATTATTAACTTAGATTGTATTTCGATGAGTCCTGGTTGTAATACCTTAAAAGGTGGGCATCCGGAAGTAATCGAAACGATAAGAAAATCTAGGAAAAGCCCAGAGGTTGAATTAGGATGCAGCGTAAGCAGCTTCGCAAGCAAAAGAGAGATATTATTGTCCTAAGTAGTGTTGCCGTCGGGTTAATGCTAGCTTCGGTCAGAGTAGTCGGGGCAGAGTCAGGGCCGGTCAAGCAGGTAGAGCGTACTATTGCTGCGAAACCACATACCCAAGACGAGCTGATTCGTTCTATCTGGATCAACCTTAATCGACCCAAAATAGGGTATACAAGCTACACGGGCGATGACGGCATAGAATATGGCTATGTGGACTGTGACACTAATCTCGAGTATGGGTTGCGGGCACTTTACTGTCATATCAAACCGTTCGTTGATTATCAAAAATTAACTGTAAAGTCTGGCCTACCTATTTTTAGACAGGGACCCCATACTGATGCCGAGTTGAGTTTACGGGGTGAATACGCGTTTGGATATTACAATCCAGACTTTTTGACCTGGATCCAAGAAAAAGTGCTGGTTGCACCTAATGACAGGGTATTAAAGTACCGATTCCAATCAGTTTATGATTCTAAGATTCGGCTAATCGCAAGAGTTTTCTATCAAGCTCACCAGACTTTGTTCAGAACTCCTGAAGAATTTGAGGCGGTGAAGCAAGACTACGAAATTGTTCGAGACTATTACCAAGAAATCCTGGAGGCAGATGCAGGCGATCGGTTGAGTTTAAGATTTGCGCAAGAAACGTTGACAGTTAACGAAATCAAGAACAACTATTTAACCCGCATTCAAAATAGACATGTCCCAGCGTCAGATGTTGGCTTTGATTTAGGCGAAGACTGTAGATGGCTGGCGGATTATTTAGCGACTAAACATGAAAATACCTTTGAAGGGGAGGAAAATTCCCATTACTGGTACGTAGCCATTACATCAGGAGGCTGGTGGGTTAGACGCTCGATTGATGGGACAGAAGAGCAATTTTTTGAGATTTTGACACAACTGTTAGAAATCTACGACTCAGAATGGTTGAATGAGCAGCGGTTGCTAGAAGCTAAGGGATAAGGGTTTTATCAGATCCCAAAATTAATGCTGAAGAGACGTTGCATGCAACGTCTGTACATCAAAAAGAGGAGGCCTTGTTTCAGTCACTCTTTCGAGATTTCAGGCTTAACATTGCCACGCCTACGGTCACCAGCCCAATTCCAATAATTTGTTGTTGCTGTAATTCTTCTTGCAATATCCACCAGGCAAATAATGCAGTTAATACCGGCGCGCTAGCACTAAGCAACGCCGTTAATGATGCCCCAATCAGGCCAATGCCAGAATTATTCAAAACATAGGCCATCAACGTAAGAATAGCCGAAAACAAAGTCATCCCCAGGACTGGAGGCCAAACCATAGGTGCAATGGTTGTTTCCTGAAGAAACAGGAGCATCAGACTAGCTAAGATTGCTACCAATGTGAATATACATAGCGAAAAAGGCACAGGATGCAAACCGGAATGGGGCGGTTGCCCCTTAAGCGACAGTTCAGCAACGATGCCATATAGCCCCAACCCCAGCCCAGCCCCCAGGGCACAGATACCTCCTAGCAACGGATTGCCTGCAGGTGTAGCAGATGGGTTCAGAGAGGTGAGCACAACACCTATAAAAATGACTCCCATCAGCCAAAGCTGATAGTTTGGCGGGGCCTGTCGGAAAAATAACCAGGCCAACAGCACTGTAATGGCTGGATAGATAAAGAACGTTGCGATCGCAACTCCAGTCGCCACCTGACTCAGGGCTGTGTATAACAAAACCAACCCAAAAAACAAACAAACACCGCTGGCCACCACAGAGCCTAACAACTTAGGCGTCTTTGGCAACGCACTTAATACCCTAAACGTCTTCGGATATAACCAGGGAGTCAGCCCCGCCAACAATAACGTCATGACCGACATCCGTATGGCCAGTAACAGTACTACATTACTCAGGCGAGGAGTCACAAATCCACCAAAGGGAATCTGACCAAACAACTGACTCTCAGTAAAAAACAATCGTAAGACTACGTTTTGAATCGACAGACCCAGGGCACTGAGGAGAACTAAACCAATTCCCCACAGTTTGGTAGAACGGAGTGGCGTCATTGAGGATACGCAGGATAATGACAAGCCACCTGATGATAATCGTTAATGGGTTGCAGGTTAGGGGCAGCTTGCTGACAGCCATCGTCTCCCTTGGGACAGCGACCATACAGACGACAGATATTCGGTGATGGATTAATGGGACTGCGCGGTTCGCCTGTGAGGGGAATCCGATGGGGATTAGCCTCAAACGCAGGGATGGCAGAAATTAGGGCCTGGGTATAAGGATGTCTGGGATGATTGAAAATATCATCCGTAGGGCCAGTTTCCACTAGCTTGCCCAGGTACATCACCAGGATGCGATCGCATAACAAACGCACTACATTCAAATCATGGGAAATAAACAAATAGCTTATATTCATCTGCTTTCGCAGATCTGCCAATAGATGCAAGATTACGGCTTGCACCGATACATCCAATGCTGATGTGGGCTCATCTAAAATCAGCATTGTCGGATTCAATGCAATCGCCCGAGCAATCCCCACCCGTGCCTTTTGTCCCCCCGACAGCTGATGGGGAAAACGGCTCAATAATTCTGGCGGCAATCCCACCTGCTGAGCCAGCTCCGTAGCCCGCTGTTGTAGACGCCGCTGATCCTGTTTCGAACCCAGCCGCCGAATCGGCTCCGTAATCGTATCAAACGCCGTAAACCGAGGATTCAAACTATCACTCGGATCCTGAAATACCATCTGCAGTTTTGCCCGTTGAGCACTATGGGAAAAATCTCCTACAGGGATCTGACCAATATCCACACCATCAAACAAAATCGCCCCCGCTGTCGGCTCCAACAGTCGAGAGATTAATCGAATCAACGTCGACTTACCACAACCAGACTCGCCCACCAACCCCACACTCTCCCCCGGCTGAATCGTCAAATCCAGACCATCCACCGCGTGGAGATACTGCGTCTGCTTGCCACCAGGCATCCAACGAGGTGTCTTAGCAGCAACTGGAAAAAATTTTGTAAGATTAGTGACTTGCAACATAGGGAAATGAAAAGGAGAAAAAGAAAAAAGAACGGAGAAAAAATATTTATAAGAAGCAATTACATAACATGGGGATAACTTTTACCCTAACGTCGCCGTAACTCCACCCCTACCAAAGTATTAGCCATAAACAATAACCTACTTTCGGGGGGTGTGGGGGAGTTGAGGCCCCCACGAACAGGAGGGGTTCGGGGAGGAAAGCCCTGAGCAGTTTTTATCACCATTTGCCAACACCCCACTAAACCTCCAACGGATACCAACACCCCACCCAATGCGCCTCATCCACTTGTTGATACATTAGCGCCTCCTGCTGGCATCTCTCACTCGCCCGATCACACCGACTAATAAACCGACAGGGTGCCAAATCCTCTCGCCGTAAATCCGGCAAACTCCCCAAAATCGGAATCAAATCATTAAACTCTTTATGAGGTTCCGGTGTAGCTGCAATTAGCTTAGCTGTATAAGGATGACGTGGCTGACTAAAGAGAGGATGGGTGGGTGCACTTTCGACAATGTGGCCAGCGTGCATGACGATGATGCGATCGCAATATTCCGAGGCCAATGCCAAGTCATGGGTAATCACCACCGTTGCCATCTGTTGATCCGTGGCCAGGTCCTTCAACAGATTCATCACCGTTGCCTGGGTGGTCACATCCAGCCCTGTCGTTGGTTCATCTGCAATCAGCAATTTAGGAGAACAAGCCAATGCCAATGCGATCATAATCCGCTGACACAAACCACCAGACAGTTCATAGGGATAAGCATCATAGCGCTGTTGCGGGTCAGGAATTTTTACACTGGCCAGTAATTCTAGAGCCCTTTTTTTTAGCTGATTTCGGGATAGGTTTGAGTGGCAGCGCAGCACATCCACCAGCTGTTTACCCACTTTGCGAATAGGGTTTAATGCCACCCGAGGATTTTGAAAAATCATAGACAGCTCTTTGCCCCGCAACTGTCGCAGTTTCTTTTCAGGCATTTTCAGGAGATTATGGGTTTCTGTATTCTGGCTCCAGAGCACTTCTCCGTTGGTAATGTGGCCTGCGCGGTCGAGGATGCCTAGGATGGCGAGGGCAAGGACGGATTTGCCGGAGCCGCTTTCGCCGACGATGCCTAGGGTTTCGCCTTTACTGATGTGGAAGCTGATGTTTTCTAGGGCTTTGACGATGCCAGTGCGGGTGCGGAATTCGACTGACAGGTCTCGTACGGAGAGCAGGGAGGTTTGGACTGGTTTGGTGGTGGTGAGTGGGGAGATCATAGATCAGTTCACATGAGTAAAGCTGTTGTAACATGATCCTCCCCTTTAGAAGGGGAGGTGCCGTAGGCGGAGGGGTCTCGATCATTAGCGCAAGTTGTCCAGACCCCTCCCTGACGGTTCCCCTTCTAAAGGGGAACCAGGTGTCGCCAAGCCTCTGGAAGATTCTGATATTTATCCATATAACTCTAAGTCCTCATTCTTGGGTCAATCAAATCTCGCAATCCATCGCCTAGCAAATTAAAACAAAATACTGCTAACATCAGCACGGCCCCTGGAAAAATTGCTAGCCACCATTCGCCCGAGATAATATACGTCGCTCCTTCTGCTACCATAATCCCCCACTCCGGTGTCGGCGGTCTTACTCCTAAACCAATAAACGACAGTCCTGCCGCATTTAAAATTGCCCAGCCCATATTTAATGAAATATGCACCATCATTACCGGCAACACATTGGGAAATAGATGGGCTGCCATAATTCGCAAATGGCCATTGCCTGCTAGTCTGGCTGCTTCTACATAGCCCGCATCTCGACGGACTAAAATTTCGGCTCGTACGACACGGGTATATAAGGGGAGATTGATGACGGCGGTGGCGTAGATGATGTTCTCTACCGTATTGCCCAGGGCAGCTACTAGACCCATGGCGAGAATGAATAAGGGAAAGGCCATGAGGGTATCGATGATACGGCTGATGATGCGATCGCACCACCCACCGAAATACCCTGAACAAGTTCCTAAAATACTGCCCAAAGCAAAAGACAGGGCCACAGCCACCACCGCAATGCCCAGGTCTAGGCGAGTTGCGACGAGCACCCGGCTGAGGACATCGCGACCCAGGTCATCGGTACCAAACCAGTGGTCAACAGACGGTGGCGATAGGGCCACAGCCGCATTGCTGGCAATGGGATCATAGGGAGCAATGGCATTGCCAAATAATGCAAGCAGTATAAATACAAAGAACAACAAAAACGCACCAAACGTGATACTGTTCTCGCTGATGATATAACGAGCCTGAGCTAGTGAAGACTTTTGGGTGACAGATTGAGATAACGTCATGACTCTACTCCCGCACGCGGATCAATCACGGTATACAACAAATCAATCAATAAATTGAGCACCACATAGAGTAGGGCCATGGTCAACACAAATCCCTGCACTGCCGCATAGTCCGACGCAATCAAGGCCGATACCGCATAGGAGCCAATCCCTGGCCAGGCAAAGACTTTCTCCACTAACACATTGGCTCCAAGCAAGAAGGAGAACACTACACCTAAGGTGGTTACCACCGGCAACAGGGCATTGCGAAAGGCATAGCCAAACAGAATCATGGAAGGGGCTAATCCGCTGGCCCTTGCTGTTCGAATAAAATCACTGGACAAAACACTCAGCATTGATGCTCTCGTTACCCGTGTCAACGGAGCCAGGGCAAATAGTCCTAACGTGACTGCAGGCAGTATCAACTGGCCAAACGCCGCTTGAAATGTCTCAAAGTCTCCAGCGAGTAAACTATCCACCAAAAACAGACCTGTTATCTGGTCAGGGGACGAGTAGAGAATCGCTAATCGTCCTAGGGGAGCTGGCGCGATGCCCAGGCGAAAATAAAATACATAAATTAGCAGCAGTCCCGTAAAAAAGGTGGGCAAAGATACGCCTGCTGTGGCCAGGACTCTAACCCCATGGTCAAGCCAGGAACCAGGGCGAGTTGCAGCTAGAATTCCAAGGGGTAAGGCTAAGGTTAGAGAAAAGAGAAGTCCCGCCAGAGTAAGTTCTAGGGATGCGGGTAGTCGTGTTAGTAAATCGGATAAAACTGTTTGTCCGGTGGTTAAGGAATTCCCCAAGTCCCCTCGCAGGAGTTCTCCTACATAAATGATAAATTGCTCCGGTAGACTACGATTAAGTCCCAGGGTTTCGCGGATTTGATCAATGGCTTCCTGGGTAGCAGCAGGTCCAGCAAAATAGGCAGCAGGATCGCCGGGGAGGGCTCGGGTCAAGATAAACGTGACGATAATGACACCGAGAATGCTAGGGATTGCGGCGATGATACGACGAATGACAACGGAGAGTGTGGAGGGACGAGACATAATAGACTTACGGGAATAATTTGCCTTAAGACTCCCAAAAAGATAATCAATTGCTCTCAGAAGCCTGGCGAAAACTGGTTCCCCTTTAGAAGGGGCTACAGTGTACACACATCTTGGAAGAGGGCTCAAAATCCTGCATCACCTCCCCTCAATCCCCCCTAAAGCCCTTCGGGCATGCGCTAAAGCGTAGCGTCAGGGGGGAAGATCCGGTTCTCCCCCTTACGAAGGGGGAGTTAGAGGGGGTTAGGCAACCGCGAAAGCTAGTTTCCAAGACTTCCATATACACCGTAGCTTCTAAAGGAGAGGACATAGCGGTCGGTAATTCTTGATAATAGTTGCCCCCCGCCTTTGGCATCTTTTCATCGACAGGAGAAGCCTAAGCCTTTTTCAACTGCCGATAATCCAACTGCCTGTGGAACCAATACTGATATCCACTCACCCCTGTTTGCATCGCCGCCGACAAATACGGCTGTGCCACCACAATCCGGGGCATCTCTTCAAACGCTATTTTCAGAAATCCTTTGACATTCTTCTCATAGGCTGGATCTCCTGGGCCACTGGCCAGAGCTGCATCCACCAGCTTGTCTAGCTCAGGATTCTGGTAGGAACTGCCATTAAAGGTGGCATTCTGCCCATGATAAGAATAGAAGAAGAAATAGTCAGGATAGTTGAGCCAGCCGCCAAAGTTGTTGACGATCATGGGCCGACTCTTTTCCACCAGAACCGCCCGGAAGTTAGAACCAGGAACTTTCTCTAATGTGGCATTAATACCAATCTCGGCCAGGGACTCTTTCACCAGCACACAGAAAGGCTCTGCCCATTCTTGAGTACCCAAGTTAAAGGCTAGGGTGGTGTCAAATCCATCCGGGTAGCCCGACTCAGCTATCAGCGATTTGGCCTTTGCCATATCAGTACTGTAGGGATAGGGTTGTGGCCAGTCGAGGGTCTTGGGCTCAAAGTCTTTGCCCCCATACATTTTGACGCACTCGCCGTAGAGGGCCGTGTCCACAATGGCATCGTAGGGCATGGCATAGGCCACCGCCTGCCGGACTTTGACATCGCTAAAGGGGTTAGGTGCGCCAGCTAGCTCAGGCTGGGCATTAAGGTCGATGGTATAGAGACAGTTTTCAATCGGTGTAGAGACAACGGTGTACTTGCCAGTGGCCTTTAGCTCGCTGATGTCTTTTTCAGATACCTCATAGTTGATGTCCACATCGCCCTTCTCAAGCAGAGCACGACGGTTACCCGCTTCGGGCACATTTAGCCAAATAATTTTTTCAATAGCAGGGGCAGGACCAGATTTCCAGTCATCATTCCGCACTAATGTCACCCTTTCTTCAGGTTTAAAGGTGTCAAGTTTGTAGGCACCGCCACCGGCTGGGTTGGCGTTGGTCCATTCCAGGCCCCAGGGATCCTCCTCAGTGATGTTTGGTTCGATCAGGGTGGAGTTCATGATGGCAGGGATGGGGACTGCCATGTCTATCAGTGTGAGCTTGTCTTTTCTGAGGAAGATGACCTGGAAGGTGTGGTCATCCACGACGACAAACTGGTCAGAGCTTTCCAGGGCTCCTGCTTTCATCTGGAATGAGGGGAAGCCACCGACGGACACGGCCCGGTCGTAGGACCATTTCACGTCCTTGGCGGTGATGGGGGTACCGTCGTGGAAGGTGGCGTCTTTGCGCAGGTTAAAGGTGACGGACAGCTCATCGTCTGCGACGGTCCAGGATTCGGCCAGTTCTGGTTCGATGACGGTGTAGTCATAGGAGAGGGAGCCGTCGTCCAGGGTTTTGGTGCCAAAGGTGACGAGGCGATCGTAGAGGCACCAGGAAATACCGTAGGCGGGGCGGTTGGTACCGACCTGGTGGAGGTCTAGGCCGTTGGGGAAGCCGCCGCCCTGAACGACTGTGAGTACAGCGGGTTCAGAGCCTTTACCAGCGTCAGCAGCGGGTTTTGCCTCGTCAGTTGATTCGGCAGTGGGTTTTGGTGAGGTACAGGCGTTGATCAGGGCTGCTAGGGATACGCCTCCGGTAAATGCTGTACCGCGTTTTAGTAGGTCTCGTCGCCGCATTGTCTGATTCCTTCGCTGACAGAGATGTGCAATTGGCAGCAGAATAGGGCAGCCGGGTGAAGTTTTTCAGGAAAAATTCGGGAAGAAATCGGGAAGATAAGCAAGAAACATCTCGAAGTTTGCGAAGAACACCCAAAGCGACAGGCTTTACCTTGGGCCCGCTTTAGAATCTTGCTGCTCAGATTGAATATTTTTCAAGTGGGAAAGGATCTTGGCAACATCAAAGAGTTTATTTTTTCGAGACAGTAAGGAAAAGATGTCCGAGAAATCGTACATGCTACCGTCTAACTTACAGAAGATGAAATCACTCCCGTTGGTCACCATACCAAAGGTAGGCTGTTGGGGGGCAGCACTCATGTAGGCTAAACATTGGGGCAGGGCAATATCGGCGGCAAACTTAGCCCGTTTTGCTTCTAGGGTAAGTATCCAGATACAGTTGCGCAGGACCAACACATCCATGCGCCCCCGATAAATTTCGTCTCGTTCGGTAACTTCTAACCTGACCGGCACTTCAGACTGTACAAAAAAGGGCGGCTCGTGGCATCCCAGTCGCTCTAACAGAGGGGCAACAATAGAGAGGAGTACGGTGCCTTCGGTTAGTAGGTCTGCATTGTAGTAATTGAGGTAACGCTGCTGTAGGTGATCTAAAAAAGCCCGATCGTCTTCGGTTAGTTCAAGAGGCGGAGTTAGCCATTCTGAGAAAAATGATGCATCTGTGGCACGGTTTAAGCCCAAACGGTCATGCAGGGCTTGAAAACTTGAAATGGTCTGCTCGATTGCAAGTAATGTGCTCATTCAGGTGCTAGTACCACATTGAGCTATTCTAGCGAACTATTCATTCGTTCAGTACCGATCTAAGCGCTGATGCAGTAATCCGGAAAACCAGTCTTTCAGTTTCGTGGGGGCTTTTCTCACGCCAAAAGGCTGCAAATTTCCATCAATAGTCAACCGACGGAATGAAAACTGCAGGTGCAGGTGAATGATGTCAGGAATATTGCCCTGATGATTACTGTAAAATGCCTTAATAGGTCTCGTCGCCGCATTGTTTGATTCTTTCGCTGACAAAGATGTGTAATTAGCAGCAGAATAGGGCAGACCGGTGAAGTTTTTTTAGGAAATAATTGGAAAGAAATCGGGAATATTGAAGTAGTTTATTATTTAGCTAACCGGCCAATAGCCAATAATAGATAGACTCACAAACTTGATTCCACGGAATCTTGCATTGAAACGATCCACATCATATGAGCCAAGCACCGCCTAATGTTCCCACATTTGACTCCATGTTGTTACCTACAGTTGAAGCATTACAACATTTAGGAGGATCTGGTACAATTGAAGAAATTTACAATCAAGTAGCTTCGCTTCTCAATTTATCTGATGAGGTCTTAGAAGTTTTACATGGCAATACTTCACAAACTGAAGTTGAGTATAGATTGGCTTGGAGTCGGACATATTTAAAGAAATATGGACTACTTCAAAATTCGGCGCGTGGAGTTTGGTCACTTGTTTCAACCGCCATCTCACTTGACAGTCTTGATGCTAGAGAAATTGTTAAAACTGTTAGGAGTATAGTTAAGGAGCGTAAGGCTACAAATGAGCAAGAACATATACTCGTAAATTCAGATGATGCACTAGAGAAAGAAACTTGGCATCAACAATTACATAAAGTACTGTTAGCCCTTGATCCCTCAGCTTTTGAACGATTAGCACAACGTTTATTGAGGGAATCTGGTTTTGTTCAGGTGCAAGTGACAGGTAAATCTGGTGACGGAGGAATTGATGGTGTCGGAATTGTTCGCATTAATGGTTTTTTGAGTTTTCATGTTCTGTTTCAATGCAAACGATATCAAGGATCGGTATCTGCCAGCCACATAAGAGATTTTCGTGGGGCCATGCAGGGGCGAACAGACAAGGGCTTGTTTATTACAACTGGTACCTTCACTAGAGCCGCTATCAAAGAAGCGACAAGGGATGGAGCTCCTCCAATAGATTTGATTGATGGAGAACAACTTGTACAAAAACTGAAAGAATTAGAGCTAGGTGTAAAAATAATAACCATTGAAGCAGTAGAAGTTGATGAAAGCTGGTTCGCTAAAATTTAAGCAAACTGCTGTGTGTTGTGACCATCAGTATAATGCGTCCAAATACTAACAACGAAGGTAAGTGTCTATTTCCATGAAAAACAGGCTCTCTCTTGAGAAGCCAGCAGGTTATGGAGGGTCTTGAGAGATTAGGCAGTAGGCGGAGCATTTGCCTGGTTGATATCCGCCAATTCGGCCTGAAACAGGGATACTCCGGTATCAATCCATCGGGTGATTTCTGCTAACAGGGTCTCTAATGTAAAGGACTCAAAGCGAGTGTTCAGGGTTGCCAATACCGTCATGATGATCCCCCGACGTTCTGCCCCCTTGTCTGTTTTACTCGTGTGTCCCCCTTTTCTGACCTCAGCTTCACGACGCACTATAGGGTGACAATTACATAGGCAGCTAATCAGGGGTAATGACAAATAGGTAGTCCGGTCATATCAAAGCTCCCCATAGAGGAGTCTCTAGCATTGACCATTGACTAAAGCGATTCATAAAGAAAGACACTAGGGTTGTACCTCTCCAAAAAAAGAGACCGCTAGTGCCAGTCGCAATTTACCGCAATCAAGTAGAGCTGTATATGGACATTGGACTTTTAACAAAAAAATATTCCAGGTGTCTCTATCTCTGCACTCAGCAGAAAGAATTTAAGCTGAAAAGAGATTGTTTTAGATCAGCCGTTAGGCCGCTTTTTTCTTCTTTTTCTTACGTCTAAAGGGT
>NZ_JADOES010000059.1 GCF_018739885.1 Leptothoe spongobia TAU-MAC 1115 | reverse complement strand
CCTGACACAAAAACTGCATGAACTTTATAGTGCATAAGTGATTCAGAATGAACATCCCAGGCGGTGCCCACCCTACACAAATGCAATTACCTCCTGATGAAGAATCTCGTTTGACCATTAACATCGTGCCGATGATCGATGTGGTATTTGCGGTGCTGGCGTTTTTTATTTTGTCGACGTTGTATCTGACGCGGGCGGAAGGTTTGCCAGTGGCATTGCCTCGGGCAACCACGGCGGAGAGTCAGGAGGCAACGCTAACGTTGACGATTACGGCGGAGGGGAATTTGTTTTTGGGGCAGCAACCGGTGACGTTAGAGGCGTTGTCTGACGAGGTACAGGCGCTGATCGAGCCGGGGCAAACGGCGATGGTAACAGTGCGAGCAGACATGGCGACACCCCATGGGCAGGTGGTAGCAGCGATGGATCGAATTCGAGATTTGGATGGGGTACGGTTAGGGATTGCGACACAACGACCGTAAGAGAGTGGGCACGATCCAACTAGTATTTAGTGAAATCTAAAATAGGCGCATTTGCTGCGCCTTACTGATTGCCGAAGTTCCCACAGGTGGCATGGGTCCTCGATTTGACGCCAGCCGATCGGCTAACCGTGTCGTCTCCGGTAGTCGATACATCGGTGTACACTGCATGACATAGTCAACCGCTGTTTCTAAACTAATGCGATGCCCAGCGGACACATAGAGCGGCTTCGTGTCTTTGCGACTTCTCAACACCGCCCCAATCCGCTCCCCCCGATCCATTAACGGCATCCAGGCTCCCTTTTCTGGCGGCAATTCATCGTAGGTCCCTAGCAATCGAGACTTGGCCACACCAATCGTCGGTTTATCAATCCTTACCCCCAGATGGCTAGCAATCCCTAACCGACGCGGATGGGCAATCCCTGCTCCATCGCAGATAATCAAATCCGGCTCCAAAGTGAGCTGAGCCAATGCATCCAATACGGTCGGCATTTCACGAAACGACAGCAAACTGGGTACATAGGGAAATGTGGTAGGACGATGGGCAATAGCCTGTTCCAGTAGCGTTAGCTCTGGCAGCTGTAGGACCACGGCAGCGGCACGAATGACAGTCCCATTTTGCTCAAATCCAGCATCTACACCTGCGACGGTAGTAATTGACTTGAACTGGTCAGTGGTAATTACCCGAGTCCGCAGACGGTTTTGTACCGCAATTGCTTCAGTAGCATCCACAGGCCAGGTTTTAGGGATATCAATTTTCATGATTCTGTGTAGCAAATTGGGTATGCTTCGTTAGCATCAAAAGGATTTGGTAGATTAGGAGACTATAGTGCGTCGTTCAGTTAATATTCGTTCAATCAGCACAAAGGTAGCACTCTCACTGCTCGGTAGTGTTTTGCTCATAGGGGGAGCTCCCCATGGAACTAGGGTAGATGCAAATCTTGCTATAAATCAGCCTGAGCCAGCTGAAACAGGTATTTTACCTTTGCTCGAAGATGAGATTACACCTCTGATTGAGTTAGCTGATCCAAACGATGTGAACAAACAACGCCAACAGTTCTTATTTGTTCAAGGATTATTTGCAGTGGCGGTGGGGCTAAGTTCATTAGCATTGGTCCATGGCGTACGGAGCTACGGTAAACGGCACAAGCAACAGCAGCTGGAGTTTCTCCGCCACGTAACCCGAGAGTTTGAAAATGATCCTGATATTGCTCAAGCTTTAAAGATTTTAGACTTTGAAGAATATCGCTCATATCAGGATGGCTGCAATCATGGTATTGCCACCCAAGCAACGACATTCAATGTAACGGATGACCTGCTGAGTCGTGCCCTCGCTGATGATGAGTCCCGACAATATCAACGGGCATTACTGGAAAAACTGTCACCTGATGCTGAAAATTACGAATCAGCGGTGAGTAATTACTATGCCGAAACCACGGTACGGGATTGGTTTAACAAAATGCTCAATTCTATCGAGCATTTTAGCCATCTAGTGGAGGCAAAAGTCTTTACTGTCAAGGAGGTAAAACCCTGGCTATTGTACTGGGTACGTCTGATTGCTGATGAGAAATACCGTCGGAATCATGATTCTCGGATTTATAACCAGCTCTATAACTATATTCATGATCACGGTTTTAATGGGGTTAAAGAGCTATTTGAACGGTTTGGGTATCGGATTTTACGCACCCCTTACCAGGAGGATGATTTTTACCAGCTCAAGGATTTTCATCACTACAATACTGGCCTGGCATTGAGTATGGCCAAAACCTCCATGCTGGTTTATCAAGATATACGTTATGTACTGGAGATTTTGGAACTATGGGGCATCAAGGATACCCGCGATGATTTTCAATACTTTAACGATAAGGAATATGACACTCAGGCATTTATCTTTCGCACTGATAACTGCATTGTATTAGCCTTTCGCGGCAGTCAAGAGATTCGCGATTGGTATACAAACTTTAGTACAAAGTTGAGGAAGTTTACGATTCGGAGAGAGGGACAAACTACCATATCGTCTTACAAGGGTAGAGTGCATACAGGTTTTTTCCTAGGCTGGGCTAGTGTTGAGAAAGGGGTACTGGCGCAAATTAAAAATTGGCAGAATGAGCTAAACCCTGGTGAAGCATTGCCACCTTTATTAATAACCGGTCACAGTTTGGGGGGAGCCCTGGCAACAATGGCCGCAGCCTCTCTCCAGGACAACAATATCAGTGTGGCTGGGTTATACACGTTTGGTCAGCCACGGGTGGGCGATCGTTCATTTACGCGACAGTTGAATGCCAATCTGGTCGGTAAGGTTTTTCGCTTTATCAACAATAATGATGTTGTCCCCCATGTCCCACCACCGTTTTCATTACGAAGCCCGACGAGACTTTATGCCCATCTCGGTACGGTCAAATATTTTAATTCTAAAGGGAGCTTGGTGACTAACTATAAGATACTTAGCCGAGCCTTGGATGGTCTCATTGGTTTAGTCAAAAGTTTATTTGAATCGGGGTTTGATCTGATTTCTGATCATAGTATGTCTTACTACATCAGCTACCTAGCTAAGGCTATGGATGAAGAAAAACAAGATCGAGTAGCAACAAAATTGGAAACCGATGTGAACCGATCTGGTGGTGGCCCTGATAACGCTACGGCACCAGTGAAAAAGAGCGTTTAGGATCCGAACTACCAAAATTGTCGGAAGTCTTCGTCGTTGGAGCTGAGTTGGGTCCAGACAACGCCCTGCTGTCGGAATTTTTTGACTAGTTTGGCGCAGGCGGGACGTTCGGTGGCATAGTGACCTGCATCGATCAGTATGAGATTGCGATCGCGCCCTTCCTGAAACTGATGAAACTTGCAATCCGATGTCAGATATGCTTGAGCCCCGGTTTTTGCCACTGCTGGCATAAAGCTAGCGCCAGAGCCTCCCAAGACCGCCACTCGATCGATTGTCTGTTGCAAATCTGCCATGGGTGAATGAATTAAATTCGGTGGATTGAGCTTGGTTTGAATCATAGCCAGCAGCTCATCCAAGGTCTGAGGGCCGGGCAAATCTCCCACCCGACCATAACCTAACCCATCCTGAGTCGGTACCACCGGCATCGAGTCCTTTAACTCCAAAAGCTGCGACAGCACATCAGCCGTCCCATCCGCTACCTGGTCAAAATTTGTATGGGCGCTATACACACCAATGCCATGGGTGATACTCAAACGCACCATATCGCCAACGGGGTTGCCAGTCGCTACAGACTTCAGCGGACTAAAAATTAGCGGATGATGCGCAAAGATAAGGTTCACTGGGGCACCCTCCTCTTTAAGCCGAATTGCCTCGGTCATAACCGTCAGTGTGGGGGTTAAACATACAAGTACCCCAGCCGGTTGGGATAAAATACCAGGCTCAATCTGCCAGCCGCAGTTATCCCAGGATTCTTGCCATTCAGGCGGAGCCCAGGCTTCCACCCAGTTAATCAGTGCATCAACGTTCATGGTGACTCCTTCTTCTCAAAGCGACTCAAATCCTGTTGTCAATACTGATACAACAGATCTTGACAATACTGACTCTACAGCAACAGCAACCGAGCCAGTTTCAACAGGTATGCAGTCAGTCACAACAGATAACTCAGCTACATCTGGAACCCCTGGCCATCCCTGGCCCCTTTACACAGGCGGTATCTTATTAGCAATTTATGGTCTATTTGCCTCCATAGATTTATTAGACATCGGGTTTCAGGCCATTCTGGGTCCCCAGGCAGAAGTCCTGTTAACCCTGGCCTCTAACCCTTGGCTGGGATTGCTACTGGGTATTTTAGCCACTGCTCTACTGCAGTCCTCCAGCATTGTCACCGTCCTACTAGTCGCTTTGGTTGCAGGTGGACTCCCCATTGCCACTGCCATTCCCATGGTCATGGGCGCAAACCTGGGTACCACCATTACCAATACCCTGGTGAGCCTGGGGTACATTGGCAACGATGACGACTTTGAACGAGGCTTTGCCGCCGCTACTATTCATGATTGTTTTAACCTGCTTGCCCTGGTTATTTTCTTTCCCCTAGAGCTGTTACTGCATCCGCTAGAACGACTCAGTCAGTGGTTTCTGACGCAAAATCCAGGTCTAGATTTTTTGCCAGAACACCTCATATCCCCAATCGGTTGGCTGGTGCAACCCACCCGTTGGCTGATCGCTTACGGAGTCAACCATCTGAATGGTCCTTGGGATTCCCTCCTACTGTTTGGGATCAGTGTTGGAGGATTGATGATCTCTGTAACCAGCCTGGGCTGGCTTACGAAGCATTGGTTAAGTGGCCCAGCTCAGGAGGCGATTTATCGAGGCACAGGTCACGGCTCAAAGTTGGGAGGATTAGCCGTCGGAGCAGGAGTTACTGCCCTGTTGCAGTCATCTTCTATGACCACCAGCCTAATGGTGCCCCTAGCAGGGGTTGGCATAGTCGCTCTAGATTACGTCTACCCATTCGTTTTAGGAGCCAATATTGGCACCTGTATCACTGCTTTATTAGCGACTCTAGCGGTGGATAGTCCAGTTGCACTCCAGTTAGCATTGGTCCATATAAGCTACAACCTGCTGGCTGTCGCCCTAATCTATGGCCTACCGCTACTGCGTGCTGTGCCATTAACGATGGCACAGCAACTGGCGACAATTGCCAGACATTATCGCATCGTCGCTATTGTCTATGTAGTAGGCGTATTTTTCTTGTTGCCATTTATGGCATTATGGCTGTCTTTGCTATTGCTTACCTAAGCTAGAAATACCCAAGACAGAACTTATTCAAAGCATTGAGAACAGAGTCTTATAGCTCTTCTTCCCAATTCTCCACTGCCAACAGGTGACTAATCGGATCCTGCATAGAAAACTCAAATTCTTCAAGCTCGTGTTTCCAATAGTCCCAGTTGTCTCTAAACAGAAACGCTATCTTCCAGAGCTTATCAGTGGACTTAATGACATTAGATTCTACAAGGGATTGCACTTGGCGCTGAAACTTGGCCATTGGGTGTAACACCAATGGAGCAGCTGTTGTCGTTTTAGCCATATACGAAATGATTTAGTTTTTTTAAAAACCTGCGTCGAACATCAAAAATTCAGAACCCTCAGATTCAGGTGGGGGCAAACGCTACCTTTCACAAGCGCTGAATTTTACAAGGATAAAATGTATCACACGGATTTCCGTTTGATACAACTCTTTAGATTTAATTGATAGCATGTCGTTACCCCATGCATCAAATCCTGATGTCTTCATCAACCTACATACCGATGGGTACATATTACCGAATTTGACTGAATTTGCTTCGCACGTTGCCAAAGCCATAGCGCCTGTCTAAGCTAATATGCGGCATGTAAACCCGAACAGTTCCCATGGCTGAGTCTGAAAACATATATCTTCCCAAAACGGACGAGTCTGACGATCTAAAGCGTATTCGTCACACCTTTTCCCATGTCATGGCAATGGCCGTGCAGCGGTTATTCCCTAAGGCTCAGGTCACCATTGGTCCCTGGACTGAATATG
Organism: Leptothoe spongobia TAU-MAC 1115; assembly: GCF_018739885.1. Lineage (GTDB taxonomy): Bacteria > Cyanobacteriota > Cyanobacteriia > Phormidesmidales > Phormidesmidaceae > Leptothoe > Leptothoe spongobia. The sequence continues at coordinate 20,689 of NZ_JADOES010000059.1, read as the reverse complement.
GGTTTTACTACGATTTTGACAATCCTGATCCTTTTTCTGACAAAGATCTAAAAACGATCAAAAAGGAGATGATCAAAATCATCAAAAAGGACTATCCAGTTGAACGGGAAGAAGTATCCCGTGCAGAGGCCAAGCAACGAATTGAGGCTCTAGGTGAACCCTACAAGCTGGAAATTTTAGACAGCATTGAAGAACCCATAACTCTCTATCACATGGGTGATCAGTGGTGGGATCTGTGTGCTGGTCCCCACGTCGAGAGCACTCGCAAGCTCCATCCCAAAGCCTTTGATCTAGAAAGCGTAGCCGGAGCCTACTGGCGGGGTGATGAAACCAAAGCTCAGCTGCAGCGCATCTATGGCACCGCCTGGGAAACCCCCGAGCAGCTGCAAGAGTACAAACGTCGTCGCGAAGAAGCCAAAAAGCGGGATCACCGCAAACTAGGTAAAGAACTCGGGTTATTCCTATTCTCTGAAGATGTGGGACCCGGTCTGCCTTTGTGGACGCCTAAAGGGACCTTGCTCAGGTCCACGTTGGAAGATTTTCTGAAACAAGAACAGGTTAAGCGCGGCTATCTGCCTGTGGTGACTCCCCACATTGCCAAGATAGACCTGTTCAAAACGTCAGGCCACTGGCAAAAATACAGCGAAGATATGTTTCCCATGATGGCGGAAACAGAGGAGGCCAAAGCCAACGAAGTGGGTTTTGTAATGAAACCCATGAACTGCCCCTTCCACATTCAGATTTACAAGGACGAACTACGCTCCTACAAAGAGCTGCCCATGCGTCTGGCCGAATTTGGCACGGTCTACCGCTATGAGCAATCTGGCGAGTTGGGTGGCCTGACCAGGGTGCGTGGCTTTACCGTCGACGATGCGCACTTGTTTGTGACGCCCGACCAGCTGGACGACGAATTTCTCAAGGTGGTCGATCTGATTTTGGCCGTCTTTAAGAGTCTCCAGCTAGATAACTTTAAGGCCCGTCTTAGCTTCCGCGATCCCGACTCCGACAAGTACATCGGCTCCGATGACGTCTGGGAAAAATCCCAAAACGCCATCCGTCGTGCCGTTGAAACCTTAGGGATGGAACACTTTGAAGGGATTGGTGAAGCCGCCTTCTACGGTCCCAAGCTAGACTTTATTTTCACCGATGCCCTGGGTCGAGAATGGCAGCTGGGCACCACCCAAGTGGATTACAATCTGCCCGAACGCTTCAATCTGGAATACGTCGCTGACGACGGCACCCGCCAGCGTCCGGTGATGATTCACCGGGCACCTTTCGGTTCATTGGAACGCCTGATCGGCATTCTGATCGAAGAATACGCCGGACTCTTTCCCCTATGGTTGGCCCCTGAGCAGGTTCGCCTCATGCCCGTCACCGCTGAGCAGTTGCCCTTTGCCGAGCAAGTGGCTGAGCAAATGCAGCAGCTAGGCGTCCGCGTTGTCGTTGACCGCAGTGGTGAGCGCTTGGGCAAGATGGTGCGCAACTCTGAGAAAGCCAAGATCCCGGTTATGGCAGTGATTGGAGCTAAAGAAGTTGAAGCCAATAGCCTCAGTATTCGCACCAGGCAGGAGGGTGATCTGGGCGCAATTTCAGTCCCCGATGTCATTACCCGCGTAAAAGCAGCGTTGGATAGCCACGGGTACTTCTAACCTGAAATACTGATTTTTTGGAACCCAATTTTTGGATACCTGCTCGAAAAGGGGCACCCACAAGGGAGAGCCCCTACGCATGCCGTAACGTTGCCCTGAATCCCCGAAACCCTGACCCCTAACCTCGCCGTAACTTCCTGCTATTGCCATTGGAGATAACTGCATATGCTTGGGTTGTAGGGCGGGCATCTCCGGCCCTGCCCAGGGGGTGTGGGGAACTCGGAGGGACCCCACGCAGCAGGTTTTGCTTTGCTCCAACATCCTAAAACCTAAAAGGGAAGGGTTTGTTCCCAAAGGATTGTTTGGGGTACAACCCGATGGGGTTCGATAGGCTCAACCCATGCAAAAAACCTGACACAAAATCACTAAAAACCTGACCATGCCCCAAACCGCCCAAGTCACAGTCCCCGCAACCACTGCCAACATCGGTCCCGGCTTCGACTGCCTTGGTGCAGCCCTCACCCTCTACAATCACTTCCAGTTCACCCTGGCCGAAACCCTAACCATCACCATCACCGGCAAAGAGGCCGATCGCCTCAGCACCGGTCCCGACAACCTCGTCTACAAGGCCTTCGAAGCTGTTTACACCCATCTCAATAAACCCACCCCACCCGTCCACATCGATATCGATCTCCACGTTCCCCTATCCCGTGGTCTGGGTAGCTCCTCCACTGCCATTGTCGGCGGTTTAGTCGGTGCTAACCTACTTGCCGGTAGCCCCCTCAGCCAGGACGAAATCGCCACCCTTGCAACTGCCATAGAAGGCCATCCGGACAATGTGGTCCCCGCCCTCCTCGGTGGCTGTCGCCTAGCTGTCCATGGTGAAAATGATCAGCTTACCCTCTGTCAAATCCCCTGGCATGAATCCATCATTCCCATTGTGGTGATTCCTGACTTTGAACTGGCGACTGCTGCTGCCCGTCGTGTTTTGCCCGATAGCTACAGCCTAGCCGATGCCATTTTTAATGCCGCCCACTTAGCGTTACTCACCCAGGCCCTGGCTAATGGCAATGGAGACTGGTTAACGAAGGCCTTGTGCGATCGCATCCACCAGCCCTACCGTAAAACCCTCATCCCCAGCTACGACAAAATTCATACCGCTGCCCTGATGGCTGGAGCCTGGGGACTCGTGATCAGCGGAGCCGGACCCACCCTATTTGCCTTAGCTAACGAAAAAACGGCTCCTAACGTCTGTCAGACTCTAGGACAACCCTGGCAAGCGATCGATATTCCCTGTACTGTCCATCAGCTTGCCATTGATTCCATTGGCACCCAGGCCAAACTGATCGGCTAATCCCTATCACCATAAGGATTTCGTAAGATTATCTCGACTCAAAAATATTCGACCAGATTTTTGTAAACATAGATTTACATAAATGCGATTAATTACATTCATAGTCATAGCCTATGTGTAATAAGTCTGCGTCTTTCCAAGAGCTTTATATATTCAACTGATTAAGAAAAACAAATGGCTTTTTAGTGGATTTGGCCTTATCAAAAGTTAACTAAATTACATATACTGTGACTGGGCGTATTTCAATAGGTATTTATCCCTAATGCCGTCCGGTTAGTTAGCCTAGTTTCTTTTTATTGCACCGTGCTCCTGACTTCCTCCGACCTCTTCAACTAAGGCCGCCGCGAAAACAGTAGTTCCCTGGCAGGGTACGTTGTAGACCACAAGCTTTTTCGCTTCAAGCTAGACCAACTGCCTCTCGGCATGATGCGCTTCTAATGAGTTGTATGCATGAGTTGGCATGACTGTTGAACACTTTCCGTGGCTAACAGCGCTAGTTATATTTCCCCTTCTGGCAGCTATTCCCATTCCCCTGCTGCCAGATAGTGAAGGCAAAACCCTTCGCTGGTATACCCTTGGCGCTTGCTTGGCTGAACTTGGCCTCATTCTTTATACATTTGCTACCTATTACGATGTGACCCAAACCGGGCTTCAGCTAGTTGATAACTATGCTTGGGTCCCTCAAATCGGCCTGAACTGGTCCCTGGCGGCAGATGGTCTATCTATGCCCCTGGTGGTTCTGAGCGGTTTGGTAACAACGTTGGCGGTAGTCGCTTCCTGGAATATCACCATGAAGCCCCGTCTTTATTTTTCACTGTTGCTGCTGATGTTCAGCGCTCAGGTCGGCGTTTTCTTGGCCCAAGACATGCTGATGTTCTTCATCATGTGGGAGCTGGAGCTCGTACCGGTCTATTTGCTGATTTCTATCTGGGGCGGTCAAAAGCGCCTCTATGCAGCGACTAAATTTATTCTTTACACGGCCATTGGTTCCATCTTTATTCTGTTGGCAGCCATGGCCATGGCCTTTTACGGTGACAATCTCACGTTTAATTTTAGTGAGCTAGCTGCTAAGGACTATTCCTTACCAATGCAGCTATTTACTTACACCGGTTTTTTGATTGCCTTTGGCGTCAAGCTGCCGGTATTTCCATTCCACACCTGGTTACCGGATGCCCATAGCGAAGCACCAGCTCCTGTCTCTATGATTTTGGCTGGTGTTCTGCTGAAAATGGCAGGCTATGGTCTCATCCGTATGAACATTGAAATGTTGCCTGATGCCCATGTTTACTTTGCTCCCGTCCTGGCAATTTTAGGCGTTATCAACATTGTTTACGCTTCCCTGGCCGCCTTTGGTCAAGACAACCTCAAGCGTCGTATGGCCTACTCTTCAGTGGCTCACATGGGATTTGTGCTGCTAGGGTTAGCCGCCTTTACCACCCTGGGTCTGAGCGGTGCTCTCCTGCAGATGATCTCCCATGGTTTGATTGCAGCGGTATTGTTCTTCTTGTCTGGTGTCGCGTACGAGCGCACACATACACTGGCCATGGACAAAATGGGCGGTATGGGCAAAGCGATGCCCGTTGCTTTTGGTCTGTTCACGGCTGGTTCCATGGCCTCCTTAGCGCTGCCAGGTATGAGTGGCTTTGTGGCTGAACTCACCGTCTTCCTGGGCTTTTCCACTAGCGATGCCTACAGCACATTCTTTAAGGCCGGTATCGTTATTTTGGCCGCTATCGGTGTGATTTTATCGCCGATTTACCTGCTGTCGATGCTGCGTCGGATCTTCTTTGGTACTCCTGGCGAGCTAAGAATCCCTAGCAATACATCCTGGGATATCAATCCCCGTGAAGCCTTTGTGGCACTTTGCCTGATAGTCCCCATCATTGGTATTGGCCTTTATCCTAAACTGGCCACTCAGACCTATGACGTAAAAAGCACTGAGCTTGCCAACCGCGTTCAGAATATTCGCTTGGCCCAGGATGCGGATCACGGTCCCTTCTACGCCCAGGTGTTGGCTGCGCCTGAACTGCTAGCCAGTCGTCTATCGACCGTTAGCATTCGATAGTTAAAACTGAGGCGTTAACTTCTTTATCCCTTCGCCAGGGTTAATGGAGTCTTCCAATTTCACTTGAAGTCGCTGGTGTTCTTCTGTGGGCATCAGCGACTCTCATGTTTTAAGGCGTTGTTCATCTGATGTCCCCCCCTGGGGCATTGAATCAACTAGGGCGAAGGCGATTTACTTATTGGGGAAAAATCTAACGTTCAGCCATGGTTGCCCCTGCTGGAAAGTCTCTAACCGGATTTAAACATTTGAAGTTGAGTAACCAAAGCTGTCTAAGTGCTGTCGTAAATAGTCTGGGCTGGGTGCTGTTATGCTGTCAGCCTGGATTAAGTCACGGCGCGATCGCAACTGTAACCCGCACATTTTCAGTTCAGGCAAGCTATTCATCTGGCGAGCCCATAGCCATGGCCCAGGTAGTGGTCTATAGTCCTGAAAATCCAGATCAACCCTGGACCACTGGCCAAACTAATGAGGCCGGAGAATTTGACTTTAGCCCTGATATGGTTGGCGATTGGGAGGTGGTGATTCGGCAGGCAGGCCATGGCACCACTGTTAATGTGCCAGTGTCAACAACTGCAATTGCCCCAATAGACCCTCAACCAACCGATTCCCCAACCGCTACGCTTGTCTCCACTTCTGACCCTTTGACGACGAGCCCCCTACAACGGTGGGTCAGTGCCGGAGCCGCCCTCTGGGGGTTGATCGGTACAGTCTTATTTTTTTCGCGAGGTAAATAATCCTAGTGCATATTCCAGATGGTTTTATACCACCCCAAGTTTGCATTGTTGGATATGGTTTAAGCGGGTTAATTACCTGGCACTGTTTGCGACAAGTTCAACGGCATCCAGACCCTGCCGCCCAAATGCCCAAGGCCTCGTTGCTGGCAGCGGCCTTTTTTGTGGTCACCTCTATCCAGATCCCCCTGCCGCCCATGAGTTTACATCTTGTGCTCAGTGGTCTGCTAGGAGCGGTACTGGGCTATTACGCTTTTTTAGCTATTTTGATTGGTCTCTTTTTCCAGGCCCTGTTCTTAGGTCATGGCGGCCTTTCCACCTTGGGGGTAAATTCCCTAATTATTGGTATACCAGCCTTGGTCGGTTATGGTATTTTTCACCTGCGACGATGGCTGCCCCGTGCCCTAACACCGTCAGTCCGCGACGGCATCAGCGGCTTTTTAGCCGGAGCCATCGGTATGATGTTAGCCGTTACCATCTTTATCAGCCTATTGATCTTTGCGATCCCCGTCGGTTTTGATGCTGCTACCGAGCGGATGGCGCTGCTCACCCTTGGGATTGCCCATGGCCCCTTAGTGCTTGTGGAAGGGATCTTTACGGCACTATTGGTCACGTTTTTACGGCGTACCAAGCCAGAACTCTTGACTGGCCTCGTTTCTAAACCGACTCCTGAATGGGCCACTGAGCGGATCAGCCAGCCAGAACCCACCAACTCCGGTAATTATTCGGCAGATCGGCTATGCGATTAACTCTAGACACTTACGCAGGGCTTCATTCTCCGCTCCATTGCTGGTGGCCACGGTCAAAGCTAGTGGGGTTGGGAGTGCTGATGCTGGGATTTGCCTGCGTCCAACAGGTGCAGCTGATACCGGTTTGTTTAATGGTAACGGCAGTGCTTTATGGACTGTCGGGTTTGCCCTGGTCATTTTTGCGATCGCGTCTACGCTATCCAGGGTTATTTCTCCTGGGTCTGGTCATTGCCCTACCCCTCCTATCGGGGAGTACTATCCTTTGGCAATGGGGCCCTTTTGCCATTCGACAGGAGGGATTGTTAGCCATGGGGCTCATTGCCGGTCGTTTTCTCTCCATTGTCACCCTCGGGATGCTGTTACTGGGCACTACGCCCCTGTTGATGCTGATCGACAGTCTTGTTTCCTTGGGACTCCCACCGCTACTAGCAGAAATGACCCTGCTCTCCTATCGTTACTTATTTGACATGGCCGATCAGCTGACAAACCTACGTCAGGCCATGCGATTACGTGGATTTCATCCCAACGGCAATCGCCAAAGCTGGCAACAGCTTGCAGCAGTGGCGGGTACGTTACTTGTGCGCAGTTATGAACAATCAGAGCGCGTCTACAAGGCAATGCGGCTAAGGGGCTATGGTCATAGCCAATCGGTAAAATCCCAGATTAAAGGTTGGGGGAAATCTGCTGATCTGGTTGCTATCGGATTATGCGCTACCATTTCTCTGGCCTTGATCGGCACGCAGATATGGCTGACAGTGCCTGAGACTTAAGTTTTGAGTTTTGTAGAGCTTTCCCTTTTTCAGCGTATAAGATTCTCTTTCAACCGTGCTTCTCTCGCCCTTTTGAGTCGTGTCTATGACATCTCTAATGCCTAACAAATCAATGGCTGTCGCTCCCCAAGTGACCATCGCGGCTATTGCTATTGATCACCTTTGTTTTTCATATCCTGACCGTCTAAGGGTACTCGATAATATTTGTTTACAAATTTCACCAGGTGAACGGGTAGGAATTATCGGACACAATGGTTGTGGAAAAACAACGTTATTTATGACCCTTTGTGGCGCACTTGCCCCCACATCTGGCACGATCCGGCTGATGGATAAACCCGTATTAGCCGGTGGGTTTAATTCTCAAATTGGGCTGTTATTTCAAAATCCTAACAATCAGTTATTTTCTGCATCCGTACGAGAAGATGTTCGCTTTGGTCCTGTCAATATGGATCTACCACCCCACCAGGTTGATGAGCGAGTTGAGTCGGCCATTGCCCTGACGGGATTACAGGATCTTGCCGAACGGCCTCCCCATCATCTATCTGGTGGTGAAAAGCAAATGGTGGCCATTGCTGGACTTTTGGCTATGACTCCCCAGATCGTTCTCTATGACGAACCCACGGCCAGTCTTGATATTCGTAGCCGACGGCGGTTGATCACCTTTATGCAAGGGCTACAGCAAACCATGGTGATCGCTTCCCATGATTTGGAATTTTTGTTGGAGGTTTGCGATCGCATCCTAATCATGTACCAAGGTAAAATTGTTGCCGATGGTCATCCCCAAGACATCATGGGAGACGACACTTTGATGCATACCTATGATCTCGAAAAACCCCACTCATTGATTCCCCATACCATCAACCATCACAAATAAACCTTGTCCACGTCCAGAACGGTCGTTTTACCGTAGAGGAAACTACCGGTTTCAACTTGGACGTGGTTTAGGAGCATTGCATGCAATGCTCCTACCTGGCAACATCTGGATAACTGACCTGACCATCATGTTTGGTTGATGCAGCAAATGTTTCTTCAAAAAAAGTTGCTGTTTTCTCCAATTCGGTTCCACCCTTAAGACGGTAGAACGCCAATGCTCGAACCAATGCTTCATCCCGCTGGATCACTCTGACCGCTCGCGAAGCTCCTTTTTCTCCCTTGTAGGGATTATCGATCCACAGAGCATCACTCAATCCTAAGGCAGCTACCAAGGGTGTTGCAGACTCTGTTTGCAGCCGATCTGCCACAGCCGATGGTAGATCGGCCAATGCTTCAGCCTCTGTTAGTTGTCGGGCTCGGGTGAGCAGTGTCTGAAGTCTTTCTGTATCTATGCTCATCAACCCAAATCCTTTTTCAAAAACTTTACACTCTACCTGAAACCATAAAGCAACTGCGTAACGTCACGTAATTAGTACGTATGACTTCTGATCGCTTCAAAAGCTTTACTATGATATTTTCGAGAACTTACTCAGAGCAGCACTATTCGTCAGCGGTTACCGCAGCTGTTGCAGATCTTTTACAAAGTTATCGTGGTTATCAGATCGATGTCATGCGTATCCTACCTAGCCATGAACGCGAGACCCGTGCCTACGAGCTTTGGATTACCGCCTGGGATAAAAACGAAGACAGATATGAGTTTATCTACGAACTCCGCATTGGCGTCGTTAAGGGCGAGCTAATTGTATTGTCATGGATGCCGTTATAGGTCACTAGAAGGCAATGTCAATAAACAAATAAAGAACCCCTAAGGCTGACGGACCTCAGGGGTTAATGGAAATAACTAAACTAGCGCGGTAAGAGCAATAGCTGATTTGGAGGAATACACCGAATTGACTGAAACGCTCTTGATCCAAAACATCAAAAGTAAAGCCATATCGACAATCAGCAATGCCCATGAAAAATACAGAAAGGTATACCTAACGTATTTAAGTAGAGCGACAATGGGTCTACGCTTTACGGGAGTAGTACTCAACCACGAGTAGCTCGTTGATGTTGAGGGCAATCCATTCACGTTCGATGATGCCGTTCACCTTAGCTTCGAGCTTAGCTTTGTCAAAATCTAGGTGGGTGGGAATATTGGCTAAACCTGGAAACTCCAGGTTAGCTTCCACTAGCTTCTTCGAAACGTCCTTGGTACGAACACCGATGACATCACCAGGGCGGCACTGATAGCTAGGAATACTAACGACGCGACCGTTAACGGTAATGTGACCGTGGTTAACGACTTGGCGAGCAGCGGGGATCGTGGGTCCCATGCCCAGTCTGAAAATGGTGTTATCCAAGCGCATTTCTAGCTGCTGCAGGATTACCTGACCAGTAGAACCACTGGCACGACGTGCTTTTTTCACATAGCGCAGTAGCTGACGCTCGGTTACGCCATAGTTATAGCGAAGCTTTTGCTTCTCTTCGAGACGAATGCAATATTCGGATTTTTTCTTCCGTGCCTGGCCATGCTGACCAGGTGGGTAAGCCTTGCGGGCAACTTTCCGGGTGAGACCGGGTAGTTCACCCAAGCGGCGAGTGATGCGAAGGCGAGGACCTCTATATCGCGCCATGTAGCGTTTAGCTCCTTTATAGGAATATTCCAGTCCACAATTATAGGTGATAGGAGGGCGTAATGCTACAGAATTTTGGAGATGAAGCTATCCGATAAGACGTGACGAATCGGATGGTGCCACTGGTAGCTGTTTTAAATGCACTCTAAAAAGACTTAACCTCAATATTAAGCATATCCATCCAACTATCAGGATTCTCAGTCATCAGGCTCACCAACTGCATTGGCTGCTCCGGCTTTGCCGAAATACTAAATCCCTTCGGATTCTCAATAAACGCAACCACCTCATCCACTGCATTTGTCGCCAACTCATTATCAGGCGACAACAAAAACTGACTAGCCCCTGTTAGTTGACTAGTCAACTCAGCCTTCAGCTCATCCACACTCTTACCATCCTCAGCCGCCATCGATGCCAGAAACTTCTCAGCAAACGAACCATCCCGATAAGTAATCTCCAAACCATGGAAAATCACATCCGTATTCGCTAGTGCCGCCTCCTGAGATTCAGCCACCTCTGGGTCCACATTGCCCAGTTTCATATTGACCGTCAAATCCCCCACCTGATCGGCACTCACCTTAAACGCTTCCACATTCATCTCACGTTTGGCCTTGTTGTACCGATACTTGGTATCAATGTCGAAACTTAGCTCAGAGTCATAACCAGCCTGCTTCAAGAAATTAGCCATTGCCAACTGTTCTGGCTGGTTTAGATCCACGACTAAACCCTGAACCGAGGCGTCAAACACTGTGGGTACGTCCGATTTTTCATCAATGTCACGGATAACAACTTTCTCAATCGTCACCTCAGCTGGATCATCCTTAGACGTGATGGTAATGTCTTTGACATGGACATCCTGAGCTAATGGTTTATAGCTAATATCCTTATACTCAACAGTCAGATTCTCCTCTTCCATGCCGTCGATCAGTTTATTGACCTTAGCCTCAGCGACGTTAGTACCGTAGAGATTTGCACCGAAGTATAGACCGACAGAAAGAACACCGACACCCAGTCCTGCAATTGCTAGCTTTTTCATAAAGAAGGCTCACTGTTTGATTACTGTTACCTACATCAGTGAACCCAGCTTTTCCTAAAAGACACTAGTCTCTCCCTAGGGAGAGGGATTTAGAAAAAGGACCCCTAACTCCAATCCTCCTTCTTTGTCCGCTGCGCCTTGTACAACATCTCCGTCTGATGAATTTCGCGGGTTTTCGCCATCAGTTCATCCTCTGTCAGCGACCAGTTTGCCAACGCCTGATCCAAATCCTGCTGAATGTCTCTTGCTCCTGGAAACCCGTCATACCGAATCCGCAGCCGTGCCAGCTCAATCAAATTAAAGTCCGTCGCCTCACCATTTAGGAGGCCAGTGACTACTTCACGGTCCTTCTTATACTGCGGATGGGTCAGTTCCTTCTTATCAGCCATGTTTCCTAAATTGGGTATTGGTAAAAGAATATTAGCTTGAGCTGCAGGAATTTTGGTAATTGCCCCTTGATTTGGAGTCGTTGGATCAGCAACGCTCAAAATCCCTATATTAGCTAGGCTAAACATAGCAAACCCCTGCGACTGAAGACCTATTCCTGATTTCAATTATGACGATTACCCAAAAACTGCAGCAGCTTCAGTCGATTTTTCAAGCCATGGACCATGCTCTAATTGCCTACTCCGGCGGTATCGACAGCACCCTGGTTGCCAAAGTCGCCTACGACGTCCTCGGGACTCAAGCCTTAGCTGTCACAGCAGAATCGCCATCGCTGATGCTAGAGGACCTGGAAGCTGCCAAAAGTCAGGCTAAATTTATGGGCCTCAACCATCGTATTGTCCATACCTACGAAATGGATAACCCCAACTATACGAGCAATCCCACCAATCGTTGCTACTTTTGCAAAAGTGAACTCCATGACACCCTCAGGCCGTTGGCCATAGCCGAGGGCTATCCCTATGTCGTTGATGGTCTCAATGCTGACGATCTGCAAGACTATCGTCCCGGCATCCAGGCTGCCAAGGAACGAGGCGTGCGTTCTCCGCTGGCAGAAGTGGGGCTGAGTAAGTTGGAAGTGCGGGAAATGTCGAAATATCTGGGCTTGCCCTGGTGGGATAAGCCATCGCAGCCTTGCCTTAGCTCACGGTTTCCCTATGGTGAACTGATTACTACGGAGAAGCTGCATCGCGTTGGTCAGTGTGAACGCTATTTGCGTCAGCTGGGCATCCGTAACCTGCGGGTACGCTCAGATGGGGAAACGGCCCGAATTGAGCTGCCGCCAAGTGAGATTAAAGACTTTGTCGCTTCAGTCGATCTAGATGCCCTGGTATTAGCATTCCAGGAGTATGGGTTTATCTATGTAACCCTGGATTTGGAAGGTTACAAAAGCGGTAAGTTAAACCGTGTTTTGGAAAAAACTGGGGTTTAAAATATGGGGATGCCCCTACGGAGGGTGGAATATAACGAAATTATTGATGATTGGGATGACTAACCCTATGAAAAAATCCTCGGCTAGATAGCTAGCCGAGGATTTTTTCATTCATTGCTTAACCGGAGATGTTCAGTGCGCTAAGCAGCGACACCCTGCCGCTCTTTAGCTTCCTTAATCACCTCTTCAGCCACATTTTTGGGGCAAGGGGCATAGTGATCAAAGGTCATGGAGAACTGACCACGGCCAGAGGTCATGGTACGTAGGTCTCCAATGTAGCCAAACATTTCGCTCAGAGGAACATCGGCCTTGATCCGTACACCTGTGGGGCCTGGTTCCTGGGATTTGATCATGCCGCGACGACGGTTGAGGTCACCGATGACGTCACCCACGTAGTCTTCGGGGGCAAAGGCGTCTACGGCCATGATTGGTTCCAGAATTTGGGGACCGGCCTTGACGAAGGATTGACGGTAGCCAGCTTTAGCTGCGATTTCAAATGCGATCGCACTTGAGTCAACCGGGTGGAACCCACCATCAGTGAGCGTTACCTTAAAGTCAACCACTGGGAATCCAGCCAGCATGCCTTTTTCCATACTAGAGGCAAAGCCTTTTTCCACCGCAGGCCAAAATTCACGGGGGACATTACCACCGGTTACCTTGGACTCAAACTCAAAGCCTGCACCCGTTTCATTGGGTTCGATGGTGTACTCAATCTTACCGAACTGACCAGAGCCACCAGACTGCTTTTTGTGGGTGTAGCTGTCGTTGAGCACCTTGGTGATGGACTCACGATAGGCCACCTGGGGTTTGCCCACTTCCACTTCAATACCGTGGGTCCGCTTGAGGATGTCCACCTTAATATCCAGGTGCAGTTCGCCCATTCCTTTCAGAATGACTTCGCCACTTTCCTGGTCGGTTTCCACCTGGAAGGAAGGATCTTCCTGAACCATCTTGCCCAGGGCAATGCCCATCTTCTCAGAACCACCCTTTTCCTTGGCTTCAATCGCAATGGAAATCACTGGATCGGGGAAGACCATGGGTTCCAGCGTAGCTGGCTGCTTAGGATCGCAGAGTGTGTGACCGGTCTGGACGGTCTTCATCCCGAGTAGGGCGACAATGTCACCCGCTTGGGCGCTATCCATTTCCTGACGGTCATCAGCATGCATCTCAACAATACGGCTTACTCGTTCAGTTTTACCTGTAGCCGTATTTAGGATGGTGTCACCCTTCTTGAGAGTACCGGAATAGACCCGAGTAAAGGTGAGCGCGCCAAAGCGGTCATCCATAATCTTGAATGCCAGCGCCCGCAAGGGATACTCAGGATCAACCTGGGCCAGGCCGCCGGTCTCATTACCTTCGATATCCACCTCAGGCTGAGGTTTCACCTCAGTGGGACTAGGCAAGTAGTCTACAACTGCGTCTAGTACCAGTTGTACACCCTTGTTCTTAAAGGAAGAACCACAGTAGGTGGGAAAGAATGCTAGATCACGCGTACCCTTGCGAATACAGGCTTTCAGCTCATCAATGGAGACGTCTTCACCTTCGAGGTATTTCTCCATGACGGTGTCGTCTTGCTCGACGGCCAGCTCAATCAGCTTTTCGCGCCATTCGGCTACATCATCCGTCATGTCCGCAGGGACATCCTGGATTTCGTAGTTCATGGGCTCACCGGAGTCATCCCAGATCCAAGCTTTCTCAGTCAACAGGTCAACCACACCGACAAAGTCGTTCTCAATACCGATGGGCAGCACCATCACCAAAGGTGTAGCGGCTAGTATGTCATTGACCTGCTTCACCACCCGGTAAAAGTCTGCACCGGTTCGGTCTAGCTTATTAACGTAGATAATTCGGGCGACTTCTGAATCGTTGGCATAGCGCCAGTTAGTTTCAGACTGGGGTTCTACACCACCAGACCCACAAAATACACCAACACCACCGTCTAGTACCTTCAGGGAACGATAAACCTCAATAGTGAAGTCAACGTGGCCAGGGGTATCGATAATATTGAGCTGGTGCTCATTCCAGAAGCAGGACGTGGCTGCAGACTGAATCGTAATGCCGCGTTCCTTTTCCTGGTCCATGAAGTCCGTGGTGGCTGCACCATCATGCACCTCACCGATCTTGTGTACCTTACCGGTCAACTTCAAGATCCGCTCAGTGGTGGTGGTCTTACCCGCGTCTACGTGGGCGAAAATGCCAATATTTCTATAACGACTGAGATCTTTCATGGTAATTCTCTAGGGTTTAACTACGTCTCCAAACAGTTTTTGACCACCTTTAGGACCGTTTAAGGACCATTCAGAGCTAAAGCAGACTTGGAAAAGTCAGGGCAACGGCATCGCCGCCCAGGCAATAGATATATTACTTCAAAATTATTCACATTCCCTTAATTCTTAGGACATTGGCTGTCTAAGAACCTGGAGAATGTGAACAACATGAAGTTGACTGTAGATAGAACTATATTATCAAGTTAGCTAGAGTAATGGCGTTGGTCAGCCTCGTAATAACCGATCTGCTCGGCATATAAAATGGTTGCAGAGTAAGGCTTTGAGAAGGTTCGAAAATATAAAACTTTGGCCTGTTGGCAACTATAGCGGGGCCAATCGCTACGTCCCGAAAGAGCAGTCTGGCTAAGCGTGGACGGAATGAAGCGGTTAACGATCGCCGATTGGAGCTATAGCCGGGCTATAGTCTCTGACATCATAGGGATCAGGCACAACGATATAGCCTGACTCCAAGTCACCCAGGACCTGATTGCGCTGATGTCCCCAATACCACCAGTGGGCCGCGCCATAGGCACAGACGATACTATCAAGCTGATCTTCAACCGCTTTTAGGGCAGCACCCCCTACAGGGGGCACTGCTGGGATAGTGGGGAGGTGATTCATCTCTAACCGAGGCGTATGGTTAGGAAGGTGATGTAGCAGTAGCGATCGCAGTCGCTCAAGTTCCTGACGCCGCTGGGCAATGCGACCTTTTTTATATTTGAGAATGCGGGCAAGACCAAACAGATGGACCATGGCTGGATGGGGAAAGAACTCTATCTGATAGCGCCCCGGTTGCTGTGGGTCTAATGTCGGAGCATGGCTAAACCCCTGCTCCGTTAATCCCTGCTCAAAGGCTAGTAGTCGGGGGGCAAAGGCTGAAGCCTGACTGGCTGGATAGCAACCGGCATGATATTTGCCAAAATATTTGTGAGCTAGACGGTCCGGCTGCCGCATCCCAGTTGGATTGGGAATAATTGTAGGAGCATCGACAGCCACCATGGCTGGTGTAGAACCTGGCGCAAATCGATCGATCCAATCAAACACCTGGCTATGGGTATTCAGTCGATCAAGGGCGACCAGTAATAAACTCGCCCCATCTAATGTCAAGCAACAAACACCGCTTGGTCCCGTTTGCCATCCCAAATCAATACCTAGAAAAATCATGGGTTTTCAGGATAGTTATATCTGATGCATTTCCCAAAGTAAACTTTGACACCAAATGCTGCCCCAATAGTCTCTCAGTAAATCTTCTATCGCTACAGCATTATTATCATGATTTTGTTCTCTCTTATCCGTATGGATAAAGTAAAAGCTGCACTAATTTTTCGATTTGATGCTGCACTAGAAATATCTAGATGTAGAGTCCGCAAAGATACTTAGGGCACTTCGTACTCAATCTCAAGTTGGCAACATAATGGGCCTGTGGAGGACACAATTCACGTCTGCTTATAGTGTGAAAGCTCGTCCTAAAAACTATAGTGGTGCCTTTCCCTTGCTAACCCATTAATCTATGCCTGCGTTCCATATGAACCTTAAGCGATCAACTGCAAATCCCTGTACCCAAAGCCCTGAGGACGCTGAGCTCACCAAATTGCGCATAGCTAATGAAGCGTTACAAGCGGACAATGATGATCTGCAATCATTGGTAGAGATTGTTACTGAGCATTCAACCATTCTCGAAAACGCTCTTGAAGATCAAAATCGAGAAATGGCAGACTATATCGAGCAGGTAAAAACAATTACTGCCGCTGCCATTACGGTCCAAAACGATACATTTCATCCCAATAGTTTGACCACAACGGCGTCCCGCTCCGATGAACTCGGTAATCTAGCCCAGGTATTTTCGGAGACTGTACAATCTGTCAAACGACAGGAGCAAAAATTGGTGGAGGCCAATGCCCATCTCTCTGCATTATTAGAGGCCTATAGTCGTTTTATTCCACCCGAATATTTAACCTTTCTACAACGAGATAGTATTCTCGATATTCAGCTAGGGGATCATGTCAGCAAAGAAATGGCGATTATGTTTTCTGATATTCGCTCATTTACCACCCTCTCTGAACAAATGACGCCTCAAGAGAACTTTGACTTTGTGAATGCCTATTTACGGCGAGTCAGTCCAGAAATTCGTAAACATAATGGTTTTATTGTCAAATATCTAGGTGACGGTATGATGGCCGTCTTTCCTGATGGTGTGGATGATGCTCTGCAGGCGGGCATTGCTAAAGTGCGCCAAATCAGAACATACAATCAACATCGACAGACCGAGGGGCATCCCCCCCTGGAGGTAGGTATTGGCCTGCATGCCGGACATATGATGGTGGGTATGGTGGGAGAATCCAATCGCATGCAGGCTGATGCAGTCTCTGACAACGTCAATCTTACAGCCCGTCTAGAAGGCTTGACCAAGTACTATGGCGTCTCGTTTTTGATTTCAGAAGATGTCATTCTCAAGCTAAACCACCCAGAGAAGTATTCAGTCCGATTGCTAGATCGCATTATTGTCAAAGGTCGCCAGGAACCCATCACAATCTATGAAGTGTTAGATGTAGAGGTCGAAACTGTGCGTAGGCTAAAGTTAGAAACATTGCCTATGTATCAACAGGGACGACACTTCTATCACGATGGAGACTGGAGTAAGGCTGAGGCATGCTTTGAGGCAGTGTTGCAGATCAACCCTAATGATAAGACAGTGCAGCTATATCTAGAACGAATTCAGCAATTGACTCAGCAGGCCATGCTCCAACCCTGGAATGGTGTATGGGCCTTTACTCAAAAGTAAGCCCAAAAAGTAAGGGATAAGGATTTTATAAGAGCCAAAAATTAATGCTGGAGAGACGTTTCATGCAGCGTCTGTACATCTGATAGTGGAGCCTAATCAATTTTGTTTCCCAAGTCCACTAATCTAAAATAATCTCCAGGCTAGGTAACAGTCGCTGCAAATTTTTTAGAGATTTTCCCTGCCAGGGTGTATTTTGACTACCCACAACAATCATATTAACTGTTTTTTCTGAACGAACCCTAATTACAAATTTGGAAATCATACTGATACCCGAGCTGTTGAGAAACCTTAAGTCCCTCAGGTTTAGTTTAATTAGCTCGGGTCCCTGCTTTAGTAGATCCCGCATGAGTTGAGCAATAGGTGCATAAGCATCGGGACCACTCAAGCGTAGAGACCCTTCAAAGGTGATGGTGGCCGTTTGTTCATCACATTGAACTAAGTAATTTTCTCCTTCAATTGCTCGAATATCCATTGTTTTTACCCCTTCTTGTGGCTTAGATATGATCATTAATCAAAAAAGTGTTGCGTGCAGGTGATTCTAAAACTTAAGCTGAACCATCGTTGTCACGGTCAAATTTTTTGCTTGATGGTCAGATTGACTAAACTTCCAACCTAAATGAGCTTGATAGTCATTTTGCATGGTGATAAACCCCATGCCGGAATTAGCAACGATTTCGTCCCTGGCAATCTTTTCAATCTGGCGGATATAAAATTCATCAGGATCTGAAGCAAGCAAGTCCTGAATGAAAGCTTGTAGCTTTTTAAGGCTATCTGGAGAGATGCCGTTGGTAACGGCTAAAACAACTGTCGTTGACGGCTCTTGTAGTAGGTGTAGATTAAACTTGATCGGTTCTTCTGATGGTTCATAGTTAAACTTCATTGCATTTTCTAGCAGTTCGTTAGCAATGTAGTTGATAGTGTTTTTGACATCTCGTTGTTTCTCAAGATTGTTACCGTCGGCATCATAAACTGGAAGAAACGTGGTCAAGTAGTCTGCTACAAAGTCGGCAGATAGACCATTGTTACGCCAGCGCTGTTGAACGGAGAGTGATGTGGGGGAAAATCCTAGTTCCAAATATTCATGATACGTTTTCGGTATATTTTCTCTAAATTCACCAAATATTTTGGTCACCATAGTTAAACTCTAAGTTGCATTTTGTCTTGGAAATATTGTTATCAAAGCTGTTAGCGGTTATAGGCCACAGCAGTTCCTGTTAACCATAAAAACAGCGATAATATATGAATGGGTAAAAATAGCCACAGGTTTAAATCATGCCATTTGCCCTCGTGAATATCTTCTAGCCAATCTGTACGACGAGTCGCGACCTGTAATACATCTCCTGTGGATGAATCTATTTGAAATTCTTGACGATTTTCAGCTCGGATAGTCGTCACTCCTTGGTTGGGATAGACATAAACACGCCACACATCTTTCCACTCTTCAACTCCATATTCTGGAAGTTGTTGAGCTGTTTCTAACACTTGAGGAAACTCGATCTTGGGCACTGTGCCTTGCCCCTGTTGTAGAACAGGCATCACCCAGGGGACTTCATAGCGTACCTGGAGTAGCAACCCACTAAAAATGACACATGCCCAGGGAATCATAACAACCCAGCCCAGCCAATAGTGATAGGTCAAAAGCCAGGATTTGAGGCGTAATCGTAATGGTCGTCCGTCTTTTGCAGTCGCCTGAGGGATATGGGTGGTGACATTGGTCGTGGCAGTCTGAGCAGTTTGTGTTGTCCGCTTTGAGCTTTTCTGAAATAGAGTTTTGAGGCGCACTGGCGTCATTTTGATATTGAGATAAACCCCAGTCAAAAAGAGAACTAAGAACCCTACCCTAACCGGTAGCCCTAGCCATAGGCGTGCATGCCAGGCAGAAAAATCGTGCATTTTTACCACAAAGTCATTGCGCCGCTGTGCTGTTTGTAAAACCTCTGCAGTGGCTGCGTCAACCTGGGTTTCTAGCTGATCATGGTTGCGAACTTTGATAATCCCTTTGTTAGGGCGTAGATCTAAGAGTTTGATATCTTCCCAGCCGGTTACCTGCATTGCTGGAACAGATTTTACCTGAGTCAAAATTTGTTCTAGGGAAGCTGTTGGCTGATATTTCTGACTGCCTTTGGTGGTTGGTGGTTGGATCCAGTCAATTGGTTTTCTAATCTGTAAAAAGATACCAGTGGTGATGATAAATATCATGGGAATGGCAATTGCGATCGCAATCCATCGGTGATAGAGGCGATTCCAGCGGGCTATCCGCTTAGTGAATGATGTTGAAGACATAGAATATTTTCTATAGGGATAATTTAGGCATTCACCGCACAATCGGCAAAAGAATAGTGGCTGATTCTACGGTTGGCGGCTTAATATCAAACGACAACTTAATATCAAACTAAGTTCACCGCTGGCTGCATCGGTCGTTTCAACACAAGTAAGGTGATATCGTCAAAGACCTTTTGACTACCAATGTGAGTTTGGACATCCTGAATCACCTGTCTGCGAATCTCCTCAGCTGTCAGATACCAGTGACTTTTCACCAGCTCACATAGACGTGGTAACCCATAATGGGTACCCTGGGTATTCTCAGCCTCGGTAATGCCATCTGTATAAAGAACCAGACCATCACCAGGGGCGATTTCAAGCTGGGTTTGGTTAATAAACTCAGAGATGTCTGACTCTAACCCCAAGGGAAACCCTAAGTCGATGGTGTCAATACACTCCACATCGCCACTGTTGCGAACAATAATGACCTCTTCGTGCTGCCCCGTTAGACATACTTTCCCAGCCCTATAGTCGAGCAACGATAGGGTCATATTGCGCTCAGAGTTCATGCGCTGCGCATTGGCATAGATAGTTTGATTGAGCGTATTCAATACTTTTTCAGAATCAGATTCACCGTGGAGCAACAATGTCCTTACGGCTGTTTGAGCCATGAGCATGAGCATGCCGCTCTCCAGACCATGTCCTGTTACATCACCAATGCCAATTTGAGTCCGTCCATTAAATTGCAACACATCATAGTAGTCGCCGCCAAATTCCTCTGCAGGTTCCATAAAGGTGGCAATATCCAACTGGTTGATTTGTTTGAGTTCTTGATCCTTTGGCAGAATGAGCTCTTGTAGCTGTCGACTCACCTCTAGTTCGGCTGACATTCTTACATTTTCAGCCGTTAGCTGCTGGTTTAAGTGTGTAATTTCATCATTGGCGGAAGCCAGCTGGGTGGTACGTTCTTGAACCTTTTGCTCTAAGGTTCGGCTATATTTGCCAATCAGATTAGATAACTTTTCATAGGTATCAACCATATAGCCAATTTCGTCGTATCGTTTCCCTTCCATGGGCTGATAAATAGTAGCTGTCTATTTCCTCAGGAGAGAAAATGGTGTGAGGAACTATGGTAAATTTCAAATCAATCCATCACTGTAGAT
>NZ_JADOES010000058.1 GCF_018739885.1 Leptothoe spongobia TAU-MAC 1115 | reverse complement strand
AAGTCTAGTTGCAGAGGTTGAAAAGATATTGGCAGGCTTTGGAGAAGAGTTTGTAATTAATTTTGCATAAGCACTTAGCTTTTGGATCGCTCAGGGTGATCAGCAGACCACAGATAAAATTGGACAGCCAAGAGACGTCCTTAATCCCTTTGATTTCTTGTTGTCTGGGTTTAGCTCGCCACGTCACGATGCCTAGATATATGAGATAGGCACTCCCCAGATACTTCACCAGGAACAATGCATTGGTCTCAGCAATAGTCCATAATCCCAGGATTGCCAGCAGAAGAAAGATAAAATCCCCAGCCACAATCCCCGCAGTCGTAATAGCACCATGGATAAATCCTGATGCAATCGATCTAGCGACAACGGCAAAAACACTGGGACTAGGAATAATGGCTAACACAAACATGGTGCCAAATAACGTGATCATAGTGCTTATTGCCATGGCAGTCTTTAACGTTTAAGGCGCATAAAAAAGAGGCAAGGAGGATACCTTGCCTCAAAAATAAACCACATTTTGACATTGCAGAACAAACTTATACGAAATCCTGGTTGGTAGCATCCAGGATCGTTGGGCTGGCACAAGGCACAGACCCGACGAAACCCCTTTGTTTGAATCGGGGTTAATGATTTCGGATTGGGTACTACTTAATAAACAGCATCTCCTGGTAAGTCGGTAGAGGCCAGAATTCATCAGCGATTTCGCCTTCCAGGACATCAGCATACTCGCGGACTTCATCCATCAACGGACGTAGTGCAGACGCACAGTAGGTCATGTGCTCCCCCGTACTACCAAAGTCATGCTTCCCTAGGGCGTCACCCAACTTTGTCACAGCCCCCACCATAGAGTTAGTCAGGTCCGCCACTTTTTGAGCACTCCCCTTCTCAAGAGAAACACCCAGACTTTCTAAGCTTGAGATAGTGGACGACAGCTTAGACAAATAGCCAACCGCTGCTGGATAGATCTGAGTCTTAGCCATATCCATTACCAGCTTAGACTCTACTTCAATCGAGAGAATATATTGCTCGGCATACACCTCAAAACGGCTTTCCAGTTCAACCGGGGTCAGCACACCTGTCTTTTGGAACAGATCACCAATATATTCTTCTTGCAGAACGGGCAGGGCATCGGCAGTGGTGGGCAAGTTAGCCAAACCCCGCTCCTCAACTGCTATTTTGTGCCATTCCTCAGAGTAACCGTTACCGCCAAAGACAACGTCACCGTGTTGCTCCATCACCTCTTTGAGCACCGTGAGAATAGCGGTGTTGAGTTCTGTATCACCAGAGAGTTCGGTCTCCAGACGATTGCCGATCCAGTCTAGGGAATCAGCCAACATGGTATTCAGAACGATCAGTGGACCTGATACCGATTGACTTGAACCCACTGCTCGAAATTCAAAGCGGTTACCGGTAAAGGCAAAGGGAGAGGTGCGATTGCGATCGCCCGCATCTTTGGTCAAGTATGGCAATACATCCACACCCAAATCCATGACGCCTTTCTTTTTGGATTCGCTAATGGAGCCGGTTTTGATTTGGTTAAAGACTTCTTCTAGCTGGGTGCCCAGGTACACTGACATAATCGCCGGGGGGGCTTCGTTGGCTCCCAGGCGATGGTCGTTGCTGGCAGTTGCGATCGCTGCCCGCATCAACGGACCATACTTATGCACACCCCGAATCACAGCACCACAGAACACCAAAAATTGAGCATTCTCATGGGGTGAGTCACCCGGATCCAGCAGGTTCCCCTGGGTAGAGTTGCTCACCGACCAATTAACGTGCTTACCAGAACCATTGATACCGGCAAAGGGTTTCTCATGGAGCAGGCAGACAAAGCCATGTTTTTTAGCCGTGTGACGCAACACCGTCATAATCATCTGCTGGTGGTCACTAGCCACATTGGCCGCTTCAAAGTAGGGGGCAATCTCGAACTGTCCCGGTGCCACTTCGTTATGACGAGTTTTAGCAGGAATACCTAACTTGTAGAGAGTTTCCTCCACATCTTGCATAAATACCTGCACCCGTTCTGGAATCGCACCAAAGTAATGATCGTCAAACTCCTGTCCTTTGGCCGGAGGCTTACCAAACAGTGTACGACCGGCTAAGAGAAGATCGGGACGCTGACTGGCAAAATTGGCATCAACCAAGAAGTATTCTTGCTCAGCCCCACAGCTGGAGTTGACATGGGCAATCTCAGTATTTCCCAGCAGTGACAAAACCTTATTAGCCGATTTGTCCATCGCTGCAATAGAGCGTAAAAGTGGTACTTTTTTATCCAGGGCTTCCCCAGTCCAGGAGACAAATACGGTGGGGATACACAACGTAGCGCCGTTGTCTGTATCCATAATGTAGGCCGGACTAGTCACATCCCAGGCAGTATAACCTCGGGCTTCGAAGGTGCCACGAATCCCCCCATTGGGAAAGGACGATCCATCCGGCTCACCCTGAACTAATAACTTACCGGAAAATTCTGAAATGACTGTACCGTCACTTTGGAGAGAGATAAAACCATCATGCTTTTCAGCAGTTAGGTTAGTCATAGGATAAAACACGTGGGCATAGTAGAGTGCCCCCTTAGATATGGCCCAATCTCTCATTGCATTGGCAACGGCATCAGCAATGGAGGGATCTAACTTTTCCCCAGTAACAATTGTTTTTTTAATTGATTTAAATATTGCCTTAGGCAAAGTGGCCTTCATTTTTGGCAGATTAAAGACATTCTCTGCCCAAATTTCCTCAAGACTGGCAGCGGTCTTGGGGGGCAACGGCTTCCTATTGACAATTTGGCTAATTGCTTGAACTCGACTTGCATTTCCACTCATATTTTTTTATGGGGGACCAACTGCATGATCCTACTGAACACCCCTTACCGAAATAGATAGCAGATATACCAAACGCGAATTATTTGAGTCCAAAATTTGACCGGCTTGGGAGAATAGTTAAATTAAAATGAATTATTGCTGGTATGACTACCCTTTCGGGCTAAAGCACAGGCAGTAAAAAAAACAGCGTTACTAACATCACGAATGCCTGGCAGCCGTTCTAAAAATTAAAGATTGCAAGATAACCCAACCCTTAACTCCAGGAACAATACACCTGAGGCCCGTAAATTAGTAACGCCCTTGCATAGGAGTGATAAAAATCTATGCTTCATGCTTGACTTAAAGTAGTCTACGCGTGAAATATAGGACTGACTGTACTCAAAACTACAGTTACCAGAAAAGTCTGCTCTAACGAGTCATTGCTCAAGGATAAAGTGAATATACGGTGCATAGAGATCTGGCTCTAATAAAAATGAATCATGGCCTTTGTCAGAGTGCACCGTAATATGCTTCACATTCATCTGGGCTGCCTCTAAGGCCTGGACAATGACCTTCTGTTCTTCTGGATAAAAACAAACATCAGAGTCGACACTAAAAATCAAATACTGCTGATGGCCGCAATCCTTAAATAAATCAGGCTGCTGGGCATTGAGGCTAAACCGTTGCCACATGTCCATAATTCGCAAATAGCTATTGGCATCAAAGCGCTCTGCAAATTTCTTCCCCTGGTAAAACATATAGGATTCAATCGGGTTAGACAGTTCATAGAAATGTCCAATGGGTTGTTTGATGGTGATTTCTTGCCTGGCCCGTTTGGCCATGACAGCCAACGACACAAAGGTCTTATGGGAAATAATCCGAGCTAATAACAAACCATCCTTTGGCGATGGTCCCTCATAATAATCCCCGCCTTGAAACTTTGGATCATTACGAATCGCGAGAATCTGTTCAAAGTTGTGCACGCGGTGCAGCACAGTTGTTTCCAATCCTGTGGCCATCGGTAAGACATTTTTGACCCGATGGGGACAGCGGGTGGCTAATAAAATTGATAGCATGCCCCCTACGGAACCACCAATGACGGCGTGCAAACAATCAATGCCTAGGGAGTCCAACAAACATAGCTGACTGCGAATAACATCCCAAGCACTCACCTGGGGAAACTGACTGCCATAGGATTTGCCTGTTAATGGATTGGTGGAACGAGGCCCTGTCGATCCGTAACATCCCCCCAAGTAATTGATACAAATGACAAAATAGCGATCTGTATCTAATGCCCTGCCTGGCCCAATAAAGGTATCCCACCAACCTAGGACACAGTCATCGGTCCAGAGCGGATCTACACCTGGTATTGAGTTGTTAATACCAGCAGCATGTTGACTGCCGGTGAGGGCATGCAGTACCAGAATGGCATTACTGGCATCGCTGTTGAGGGTGCCATAGGTTTCATAGGCCAGGGTAATCGTGTCAAAAGATTCTCCTGAATCTAAGGGAAAGGGTGCATTGAGGTGAAAAAACTGGGTTTGGATTGGGCCAATACTCATCTGACTACTTAGCAGCCAATGCCTGCTTCAGATCGCCGATAATGTCATCTACATCCTCAATGCCAATGGCCAGACGAATTAGCTCAGGAGCGATGCCTGCACTCTGTAGGTCAGCCTCTGATAGCTGAGAGTGGGTGGTGGATGACGGATGAATGGCTAAACTCTTAGCATCGCCTACATTGGCCAGGTGAGAGAACAACTCAAGCCGTTCAATAAATTTCTTACCGGCGTCGGCTCCCCCTTTAATCCCAAAGACAACCATGGCTCCATAGCCTTTTTTCAGATAGCGTTTGGCGACTGCGTGAGCTTTATCTGTCTCTAAACCGGGATAGCGGACCCATTCCACGTCTGGATGTTGTTGCAGAAACTCGGCAACGGCCATGGCATTTTCGCAGTGGCGCTGCATCCGCAGGTGCAGTGTTTCGATGCCTTGGAGGAAGATCCAGGCATTGTCTGGGGAGATGCAGGCTCCTAGATTCCGCAGAGGTACCAGCCGCATCCGCAGGGTATAGGCGATGGGGGCTAAGGGGCCCAGGTCATGGGCAAATCGGAGGCCGTGATAGCTGGCGTCAGGCTCGCTCATCAGGGGAAACTTACCCGATGCCCAGTCAAATTTGCCGGAGTCCACCATGATGCCACCAATGCCGGTACCATGTCCCCCCATCCATTTGGTTAGGGAATGGACAACGATATCAGCGCCGTGTTCTAGGGGACGAATCAGGTAGGGGGTGGTAAAGGTGCTATCGACAATCAGGGGGATGCCGTTGTCGTGGGCGATAGTTGCGATCGCAGCCAAATCCGACACTTCCAACCCTGGATTACTCACCGTCTCACAGAACACCAGCTTAGTCTGCTCCGTAATCGCCGAACGAAAATTTTCAGGATCACGGGGATCAACCAGGTTCACCTTAATACCAAACTGCGGCAAGATGTCCTTAAACATGGTGTAGGTGCCACCATACAGGGTATTGGCAGAAACAATTTCATCCCCAGCCTGACAAATATTGATAATGCTGTAGAAAATAGCACTGGTTCCAGAGGCCACTGCCAGGGCCGCCGCCCCTCCTTCAATCGCCGCCACCCGCTTTTCTAGAACATCATGGGTGGGGTTCATCAACCGCGTATAAATGTTGCCCAATTCTTTGAGAGCAAACAGATTAGCCGCATGCTCCGTATCCCGAAAGGCATAGGCCGTAGTGCGATAGACGGGCACAGCACGAGCCATTGTAGTCGGATCGGGTGCTTGACCTGCGTGTAGACATTTTGTCCCCAAACCGTATTCTGTGCTCATGAAAAACCCTCTCCGCAATAACAGTCCTGAAATTCTAGCTTAGGTAGAAGGCGAGACATATTGAGTTGTATGGGCATTCTTTACAACTCAATGAGGTTAATCACAAAACATCTCAAACATTTGCAGAACAGTAAGAACCATGCAACAGCCAAGATCATTGCTTTCCAAAGGCAGCTATAGTTGCGATGCTTTTAAGGTTATTAAAGTTTTCCAGGTTGTTCGATAACTTCTGGCTGTCAATTATTCTCTAAGCCGAATATAAGAACTCTTAACCAAGGTATTATTCAATATCTCTGTTTTTTGGTGTCTGAACGGTAGCTTCTCTGTAAGCCTACCGAATAGAGAAATACCATCTCCTAACAATATTGGTACTCGGGTGATAATCAGCTCGTCAATCATGTCTTCTGCCAGGAAGCTTTGAATTGTACGACCACCGTCGATGTATAGATTGTGATATCCACGTTCATCTAAATGATTTACGAGTGTTTTGAGATTGTCACCACCAATAATTTCGACTTTGTCTACTAAATTCTCAGGGACATGTTTTAAGCTATTGCTCAAAACAAAAACCAGCTTTTCGTATGGCCAGGAGCCAAACGTCAGGACTTTTTCAAAACTGTTGCGCCCCATGACAATGGCATCAACACGGCCGATAAACTCAGCATAGCCAAAGTCACTTTGCTCAGGATTGGGGATCTCGTCAAGCCAGTCCACACCGCCATCGGCGGTAGCAATAAACCCATCGAGACTCGTTGCTATATAAACGTAGTTTGCCATTGCCGATAGGTAGGATGAATAACTAATCGTAACAGCGATAGCCCTTGGATTACTGAAAACTCAGCGAAACAAGCCTTGAAGCGGATGTTGCGAAAATTCTGAAGTTTCATCGCGGGTTGAAATAATTGCCCAGCTAGCAGTCTGAGGAACTAGGGGGTATTTGGCTTAGACTAAAAACCGCCAAAAGATTCACTCAGACGAGACACAACAAACGTAGCGAGCATCACTATCCAAAAGACAATACTGACTGATTTACGCAACACAGGCATTCGGCGTAAGCTACGCAGCGTATTGACCAAAATAATCTCGGCTAAAGATAACCACAACACAATCTGATTATTTTGAGAGACATAACGAGATGTCAGCTTAAAGAAATCGATGCCTGTTAACTCAGGATTACTGTAATCTACTGGAAATAAGATTTTGGCAAGCATCCCCTGAGTAACGTGTTGAAAATCGGCTGCCCAGTCAGTCTCTGGAGTAAAGGCAGACTGAAGTAGGAGCATAGCTTTGACATTGATAAAAAAGCTAACTAGCGCTATAACTCCAATCAGTAGAACGGGTCCAAGCGCTAACGTGTTGAGACGATTGTGAGTTGATTTCAAAAGAGCACTCGCATAGCGACTCTTAATGATACGTCCATTACATCAAATGAATGCGCCTCTGGTCGTAAACTTAGATTTTTGGCAATTGGGGTATGCATGCAATGGAAAAGAATTGTAAAGCCTTTTCTCGTCGTACCGTACTTGCGGGGATATCCGCTTTGGGGGTGACGACCGTTAGTCATCAGGCAAGACCGGGAGAAGCTGCTGAGAAAACGAGTGATATTGCTGCTATACAGCCCTCAGACTCTAGTGAGGTCAGCGTACCAACAGACGGAAACTATGCCAAAGTTGACCTCATTAAGCCAGCGATCAGATTAGGTGTAGTACAGTCTCGCATTCGGGGTGTAGACCCTAGCCAGTTAGATAAAACTCGCCAAGACAATTTGGACCATATGCTAGAGCTGATCGACGCTGCTAACAACTGGGGTGGTCCCAAAGATTTACTATTTTTCCATGAGTTTCCCATTACAGGCTACTCCAACCGGTGGAATCGTCAAGATGCGCTTAAAGTGGCGATTGAAATACCGGGTGAAGAGACCGAGGCCATTGGGAAAAAAGCTAATGAATATGGGTGCTACATTGTTTTTGGTTCCTATGTGAGAGATGAGAACTGGCCCAATCACTTATTGTCGATCACGACGATTATGGGTCCCGATGGCACTATCGTTGACAAACATTGGAAAGCTCGCAATATCAAAGGGGTCTTTGGACCAGGGTTTGAACTCTTTACAACGACTATTTACGATGTGCTGGATCAATATGTGGAGATGTACGGCATGGATGCCGTTATTCCAGTAACCCGTACCCCCATTGGCAACATTGCCACCAGTTCTGTCCAGCGAGAGCCAGAGCTTTTCCGAGCGTTTGCCATGAAGGGGGCAGAACTGATTCTACGCACTGCAACGGGAGGCTTTAACCCTGTTGATATCCAGGCCACATCGCTCTACAACGGTGTGTATACAGCTGTGGTTAACAATGCCATTTCCCCTAACAATCCAGGATTTTTTCCAGATAACGGGGGTAGTGGTGGTTCTGCAATCTTTGATCCACGGGGCAGCTTACTCAAAGAAGCCAACTCAGAGCATGAAACCATAGTGACGGTCACAATACCCATAGCCGATTTTCGTTCACGTCATCGGCCACCCATGGTACATATGGACTTATATCGCCCCATTTTTGAGCAGTATGTGAACCGATTTCCACCCAACTTATTCACGGAATATCAGCCTGAAGATACGGCTGATGCCTATCAGTACCTATTCGATAAAGGGGTTTGGGAGTAGGCGGTAGTCAGTATGGGTAATAAACCAGGCATGCCTAAAATTAGGCAAAAAAAATCCCTCGCAGTATCTGTGAGGGATATGTCAAGGTTCATCTACTCATTCACACATTCTTAAAGACCGACATCTATCCGGAAGGTTTTAGTAATTGTGTGAAGCCACGACCAATTTTCAGTAAATCTAACAAAGTTGAAGTGTATTAATGCTAAGCGCTATCAGCTTTAAGCGACTGATTTGAGCGCCATTAATTTACTGGGGCCTGTGGATCTTCGCCAGTACGTACAAACTCAGCCTGCTCCAGGATCAGTGCAGAAAACTCCTGCTCCCCTGCAGCGGCAAACAGTCGAGCCGCCTTTTCATAATTTTCCACAATATCTGCCCGGATTTCTGAGGGCAAATCATTCGGACCACTAAACTCCTCATTCAGGAGTAACGCCTGCTGCCGCAGTAAAGCATCCGCTCTACCCAGGTACGAATTCGGATCATTGGGTTTCAAAACGATGGCCGCTTCGTAGGCCTCTGCTGCTTCGCTATAGTCCTCAGACTGCATCAGCTCTAACGCCCGGTCATACACCTGCTGAAAATCCGTAGCCGGTTTCACCGAAATCCGATAGTTGCCTCCCAACTGGCCATAAAAGGAACCAGCTAGTACCGTATACTCGCCACTTTCCGGTAGCTTCATGACGATCGTGGCCTGAGGAGTGCCATTGTAGTCGTCATTTTGCTCCAAAATTTCCCCGGATGGACTTAGTAACGTGATAAACGTATCAAACTCCTCGCTCACCATTTCAATGATGACGGCTTGTCCAGCTTCACTCGTAAAGGTGTAAGTATCCTGGGTCGGCTTGAATTCAACGCTTTCCTCAAGAATCGTTTGCGCTGCAGCGGGTGTAATGTAGGTCAACAGGGCCAGGGCCGCCCCCCATGCCATGTAGTTTGAACGGTGGGATAATCCACGCAGCAAATCATTTATCTGACAACCGCGTAAACTAAATATGGAAAAGCTAGGCATAGAACTCCTTGGCGCTGCCTACAGCAGCAATCTTTAGTAAGTAATGCACAACTATAACGGACAGTTTTTATCCATAACGAGGGTGCCCTGGCTCAAAGCCCTGGGTGTTGGTATTGGCTGTTTTGGACTGTGGTCAAGCCTCAGTTATCAAGGCTTAGCCCAACCTCAGCCACCCCATCCGCCGATTGGCGATCCTGCGGAAACTCCAGCCGTCAATATAGATCAGATTGTGCTGCCGTCTCCTGAGGATGTGCCAGAAGAAATACTGCGAACTGAAATCATTTTTGATGCCCGTTCCCCATTAGACGGTAGCCCCCTATCCCCTGCCGACTATGCTCAACTGCAGACAGAGCTAGCAGCTCCTCAAACGACGCTCACCCTAAATTCTGAGATTCGCTACATCATTTTCTTACTTCAGGCCCGTCGAGCGTTTAAGCCGGTGATTCCGTTTTTGCCATAGCTCTGGGGAGTCAGAAATAGGCAATGAGACTTTGCTGTGATAAGTATTTTTCGTTAATGAGTAAATCCTTCGAGAAGGGCAAAGTTCATCTTTTAAGATTGCACTACAAATTTGCGAGACCAAACGAAAACGATAAGCTTTGTACAGCAGCGGCAGCCTCTAGATTTGTGCGCAGTTTCTATAAAGAGCTCGTCAAGGAATTTGCTGTAAAGTAATGTAAAGTGGAGGACAACCATTTAGGTTAACGCTCCACAGACCTGGCTATGGAAATAATTCCGGTAAGGAACGTCTGTTAACCTAAGCTTCATAGTCTTTGCATGGGTCAAGGGCTTTGCATTCAAACGCAGGGCTTTGCGATCGCAAAGATGGCGGTTTAGCGCACCACCCTCTTTAAAAGTACGTTTTATATACGGTTAGGTTTAGACTTCTATGGCATTAACAACGGCCCCAGAGCAAATTGACCGGATTGTCGGCAACTACCACCACAATCCCTTTGACGTTCTCGGTCCCCATCGCATTGAGATAGATGGCAAAGACGTTTGGACTGTGCGTGCCTATCTGCCAAAAGCCGACACTGCCTGGGTTGTACTGCCCGATAATCGTCAAGAAGTGCCAATGGTAAACGACCATCATGGCGACTTTTTTGAATGTGTGCTTGATGTCGATGACCTAGCTAGCTACCAGCTACGTTACAAAGCTGATGGTCATGAGTGTGTAGTGTATGACCCCTATGCCTTCAAGTCACCGCTGGTGACCGAGTATGACGCCCATCTATTTGGGGAAGGCAACCACCACCGTATTTATGAAAAGCTAGGTGCACATCCCGCCACCATTGAGGGTGTTGCAGGTGTCTACTTTGCTGTATGGGCACCCAATGCCCGAAATGTATCAATTTTAGGTGATTTCAATAGCTGGGACGGTCGCCAGCATCAGATGAGCATTGGCTGCGGTGGCATCTGGGGGCTGTTTATCCCTGAAGTAAGCGTGGGCGCTGCCTACAAGTACGAAATCAAAAACCACGAAGGTCATATCTACGAAAAGTCTGACCCCTATGGTTTCCAGCAAGAGGTCCGGCCCAAGACCGCCTCGATTGTGACGGATCTCGACAGCTACCAGTGGCAAGACGAATCCTGGATGGAGACCCGTCGCCACCAGGCCCCCATGTCCCAACCCGTATCAGTTTACGAGCTGCATCTAGGTTCCTGGATGCATGAAGCCTCGGACAATCCTGCCCAACAGGCCGATGGGACAGAGGCCCCAGTCGTTGCCGTTGCTGACCTAAAACCCGGTGCTCGCTTCCTCACCTACCGCGAGCTGGCCGATAAGCTGATTCCCTATGTAAAGCAACTGGGCTTTACCCACATTGAGCTGCTACCCGTTGCCGAGCATCCCTTCGATGGTTCCTGGGGTTACCAGGTGACCGGCTACTATGCGGCCACCTCCCGCTACGGTTCCCCTGAGGACCTGATGTACTTTATCGACCAGTGTCACCAGAATGGCATTGGTGTCCTAGTAGACTGGGTACCCGGTCACTTTCCCAAGGATGGCCACGGTCTTGCCTTCTTTGACGGCACTCACCTCTACGAACATGCTGACCCCCGCAAAGGTGAGCACAAGGAATGGGGCACTTTAGTCTTTAACTATGGCCGCAATGAAGTGCGTAACTTCTTAGTGGCCAATGCCCTCTTTTGGTTTGATAAGTATCACATCGATGGCATTCGCGTAGACGCTGTCGCCTCCATGCTTTACCTGGACTACAACCGTAAGCCCGGTGCGTGGGTGGCCAACGAGTACGGCGGTCGTGAAAACATTGAAGCAGCTGACTGTTTACGCCAGGTCAACCATCTGTTGTTTAGCTACTACCCCGGCATTCTCTCCATTGCAGAAGAATCCACCTCCTGGCCAATGGTGTCCTGGCCCACCTATGCAGGCGGTCTAGGCTTTAACCTCAAGTGGAATATGGGTTGGATGCACGACATGCTGGACTATTTCGGCATGGACCCCTGGTTCCGTCAGTTCCACCAGAACAACGTCACCTTTAGCATCTGGTACGCCTTTAGCGAGAACTTTATGCTGGCCCTGTCCCACGATGAAGTGGTCCACGGCAAGAGCAACATGATTGGCAAAATGCCGGGTGACGACTGGCAAAAGATGGCCAACATGCGCTGTCTCTACACCTACATGTTTACCCACCCAGGCAAAAAGACCCTATTTATGGGGATGGAGTTTGCCCAATGGAGTGAGTGGAATGTGTGGGGAGACCTGCAATGGGATCTGCTTCAGCATGAGCCCCACGCTCAGATGAAGACCTTTATGGAGCAGCTCAATGCCACCTATCGCAATGAGCCTGCCCTTTATACCCAGGACTTCGACCAGCAAGGCTTTGAGTGGGTCGACTGTAGCGACAACAACCACAGCGTCGTTGCCTTTATCCGTCGGGCTAAGGACAGCGGTGAGTTTATTGTCACCGTTTGCAACTTCACCCCACAGCCCCACAGTCACTATCGCGTCGGTGTCCCCGCGAAGGGATACTACCGTGAAATCTTTAATAGCGATGCCCGCGAATTTGGCGGCAGCAACATGGGTAATCTGGGCGGCAAATGGTCCGACGACTGGGCTTACCATAACCGTCCCTATTCCTTGGATTTAACTCTGCCTCCCCTGGCAACGGTCGTATTTAAGCTGGATCCAGCCCGCACCTCCTCGGCAGCCCTATCTGGGTTTCAGTTAGGAGGCTAGGTCATCCATTTATAACCCGGTGTAGGGGCGTTCCATGGGATGCCCCTACACCGGGTTTATTGCATGCCCACCGTTTCCCAATCCCTTTTCCTGGGTCCAAATAACTCGGCTGCTTCTTGTTCAGCCGCTTTGAGGGAGGGATGCCATTCACTAAGGACATAGTCGCCGTCAAGTTCTGCGACGAGTAAACAGTATCCATGACCATCGTATTCAATGGTTAAGCGGACAGTTGTTCCAAGCATCAGTGCGGCCGGCTTCCTCGGCACGCCTGGGGGAATCTGCCACGAGCGAATTTGCTTAACCACCATAGAGGGCATGAATTATGAATAATTTGCCTTTAGAGGCAAATTATTGGCACAACTTTCCGTTATACGTGATTTTGCGGCTAATTCCGTATAAATTTAGTCTGCACCCCCTGACAAGAAATACCGGGAAATTACCTAGTTATCACTCCGAACATAGCTCTGCGCCTGTTCTTCAGGCGTTAGGTCGGCTAAGTCAATGTCGTTTCTTAGTA
Source organism: Leptothoe spongobia TAU-MAC 1115 (assembly GCF_018739885.1). Lineage (GTDB taxonomy): Bacteria > Cyanobacteriota > Cyanobacteriia > Phormidesmidales > Phormidesmidaceae > Leptothoe > Leptothoe spongobia. The sequence continues at coordinate 13,853 of NZ_JADOES010000058.1, read as the reverse complement.
CACGTCCAGTGGGGCCAACGATTTGACGCGGTAATGTGCGTGTATCCACCAGCTCCATACGATTCATGTTGTAGGTGGTGTAGACGGTCTCGTCTGTATCAAAGAAGAAGTCTAGTACGGTCATGGTTTGCATGGCAGCATCAGTGCGATCGAGCCAGGTGCGGGGACCGCTGCCCAGGGCTCCCGTGTGTAATAGCTGCAGATCGCCAGCATGGCCAGGGTAGTAAGCGTGGTGGTGACCACTCATGTAGGTATGGACATGGTGGCGCTCTAATAATGCCTGGAGTTGATCAGCATTATTAAGGATTTCGCCGTAGCGATCGCGTCCTTGGGAAATCGCATACAGTGGCAGGTGACCAATGGCAATTCGGAATTTGGCAGCTTGAGCCGCTGCGCTACTCAGCTGTTGCTCTGCCCAAGTTAGCTGGGCATCAGGCACATTCGCCGCTGATGCATCCCAAACCAGATAGAAAATATCGTTCTGCTTAAAGCTGTAATAGTAGGGAAAATCACCAGTGTCAATGTACTGCAGGTCCAAATCATTTTGGTGAGCCTGCCAGTAGCGGCTGGTTACCTCTCGATCGATGGGGTAAATATAGGCCCCATCCTCGTAGGTCTGACTGGACGCATCGTGATTACCAATGGTGAGGGCAAAGGGAATATCTGCTTCGCGGATAGGATTGAGGATCAAGTTGTCAAATCCTTCCCACATGGCTTCTACGTCAGCCGTGTTTAGGGAGATACTCTGACCTGCGACCATGTCGCCCACACAGAGCACAATATCAGGCTCCCACTGCGGCAGGATGGAGACGCCTGTCATCACTTCTTGGCGGTAGTCTACAGACCCATAGCGAGAATTCATGTCACTGATGACTACGGCTCGCACATCACCGCGTTTTGGGGCGAAGAGTTCCTCCGGGCCGATGGCTTTACCGAGGTTGGGGTGACGTTTGGGAGCAGGGGGAGCAGAGGGAGCAGGGGAGACAGAGGGGGAGCTGGTAACGGATTGGGCGATGGGGCGACTGGAACAGGCTCCGATGGCTAGGCTACTGAGCAGGAGAAAGCGACGTCGGTTAAACATGGAAAAGCGGAGAAGGGGTAAGTGCCTATGGGCAAGGTAGCGCAGGGAATGGTCTGCGTAAAGTTTTGTAGATGCTGGAATTAGAGATCCGGTGCGTTACGCTGCGCTAACGGCACCCTATGAGCTGAGTCGTTTACACTAAATTAAACCGAGTCACACCACTGTGAAACATCGCGATGAGAGCGATCAAAATTAAACCAATGCGTTGGACGGTTGAAGATCTCGAAGGTCTTCCTGACAATGGCAATCGCTACGAAATCATTGATGGCGCATTACATATGACCCGCGCGCCCCATGTGGATCATCAGGATGTGGCTGGGGCCATCTACTCCGAGCTGCGGGTTTGGTCTAAACAAAGTGGCCTGGGTCGGGCAGCGTTTGCACCAGGGGTGATTTTTTCATCGACAGATGCGGTGATTCCTGATGTAGTTTGGGCCAGTCATGAAAAAGCTAACCTGTTGTTGGATGAGTCTGGACATTTTACAGGGGCCCCTGAAATTGTTATTGAGGTATTGCCTCAATCTCCAAAAGACAAGGAGCGTGACAAGAAAACTAAGCTCAAGCTTTATTCCAATCAAGGGGTGCTGGAATACTGGATTTTTGAACACCGAGAGCTAAGTCTAGTTGAAGTTTACCGTCGTGAAGCGGGGCAACTGGTTAAGACAATGACACTCAATGGTGCAGATACATTAACTAGCCCGATTTTGCCGGGTTTTAGCTGTAGTGTTGTCGCCCTGTTTGAGTAGTTTTAATAAGATGTACAACTACAGTAAGAAGTAGTGTTATTTTCTAGAAATCCTTATGGGACTTTTTAGTCGACTCCTTAATTTTCAAACAGGGAGCATTCCTCTAGAAGATTTCTTTACAGAGATTGTTGCTTTTTGGTTTGAGTCTAACCCAAATTTTTTACACGCCTGGCTTCAACATGTGCATGCGTTAGATGAAAAAGACATTTACTCCCATGTTGATACTCAAAAAAGTTTTCCTGCACTGGAGCACCACACCAAGGACAGCCGCCCAGACATGGTAATTGAGCTAGTGGGAGATACTTGTCAGGACATTGTATTTTTAGAAAGTAAAATTGGCTCCAGTGAAGGCGGAAATCAACTACAAAGGTACGCCGAAATTTTAGCTAATCTGTCAGGCTATCGGCATAAAACCCTAATCTATATCACTCGTGATTTTGAGCCTAAGGATAAATCTGTTATTTTTCAGGATGTTTCGCAACATCAGATTAAATTTAAACAACTACGCTGGTATCAGTTCTATCAGTTTCTGTCCCTGTATAAAGAAACAACCCTAACCAGAGAGATATGCTCATTTATGGAAGAGAATGAAATGGGACACAGTAGTCAGTTTTCGGATACAGATATTCAGGCTCTGGCTAATTTTCCCCAGGCACTTAAGCTCATGGATGTAACGATGCGGGGTAAAGTAACCCAGCGTTTTGAAGAAGTAACAGGCCAAAAACAGACTCGAAATAATGCTCTAAAGCAATTGTTAGACTATGGAAATTACAATATTGTCGCAGGCATGCCTACAGGGAAATGGTTTTGCTGCTTAGGATTTCTTCTCCAGAGTACGCATATAGCTGCCCCCCTAACCGTTGCTCTCTGGTTAGGTGCGGAGCCTAAGTCGGCTCATAAGTTCGAAATTGTGGCCATGATGCAAGCCGTATGCAGCCAGCGGGGATGGCGGGGGACTGAACTGACCACCTCGCTGCAGGCTAAACCGCGCATTTTTCGAGAGCAGAGTTTGCAGACATTTTTATCTGAGGAGGATCAGATTTCAGCTATACAAGACTTCTTTATGAAAGCACTGGCTGAACTCCAGGAAATTCAAAAACAATATAAGCACTTGCCTTGGAGTGCTTATTAGTTGATGCTTGTGCTTTGAACTGAAAGAATAGCACAAGCAAGCACCCTTTTACTGCACCATGCTTTTTAGGAGCCCTAGTAGCTCGTCTACCTGTGTGACAAAATATTGTTTGGTGTCGATAAAAATGGTTCTTTGCCCGTTTACTAGCTGGAGTTTAAGAAACCGCCACAGGTCTCCTGTGGTAACACAGCCAAAGATTGTTGTCAGTTCATTCTCTTCCTGACGATTAAACAGGTCTGCTGCGATCATCTCTGCCATGCATTGACCTAGCCCAGCATTGATGCGGTCATTTTTGGTTTCTACTAAGGCTAGAACTGGCGCTGAGAGACTGTATTGCGATCGCGATCGACTCACAATATAATCACAGCGTCCGGTCAGCCCCTGCTCCTTATCCACTGTAAACTCAATCCCAGAGAACAAACTAATCTGGCGTTCTAGCAACTCCCGAGCAGCTGATAAAATTGGAGCCACAATAAATTCTGACTTTGCTTTTTCAGTACCAATGGCATCAGCCAAGGGTAAATGAATCTCTAAAAAGTCCGATAACCACTGGGGAGGCACCTGAGATTCGACATCGGTAAACAGAGCCTGATCTTCAATCAGTTCAACCGCAAACGTCTTTTTGATGTCATTGATCGTAAAATCGCTGTAAGCCATCGTCTACAAGCTTTTTCTTTATTTTAGCGAGCCGTCGCTATTTAGGGATGTTCAGATAGGCTATGAAGCTGAGATAGCAAGTATTGTGAATGCTTGGCAATGACTAGTAAGGGTGGGGCTAGATTAGGATCTTATAGCTTTTATAAAGAATCGTTGATGTGTTTGAGCTGCCTTCATAAACTATATGAATAATCAGGGTTAGAGAGTACCAGCATAACTTCTATCTACGGAGTCTTCTGCTCTCAATACCGATTGAAATAACCTATCCCTATTGGAACGACGACTCCTATGGAGCTATCTTCGCTCAAATTAGAATCAATAGAATTAAAATTTTTGTTACGGTTGCTGGAATATGGTCCAGACTACCGGGCCAGTATTAGCAAAATCCAGCCAAATTCTAAAACCCGTGCCAGTGAGCGTAATCAGATTTGCCAAGATCTGTGTAGCAAAGGGCTAGTTGAATATACTGATGAAATCCCCAAATATCAAACCGAGACCGCTGGCAAAGCATTGTTGGAGTCTGAGACCAATATGCTACCCATTACTGATGATGAATTACAACTGGTGAAAAAACTGTTAGACGTTGCAGTTGGTAAATCAGCAACGCCAGGAACAGCTAAGCAAGTCCCAGCAAACGAGCGTCAAAGATTACTCAAACAGCTTGAGGAAAAGGGGCTTATCAGCGTTGTCGGCAAGAAAGTGATCAAAGATGTCTGGCTGACTCAAACAGGTTATCAATACTTGCAAAATGATTGTCATCCAACGAGTTCCTATGCCAGCTTGACATTCTCGATGTTAGGGACCTATTTAACCTTTCTCAGGGAAACTTTAGGTCAAAAAGAAACCTCTGGAACAGTTAACAACATTCCAACCAAGATTAAGGAAGAAGCAGGGCATCAAACTTCTCCCTCAACAATGACTGACACAAATGGTCTGTCGCCAAAATCAGTACTAGACACTATTAGGATGCTTGATCAGCAGTTAGATACGGACAACTTTTTACCGATCTTTCATTTGCGAGAAAAGCTACAGCCCCCTCTAAATCGAGAAGGCCTAGATAAACTCCTATTTACATTGCAAAGCCAGGATTTGATTGAACTTAGTACACTTCAAGACGTATCTAACTACACCGACTCAGAAAGAGATTCTGGTATTGCCCAGCCTGATGGCGGTGCTTGGTTTTATATCAGCGTTAACGACTAAATCCTGTGGAATCATGTACTACATATACAGAGGCGGTAAAAGATAGTGACTTCGCTTCAAAAATTAATTCAACAGAATCTCAATCCTTTCGACCAAAATACTTTTCGCCCAGGTAATTTCTGGCAAGAAAGACCGGATGTAGCGTTGGAAGTTAATGGTATTCACTGGCCAATTCTTCAAACAATTGATCAAATAATTAATCAAATTGGGAAAGACCATGCTACCCGTACATTTTTACTGACTGGAGATAGAGGTGCTGGGAAGAGCTACCTACTGGGACGAATAAAGCGACAGCTCAACGATAAAGCTTTTTTTGCCTACATCGGCCCCTGGCCCGATAGTGATTATCTCTGGCGGCATACATTACGCAATACGGTTGATAGCCTTATTTATGTGCCAGAAGGGCAATCTCAATCACAGATGCTGCTTTGGCTTAAAGGGCTTCCTAGTTTGCATCATCGTAGCTTGGCTAAATGGGTACTAGGGGAACGAGGTCGCTTTATTCAAGATTTACAGGCAAGCTTTCCAGTAGGCATTTATAACGGTAAGGAGTTCTTTGGCGTACTTTATGACTTAGCGACCAACCCTGAGTTACGTACTCTAGCTTACTCTTGGCTCAAAGGCGATAATCTGGATAAAGAAGAACTGAAATTACTACGGGTTAAACAACCAATTGATTCTGAAGACGCAGCTCAAAAGATACTAAACAACATTGGTCGTATTGCTACTTCTACTCAGCCAATCGTTCTCTGTTTTGACAATCTAGATAGCATTCCTAAATTGTTAAATAACAAATTGGATTTACAGAGCCTATTTAACCTAAATTCTACAATTCACAACGAAAAGCTACGCAATTTTTTAGTACTGATTAGTCTTGTTAATGGCACCTGGCGGGAGAATCGTAAAGATATTCAGCCCGCAGATCTGGATCGCATTCAGCAAACCCTGCAACTCAAGTCAATCAATCTGGATCAGGCAGAAGCACTCTGGGCAGCTCGCCTTGAGTCACTTCACTTGAAAGCTCGACCAAAACCATCAAGTGGAATTGCGCCCCTATCCCGTAATTGGCTAGAACATTACTTTCCTGGGAAGAAAACCTTTCCTCGAAAAACGTTAGATTTAGGTCGAAAGCTCATTGACTATTATAAACACCACGGCAAAATGCCGGATTTTAACACTGATGGTGGAACGAATAAACCGGATCCTATTGCTACTTCTGATAACTCAAAAGAAAAAAACCTTGCAAATTTTCAGTTAGCTTGGGACAAAGAATTTCAATCAATTCAAAAGCGAGTGACGCGGATTGGGCAATTCACATCCCCAGAATTAATCTGGCGACTACGCCAGGTTCTAGAAGCCCTAGAATTACCACAGGTAGAAACTCAGTTTTTGCGGGGCAGTAAATATGCATCTTACTCTCTTTCCCATCAGCAGCAGAAAAGCACTACGGGCATTATCTGGAACGAAGATTCTAATATGACAACTTTTTATCATGTGATGAATGCATGTCAAAAGGTAACTAGCAAAAATGCTTGCAAGCAACTTTATCTAATTCGGGCAGCCGGCACAGGCAAGCCAAAAACGAAAGGAAATCAAATCTATTGTCAAGTGTTTAACGGAAAGGCATCCTATGCCCATTTTCGGCCTGATTTACTCTCGGTGCAGTACTTAGAAACCTACCATCAACTCGCCAGTTCTGCTCGTGCTGGCGAACTTGTTCTGGGGGAACAAACGCCGCATCTCAAAGACTTACAATCTGTTGTGCGAGAATCAGAAGTGTTGGGTCAGTGCCCCTTATTGCAACAATTACAGATTGTGGAAGGTGGCGTAGCATCTACATCTCCTAGCCAAGTAGTGGCAGATTATATTGTGAACCTGATGGCGACTCAATCCTTCATTGGGCTGCTCGTTTTAATTGAAACTACACGACAACAGTTTTCTAATGTTCAAGAACAGGAAATTGAGCAAGAAATTCAAAATCTCTGTAATCATAAACGTCTACAGCTGCTTGACCCCCATGCCAGCCGTGAAGCCCAATTAATCTGTTACGTCCCCACATGACTTCTTCTCTTAGTGTTACCAAAATTCGTATCGCCTTTGAGTGCCCCCGTCTACTTTATTTGGGGCATCACTTTGGTGGTATGACGATGTTTTTACCGCCAGAGAAGACCCTCGGTATTGGCAATGCGTTTCATCAGCTTTCTGACCAATTTGTGCGGCAGCTGCATGCTGATTCAGAATTTATAGCATTGTTGGCAGTGGCTCCGGAAAGATTGGACAAGGGCATGATCACACAAAAATTTGAACAACGACTTTACCAAACCATCTTTTTTCCCTATCTCCAGCGGAGTCTTACCGAGAAACCCGATAAAACTCAGGCACTCCATCAACTATGGCAAGGCCTTAAGGGACTTATCCAGCGCTGGGTAGAGCTACTAGTGAGTAATCGTCGCTTCTGTAATACACAAGCAGTGATACAAAAAACTTTTTTGGCTCAAGAACTCAGCGTCAAACATACATTCATCCTGCCTGATAGTAACCAGCAACTGATCCAGGGACGTTTTGATAGTCTTGTATATGACTTTGCTAACCATCGTCTTTGTGTGGTGGAATACAAGACCTATCAGTCGCCTGATCCGTCTGCTCAGCTGGCCCAGGTTGCCCTCTATAGCTATATGTTGCGGGAGAAAATTGGCGTCCCTATTGATTCTGCAGTTTACAGTGTTTTGCCCGATTGGCAAGAGCAGGTCTATCCCTGGACGCAGCTAGAAGATACGGTACATCAGCTGATTCCGCAAAAGCTCATGCATATTCGTGGCTGGCTCGCTTGGAGGCCAGGTCAGGGGGAACCACCTCCAAAAACGCTGCGGTCGGACCTATGTGATATGTGCCCCCAGCATAGCAAGTGTCAAACCTATTTTGAGCCTCAAACAACAGCAACATCAGCTTCTCGCACAAATCCCAACGTAGGACAGTCTCAAGATTTTTCTTCCCAGAAGACTACTAGCAACAATGTCGACAAGTCTGATAACGACCCTAGCAAATCCACAAGGGTTAAGGGATCTAGATCCAGACCTGCCGAGCCATCACCATCATCACCACAGGACTCAGAACAGAAATCAGATGCCATCGCCGCGCACCTGGTGCAAGTTTTGAAGTCCTTTGGCGTTGGTGTTGACTTACAAGGAATTGCCTTAGCCCCTGCCTTTCTGCGGGTCAAGCTCAAGCCCCAGTTAGGGGTGAAAGTGAATTCTATTTTGCGTTTAACTGATGATTTACGAGTACAGCTTGGTCTACAGGCTCCACCAATGATTGCGCCTCAAGCTGGTTATGTCAGCGTTGATTTGCCGCGTCCAGACCGTCAGTCTGCTCTATTTGATCACTATGTTCAACCTCAGTCGCTGACGCCGACCGATCCGGTCAAAATTGCCATTGGTGTGGACTTGGAAGGGAATTTATTGGAAGCCGATTTATCAGATCCCAATACCTGTCATTTTTTGGTCGGTGGAACTACTGGTAGTGGTAAAAGTGAATTTTTGAGATCGCTCCTCCTCAGTCTACTAAAACGCCACTCCCCGGATCACCTACAAATTGCCCTGGTGGATCCCAAACGCGTCACATTTCCTGAGTTCGAAGGTAATCGCTGGTTGTTACAGCCCATTGTGAAGGATACCGAAGGCGCGATCTCTCTGATGGACGCTTTGATGAATGAGATGGATCGCCGCTACCAACGGTTTGAACAGAGTCGCTGTACCGACCTGACCCGTTACAACCAGCAGGCAAGCAGCCCAATTTCTCGAATAGTTTGCATTTTTGATGAATATGCAGACTTTATGGCAGAAAAAGAAAGCCGTACAGCCATCGAGCAGAGCATCAAACGGCTGGGAGCCATGGCCCGTGCTGCTGGCATTCATCTGATCATTGCCACCCAGCGCCCCGATGCCCAGGTAGTCACCCCCCTAATTCGTTCCAATTTACCTGGACGAGTCGCCCTGAGAACGGCTAGTGATGCTGACTCAGCCATTATCTTAGGCGGTAAGCAAGGAGATGCTGTCAACCTATTGGGTAAGGGCGATCTGCTGTATTTGAGAGGCGCACAATTACTAAGACTACAAAGTTTGTTTGCACCAGAGATAACGCTGTAGTTTAATTAACGGCATTCCGCTTTTCGTTCGTTTACCTCATTAAGATCCTCTAACGTAAATCGATACCTATTCAGGCTATCCACCTAAATGAATAGTCTATAAGGAAACTTTTAGTGCTATTTGCCATAATTGATATAGGCTAGCCTGGAGGATTGCTTTATGACCACTGCTGCCAATATGGGTAAAGTCCTAACTACACTAACGATTACTAACCGTATCGATGAAGCAAAGGCTAAACAAGGATTAATTCCGACAGACCAGATTCGCACCGTTACCTTACAGGATGTTCTAGTTGATACTGGAGCAACAACCTTGTGTTTGCCTCAGGACACTATTGCAAAACTTGGTCTGGAGTTGTTAAAAGAAGTAACCGTTACCACCGCAACGGGATTAAGTTCAGCACGAATTTTTCAAGATGCCAAGATTGACCTATGTGGACGACAGGGAACATTCGAATGTTTGGAGTTACCGGGAGGACGTGATCCATTGATTGGGGTTATTCCCCTAGAAGCCCTTGGTCTAGAGTTGGATTTACAAAAACAAACGCTGAAAGTATTGCCATCAGAATCCTGGGACACCTACTTGACAATTCTATAACCATGGCTTTTGAACCCAATATAAAGGAGTAACCCAGTGGCATCTCCATTTCCTGGGATGGATCCCTATTTAGAACATCCAGAAATATGGCCAGGGCTACATTTGCTCTTAATTGCAGCTTTAGCAGAGTCATTAGCACCGCAACTACGGCCAAAATACTCAGTTTCCGTTGAAGTTCGGATGTATGAAACAACGGGAGAGCAGTCACTATTAGTCGGCATCCCTGATGTTGCGATCCAGAAATCTCAGAAGCAGCAAAATAACCAACCGGTTAACGTGGCTGTGGCCTCGCCTACCTCTCAACCAGTTTTGGTTCAGGTTCCTATGCCAATCACAGTGCGGCAAGGCTATTTGGAAGTCCGCGAAGTGTCTACTAAAGAGGTGGTCACTGCTATTGAATTGTTATCGCCCATCAATAAACGTTCGGGGCGAGGTCGGCAGACTTACGTAACCCAACGGGAGCGGGTGCTTAGTAGCTCGACTAATTTGGTAGAAATTGATTTATTGCGAGCCCATGAACCGATGCCTGTTTTTGGCGATGATTTACCCAGTCACTATCGGATTTTAGTCAGTCGCAGTCAGATAAGACCCCAGGCAGAACTCTATAAATTCAACGTAACGGATCCGTTGCCAGCTTTTAGGTTGCCATTGAGACCTGATGATCAGGCCCCTACAATAAACCTACAAAAGCTATTAGATGAAATTTATGATCGCTCAGGGTACGACTTAAAACTTGACTATCAGCAAGAACCTGTGCCCGAGTTAAGTGATGCTGAGGCAACTTGGTTGGATCAGTTACTTAGCGAAAAAGGACTACGTCCTATAGCTTGAACGCATAGCTTATTGGTCTCAGTTAAGTTGAAATAGTGACTTTGCTATACTTCAGCTAAACCTACTGAGGTAATAGGCCTGACGTTAACTGTGACTTACACACCTGTACGATATAAGACCTACTTACAGTATCTGGATGCTGACCTTAGTCCGGATGGTAATTTGCGCTTGCTTAGTAATGGAGAGGTCATTGAATTGCCACCGGAAGATGCAGAAAATGACTTTATTGCTGATGAATTGGCTGAATTCCTAAAGAAATTTGTAAACAATAGACGGCTTGTTAGGAGTTCTTCCACTGAAATACAGGTTCATCCGATTGGAGATAATAGAGTAAATCGCAAACCGGATGTGATTGTATTGCAACCTGAGCATCTCGATCTAATGACAGACCTTAAGAAAAATGCCATTCTCTTCGATATGCCCGCACCAAGGTTCGTTGCTGAAGTTGTCAGCCCAGGTAGTGAAAGTAGTGCAAACTATCGTCGTGATTATGAATGGAAGCGGCAACAGTACGAATGGTGGCAAGTTCTGGAGTATTGGATTATTGATCGCCATAGGCAGCAGATTGTTGTTTGTACTCTCATAAATGATGTTTACGAAGAGAATTGCTATCGCAATTCTGACATTATTCAATCATGGGTATTCCCAACTTTAAAGCTGGTAACAGACAAATTGCTAACGGGTGAACTCTTCTTGTAAAAACCCGAGCACAATCTTCAGGTTCCGTCTTGAGAGAATGCCCCTAACCCGCTACTATACAGGCGCATGGACTATGTCCAAGTCGAACCTAGTCGTTTTCTTTGCAGAAAACCTACAGTCTGGATGTGGACAAGGTTTACATAGTCAGCCACCTCGGGATAATTGCCTCAATGATTGACTCAGTGCTGCGTACCCTTACCTTTGGTCAGTTTTCGCTACACCAGTGGCGACAGGTAAGTTTTATCCATCGGTTGCTATCGCCCCTACGTCAATGGCGACAGGGCAGTAGCCTATTGGCAACCTATGGTGATCTGATTGCAGCTGCCTTTATGGCAATTTTGCTGGTGGTGTCCCCCTACACCTCTACTACCCTGATCGGTATTTTACTGATGGCCTGTGCGGCGCTGTGGTTCCTGCTCACAGTGAGTGATGAAGCCAATGGCTGGTTGACGCCGATCCATCTCGGGGTGACGCTTTTCTGGGCGACGATGGTAGTGGCCACGGCCCTGTCACCTGTCAAGGCAGAAGCGATTTCAGGGTTGGTTAAACTGACCTTGAACCTGTTGCTATTTATGTTGATGGCCCGGATACTGCGACAGCCAAAACTACGTACAGGCGTCGCATCGGTCTATGTGTTGGCTACATTACCCGTGGCTGTCTATGGTATGCGCCAGTACTTTTTTGGTGCTGAGGCATTAGCCACCTGGGTTGATCCGACATCAAACCTATCAGGAGCCACACGGGTCTATAGCTATCTAAAAAATCCAAACCTGCTGGCGGCCTATCTACTGCCTGCTGTGGCCTTAAGTGTCAGTGCCTTTTTTGTCTGGCCTCGCTGGTTACCCAAGGCGCTGGCGGCTGTTGCCTTTTTTATAAATCTTGCCTGTTTGGTGTTGAGCTATAGCCGAGGCGGCTGGATGGGACTGTTAGGTCTCTTCTTTGTGTTGGCGGTGTTGTTGATGTACTGGTGGAGTGAATTATTTCCACCGTTTTGGAAGCGGTGGGCCTTGCCCACCCTACTGGGCTCTATGGCTGGTCTGGTGCTGTTTGCTGTACTGTTTGTGGGACCGGTACGAGAGCGGGTAATGACGATGTTTGCCGGGCGCGAAGATAGTAGTAACAACTTTCGCATTAATGTGTGGGAAGGGGCGATCGAAATGATTAAAGCGCGTCCTGTTATTGGCATCGGTCCTGGCAATGACGCGTTTAATCGGATCTATCCGTTGTATCAACGTCCTAATTACACGGCGTTGAGTGCCTATTCAATTTTTCTAGAAACCCTGGTTGAGGGGGGCATTATTGGTTTTACTGCTTTTTTGTGGATGCTGGGAACCACGTTTTATCAGGGGTTAAATCAACTGCGTCGTCTGCGGATGAATATGGATGTGCAGGGGTATTGGTTGATTGGCGCGATCGCAACCTGCTTTGGCATGCTGGTCCATGGTCTTGTCGATACGGTTTGGTATCGCCCCCAGGTCAGTACACTCTGGTGGATGTGCATGGCCATCATCACTAGTTTCTATGTCCCTCGCCAACAAAACTACAGCGAAGAATAGTATTTTTGTCTTAAATTTGGTCAGCCCCTAGTTTTCTAGTAATTTCTTGATGTTTTGTCATGTCTATATTGCCCCCTGTAATTAACACACCCGTAGGCTTATCAGCAGTAGAAATCTTACCTGCTAACACGGCTGCTAGCCCTACTGCTGCGCTACCTTCTATAACTTCTCCTAACTGATGATATGCGCAAGAAATCGCTGTTTCTACTTCAGAATCAGTCACAAGGATGACTTGATCACACAGTTGACAAAACCAATCAATTGTAATCGCACTAGATTCTAAAGCACCTGCCAACCCCTCCATAATAGTGGGATGCTGTTCGATACCATCCATATGACCATGATAAAACTGGTGATGAAGGTAAGGAGATGCTTCAGCTTGTATCCCGACAATCTCAATGTCAGGGCGAATGGACCGAGCCGCTAGTGCAATCCCCACCAGCAATGCTCCAGCCCCAACTGGAATCAATAACCTTGATAGTTGAGGAGTTTGTGCTAGCCATTCCAACCCGATGGTACCGGCACCAGCAATGCCATTCCAATCATTATAAGGCGATACATAGGTTGCCGATGTTTCTGCAACAACAGATTGCGCCCTTACTTCTGTATCTTGATAAACCCCAGGAACACGTTCAACCTGCGCTCCCATATCATTTATAGCCGTCACCTTAACGTCTGAGGCATACCAAGGTACAAAAATATGAGCTGTTACTCCAATTAATTGAGCGGCATACGCCAAACTCTTACCATGGTTGCCTGAAGACGCTGCTACTAATCCAGATTTTAATTCTTCTGGGGAGAGGGTCAGGATTTTGTTAAGTGCACCCCGTAACTTAAACGAGCCTGTATTTTGCTGATTCTCCCATTTGAAATACACATCGAGCGGCTGATGGTAACTAACAGGCGTTTTTTGTATATAGGAACCAAAGCGAGCCTGAGCTGCCTCAAAGTCTTGAAGCTTTAACATTCCCGATCTTTTCTCCTACTAGCTGGTTCCATATACAAATTAGACAAAGTTGTCAGCATCAGGATATTCATCAATATTGGTATAAAATACCGTGACTTCTTCCCCTTGCTTAATATCCTTTTTGGTAATTAAATGCGACCACAAACCCACTTCATTTTCAACCCAGTCCACATAGGAATTGGGCTCCTCTGTATGATTACAAAAAGAGGCTAACCCAAAAACGAAATATCCTTTTACCT
>NZ_JADOES010000057.1 GCF_018739885.1 Leptothoe spongobia TAU-MAC 1115 | reverse complement strand
GAGTGCGATCTATGGCAGCGACGTTTTACTCCCTGAGAATGCGCCGGAGCGATTAAGCGATCGCTCGACGTTGTGGAACGAGGTTGAGCAAGGCGAAAAACGCAAAGACGCGCAGCTGAGTCGTGAGGTGATGATCGCGTTGCCGGTGGAACTGAGCCATTTGGAAAAAGAAACTCTAACCCGTGGGTATGTGCAGCGTGAATTTGTGGAGCGGGGGATGATCGCGGACGTGTGTTATCACGACTTCGACAGCAATAATCCCCATGCTCATATCATGCTGACGATGCGCACCGTTGATGAAAATGGCTTTGGTAAAAAGCAGCGAAAGTGGAACCGAAAAAGTGAGATCGAGCAGCATCGAAAAGCGTGGGCCGATCATGCCAATGCCGCCTTGGAAAAAGCGGGTCATGATGCCCGTATTGATCACCGGAGTTTAGAAGCCCAAGGCATTGATAGAGAGCCCCAGATCCACCTGGGAGCCAAGGTAATGGAAATGGAATCGCGAGGTATTCGCACCCGTGTCGGCGATGAGTCGAGACGTATCAGTCAAGAGAACCGCGACTTGGCTCGACAGCAGGTAAAACATAAACAGCTTCAACGGCAAATCGAAGCGGAGAAAACAGCAGCGCGGGTATCTCCAGAACCGGCCCCGGTCCCCGACAAAACGCCCACTCTCGAACAGTCATCTACTCAGTCGGCCCAGCCGAAAAAACAGATTCACCCCACCCCCGAGCGATCTCAACGGGATTGGGACTTAGAGCGCTAGCCGTTCTTACGAAGCTTAGGAAACGATTTAAAGGGTGGGTCCTACCAGAACCGCATCAGTACCCTAGACAGATGATCTAATTCGCCCCGCCATGATCAACCGCCGTTCCAGACAGCAGCTGGTGACCCGCTATGACCATATGGCCAACCAATTAGCGTCACACTCTCACCAGCTCCCCAAACCGTTAGCTACCTTTGTTAAACAGAGTCCCCGAGTTGCCTTAGGCATCGTGCTAGCGCTCGGCCTCTATCTAGTGTTTCAGCTTATGCCCGATGGCGTGGGCTTTCTACTGTTTGCCGTTGGCTATTTTGTGATTCACACCGGCAGCTGGATCTGGTTGATCAAGAAGCGCCAGGACGCCAGTCGGTTAACCACCTCGACTATTGTTATCTCCGTACTGGCCTATCTATTGATACCGTTCATCCCCTTTTTGCCCCACCTCTGTTTATTGATTGGGCGTAGTGGAACACGAGTCAATCGGGGGACTCGGATAGTATCGGCAACGGAGTTAGCCCGGATTCTAGCTAAGGACCAGGCCGCTGAGACTCGACCCATCGAGCCATTGTTGGAGATCGGCGGGATTGCCTTACCCAACCGGTTGGAAAACTTGGGTTTCTTCTTTGTCGGGTCCCCTGGTAGCGGCAAGACCCAGGCGATCAAGCAGGTACTATCAACGCTGAAGACCCGCCGTGATTTTCGCGCGATCCTATTGGACCGGAATGGGGAGTTGTTGGAATCGTTCTATGACCCCAGGCGCGACCTGATCTTTAATCCCAGTGATGCCCGGTCAGTATTGTGGAGCCACCAGGTGGAAGGCATTGATGCGGAGACCATTGCCGCCAGTCTTATCCCCGACGACTCGAAAGACCGTTTCTTTAGTGAAGCGGCTAAAACCTTACTGGCCGATATCTACGAGCGCTGCGACGACAATACCCAGATATGGGAGGTGATCAGCAGCTACAGCTTTGAAGAGCTACGGACGTTCTTAAAGGGGGGCGTTAGTGCTCGCTACTTTGAATCAGAAAAGACGGGAGCCTCAGTGATATCAACACTGGTGAACTCGATGCGGTTCTATCGCCAGCTGCCTGCAGCTGCGGACTTTAGTTTCAGCGAGTGGGGCCGTCGCGACGATGCCCGCTGGCTATTTCTCCCGGTGTTTGAAGACACTGCAGAACGGTACAAAGCACTCTATTCAATGGCATTTGAGTTGATGCTGAAAGGATTGCTATCCAATGAGTCACGCAGTCTCAAGACAGCGCTGGTGATTGATGAATTGGGAGCCTTAAACCATCTGCCATCGTTAGCTCGACTATTATCAGAATCGCGTAAGTTTGGCGGGACTGCAATTTTAGGCACTCAAACTGAGGCACAGATCGATAAGGTTTACGGCGAGCATGATCGGCGGATTCTGTTGCAAGGGACCGCCACCAAATTGATATTGAATTGTCGAGATGAAGGCACCGCTAAGCGGATGGCCAACGTGATCGGGAAGCAGGAACGAGTAGAGCACACCCGCTCCAAGTCGATTATTCCAGGCATTGGTGGGGCTAGAGAGTCAGAACAAATCCGTGAAACCCATGCGGTGATGCCCGCAGAACTCCAGGCATTACCGTCGCTCGAAGGCTATCTGAGCATTGCTAATGGAACGCCACCGGCTAAGGTGCGAGTAGAGCCTCGCAGCTATCCAGTCCAGGCGGAACGCTTTATTCCTAATGTCGGTTAATATGGGTGCTCAATTTTTCGGTATTACACTAAGATTTAGTTGTACCTATAAATATAAAACTAGAAAGATCTGACCTTAGTGAGCCAAAATCTCCGTGCTCGCCGGATTTCAGTGCACGGCGTAGATGCTACTTGTTGCGTTTTTTATAGCTGTCGATCACTTGTGCGGTCACACCGCTGCCCAGGATCAAAGAAACTAGGGGAACACATTCACTTTGGCTAGTTTCTTGCGATAAGCCAGTGCAAGCAACGATAGTGGCTCCCACAGTAGAGATTGTAAATATAGCTACACTAGATGGAAAATCACCATAGGCCAGCCATTCCTTCCACGTGACGGATACCTTTGTCCTACGCCGCTCAACCAGTAGGGTATCAGGATTATTCGCTGTATTTTGCTCTAGCTTTACCTCCACTTCCTCCGGCGTGAGATCGGCAATTTTCTCAGCTGACAGCTCAGGGATATCTTGGACTGTTCCTTGTTGCTCAACATCCTGCTGGTCTTTCATTTCCATAGGGATTTCCCGTAAATACATATGAGTTCGTTTAGGGGAGGCGGTTAGCCAGCTTAAAGACCAGCTTGGATAGTTCCACCTTTCTTCGCAGACATCATAACGCATACATTAAAAAAATGCATATTCAATATAAATAAAACGTAAAAATAACACTAAAAGTATAGTTCGGCCAGCCTAGCCTGACTGCCATTCAAGTCTAAAGCCGACGATGCATTGCCGAAGATGGCATAGCCTGCACCTGCATCAGCACGATTCACTTAATTCGCGCCAGGTGCTCCCAGAATAATATCGTCCAGACTATCTCCGTTAATATCTCCTGCGCCACTGACCGAACGCGCTAAACCATCATCCTGGTTAATACCATTGATAACAAAGCCATTAGCACCATCCAAATCAGCAAATAAACTACAGGCTCAGATGATGTAGCTCGACCAAAAAACGCATAACTTTCTCCTGCGTTTACGTTGCCATCTGGGTCACTACCAGGGGCACCGACAATAATGTCACTAAATCCATTACCATTAATATCCCCTGCATCACTAACAGCCCAACCAGAGATATCTCCTAAACCAATGCCACTTAGGACAAGGCCATTACTACCATCGCCACCATTCTCTGATAAGAGATCAGACAGTTCCAATGTGGGAGAAAATCCATCTTGACGACCTTAGATAAGGTAAGACTCCCCTGAATTATTAGGAACTGAATTGGCATTGTCAGCATCAATAATCAGGTCGTCGATACCATCACCATTGAAATTGCCTGCACTACTAACAGAAATACCTGCATGGTCACCACGGGTAATGCCATTAATGACAAAACCCTGACTGCTATCACCACCATTTTCAGACAGTAAGTCAGATCGCTCAAGGGTCGGGCTAAAGCCTGATTGTTGGCCAGTCCCAAACTTACCGTTCGGATCAGCAATAAAGGTGCTAACAATCAAATCGTCAATGCCGTCGCTATTGACTATAGTGGAACCCAAAAACTGGACAGGGGGTTAAGCTCTGAATCATTCGGAAACGAAGGAGTCGTTCATGGCCAAAAAACGGAAACAATACAATAAAAATTTGAGGCCAAAGTAGCCATAGAATTCATTCAGGGAACGAAAACAGTGCCTGAATAGGCGAGCCAGCATAAAATTCATCCAACGATGATCAGTGGTTGGAAACGTCAGCTCATTGAAGACGCTAACACTCTGTTTGAATCCCTCAAAAGCAAGGAAAAAAGCACCGGATACTCAGGCCCAAATTGATGAGCTGTACCACCAACTCGGTCAGCTGAAGGTCGAGCCGGACTTTTTAACCAGGCGCTCAGCAAATTTGTGCTTGGAGATCGAAAAGCCATGGGAGATGAAACCCATGGCCAGTTGATTATCGTGCGTCAATGTCAACTCCTGAGGATTAACCTTCTAATAAAGTACTACTGTCCAGTCCAGCCCTCTGAGGAAAATTTGACGTTGCTGAAACTGATTGATCAACAGTATTTATGCTTCAATCCTTCCTTTTTGAGGGACCGCAGCTACATTTATTTCAGGAACCACCTCAACCCTATTGGCTTAAGCGAAGCTCTAATCGACTGAATTGCTATATATTGAAAGTCTCAATCTGGTATGGAATGTCCGAACCCAGCAGGCTTAGTAGTCGACTATAATAAGTCTGCTGTAAGAGCAAAGCTTATCACCTAAAGATAAGTTGTTTTGTTCTTCCATCTTGAGTTTCTATCAAGATATCTGCTCCCTTTCTTACCTCTCTCTGTATAAGAGCTTCAGTTGAAATAGCCCTACGAATTGTTTCATTCAAAGTAATTGACTGCATTGCGCTTAAACTTTCAAGCATCTCTGCCGTTTCAGGAGGAAGAACGACAGTCAACCTTTTAGTCCCTGGGACTGTAGGCACTTCTCTTGTATTATTTTTCTTTTTTCTTTTTTCAGCCAAAGTATTTCCTTCTTTTATTTCAGTCTTTTTACTCGGTTCATCTTCTACTTTTAGTGATTCATCTTCACTATTATTTCTACCCTTAAGCGAAATATTTTGATTTTTCATGATTTCTAGATTTCTGTGTAAAGTTATCTCAGTGACCCAATACGAAAAGTCTTGTTAATTAAAGGTATTGATAGCAATGGGCCAACGAATCATAGCTTCGCTTTAGAAAGAAATTAATATCTATCAGTGGTTTCACCCACCTATATCTAGTAATATTCTCTATTTTTGCTTCAACTGATAAGTGTACTTGTTGCAAGCCAAAGGAGAAACACGGTAAAAAAGTCATGAATAATCCGATGCTTTGAGCTAATCGAGAAAAAATATCAATATGTTTTTTAACATATTGCCTTAGCCCACAACAATTCACTTTAAAGCTTCCAAGTGAATTATCTTTATTAAAACAGTTGCTGTTATTAACGGTATCAATCAAACTTAGGCCGCTGAGGTCAGAGCGTGCTAAATAGTCATCGATATCGCGCCGTTCCACACTTACATAATCCACTTCGTAGCGGTAAATCTGGTTGTCTTCCGGTACATAGGCTGGCAACAAGGCTATATTGAAAGCATCTTGCCATTCTCGCGCGGAAGCCCAGAATTTGAAAGGCACATCCATTGGATAATACTGAAGTTTTTCAATCTTATACTTTACTTGATCAAGTAATTTACTTAAATCTATTCTTTGACGCTTTGCAACAGATGCTTTTTGTAACTCTGTGTAATCCCTAACAGCAATCTTTAAGTTTTCAACAGAATTCTCTAGGTCTTCTAATTCATATTTCCAAAGAGACTTGTTCCGAGGTTTTATAATGGACTTCAGAGTTTTTCTTAGATAGTTTAATCCACCAGAAATAATTGCTGTTTCAGTCCCAATTCTATGGGCCATAATAGCTGTAAAATTTCTCCAAGCCTCTTCTTTTGATTTCTCTAAATAAAGCTTTGATAGTGCTATAGATGCTGGATTGATAAATGTATTTGCAGCATTTTCACAAAAGTCATCTATAGTATTACTGTTTGCATACATACTGTCACAAACACCTACATATGTTTGTCCATTGTCCTGTCCATCCGGGTAAAAGACAGTGTTATAAGTTGCTTTATATTGAGAGTGTGCGATAACTTTATCATTAGTTTTGATGTTAATAGTTTCCCCAATTTTAATAATCCAAGGAGTTAAACCCATTGGTATATCTTCATTAACATGAGAAGGTAGAGGATATGCTTTTTTTTCTAAAGCTTGATAGTTATGGTCAACAGCGGCTTTGCACACTAATCTTGACCCTTCGATTAACCGTATTGATACCCCTCCAGCATTAGATATTTCCTTGAAAGACATAGCAATTTTTCGTAGCCTTTCAGTTAAATTTTCAGTGCTATTAGAGCCAAGTGAGTTTGAAAGTATTAAATCTGTTGATTGTCCAATTTTGGATACTTGACCTTTAAAATTTATAATTACTTCAGTAGCTACATCAGCAATTAATTCGAGACATGTTTTGGTCTTCTCAGAAAATTTTAAGTGAACTTCCTGATTTAAAGTGTTCTCTAACTTTAGAACGCCAATAGCTTTTCCATTGCTGTTCTTTAGAGGAATGCACAATAACGAATGGCATTCTGTATTGCTATACTTTGTGTATTTTCCCAAGTGAGCCGGATGAGATTTAATCTGCTCAACTGAGTTTAGAGCAAGTGTTTCATTTTGAATAAAAGCAAATACTGGTAGACCAATTTTCTCTTTATTTTTCTTTGTGCTATCAACCTCATAACCAGCCATAAACCGAAGCTCAGGAGCATTATTTTTCTCTGCTCGCATGACCAGTTTAGAGCAACTTTCGTCATATAAAAAGATTGCTCCACGAGAGGCGTTGGCAAGGTTAATAGAAGTTTCGACAATCCTTTGCAAAAAGTGATCTAGATCAAATGAGCCGGTTACGCTAAAACTTATTTCTTTTAGTGCAGAAATAAGCTTATTTTGATGTTGTTGTTCCATGACTTTAACTTGGTCGTCATTGTTTGTGTCGCTAATTTCGTATGAGAAAAGGAACGCTCCTGAACCCGGAACAATGGGATGTTTAAACCAGGCTTCGCTTTCAACATCTACCCCTAAACCAACGTTAAATGCTTGGTTATCAATAATTTGACTTCCCAAAAAAGAATCTACTGGGTCTGAAGGGTTATAGGTATCCGACTGTAAGATAATAAAGCCGTTTTTTACTTTTGGTGGCTCGTGATTGTGATCGGTGCTAAGTCGCAACTGGTTTCGACCGATAAACGAAGCATTATCCCTTGGCGTGAATCTAGGTAGCGTCCACCAAATCAAATCCAGGTTGTTACCCCAAAAACCATCATGCAACAAGGAAAGATTAGTCATAGTTCAAACCTCTTAAACACTATTGGCTTTAGTGAACCTTTAAGCAAGTGAACCGCTATAGCTTGAAAATTTCCATCCGGGATGGAATGTTCGGCAAGGGAAAGCGTCGTGATGTCATGGCTTCTTGTCCTCAACAAGCACTGCATATCAGGCACAATACATCGTGACTCCATAGAGTTGAGCAGCAACTTATGTATTAAACACACTTACTACTTAAGCCATGAGCATAGAATAACTACTATTTTAGTGGTTTGTCAACACTAAAATAGTGATTAAATGACGTCTTTAAAATACTTTTTATATATAAATTGCTTGGATATCTTTACTATGGGGTAGTGTAATCGTAGCTGTAAGCAAGTGCCATAAGTCGGAAGCTATTGATATATGAACCAGCGGGGGCATTTGAACAAAAACCTACAGTTTCGTCTGAAAAGCTATCAGAGTAAAGATTTCAAAGGCTAACGTTCTATTGACCGTGTTCGTGGTTAGCAGCTATGCAACGCGCATGCACCCTGGTAGATTGCCTGTGAAGGTAGGTCTACTTTTTTCTACCGATTTTCCTTGGAGCTATTACTGGTCAATGCATCAGCTACACTCAAAGCAAGACCCTTAAAGAGGTAGGAACTCTTTAAGGGCTGAAATCCGGCTAGGACAGGTTTGCTATTTTTGTGTCTTTAGTTTTCGGATACACCAGGCGATGGTGGGCACTATGGTCCACCTCGCCAATTCAATAATCATCTCGATTAGTAGGGGTAAGTGTAGGGTATGTGCGCTGAAGTGCAATTAGCCCAAATCAGGAGGCTAAAACGACGGAATTTCGTTGAAATCAGGCCTATTTTTTGGATATTGTTCCCGAAGAAAAATAAAAGCGGAAAGCATTGCTACAAAAGGCTTTCAAAATTCTAATTGCACCTGAGCGTAGCGACCCTACAATCCCCCCATCATCGAGAATGGATAAATAATCAGGCACAAATAAAATATGTCAGTTTGTAAAGATACAGTCCGCTCTGCATAAAAAATGCATATTTCAAGTGAGATATAGTTAGAGGCCCTACATGTCAGTGTTAAAAAAGCTGTCGGGATTCTAAACTTTGGGCATTTCAAGCTTGAGCTGGCTACTCATAATGGCGCTGAAAAGTTTATTTATCAATGCTTTCGAGAGGCTCCAAACGATATTAGTTAATCGCAAATTGTTTCGTTTTGTAAAGATGTCAACTAATCTGCGTAGAAAAGCATCATTTGCAGCGAGATATAATTAGAAGCGTTTAATAGTCACCCTTGTATCGGGTCTAATAAACGTATTTCTAGTTTTGGACATTTCCGGTTTGGGTTGGCTACTCGTAACGGCAATGTCCACCTTAAAACTTAGCTCAACTATGTTCAGCTACCTCTTCATAGCTGAATACTTTATTATTAATAAATATGAAGATGCGATGACCCGAAGTTCATCGAGAGGTTATACATGCATTTGAGTAGCCAACTCAAATTGTAAAATCTCGAGGAAATTTCCTTATGCCAAATTTTCGACAATCGAAGCCGAAAGCGGTTACCGCAGTGATCTATTTCTTCATTGCGGCACTGTTGAGTAAGTCGGTATCGATGAACTTTGAAGCCGAACAACTGCGTATCAACATTGAACAAGATCAGAGTGAACAGCTAGACCTGGAACACTAAGCTCTTGTCCATAAAATCTGTCTACGGGCTCTCAATTTGAGAGTCCATAGACAGTCAATACCAACAAATCTAATGTGTGAAGTGATTGAAGCCTAGCTGCAACGAAGGGCAATTAGAAAATTCAACCCTCTATATATCAGTGCTTTGAGTGCTTATTTTTGTGATAGGCGTAATATCAAACAATCAAGCTGATTAGGATATTAGCAATGAGATTCCGTTGTTTTAAACGTCAATTTTGAGCTGGTTTCCTCTGGTTGCAAGTTACGTTCAGTAACTCACTTACATTGAGTATCTCTGCTTCTATTGACGTGGTCCAAGAAAATTTAGATCAAATACTTCAAAACTTAGCTCATGTAGCTCAATGTGCTCCGCCTCGTAGTAGAGCACAACGAAAAGCGCTTGCACAGTTGATAGAAATCTTGTTAGCCTCAAAGAGGCTAGCAAGACCAAAAGCCGGTAAGTTCAGGGGCTTTTACGGCGATATCTACGAAGACGCACTTCAACGCCTCTTTGCTTACATATGTGAACGGATATATAACTACAACCCTAACAGAGGTAGCTTCCTTGGTTGGGTGAACTTTCTTTTACAACGAAGATTTTTCATTGAGGCCAGTCGCGATTACATGCACCCTTTTCCAAAAAGTGTAAATGCCCCTTCCATAAGCGAACTGAGATGGAATAATCTAGACAGCATCTCAAGTGAGGAGCTTATATCCAGTAATTCAAATTCAGAAACATTATTAGATGATTTGAGGCAATATATAGAAGAAGATCCAGAAGGTATATTTCAATCACGTCACGTTCAAGGACATCCAGACGTTCACTTCCAAAAAATCTCTTTGATGCGCCTAGACGGATATAAATGGGAGGAGTTATCTGAAAAAATGGGCGTCTCTGCAACAAGCCTATCAAGTTTCTATCAGCGATCTCTTAGTAAATTTACGCCACATCTCAGAGAAATGCTGATGTGATTGATTCAGAACCTTAGCCGTATCCTCTCAATCTCATCAAGGCTAATCTTATCACTCCGCCTATCATAAAGCCTTGTAGCACGAATATCCGCATGAGCCGCTATCTTCTGGGCATTATCCAAACTTCCCCCATTCCGTAGAAGTTAGTAATCCCAGATGCCCGAAATGTATGGTTACGGGGTTTCAGTATCATCGGACCAGAAACCTACGCTAAGCAGATCCCATTTTTGTACCAATTAAACCTACCTGGCTGAAGGCGGCTGAAACCCTTGGTATACCGTTATGGTTTTCTGTACCAATTAGGGTAAGGATTAAATGTTACAAAGATAGAGTCTTAATTATAGTTCATATTTACTACACTAAAAACCTTTCACGGCAAAGGTTTCAGCCTTAGCGCAGGTTACTGTTCCATTACTACTCAAAGGCCAGCTCTACAATATTCCGCCCTCTGTCTTCGTCCCAAAATATGTTGGTTAGCATCCATCAGTAAAAGATGCGATCAGGCCAATGCCCTCTATGAGTAGTTTGGATAAACGATGCTCGAAAACTCAATAAATAAGGTATTTGAGTGAATAGACACTAAGTCTCATTACGCTCTTCTTGTATATTTGTTTCTTCTATTCTTTCTTTGGGAAGAAGATTCAAGGGTATACGATTATCAGCTTTTATTTGAAGCTGTCCTTGAGGAGAGGAGAGGACAGCTTTTCTGAGATGCCACTTCTGTATTATCTTGTTTACTAAGTTTTCTGTTTGAGCCCGACTTCTTGAAAATCTTTGGAAAAAGCTATCATGCCCTTCGTTAGCTTCCAAAAAATCATCATACAGCTCGAATAAAGTGCTCTTTAAAAAATCAGGATTTACAATATTTTCTTTTGAAATTTTAGGTAAAATCCTTGGAAAGACATTCATGACTATCCAAGCTAACTCACGACCAATTGTTGTAGAGTTTCCTCTAAGTCTACTTGAACTATCAGAATAAGCCTGAGAGTCTTGATAATAATAATTAAGTGATATAAATCCTAACAAAAAGCTTATTGGATCAAGAGCTCCACTTTCCAAATTCTCTTTAAGGTGTTGGGAGGCGTTATTAAATTTTCTGTTGTTGACTTTCTGGGTGATGCCGAATGCACCATCGATTGCAAACCCTGAAATAGAACCTGCAGCTGCTGTTTGTGCAGTATATCTAAAAGATTGATAAAAATTGAGGTCTTCTGGTACTGTTAACAAACCTATAATAGCACCAGCAGTACCAAGAAAAGCTCCCATAATGGTAGCTCCCTTAGCTTTTCTCCAGAGATTAAACATAATATTCAGTTTTCCTCGTTATCCATATAAGCCTCAACAAAATAGGTTGAGAGTAAAGCAGTAGTGGATATCGTAAGAACTATAGAAGAAATCTGAAATAACAGGGATGGATATTTCACAAATGGATGATTGCGAGGTATTAGAATGAACCAAGCAATAGTCGCAATAATCGTAAATCTCGCAACATGTTTTCTAAATCGCAACAGGCGTACAAGCTTGACGAACTCATATACATGGTCGGTTTTGTCTATTTTTTCCACTTTTGCTTCCTCAACTTAACTATTTATTATACCTTGTGATAGGTGTCAACCTTATCTCGGGCATGTCCGGTTCGGATCAGTTGCGAAGTCTTCAGGGAGAATAGACTTACAAAGGTAACTCTTCTGAAGCTGTTTTTCATCAAGATTAGCATTCGTAAGGTTAGCACCAACAAGGTCTGCACCAGTGAGGTCTGCACCAGTGAGATTTGCACCAGTGAGATTTGTACCAATAAGAACAGTATGTTGGATTATGGCATCGCTAAGGTCTGTACCGTTGAGGTCTGTACCGCTGAGGTTGGCATCGCTAAGGTCTGTACCGCTAAGGTCTGTACCGCTGAGGTTGGCTCTGATGAGGTTGGCATAATTTAGATCGACACCACTGAGGTTGGCATCGCTGAGGTCAGCACCACTGAGGTCAGCACCACTGAGGTCAGCACCACTGAGGTCAGCACCA
The DNA here is from genome assembly GCF_018739885.1 of Leptothoe spongobia TAU-MAC 1115. Lineage (GTDB taxonomy): Bacteria > Cyanobacteriota > Cyanobacteriia > Phormidesmidales > Phormidesmidaceae > Leptothoe > Leptothoe spongobia. Next base: position 16,383 of record NZ_JADOES010000057.1, on the reverse strand, counting down.
CTGAGGTTGGCATTATTGAGGTCAGCACCGCTGAGGTCAGCACCGCTGAGGGAAACGATTGGTTGTTTAATCTCCAAACCATCATTCTGTTTACTCTGAACAAAGTCCATTTGAGACAGAAATACAATGATTTGTCCTTTTCTCTGTCCATCTAGATTGGGATCTCTTAATAGAGTTGCGGTGGTAGCATTTACGATAGTACGTATGGCTTGATTCCTGTCAGCTTCTAAATCACCTTCAACATTGAGTAGAATATTAGATAATTGGCTAAGGTAATACTCCATCGTGGCTTGCTGTAATCTGTCTGACTCTCTTTTTTCTCTTCCATTTTCATAAAGTAAGCTCGCATACACTAGCACGATGAGTATTGACAACAGAGTGATTGTTAATATCGTAGAGCTTAGCCTGTCAACAATATCGAAGATTGCTAACTGATTCAGATATCTCCTAGAAGGCTGAATTAAATGTTTTTCTAACTTGACAAGGGGACGATTAATAGAAAAAAGCGCTCTCCTCAGAGGACTTGTCAGAATCTTCTCGGCGGTTTCCCAATCTTTATCTTTAACTCCCTTGTCTACTTTGCCGAACAATAGCCTAGTTCTATAAAGTTCGAAGGCTATTTTCTCTTTCTCGTTGTGATGCTTCCAATTCCGACGCATTGTCTATTATCATTTCGACTGGCAATAGTTTCACCTAGAAATCTACAAAGAACAAGCATTTAGGCATGGGCCTTTGTGTAGCAGTCGCTCAAAGACCTACGCTAAGTCGCCAACTATTTGTGTAGCTTGAACAGGCCTAATTGAGTTAGCTAGGCGAGACCTCTCACGAAGCCCCGCCCGCCTTCAGCACCCCTTATTTGAAACAACCTGCAGGTCGAAACACCCAAGCTAACGTGGGCATCTTCTTATGGCAGAAATTCTACCCACAGATAAATGAACCCTCGGCAGGCGCACCGCTCCGTAGGCATCTCCCTATGGCGTGAATACTACCCTGAATAAGGTAGCTATAATTGCTTACGCTAAAAATTACGCAAACGACCATAATCCTTGCTCTGATGATTCAAGGTAAGGGTTTGATTTCCGATAAATTAACTTATTTGACTTACACTAAAGATTACACGAACGGCTGTAAGCCTTGTCCTGAGGCAGGATAGGTGATCATTGGGGCTTAGCTCTATATCCGTTGTAATCGGTGTTGTCGTAGACAATTACGTCAGCCTGGCGGGTCGTTTCGTCTAGCAGTACGCCGAGCGTGGGCTTCGGCTTGAAGAATGGGATCGTCAGAGGTCTCCCAGCGGTCTAATTGAGCATCATAGTCGCGCTGCAGCTGGTCTAACTGGTCATCAATGTAAGAGTGCTGCCTTACTTTTTGAGTGTTCTGAGCGTCACTGATAGCTTGGTGAATGTGCAATCGGAGTTGTTGAGGAATGGGGCTGAGTTTGGCCGAGGAATTATTACACCCAGGCTGCTCGATAATATCCCCATCAATAGACCTAGACCTGTTGATATGAGATGTATTACATCCATTCTCCCAATAAGCTTGTGAGGATTGCGTTGGGGTCTCTTGCCCCAACGTATCCCCTTGAGAAGGAGGGGGGTTTGGGGGGATTTTTAGGTCGCTGGCCGCAGCTGCGGCTGACATAAATCGAGGATGCCACAGGTCCTTGTGCTTATACAGTGAACTGCCGCTAATGCCCTGGGTTGTTAGCTGGTCAAAGCGTTCTGTAATTCCGGCAGGCCAGGTGTCTGTTGATTGCAATGTTGTAACCGTCTGGGTAATGCGTTCTCTGACCTCTGTTTGTTGACGCTCATTCCAAGAGGGTCCCGCTGGTGCGATGTCGATGGTCAGCTTATCTGCCCCGTACGGGAAGTAGTGACTGGCTTCGATGCATCTGACCCAGTCTTTGACTTTGGCTTCAAGGTCGTTCTGATGACGGCACCAGAGGGTAAATCCTGGCAGACTTTGAGCGGTTTCCATGATGTGTCCCACTAGGGCGTCCCCTGTGAGGGGGGCTGATGCCCCTAAGATGTGACCAAAGATATAGGCCCGCATAGTGATGCGGCCCAGGAGTCGATTGGTTTGCCCCCGACCCGTCCACCCGAGTGCGATCTCGGCATTGAGGTCGTTGAGGAATTTTTCGGCCTTGTGAGAGACGCGATAGATTTTGCGCTGGGCCTGCTCGATGACGAGTTCTAGGGTGTGGCTGGTGATGTCATTGTGGGCAGTGGCCGTTTCCCAGTGATTGATGAAATGAAACCCGCTGCTTTCGATCGGGTGCAGGTCGGCATTGAGTAGATAACTGCCCTGCTGGAGGGGTAGCCGGTGGCCGTTGTATAGAGTGTCTCCGGTTGGGTTGTAGGCTTTGGCGTTGGGGAAGACTTCTAACCATCCAGGTATGACTTTAAAGCCTTTGTTCTCAAGCAGAGTGGTGATAGCCAGCCCGACTTTCCAGGATGGTAGCGGCGTTTCAAAGGGGAAGTAGAGGTGGAGACCCCCGCTATCTGAGCTGGTGAGTGTCAGGTGTTGGCATAGGTCTAGGGGTTCGAGGGCTTCGCAGATGCGTGCGATCCCGAGCGGGTCACGCCTGGGGTGATAGGGACTGCCCGAATCGATATCGAGCATGGCGTATTGGGTGAGTGAGCCGAATCGCACACCGTAGAGATAGGTGCCCTGGTTAATAAGTCTGTCGGATAGGGGGTGTCTGGTTTCTGTTTGCCACTGAGGCTTAGTGCCAGGGTCAGGATGTGGGGCATAGAGATAGTCAAATCGATGCGGCCACAGCGCCAGGAAGCGATCATCCAGCTCCTGAACGAATGTGGGCCGCTGCAATGAGGATGCAACTGCCATGATTTTGGTGGTTAGTAAGGGGCAAAACCACCAGACAAAAAGGCATTCTGTAATCAGTTGCAGGAATGTTCTATTCCCGCTAAAATTGCACATGAAAACCCTGTCAACGTCTTAACTGGGTTTCCAGTCCGTGGTTAATGACGTCGTGTCCAGTGGATAAATTAAAGAACTAAGAAGCCTTCCTCGCCGCCAAGTTTGGAAGGTTTTTTAGTGCCTGCAGATATTTAGTTCATAGATACTACCTCCTTTGTGATTCAGAGATCTTACAATGTCCTGTCTGAGATCTGCCACTGACAAATAAAAACAAAATATTAGTTGGGATGATCCATTTTTGAGTTCACTAGTTATCAAGTTCACATGTTCGCAAGTTAGCTCTCAGGTGTTTCGCTTGGGGGCGCTATTCGTTTCCGATACTTCATTTGAGTCAGTCGGATCGCTTCATCGTGGGTCTTCTCCAGGTCCTCTAATTCCAAAATCGAAACCAGCTTTTCGCAGTAAGCGACCATTTCTATTCCAACAGACTCAGGGATGTAGTTGCGGGCGATCGCTTTACTGCCTGAAACGGGTTCTTCCCAAAGCTGCTTCATTTCAGCCGCGTTCATTCCAAAGAGGCCGTTATAGACATAATTAGTCCACTTGCCGTATTTATAAGGGCTACCTTCTCCCTGTTCGGCAATTGTCCAACTCCAATCTTGACGGGCGGGTTTCCCGGCTTCGCGTGATACTAACCAGCGCTGGACAACTTCATTATCTTCGCGGGTGTAGGTCTGCTTTAGGAATGTATAGGCAGCGGCGTAAAGACCTTCAGCGGCATACCAGGCGAGGAAGTCAATCAGACCATTTCTTGCTTTTGGGCCAAGTCTGCCTGGGTTCTTGAGCCAATCGGAGACCAAATCTACCCAGTCTGATACCTCAATGACGTTGTAGATGTTATTATCGTTTGCCTCAATTTGAATCACCCTAAAGAGCTTGCCAGACGGGAGTTTGAGGTGGCTACCCCCCTCGTTATGAATCACCCTCTTGACGAAGGTGGAAAGGGGCACATTGGTATGGCGACTCATACCCCGATAACCTACGCCGATGGTGGGTTTAGCGGCTCCCAGTCCGTCAGGGTCGATCACAATGGCGTTGAATGAGCGGCCCTTGAATTGGATGGGGATAATCTGACCTGTTTCTAACATGGGTTGTGAGATTGTGAACAAGTTCAGGCGTGATGATGTGGTCTTGTGATTGCATCTGGTAGCTGAGCCGGTTTAGCCTGCATCGCTTTTGACCGGGAATATGGGCGCTTTCCCTCGGCTGGATAGAAACTGATTCATTGCAGTGGCGATCACGTCTTCTAAGGTGATCTCATCTTCTACGGCGATCAATTTCAGGGCCTTTAGGCATTCCGGGGGATAGTAACCGCCGATATGCTTTTGGCCAGCTCTAGAGCTTTGCTTTTTGGTGGTCTTTGCTTTTGCTTCCGGTGCTTCCGCTTCGGTGGTGACGGGTTTCTCCGCTGGCGGTTCAACCTTGGCCTTGATTGCATCGGCAATGGATTTCTTAGTCATCTTGTGAGTTAGTGATAAAGTTCAATTGTTCACAAGATATCACAGCCGTGAAAGCCAGCGCATAAGCCGTTTTACCTCGGCAGCGGCTTTTCCACTGGGGTCGTATTCCAACACACCCTGGCCGCTATTGAATGAGTGGCTGAAGGCGACCCGCTGCCAGAATTGGGCGGGAGCCAGATTTAGGCCGATTTCTTTGATAGCGTTCTGGGCGTCATTCTGCATTCCTTTTGTCGGAGCAGAGTTGATGACCACATGGGCCTGTTCTCTCTTTTTGGCCAGGGATACTAAGTCATCTGTATAGCTGAGGGCGGCGATGTCTGGCAGACTGGGGCGAACCGGGATTAAAACGACATCTGCCACCCTGGCTGCTGCGAGTGATGTTTGATCGCTATGGGGCGGAGTGTCGATCACGACATAATCACAGCCCTGGCTCTCGGCTTCTTCAATGATGGTTTTTATCTGATGACCTTGAGCCGGTATCGTGCCCGGTTCATCTTCTTCTCTTTGTTGACCCCAGACGGTGGCGGTTGCCTGTGGATCGCAATCGATGATTAACCCGGACTGACCCTCTACATGCATTGCGATCGCAATGTTCACCGCCAGGCTGGTTTTCCCGCAACCGCCCTTATTGCTGACTATGGAATAAACTTTCATCTCACTGGTGAAGTTGTGAACTTGTGAATAAAACCACAGATTCACTGGTGAAGTTGTGGTCTCAGAGATTAGAGTACCGGATTATTTGAATATTGAGATCAAACGTTTACGTCTGTTTAGGGTGGAAGTATTGCGCCTACAGTTTCTCCACTTTCCAGGCTGTTTCAGTCCCATGGGTACCTGCTTTGCTAAACCGAAATCCATGGAATTCAAGTTTTTCTCCTGGTGGCAGTGTCTCTAGTTCTAAAACTTGGGCGAGCTGACTACTGCTTAGCCACCAGTTTTGATCGGCCAGTTCTTGTAAGCCCCGTAGTTTGCTGAGTAACTGCTCGAAGTCAAAGGCGGAGGTCGCGTTGTGAGCTGCAATCGCTAGTTCTGATGACTGAACCTGTCTCATGTCCACTGGACTGTCGGCCCGACGTGTAGGAAGCTGACGCAACACTTGATCAGCGGCTTCCTGGGTGGTTTGCCCTTGCTGTATCAGGGCTGCCATCCCATCCAGGTATTCCAACATCTGTCGAGTGATAAAAGACCGCTTACCTCGTTTAGTCGGAATCAGGTTGCGATCGCGTTTTTTTAAGGCATCCATGCGGGTATACACCTGGGAACGATGCACACCGTAGCGATCCGGTAGCGAAGCAACGGGTATTTCGTCCAGCTCAGCATCCATGGCAACCAAAACCTAAGAACGCCTAATACTGTAATTCCTTCTGTTGCGTCTCCTGATCTATCTACTGTCATGTAGACTGCCAAGGTTTTATCTCTTAATCAATAGTATTTGACGTGTCCGTTTTATTGTCCTATTGTAGTGTCGAGTGTACGGGCGTACATTTGATCGCATTGGAACCGCACATCAAAAGTACAGGCCCCGCACACACACAAACCCTTGTAGTCATTAGGATTTCACTAATGAATAGCACATATTCGGACGTCCGGCAGGACGTTCTATCGGACGTGGCGGCGTACACAGGCGGACACCACACCGCACAATCCATCGCAGAAGCGTACAACGTTTCTGATTCGACTATCCGCAATCGCTGGTTTCCTTGGTTAAAGAAGGTAGCCCCCGAGTCGTTGTTGAAATCTGGGAAGGGATATACCGACCTAGCGCGCACCCTGTTTTGTGAGTTTGCTGAGGTGAAGCACTCTGAACGTGATGCCTGGGTGACCGATGCCAAAGCCCGTTACTCCCACGAATGGGCCAGCGCTGGCGTCATTGAAGGCGAACTCATGCCCGATAGCGTCAGTAGTGCTCTTGCCCTACGCCAAACTCAGAACGGCATGATGCAGCAGTCTATTGCAGAGGAGTTGGCCGACCTGGAGTCCTTTGTGGATCAGCTGGCGGTGACAGAGGCAGACTTTTCTGATGCTGAGCTGGCCTCATTTCAAGCAGCAGGCCAACGCCGGGGCATGATGCGATACAAGTTGGAACTGCAGGCGGAGATGGATACCTATGGTCAGCTGAAACAGCGACGGATGGGGAGTGGCCAATGACGCGGAATATTGTGGGGCTGTTGTGGATTGCGATCGCAACTACCAATTGCCCAGAGGACTTAAGTCAGATTCTCCAACCGTCAGCCGTTGAAGCGGTCGAAACCTCAGCGGCCCCACCTCCAGGGTTAGAACCCTATAGCGTGGATGGCAAGCTGAATGAGTCTGAAATCAAGGCATTGCTGTATCTTCAGTTTCCGCAGCAGTACGACTCCATCACCGATAGGTTTGGCTTCCCCGCTTACCGGGATAGCCTGAATGACTATTACTCACTTCCCAACGGTCGATGGGTCGCTGTTCAGTACTCAGGAAAGACCGCAACCGGCATTAAATTTAGCGATTCAGGCGACTGAGAAGGAGTAACCTAGTGAGTAACACCACCGCATCAAGCGTGATGAAACTGCCCGAGCTAAAAGAAAAGGTTAGATATACCTGGGATATTCTCAACGAATGGGATGGAGCAATTCTCCAACCTGAGAATTTTGCCAAAGAAATGAAGACCTTTGGTGACCGCAGGTATAAGAAAACCTGGGTTAACGCTCTGTGCAAATTTGAAGCAATGCTTGCCTATGCAAGCTGCTTAGACTCTTGGATGTTGCTCACTAGTACCTTTGCCTTTCGGCCTGAGCGCTGGGACTACGAATATCGTCATCAAATCTTTAACGAGTTCCTGATGTATCCCAAAGCAGTAGAGATTATCAAAACAGGCTTAGAGGACATATTCCATAAGGATTTTGACGTCCAAGAGAGAGAAAAAGCAGATGAGTTTTTTAGACTTTTGGAAGAACGAGAAGGATCGGCTGGAGCCATCGGATTCTCAACTAGATTTACTGAGCAATTCGCAGGATCTAGGACCGCAGCGTAAGCGCTTCACTGGCGCTATGGCGTTTAGACGGTTTACCGATACTATCAAAGCGAATGGCGGTGACGAGAAAGCCTATGCCCAGGCAGTAGTGACAGAAACGAACGAATTGTTTGGCTGTACTGTCACTGAGTTGTATGAAGGCACTGGCGGAAAGACAAACCGTAGAGACACGTTACCCCACGAAGTTCAACAAGCTTATACGGTCAACGAATCGCTCTCAGCGTATGAGCTTGAGCGGATGGAAGGCACTATTGGAGGTGAAAATCAGAGAGAAGTGAATAACAAAATTAATGCTGTTGTTAGGGAGCAGTCTAAGCAGACGCGGAAGTGGTTACCTTGGTAGGTGAGTGACGATGCTCCGCTGGAGCGGCTTGCGATCTCAAACTAGCCAAGCAGTTATCTGCTTAGCCACGTCACCTTGATAAATGCTTTAGGCTGGATGAATAGTACTAACTGTGCCCTGGTTGAGACTGGGGCTTTTTCATGGGCTAGCTTTGGCGGCGGAATAGTTGCGTCGGGAGCAGCTAGTCCCAATATTTTAGGGAGATTCAAGCTCCTCATCGAATGAGAAATCAGGGAGACAGAGTATAACAAGTGAATTATTTGAGTTAATCCATATCCAGAACTTTAAAGTTGTAGGTTTTTGCACTGCGTGAACAGAGACTAGCTCAAGAGAGCTTCTAATGTGACTGTAATTTCTATAAAAAAAGGAGAACAACTCTTGTCGTCAAGCTTATTTGAGTTTGTTTATTGATGAGATAATTAACCACGTATCAGATTTAATCAGGATTTTTCTGAGACCATCTTTTCCTATGTCTATCCACAAAATCTTCTCGCAGAAAATTTGTTCATCTGCAAATACTTATGGTGTTCGGTTGAAGCAAAACATGAATTCAATATCTAGTGCTCGATAATTCGGATGAGACATAAATACTTTTCACTTACCAATAAAAAATACAATGAGCTGTACGTAATGTAAGCCAAAATAGTTATAATTACATGTAATATGCTTGAAATATATATTTTTTTAGATTATATTCAAGTCGGTTGAGGCTTGTAGTATAGAAAACCTGAGAATCATGCTTGACTGATTGCGATGTTTTCGAAATTGGCTGTTAACGATGTTCTTTGATTTCTGAGTCGATAAGTAAGGACAATGTCATGACTGACTGCGAAACCGACAATATACAAAAAGCTACTGAATCACCATTGCGTCCCAATATGGTGGTTGTTAAGGCTGATGCTACCTCATCTACCTTCTGTAAGGTTAACTCTAGTCATTCTATCATTCACGAAACCTCTTACTTTAATTGCAGATTCAACCGTGCAAACTTTGAGGGAAGTGCTTTTAGTGGATGTGATATTGATGGCGCTGTTTATGAAAATTGCAGCCTTCGAGGGGTTGAGTTTGTCAATTGTGATATTGATGGACTGATTATAAATGGTGTTAACGTGGGCGATTTGTTTAAGATGTTTGTCCGAGGGTAGGAGCAATGGTTAATCCTGAACAAATTGGTCAACAAAATATACGTCCATTTATCCCATCCGAAGATCGCTCTGATATCTTGCGACGTCTATCTGTTAGTAGACAAGAGCAAGTTACTAATTCAGTGGAGCAGATAATATCAGCTCAGATTGAAGCACCGCCTGATACTTTACAAGCGGGTAAAGCTGGTCTATCAGAATTCGACTTCTTCCTAGCTGATCCTGGAAAAAAGGATGGCGGTAAAGATGGTGGTAAAGATGTGAAAGATGGAAAAGAAGGCGGTAAAGATACAAAGGAAAAGGAAGGCAAGGAAGCTAAAGACAGTACTGAGGGAAAATTTGGAGGTGGAGGAGCAGATGCTGTGTTCGATCTACCTTTATCAAAGTACGGAAACCCTGCCTTAATTAATCAACAACAACTAGGTCAAATCGAGAACTTGCATAGTGCGCGCCTTGACAGGTTAATTAACAAAACCCCAATTATTTAAGAAGGGGGTTGTCTACCGATTAATCTCTTGAAGAAATTGGGCATATTATGCCCAATTTAATTTTAATACGCCCGCTATGGTTACATTTAACTAAATTAATAGGCAATGGTTTGTATTAGTACGCGTTTATCCTATGCGTATTCATTGACTCCATTACTATCCTAGAGGAGTGTTTAAAAGCATCGATAAGTAATTTCAAATATACATATTCTTATAATGCTAATCCCTTAAAAGTATGGCATTCATCAAAATTTCTGACTAATTTTGGCAGTTAAAAATAGCTGATATGTTTGATAAAACACTTCTTGTATCGAAGTTTTAATATCAAAAAAATGTCTAATTTTACTAATTAATTCACTTATTATTTGGTTGTCTAAAAGTATCTTTACCTATGTACTTGTTTTGCTTGTATTATCTATCTCAATAACTTTCTGAAAGTATTATCCTAATAAAGATTTATTTATGTTTAAGCTACTCTTCTAAGATATGACTAAATGTAGTTGGAACTGTACTACTTGAAACTGATAGGTATGGAATATGGACCTTCTGATAGTTGCTGATCCAGATGATAGCCTAGCTGTTTCATTTTCAGAGTTTGTCAAGTCATCAGGGATAAATGTGGCTAGATTATCCTTGATTGAAGCATCTAAAATTTTTACTATTGAAATTAACAGATGTGGCACAAATGTTTATCCTGAGGTTCCTCAATTTATCCGTATTCCATCTTTACCTATCCAAAGAAAAAGTTTCGACTCTGAATTTTATTACGGTGAATGTTTTGCTACTCTTTGGGCAACAGCAGCATTTACAAAATCGCCTGTAGTTAATAGACCATCGACTCAGGGGCTGTTTGGGAACTGGACTTCTTCAGCTCTAATTACCGAGAATCAACTTAATATCAATACTGGTCGGTTTGAAGCATTTTCAAGAAAGCCTCAAGCATCCTTTGAAAACTATGGCTTATGGATACAGGATCTTTCTACGTGGCTTGTTGAGGAATCACCTAATATTCCTAACGGAACTGGGCCATATCGCTATAGGCCTGCAATTCATAGTGGTGGATATGAGTTTGTAACTGTTGTTGGTGATAGTGCTTGGAGGGCTACTTCTAAGAATTTAGAAGGAATATCGCTAGAGGCTGAGAGCATTGCAATAATAAAGAAGCTTAACTTAACCTTCGGTGTTGTAATCTGGAGCATCTCAAGCTCTTTAGATGAGGTTTTCCTTGTGAAGGTTGAACCTTTCCCTCAAATGTCGTTAGTTCAGTTCAATTGGTCAGATGTACAGAAAAGCCTTTTGAAAATATTACTGACATGATTTATGCAATTGGGCTAGATACAGATAAAACATATATTCATTTTTTGAAAGAAGCACATAGAAGAAAAGTTGAAATTCAGCCTATCAACTTACGTGCACTAGCAATGGGGGAATGGGATATAGTTCTTCCAGTCAATGAAATGAGCGCTTTGTATATAGATGGAAAATATGTTGCTCTCGATCCAAATGGTTCGTATTTTTGTAGGTTAGTTGACTTAGCATCAGTCTTTTCTAATTTCAATGAAGCAACATGCTGGAGAGGAATGATCTTTGGATTATCAGCTTGGCTAAGAGAAATACCAGGAGTTGTTATAAATCGGCCAGGTTTTCAAAATCATAATAGTTCCAAACCGTTCCATGAAAATTTCCTACAATCCTTAGGTTTTTTAGTCCCTCCCAGCATCACAAGTTCTGATGCTAGTCGCCTTTATGAATTTGCTTGTTCTGGACCTACAATTGTCAAAACCATATCTGGTGTTCGTGCAAATTGCCGAATTGTTTGTGCTGATGAGTTCTTAGACTTTGACTCCTCCCAAGGACCTGTTCATTTACAACGTTATATTGATGGTTCTGACATTAGAGCACACGTGATTGGAAACGTAATTCATGCTCAACTAATTCAATCCTCTAAGGTTGACTATCGGCTTGACTATCAAGAAAGTACTTTTCAGAAATATCAGTTTCCGGAGGAGCTAGATCAAAAAATTATAGAAGCAACCAAGAAAGTTGGTCTCACACTAGCTGGTTGGGACTTTAAGCTTACAAAGGATAATAGGTTTTGGTGCTTTGAAGTAAATCCAACACCAGCATATGACAGTTATGATCGTAGGGCAAATGGTGATATAACAAGCTCCTTAATAGATTTTCTTATCAACTGTAGCAACTAATATTAAGAGAATAAAACATTTCAAGTTAACAATCAGTTTAAATGAGCTATTAAGATACTTTATCGCATTGATAATTTGAAGATAATTCTATTTTTTCGATATGCAAAAAGATATATCTAATTACAGTTATATTCCTATTCTTAACGAGGAAGAGTGTAAAGAAGTAAGAGATAATTTGTATGCTTTAAGAAGTTACTGGATTAAAAGAAGCTATGATACTCCATGTAATTTTTTCACACTCGGTGTAGCCACTTATCTTGACGCTAGTGAATCCCAAAACGTAAATGAGACATATCATCAAAGACTTCGTCTTTATAATTCAATTTTGTCAGAATATTTTGGTTGTCTTCTAGAAAAGATAAGAAGATCACTTCAGGAGTATTTGAATTCTCCAGTAACCTACACGAAATCTTTTGCGTTGCCAGGTTTTCATATTTTCCTAGCTCCAAGCTTGTCATCAATACCGCAATCTGAACCACATTTTGATCGTCAATATCATTTTCTTCCTTGGTCTAATGCATTAGATAGGATAGAGCCAATATCATTCACCCTAGCAATTAATCTTCCAAAATCCGGAGGTGGTTTAGATTCTTGGGAAGTTTCACAATATACATTAAATAGAGCTTATCGTTGTGGTCTTGTGCATACAATTGAAAACTATTTAAAATATGTGTCTCGAAAGGAGAAAATTTTTCATTCATATAGAATTGGCTATTTATTTTTACATACTCGTGTATTTCTGCATCGAATTTCAGCTACCCAGAATCTTACTTTAGAAGATGAAAGAATTACTTTGCAAGGGCACGGTGTTCGGATAAAGGGAAAATGGATTTTATATTGGTGATTGTAGTATGACTGATATTTCGCTTAGTAATAGCTAAATTCTCTAGGGCACCTCGATTAATTGCCTGACTGCGTCTTTTGAGAAGCTGAAACTGCTGAAAATCGTTGTCACTTTTAAGAGAACCTGAATAATTAGAGATGCCCTCTAGTTCTTTCCTGTGAACAAGCTGATTTTTTCTATTAAAAGATGCTTAAAAAAAAATCATACATTATATGTACAACGCCAAGATGCGGTAGCTCTCTATTATGTGAACTCTTGAGCAATACAGGAATCTTGGGGTATCCGAAGGAATTAGAAACTCAAGATAATGAGTTGGTTTGGAGAGACTATTATAAATTTCCCCACTATAAAGCGTATCTTGATGAGTATCCTGTTTTATGTACTTCATCCAATGGCATAACAGGCGTAAAGCTTATGTGGATGCAGCTAGAAAAATTAATTAAAAAATTACGAGCGACGCCGGAATATGCATGGTACAAGATGCCAAATCTGCTTAATCAATATCTTCCAAACTGTCATTATATATACTTACGCCGGCACGATAAGCTGAGGCAAGCAGTCTCCTTTTCAAAAGCCATCCAAACTGGGGTTTGGAGCAGTAATCAGGAGAATATCAATGATAAGAAAGAGTTGGAATTTGATTTTAATCAGATTAACGATCTAATTCAATTAATCTATGATTATGAATTGAAATGGTTTTCCTTCTTTAAAGAATATAGAATTAAACCTCTCATTCTAGAGTACGAATTTTTCCATATAAATTTTGCGGAAACTATTGTAGAAGTTCTAAATTATCTAAATTTAGATGTTCCCGAAAAGCTTGAATTGCCTGCGCCAAGCTTAAGAAAACAATCAGATAAACTAACAGAACTCTGGATAGAGAAATGTATGAAAAATTATCAATTCAACAAAAACTTACCATTCAAAACTCGTGTCGATAACTACTTTGGGACTCTATAGTATCTTCTAGATCAAGTTCTATGCAGGGGTGTTTGAGTTAGCTAGGCGAATCACCCCTGTATGTGGGTGCGTAAAATAATCGTCTTCTATTAAGGACTCGCTCCGCTCGGTTATATTTTGTGGTGCCCCAAAGCCCCACCACACCTCCCACCCATGGGGCTACCGGCAATCGCTCTCAATCTCTCCCCGTTAAGTCAGCCATCGTAGATATGTAAACGTATCCCATTGAAATTATCGACACGGTTCGACATTGGTCCAAATCCAGGCAATGCGATCCACTTCATCGAGGTCTCCCGGTAAGCGTTTGGCCTGCGTGAGTTTCTGTAATGACTCCGCGCCGTGTACCAGGAAATAGCTTGAGGATTTAGAGGAATGGAAAATCTGTACCCCTTCTTCGTGTGGACTGTATTGAGCTTTTAATTTAGGACAGCCGCGCTGCTTAAACTCTACTGATAGGGCGTCAGCAATTTCATGCATGAGATCTGTGTAGCGGTCTAGAAGTTTTTGAGCTTGAGTCATGGGTAAATAGTCTCCGTTTGCCTGAGTTTTTTACTGACACTGCGGATCATCAGCAGATTTAATGCCGTGATGACACTCCGCTCGATTCGCCTTTTCCAATAACCACTCCATCTTTTTCGCCTGGTCCTGCTGCTGAGCCTTCAACTGCTGAATCACCTGACCCTGAGAGCTGATGTGCCATAACGCGAATCCCCAGGCCAGCGACAGGATGATCGAGAAGACGGTGTTAACGCTCGATATCCAGGTCTGCTGATTTGTGAGGTAGCTGAGATCGCTGAGGTGTCGGTTGGTGTTGTCGAGCCGGTTGCCGACTTGCTTGCTGTTCTCCGATGCCGAGACCGAGTGTTTGTCGATACTGCTCAACCTCGACTCGAAGCTGTTGAGCGTCATTAGCATTCTGTTCGACTTCTCGTCGGATGCCGTCAATGAGGCAATCAGTAGCCGCAAGCTCTGAATCAGCTCGGCTGATGTCTGAGTGTGTAGCTTCAGGCTTTCGAGACTCTTTCGATTCTGGCTCGACCATTGGTTTAGTTCCTCATAGATATCGTCAAAAAAGGATTGCCAATTTTCGGGGGCTTCCTCCACCAGCACCAGGAGGTGACCAATGGCGACAAAGATCATAAAGAACTCATTGTCCTCATCGATGCCATAGCGCAGCAGCACCCCCCGCACCCTGGCTTTAGCCTCAGCCGTGGCCCCCTCTAACGCTCGGTCTAACATCGACACGCGGCCAGGGCCATCGTTCAAGATGTCACCATAGCCCTTATCCCGATTTCCGAGGTTGCTACTGACCATTAGCAAAGACCCCCGCCGCCTCAAACTGCTCGAATGATTTACGCAGGAATGACTTCACCCCTTGTCTGCCGATGGGGTCTAATTCATCGGATGCCTTAGCCGCTTCAAATGTGAGGGAGCGCTCATCAATTTTGTCGCGCACGGCACGGCCCACAAACTTCGGAAACTTCACCAATTTCACCCCGGCTTCGCGCATCCGGTCCATGAGTGCTTGATTATCCTTGAGCCTTTCCCAGCGCTCGGTCATGCCATAGTTCGCGACAAAGACATGCTGTACGCGATCACCAAAGGTATCGAGCATTTCGCCAAATAGCTTGAGCGAATCTAAGCCGCAATCCGACACGAACCAACTTACAAAGGACACCTCAGTTTCATTGGCTAATTCAAGCAGCTCATTATCATTAATCCATTGAGTTAGGGCAGGCATCGCTTGCGCCGGTAAATTAACCAACACCCGATGTCCTTCCAAGGCTGCATTAAAGATGCCGTTGGCGGCATCGTCATAGCGTTCTGCTTCAGAAAAAATAGCCTGCCTGCAGCCAGCCGGTTGCCCATAAATTCTTAATACATCGGCGTTAGATCTGTCAGAGTCGAAGGGGACAAAATCGATCTCGCGATCTAAGTGATAGGCGATGGCGGTTCTACAGACAAAGGACTTTCCGACGCCGCCTTTCTCGCCGCCAAACAAATGAATATCGGCCATAGCTCAAACCCAAAAAATCAAACCTGCTAAAGGTCAAAATCATCGTTGTCAAAACCAGAGCCCGGTTTTGACTCAGGAAGGCGATGAGCCTCCTGTTTTTGAGTAGATGTCCGTTTCTTGTCCGAGACCGTTTTCTTATCCGGCTGCTGAGTGGCCTCAGTGTCAGCGGCACCCCCATCACCATCGAGATCAAACAGGTCCCGTTCATGGGGCCGAGTCAGGAAGCCATCCATCATTGCCAAGAGGTCTTCTTTTGGCCAAAGACCGGCCTCAACTTTTGCCAATACCGCTGCCCCGATGAGCACTTTCCGGCGCGTCTGTCGCTTACGCTCCAGCGTCCGTTCCGTGGCTTTGGCCTTTTGTATCTGGGCCTTAAGCTTTCTCTCTTTTTCTAAAAGGGCCTCAAGTTTTTTCGACATATGAGGTGCAATGACGATAGCGCTGTCAGTGGAACTACGCACAGGCTAGCGCCAGACATCAGAGCGCATCACCGCGTGTTAAGCAAGCACAACAAAACGTAAATCGTCGTATCCAAGGGCGTGATTCCCCACTAGCTCCAAGCCCCAGTCGGTTGGATCGGCTTAGGGCCTAAAGCCGCTGCCGGGGATTGTGTCCATGGGATGCGAAAAATGTCGCGGCTTGGCTGCCGGAGGCAGCCGCGTCCCGGCGTTCGCCAGAACGGAAGGGCGCACTTATACATCACTGCGTGATGCCGTGCGCTGGGGCTACGCCCCTCGACCCCCACCCCTATAGCAGTTGTAGTTATGGCAATCTACAGTTTCCGAATGCAGGTGATCAGCCGAGGCAAAGGTCGAAGTGCGACGGCTGCGGCTGCTTATCGCTCGGGTGAGCAAATCAAAGATGAGCGGACTGATGAGACCCATGACTACACGGGTAAGAGTGCGATCTATGGCAGCGACGTTTTACTCCCTGAGAATGCGCCGGAGCGATTAAGCGATCGCTCGACGTTGTGGA
>NZ_JADOES010000056.1 GCF_018739885.1 Leptothoe spongobia TAU-MAC 1115 | reverse complement strand
GGCAGAGTAACGATATTGCCACTAAAATCTTTCAGTTTAGTACTGGCTAAAGAAATAGAATCAACATAGGCCCAGTAACCGGCCACTTTGACTTCATCACCAACATCAAAGGGTTTGTTCACCAGCAACATCAAACCACTGGCAAAGTTACCCAGGTTGCTTTGCAACGCAAAGGCTAAAACAAAACTTGCACCACCGACAACGGCTAAAATTGGGCCTAGATTCACCCCAATGGATGCCAGGGCCAGCAGGCCACCAACTACTAATACTGAACGTTTAACTATCATGACTATAAAGCCACGAAATAGGTTCGATATATTCTCAATGCGTGCAAGTGCTAAGTCAGTGACCTTACCTGCTCGAGGAGCAATAAAAGTGGCCGCGATTAAAATACCACCAACTTTTAGAAGATTGAGCCCCCATCGGATACCGCCCTCCTCTGACTGTAGCCAGGTGGTAAATCGTAGGCCTAAACCTTCGGTGTCGGTGATGTTAAATTCAAGGCCACTAACGGTATCTGAATATTGGCGGTAAAGTGTTGGATCACCCCCTTTTGACTCTAAGTCAGTCAAAACAGTATTCAGACGACTGACAAGCGTGGTTTGCTCGGTTTTCAATCCTGTTACAGCAACAACGTTCTGCTCTTTTGCAGAATCGACGGCACCACCAATGTCTTCCTCGCGAATTTTAATATCAAATTCTAAATCACTAATTTCTTGTGCCTTTTCCTGCAGGAGTCCGTACCAGGCTTCTGCTTCTGCCTGCACTTGCTCCTGAGGTAAAGGCTTCAGCAGAATTTCAAGCTGGTCAGTGGGAATCTCTGGATTGTCAGCGGTAATTGCTTCAAGAGGCTCTGCATCTGCTGCAGCGTCGTCTTCAGCAGCGGGAGTTACCACCTCAACGGGAGCAGCCTCTGCCTCTACTGCATCTCCCTGGGCTAGAGCAGGCAGGCTGAGGGCAGCAGACAGAGAAATAAGGCTTGTCGCAGCAAGGACTTGAAATTTAAAGAGGACAACAAACTTACGCATCGTTTTAACAGTTTTTGGGATAGAAAACTAAGTCAACCTAAGGGCACTCTATTTCAACCTTTCTGTAGCTGTTGTAGCCACTTGCAAAGACAAAAGCACAACTTAAATTGTTAGTCAATAAGTCACAAATCCTTATCAGTCAGATTTGATTGAAGTACTGGATGGTTTAATTCCAGACGAAGATCATTTAAGCAAACAAAAGTAAAATCCTGGTAAAATCTCTAAGCTTAAAGGAATTGCTTACTTTTATTTATATTCTAAGTCATCGCTTCTAACAGCTTGTGGTTTAAGCCTGAGCAAGAAAATTAAAAAGTGGTGATTTCAGGAGCATAAGTGGCATTATCAACTTAAATGGCAGTACTATTGTTGATTTTAAGCTTTGGGATGCCATCAATGCCTAGTATCATAGATTATCCCTAAGAAGACTAAGTGCTTGCTCACTTAAACTATAGAAATACCGGCATTATTTTAGATAAATCACCAATATTAAAGCAGTGAAAAGTAAAATCCAGGTAAAATCTGCTGTCAAACTATTTTTTAGTCCTTTAAAAAAGTGATGGCTGCATGGGAACGATTTTAAAACATATAAACGGCTACAAAATTTTACACTGTGACTACACCGACCCAGGTACGTTTGACTCTGCATTAGACGGTGTGGATAGGCTTTTCTTGATTGCACCTACAGGTTCCAAATTCTACCAGCCTGGTATATGCAAAACTTTCATATTTGGATGGGATCAACGCTAGAAGATCACAAATGTATTAACTGGTACTGAAACAGATAAGCGATCTAGGACTTGAACATCCATGTCACCCACCTGAACAGCATAATCACCACTATGATGCAAAAGCTTGGCAATCACAGAGCCAATTTGACCAGCTCCCAAAATAGTTACCTGATTCATTGTTAGGGATCTGCCAATAAATAGAATACCCGTTTGAAATTGTGTTGTAGGATTTCCTCCCCTTACGTTGGCGAAGCCTGCCCTTCGGGCTTAGGGGAGGTGCCGTAGGCGGAGAGGTTTCGACCAATAGCGCTAGTATCGAAAACCCCTCCCTGACGGTTCCCCTTCGTAAGGGGAACCAATTGTCGCCAAGCCTCTCAACGGGTACATTATTTTCCCGCATATCCCTTACTCCATTTAGCAAGACGCAGAAAACACTACCTAGAAGACAGCTAAAGGCCGACTAGTGCTAGTAGCTATTGACAATTAAACTTGTCTTAGCACTGGCTATTAAACCAGAGAAAAGTAAAACCCCGGTAAAATTTGCATCTCAATTCGTATTCTTTGCATATCGTTACACTCAGCGAGTGACATTTTTTGGTCAGGACATACTATAGCGAAAGGCACAGTCCTACGAAATGGGCCAGTTTATAAAGCCAAAGATATTCATCTCAAAATCTCAGGTTTTGCAAAATATTCAAGGTAGGTGTGGCCTGATTTAAGCTATAGAAATGAAATCCAGGAGCTTCTAGAGTGATTAACTTTTGGCATAGCTTGGTAACAACCTCCAACCCAAAAGCTTGTAGGCTGGCAGGCTCGTTTTGATAATCCAGTAGTCTTTTCTCAATCCATCGAGGAATCTCGGCTCCACACATGCGACTAAACCGAGCTAATCGTTCGTGATTGGTGATGGGCATAATCCCTGGATAAATGGGAATCGTGATGCCCTGTTGGCGACAGCGATTAACAAAGTCTTCGTAGGCGTCTGCATTATAGAAATATTGGGTGATGGCAGCCGAGGCTCCAGCCTCAACTTTGCGTTTGAAGTTAATCAAGTCCTGCTGGGCATTTTTAGCTTCAGGATGCACCTCCGGATATGCGGCAACGACGAGTGTGAACGTGTCACCATGATGTTGGCGAATAAAGGTGACAAGTTCATTGGCATAGTGAAATTCATTGGCAACATCATCGATGTCTTTGGGCAGATCACCTCTCAAGGTGACAATCTTGTCAATGCCTGCGTTTTTATAGGTCGTTAATAGTGCTTGTAAGGACTCATGGGTATCGCCAATGCAGGATAGGTGGGGAACGGCGGGAATCCCTTTGGCGTTGATGTCCAAGACCAGCTTTTGGGTGAGATCGCGAGTTGTCCCCCCGGCCCCATAGGTAATTGAAAAAAACTCAGGCTGACAGGCCGCTAAAATAGCGTGCTGCTCCATCAGTTTATCAACCCCCTCCGCCGTCTTTGGTGGGAAGAATTCAAAACTAATGGGTAATGTAGTCATTGGTATAGGGAATTTCTATAGAACTATTTAGACTTTAAAATGCTAGGAGATATAGAAACAGGACGACTTTACGAAAGGTATTCTTCCATAAAATCATCCTGGAGACTTGAAGCGTGAAAACTATACGTGCCTTACGTTTAGTACTTGTAGCTATCTGTCTTAAAGGGACCAGATACTGGCACATTAATGTAGTCAGCCTGGGTAGATGTTAGCTGGGTCATCACACCGCCAAACCCTTCTACCATATAGCGAGCCACTTCTTCGTCCAAATGCTTGGGCAACACTTCAACGGTAATTGCTACTGCCTTGTCCGCGTCAGCCTTGTCGGCAAATTTGCGCTCAAATAGAAACATTTGAGCCAGCACTTGATTCGCAAAGGAACCATCCATAATCCGAGACGGATGACCGGTAGCGTTACCTAAATTGACCAAACGTCCTTCAGCCAACAAAATCAGAAAATCTTGAGGATCGTCGCTGCGGTAAATCTGATGGACCTGAGGCTTGACTTCTTCCCAGCGCCAGGTCTGACGCATGTAGGCCGTATCAATCTCGTTATCAAAATGACCAATGTTGCAAACCACAGCACCCGGTTTCAATGCTGTCAGCATATGGGCATCACAGACATTGACGTTACCCGTAGCCGTGACCAACAAATCAATGTTGGCCAAAAGTGTCTTATTGAGGCTAGCGACACCATTGTTGACGCCATCAACATAGGGAGACACTACCTCATAGCCATCCATGCAAGCCTGCATGGCACAGATGGGATCAACTTCAGCCACTTTAACAATCATGCCTTCCTGACGCAGGGAAGCAACAGAGCCTTTACCCACATCACCATAGCCAATCACCAGGGCCTTTTTGCCAGCCATCAGGTGATCGGTGCCCCGCTTAATCGCATCATTCAAGCTATGACGACAGCCATACTTGTTGTCATTTTTCGCCTTGGTGACCGAATCATTAACATTAATGGCGGGAATCTTAAGTTCACCTTGTTCGAGCATCTCGTAAAGTCGATGAACCCCAGTGGTAGTTTCTTCAGTGACGCCATGGATGCGAGTCAGCATCTCAGGATAGGTTTCATGGATGTAACCAGTCAGGTCACCACCGTCATCCAAAATCATATTGGCGTCCCACAGGGCACCATCAGCTGCACGACAGGTTTGCTCAATGCACCACATGTACTCGTCTTCAGTTTCTCCTTTCCAGGCAAAGACGGGCACACTGGCTTCAGCGATCGCAGCTGCGGCATGGTCTTGGGTGGAGAAGATATTACAGGAAGACCAGCGGACCTCTGCGCCCAGCTCGATCAGGGTTTCGATTAGCACAGCGGTTTGGATGGTCATGTGGATGCAGCCGATGATCTTGGCCCCGGTCAAGGGCTTGCTGTCGCTGTATTTTTTGCGAATGGCCATTAGTGCAGGCATTTCGCCTTCTGCGATCGCAATTTCTTTGCGGCCCCAACTGGCCAGGCTAATATCCGCGACCTTATAGTCTTTGGTCAGTACCGAAGTGCTCATAATGGTTTAGAAGATGTTTACAGAAAAGAGGTTTGCAGGCCAATTACAGAGCTGCCTTCAGCTGTTCAGCTTTGTCAGTTTTTTCCCAAGTAAAATCAGGCAGCTCACGGCCAAAGTGTCCGTAGGCTGCTGTTGGCTGGTAGATGGGACGACGTAGATCGAGCATGTCGATCAAGCCCTGGGGACGCAGGTCAAAATGTTCTCTCACCAATGTGACGATTTTGTCATCCTCAAGTTTGCCAGTGCCAAAGGTATTCACAGAGATTGAGGTGGGTGCGGCCACACCAATGGCATAGGAGACTTGAATCTCACACATATCCGCTAACCCAGCGGCTACAACATTTTTAGCGACATAGCGTCCGGCATAGGCCGCAGAGCGATCAACCTTAGAGGGATCTTTACCAGAAAAGGCTCCACCCCCATGACGGGCCATACCGCCATAGGTATCGACAATAATTTTGCGCCCTGTTAATCCACAGTCTCCCACAGGACCACCAATAATAAACTGGCCAGTAGGATTAATATGATATTGAGTCCCCACATGGAGCCACTCGCGGGGAAGAATAGGCTTGATCATCTCTTCCATCACCGCCTCACGGATATCCCCTAAGGTCACATCTGGGTCATGTTGAGTGGATAATACAATGGCATCAATAGCAACGGGTTTGCCCTGCTCATATCTGAGCGTGACCTGGCTTTTTGCGTCTGGGCGTAACCACGACAGCTTTCCTGTTTTACGCAGTTCTGCTTGACGCTCCACCAGTCGGTGGGAATAGTAAATCGGAGCAGGCATCAACACATCGGTTTCATTGGTGGCATAGCCAAACATCAGACCCTGGTCACCCGCACCCAGATCTTTGTTTTCAGCCTCATCCACCCCCATAGCAATGTCACTGGACTGTTTGCCGATGGCATTGACAATGGCACAGGAAGCCCCATCAAATCCCACATCGGAACTGTCATAGCCGATGCCTAAAATGACATCTCGCACAATATCTTCTAGATCGACATAAGTATTGGTGCGAACTTCTCCAGCGACAATGGCCATGCCTGTTTTGACCAGGGTTTCTACGGCTACCCGCGAGTGGGGATCGCCCTTGAGCATGGCGTCAAGAATAGCATCCGAGATCTGATCGGCCATTTTGTCGGGATGACCTGCAGAGACTGATTCTGACGTAAACGTACTGTATACACTCATAAGCTAACTTATAAATCACCTAAATATCATCAAGCAAGTACAGGTTCTCAACCATAACAACCCTTAATCAAACTCAATCAGGAAACTGGGCTGATTTCCCTCAGGTGAAGCTTATTAGAGCAGAACAATGTAAAATCCTGGTAAAATCTTCATCTCAAAAGATACTTGTTACATTTCGTTACCTTTGTCCTTCTGACCAAAGTTAACACGTCACAAATACACTAACGATTTTAGGGATTTCTAAGTTGAAGAATTCTGTTACGCTTTTCAATTAAGGGTCACCTTTGTTTGTATACATAGTAGGGTGAACTTTGACCTGGTTGCCTCGTTCAATTTGGTTAACAACTTAGTCTGAACTTCGGTATGCCAAAAATTCGGAATTAACCCTGGATAGAAAGAACAACCAATGAATAGAGCCGTAATCACACATATTGTTCAATCTTCTGATGCTTTAAAAATCACCTGGCAGGACGGTAATCAAAGTACGTTCAACTATATTTGGTTGCGCGATAACGCTCCCAAAAATAATTTTTCGATTGGCAAGGGAATGGCGATAAGCTTCGACATTCCCCTGGATGTCACACCCATCAGGGTGACGCTAAATGAAACACTGGACATTGAGTGGGCAGACGATGAGAATATATATCAGTTTGATCCGGCATGGCTATGGGCAAATGCATATAAACCTGAGGAAAAAAATAAACCTCAGTCACCGCTGAAACTATGGAGAGCGGTTGATATTATCCATAACCTACCCATTTATAGCTATCCCCAGCTTGTATCTGACGAAAAGAAATTGCGCGATATGCTCCAAGACGTAAATGACTTGGGTTTCGCCATCTTGCAAGATGTGGAGCAAAAGAAAGGTATGGTGCTCAAAGTTGTTGAGTTGTTTGGCTATGTTCGCGAAAGCCAGTATGGCAGGTTGTACGATCTTAGAATGGAACCTAATCCAAAACACTTGTCATATACCAATCTGAGGGTCCCTGCCCACGTGGATGGACCTTATCGTCATTCCATGCCAACCGTGCAATTGATACATTCCTTAGTCAACAGTGTAGACGGTGGCGAGAGTACATTGGTTGATGGTATTTTCTTAGCTGAAGAATTGCGGCGCATTGACCCTACTGCATTCCAATTGTTAGCAACAACACCTGTGACCTTCCGCTACGGTGATGATAAGTCCGTACTCGAATACGAAGGTACAATCATCGAGACGAATCGCGAAAATTGTATAACCGGTGTTCGTATGAACCCTATAGTTATTCAGCCGTTTTACATTGAACCTCAAAAAATGAAGGATTTCTATGCGGCATATCAGCAATTTGGACGTATGACTGAGGATGACGCCAACAGAATCGTCACCAAACTAGATGCTGGTAACTTACTTCTCTTCAAAAATCAACGTATCTTGCATGGCCGTGAAGAATTTAAGCCTAATAAAGGTGAACGTTATCTGCAGGGTTGTTATTCAGATGCAGATGACTTAGGAAGCAAGCTGGCAGTTCTTAATCGTAAGTTTATCTCTTAGGCCACAAACTTAACGTGGGAAATTTCCCCAAGGGTAAAAGCCAGGGGCTAGAATCAAGTCCCTTTCTGACTCCTGACTTCTGACCCAGTCTAGATTTCCCACGTTAAGTTGAACGCTACAATAGACTGACCATTGTTCTCACTTTGTTCGAATAGCAAAATTAGAACGGCTGGCCTCAGACTCTACTGGGGGTAGTTCATCTTCTTCAAAGAGGACAGACGTATAGTTCCGCTCTTTCAAAGCAGTGTCAGATACTTTGATTAAAGGCTTATAGCGATGATGTTCTTGCCCTTCTAGTCGCCAAGGTTCATTTGAGATGGTGTTATAGGAGGAATAAAATAAGTTGCGGGCATAGTTACTGCTGTTTTCATCACCCCCATGGATAGTCTTACCATGGAAGAAAACCACATCGCCAGGTTCTTGTTCACAATAAATAATTTCATGATTTTGCAGAGCGTGCTCCACAAGGTGTTGTTGGGAGACGACTGAGTTACCCTGGGACTGATTGTCAAGCCGGGCTAATCGATGGGAACCCTTGGCAACTTTTAGGCAACCGCTTTCTTGGGTGCTTTTGCTAATTGCGATCGCACAGGACAACATATTAGGGTATAAACAACCATCATTGTACCAGGTGCTATAATCTTGATGCATGGGATTGCTGCCTTCACCGGGGAGTTTTCTCACAATTTTTGAGTGCCAGTGATAACATTCTTCTCCCAGCAAGCTCTCTACCGCATTCACCAATCGATTTATGCGGGGCAACACACCCAACATAGAAGACCCTAGATCAGTCCAGTAGATCAATTTAAAGACTCTGCCATCATCCCAGGTAACGCTGGTTTGGGCATTCTTGATGCTCGGATCTGCCTGACAGGCCTGTTCTAAAGGGGTAAGTTCATCTGGATCAAATAAACCAGGAATCACTAAAAAACCATCGTCGTGGTACTGCTGAATTTGCTCTCTAGACAAGGAATACATTTATGTTTAGCTCCTCTGAATCACTGCTCAAAATTCAATGTGTATCTCTTCAGACTCTAATAATGCGATGGATCATGTCCTTTTTAAAAAGGACTGTAAGTTTAGCAAATCTCTTTGTTTGAACACAGGCGATGTCTTCGTCGGTTAAACAAAGTCTGGATTGTATCCTGCTAGCAAACTTTGTAGACCCAAATTTGATAGCAGATATCTGGTTCAAGCTTAGGTAAGGGTTGGAACGCTTCCCCACGAGAAACTAACTGCCAGTGATCTGTTTTTTCCAAAGATGTCATTTTAGTCTTAAAATCACTTTCTTCGTAAAAATCAGTCACTAAGGGGAAAATGATATATCCTCCAGGCTTAGTGATTCGAATTAATTCGTCAAATGAGTCGCTGGGGGCATGACCATAGGTTAGAACACCTACACTGACGATACCGCCAAAGGAATCTGTAGGAAATCCAAGGGGTTCACCCATAACTTTTTGATGGAGAGCAGCATAAACATTTTTTTCTGCCGCTTTCTCTAACATTCCTACAGAGATATCAATGCCCTCCAAATTAGAGTAGCCCTGCTCGGATAGCACCTTGCCAACTAAGCCTGTGCCGACACCAGCATCTAGAATTTTTGCATCTTTTGGTAAATATTGAGCCAGTGTTTCCACAACTCGTTGTGGACCAATATAACCGCCTCTATCCTCTAAATCTTTGTCGTAATCATTGGCCCAAGTATTATAACGTTCAGCTAATTCTTGCTCATTTTCAGAATTATAAACCCAGTTAATTCGATCTTCTACTTTCATAATTTCCTCTTCTATGACGCGCCAGTGGAAGTACGCCCATATGATCAACGACCCAATCAAATAAAATAGAATTCTTGTACTTGTTTCTAGTTAACCTGACAATACCACTAGACAAAATAAACAGACTAAAAAAGCTTTCTAATAAAATTTGTTTCAGCGCAAAATTCAGCAGGCATATAGGCAGGTGGAAGCAGTGAAATAAACTTTTGAATCATTGATTCATTATTGGCAACCACAAATTCATAGAAATTTGTACTATTCCATGTCAAATACCCATACTTGAAGTGTTTTTTGAGAGCATTAACGATAGTGTTAAAATCAACCTGATGTACTTCTATACCTTTTTTGACAAAAGTTGCATCTTTCCATTTATTCTCTTCTTCTGAAAAATAACGGGACTTAAACTTTTCATCCTTTATTCTCTCAAGCCTTTCATATTCTTGAGTGGTTGGTTGCCTGAGCTTTTCCATAACAATCATTAATCCATCCTCCTTGAGCAATCTTTTTAGGTACTTGAGTTGTTTTACTCTGTCTGAACCGTAAAATTGAAAAGTAGCACTTGTATAAATAAAATCAAAACCATCTGTATAGATATCTAACTCAGGTTTAGAGGCAATAAGTTCTGGTGTCATTTCAAAAAAACCACCATGATAAAATTTGGAATGATTGTGATTACATAGGCTATAGAAGTTTTCCTTATTCCCCATAGTAGGAGAATCCGTAAGAGTTTTAATTAAGCCATGGGAATATTCTGCAATTGTGTTTCCCTGTGCACCATCAGCACCGGATGTTTCGTAGTACGTAAAACAACTATTATTATTTTCTGAAAGATGTTGAGCGAATCTACATAAAGCTATTCCCAAACGGCACAATTCTTCAGTTATAAATGGAACACTTGCACAATAGTGCTTATAAAAATGTCCCATATTTTTCTGTAACAAGTCATGATACACAACAAGATCTGGGTCTTGGGATAAAAACTCTAAATTTGCTTCTATGGGTTGCTGAGGAGCCTGAATCTTTCCTCTCGCTACCTCCTCAAAGAGGTTGAAAAGAGTCGTCAACCGTGCACTCTTCATGGATTCATCACAATACTTTTGGTAATCACTATCAGTCATGATTTTTTTAGGGTAAAATTCCAATTTTTAGAGACGTTGTAACCATATTGGATCAATCTCATGCAACTAAGTAGGTTATCCAAATTAGGCTTCAGATGCCGAGGCCCCCTTCCATCCCACTTTCTTGAATGCCCCTTGGGCTATATGCTGGGGGAGATTAGACTCAAAGCCCCCAGTATTGAGGGTTTGGGGGCATGTTCAAGGAGGTTAAACTCCTGATCTTTCATCTTATAAAAGATTAGACCGACCTACTTAGTTGCTTCAGAGAGATCGCTAAGTTTTCTCTTGTTTTGATTGAATTCCTGTGTAGCTTGACATAACTAGCCTATCTCCTTATAAATACCGATAAGGCTCCAATAGTCTAAGGATTTTGAAACTTAGTTGGGTCGTCATTGTACCAATCCCAGTCCTTGATATCCGATTCAAATCCTGATGTATAAAGTTTGTCCTTAATCGCAGAATCAGGTAATTTTTCCAGGGGGATACAGGGATGAGCTTCTCTATATTCCTCAGATGGCTGATTGGAAATCGCATTGTAATGACAATGCATCAGAATCCGAGTCTCATCTGTTTTATTCTGTTGAGAACCATGTATTGTGTTGGAATGAAAGAATACTGCATCACCAGGATCCATTTCACAATCGACGAGTTCTAAGCGTTCTAAAACCTTTTCCATCCGCTGTGGATCACACCGAACAGTGTTTCCGACCTCAACATGGTTAATTCGTCCCAATAAATGAGACTTTTTTATAACTTGCAGACAGCCATGGGCCTTAGTATTCTCAGTAATTGCGAGAGTACATGTCAAAAATTTGTCAGGGAAAAGGCAGCCATCGTTATACCAATAAAAATAGCCCTGATGCCAATCGACACAACTGTCGTCGTGGGGAGGCTTTTGTACAATCTTTGAATGCCAGTGATAACAAGTATCCTCTACAAGTGTCTCAGCTGCCTCAACCATCCGAGCAGTTCGAGTCATAACACTGACAAGACTGTCATTTAGGCCACTCCAAACCGAGGCATTCCAAGATTTTCCCTGATGATCAATCACAGTTTTAAGGGCATTTCCTAAATTCGGATCTTCCTTGCAAACTGATTGAACTAGCTTTACTTCTTCAGCATCGAAGAAATTCCGGGCAATAACATATCCGTCGTCGTAGTACTGAGAAATCTCAGCCTGGGTTAAAGGACGGATTGTAGAAAATCCCGTGTTAGATTTTGGTGTAATAAGCTGAGACATAGATTCCTCCTTCTTTTTATTACTCTCTTGCTTTCTACGTAGTAAGGTCGGGGACTTGTTTGGTGACGATTTTTAGTTGCTTTGCCAATAGCTGAACCTGGGGCTCCATCATCATAGTGAAATGATTTCCGGGTACTAGCTGGAAGTTTAGTTGAGGAGCCAATTGGCTCCACCCCCAAGTGGGGTCTGCCTTCGTCGCTTCAAGATCGGGGAGAAACTCATACATGGGAGAAACTTCGCTAGCGCGTAAAAGCAGTACTGGTCCAGGGTAGCAGTCCTTGGGGGCGTATTGGATCGTTGCTTGAGTGTTGGCTTTATAAACTCGCACCAAGCGAGCGAGATCGATGCTTGAATACATCTGACCATTGGCTTGTAGTCGTTTGAGGAAATAATCAATTTGTTGTTCTGGGTTGAGGGTTTGGAGGTGATCGATAGAAACGCCTAAATCTTTGCCTAACGTGCTTCCCCATTCGTAAGCAAGATAGGAGATATATTGAGCATCGTCCCAATGCTGAATCTCTTGAGTTTTGTCTGTTCCACTGGGGGGAATATCTAGGAGGACCAGTAACGATACTTCTTGACCGCGATCGCATAACTGCTGAGCCATTTCAAAGGCAACTTTGCCGCCAAAGGAATGACCGCCTAACCGATAGGGCCCTTGGGGATGAACTGCCTGAATCGCTTTAATATGGTGGGCGGCGATCGCCTCAATCCGGGTATGCGGCTCTACGTTTTCATCCAGTCCTAGGGACCGTAGTCCATAAAACGGCTGCTCCAAACCGAGATATCGAGATAGTTGATTTAGATAAAAAACATTCCCAATGATACCAGGAACAAAGAATAAAGGAGGTGTGCCCCCTTGGGGTTGAATAGGGACTAAGGTAGAACAGAAGGACTCCGGACCACTCCTCCCATTTTGAGAGGATGGCAACGGGGAACTAGCCTCATCGCTCCACATCAAAACATCTGAGGCCAAATAGTCTGCCAACGATGCCAAGGTGGGATGGTCAAATAGCAGCGTCGATCGCAGGGAACAGCCCAGAGTTGATTGGAGGCGATTTTTCAATTCAATGACCATCAAGGAATCAAGTCCCAAGTCAATTAAACGCTGCCCTGGCTCGATTTGCTCAGGATGCTTTAACCCCAGTGTTTTCGCAATCTGGCCTCGAACACCCGACATCAATAAATCGTAGCGCTCGGTGATGAGTGCAGATTCTAACTGCTGGCGAAATTCCACCGCGATTTGCTGGCCATTGTTTTCCCCGGCTACTGCGACTAAATCGGCAAACAACGGTGCACTCGCCCATTGCTGTTGGCGAAATTGGGGCCAATGGATTGGAACCGCACCCATTTGAACAGGCTTTTTTAAGAACGCCCGCTCAAGCACCTGTAGACCTGCCTGAGAGTCAATGGTGCCGATACCTAACTGATTCAATCGTTCGATCACCTCAGGTAGTCGGGCGGCGGCTCCAATTTCACCCCATGGTCCCCAGTTGATAGTGATGGCGGGCAATCCCTGCGCCCGACGATAGGCGGCCAGGGAATCGAGAAATGCATTGGCTGCCGAGTGGTTGGCCTGTCCTGCAGACCCGAGCAGCGACGCACTCGACGCAAACAGGATGAAAAAGTCTAAGGGGGACTTGAGGGTTAAAGAATGTAAATTCCAAGCGCCCTGAACTTTGGGGGCCATCACTCGGGCAAAGTTATCCCAGGTTAATTTTTTCAGGGTACCGTCATCCAACACACCGGGTGCATGGATAACCCCCCCCAGAGGTAACGGGGATTGTTCGATTTCGGCTAACACTTGGCCGATTTGGTCCGCATCAGACACATCTGCGGTGCGGGCAATCACCTGCGCTCCCTGATTTGCGAACTCGTCTAGTAGTTGCTGGGCTGTAGGGTTGGGTTTGCTGCGTCCTACTAAGACCAATTGTTGTGCCCCCTGCTGCACCATCCAATCGGCAACCAGTAATCCCAAGTCTCCTAAACCCCCTGTAATCAGATAGGTGCGATCGCTCCGGAAGGTAACCGACTTATGTACATCTGAGGTAGTGGTTTGTGGAGGATATGAAACCACAATTTTACCTGTGTGTTTAGCTTGTTGCATGTAGCGGAAAGCGCTGACCACATCTTGAATGGGGAAGGTGGTTCGAGGCAGAGGCTGAAGGGAGCCCTCTTCAAACTGCTGCATTAGGTGGCGCAGCATCGACCCGATCTGAGTCGGTTGCTCCTCAAATTCCCTGGCCAAATCGACCCGATGGTACGCCACATCGGGGCGGGCCTCAGCCACCTGTTCCGGTTGCCAAATACCTCGTTTTGCTAGCTCTAAGAAGCAACCGTTCTGAGCTACAACCCCCAGGGTCTTTTCCACAAATCCTTCACCCGTCAGAGAGTTAATCACAACATCAACCCCCCGCCCCGATGTCTCGGCCATGATCTGTTCAGCAAATGCCAAGGTGCGGGAGTTCATAATGGGTGAAACGCCTAGGGATTGCAGCGCTGGCCACTTAGGAGAACTAGCGGTTCCAAATACCTCAGCCCCAGCCAGCTGGGCCAGTTGAATCGCGGCCTGGCCGACCCCACCAGACGCCGCATGAATTAAGACGCGATCGCCTTTAGCAACCTTGGCCTTGTGATGCAAACACCAGTAAGCGGTTAAAAATACGGCAGGAATGGTTGCCGCTTCTTCAAAACTCAAGACGTCTGGTTTGGCGACGACCAACTCGGCTTTTGCGATCGCGTGCCGAGCAAAACTTCCTTGGGCGATTGCCACCACTGGGTCTCCCATAGCAAACTCGTCTACCCCTTTACCCAAGGCAACTACCCTGCCCGCACATTCTGTGCCGAGGGGAGGATTCCCAGGGTATAAGCCGAGGGCGTTGAGGACATCCCTGAAATTTAAGCCGGTTGCATACACCTCAATCTCCACCTCACCCGGCTGCGGTTGCGATCGCGTTGTGGACACCCATTTCAACTCATCCAGCGTTCCCCGTGACGATAGGTCTAGACGGAACGACTCAGCCTGCATCCAATCTGCATCAGACTTGCTGCGGGCCAATCGCGCCACATAACGTTTCCCGTTGCGCAATGCCACTTGATCTTCGATGCCCTCCACCGGTTCACCCGCGAACAGTTCCTCAAACAGGCCTGGGGCTAAATCCTCCGTGGCATCGGGGTCTAAATCTACCCGCACACAATTCAGTTCTGGGTGTTCTAGGGCAATCGCTTTCCCCATACCCCACAAAGACGATTGAGCTAGCCCTGGCACCACAGGAGATACGCCCACCGCTTGTGCTCCCTGGGTGACGATCCACAGAGATGAAGCATGCGAATATTGCTGTACCATCGCCTGCACCAGATTCAAGGTACTACCGCAGCATCGTTTTGAGGAGGGTTCTAAATCATCAATAGGTAACGCTGCTGGTACGTCTAGACTCCAAAGATGCACCACCCCATCCACGTTAGAAATTGTTTTAAATAGCTGTTGGAAATGGTCTGGTTGGTCTGGATCTAAGCGAAACTCTTTCGGAGAAACCTCTTCGTACGCTGTTCCAGGAAAGACTAGAATAGACTCCTGATTTTTGTCATCGAGCTTGGTGGCCAATTGTTGACCTCTTCCCTGACCATCGGCAAAAATCACCCAACGTCGAGAGGGTTCTGTTTTCGTCTCGGCAATGGTTTCCGTGCCAGAGCGTGCCAGAATCACTGCCTGAGGCATCACCGTAACCCCATCGGGCACGCCTACCTCTGGCGAAATGGTGGTCACTTGCTCAAACCCATGGTCTTGTAATAGCTGTCGCCATTGGAGAGTGTTGAGCAAAATATAGGACGGTCGCAGGTGAGTATCGCTAAATTTCCACCATCCTTCCAGTAAACCAAAGGTCAAATCCACCCAGCGCACAGGGGCTGTTCCTTCAATTTGTAGCAGCATCCCACCAGGGGCCAATAGCTTGTGAACATGTTGTAAGGTCACACTCAAATCACGGGTGGTGTGCAAAGCGTTGGATGCAATCACCACATCGTAATAATGAGGTGCAAAACCTTGGGCTTGGGGATCGTTTTCGAGGTCTAAGGTTCGAGCCTGTAAGCATGGATACTCACTAAATTTCTCTTGAGCTTGGGCCACGAACAGCGCACCAATGTCGGTAAACATATATTCGGTGCGATCGCCCGGTAAATGCGGTAATAGATGAGCTGTAGCACCGCCTGTTCCGCCGCCAACCTCCAAAATTCGCCAGCCACGGTCTTTGGGCAGATGATCTAATACGGATACAATCGCCTGTTCCGTCAGCAGGTTCATCGTCCGCAGCATGGGAGACTCGCGGTAGAGTTGGGTCAGCGTCGTGTTATCGCCATTAGGAAACAACAAATCCAATGAGTTACGCCGTCCCTGCATGACTTGGGCAAGGAAGGGACCGCAACGTTTCAGCAATGTTATCTCTGCTGGTGCGTCTGGGTAGGAAAACTTACTGACAAGGGTTTGAGGGTCTTGAATCTCAGGTACACGGATAACTTCCCACTCGTCTCCATGCCGTTGAAGGATAGCTTCTTCGCCAAGAATAGCCAACAAACGCTCCAATAATCGATGGTACTGGCTAACAATACCCAGGTCCGTTGCCATTTGTTGGGTGGAGAAACGCCCTTGCGGTTGGAAGACCCATCCCAATGATTGGAACGCTTCCAGGACAAAGGCAACACTCAAGGTTTCGAGCTGGGCGAAGGCCTCTCCATAGCTGGCGATGTTGGGCTGATTCATAAACTCCACAAACATCGGTTGGAGAATGTGATGAATCTCGGTTGGACTGGGCAGGTACTCTGGCGGCAATCCATAACGTCCCTGGGTGTGCCACTCAACTTCATACAACCAATCCTGCCAAGATTCAGCTACCTCGGTGACAATATGTTGACGGCTCACCTGCTGGAGCTGCAAGCCTTCTAACTGGGCAACAATCTGTCCATCTGCGTCAAACACCCAAAAATCGACCTGCAAACAGCGTTTGCTCTTTTGCAAACGCCGTTTGCCCCCATCTTCGATGGGTTGTTGTAATTGGGCATACCCCCATGCCTGCTGCCCTGGACGAGCGTACAAGTGTAGACGATCACAGCCCACGGGCACATAGGTGATTCCTTTGGCCTCATTTGGAGAAACGATTGCTTCTATGACTTGAAGACAAGCATCCAACACCACTGGATGCAGAGAGTAATCTTTCACCTCTCCTGCCAATACAGACTCAAGCTCAATCTTGCCAAGGGCAATATCTTGACCATAACGCAGTTGGGTGACGACCTCAAAACTGGGTCCATAATTCAGCCCTTGTTGTTGGAACCGTTGGTACAGAGCTGTGCTAGGTATTTCATCCGTACATTGTGCTTGGACTTTACTGAGATCAGGCTGAGAATCCCCTCTTTGCTCACCCTTCGCCACTGCACCAGCAGCATGGCGTACCCAGAGTTCTGCTGATTCGCCATCGTTGGGAGTAAGACTATAAATTTCAAACCGATAACAATTGGGTTCGTCGGGGGTTAAAACAACTTGAACGATTTTACTCCCATCTGCGGGTACAACCAGTGTCCGCTCCAAGGCAATCTCTTTTAAGGTCAGAGCTTCTGCACCCAGGGCGATTTTACCAGCCGCCAGAGCCATTTCCATATACCCAGTCCCAGGGAACAAGATTGTCTCAAACACGCGATGGTCCTTGAGCCAATAGGGCGAGTTGGGGCCAATTTCGGTCTGAAAACGCAGTTCTTTGCTTCCGGCCAGGGATAGAGATTGACCCAGCAAGGGATGAGAAGATTTTGAGCGCTGAGAGGAGAGTTTTGCATACTGATTGTTGGCATCCGCCTCGATCCAATAACGCTCTCGCTGGAAAGGATAGGTGGGCAACGGCTGCCGATGGCGCTCGTAGTCTTGGTCAAATCCAACCCAATCTACTGTCAGCCCGTGCAAATAGAGCTGAGCCGTGCTGGCCAATATCTGTTGCCAATCGGTTTGGGGTGGGCGCAAACTGGGCAACCATAATCCCTCATCATCCGGCAGACAATGACGAGCCATTCCCAACAAAATTGGTTTGGGACCGATTTCTACAAATATCTCAGCCCCCTGCTGCTTCAGGCTCTCTACACTAGCGACAAATTGTACAGGCTGGAGAATATGACGACACCAATAGTCTGGCGCAGCAATTTCATCGGTTGCTACAGTTCCGCTGACATTAGCAATGACCTTAATTTGAGGTGGGGCAAAGTTGATCCCTTGAGCCACCTGCTTAAACTCATCTAACATAGGTGCCATCAACGGAGAGTGGAAGGCATGGGAGACCTTAAGGTGCTTGATTTTAATCCCCTGGGTGTCGAGAGCCGTAGCAACTGCATCAACATTTTCTTTTTTGCCTGAGAAGACAATGCTCTCTGGACCATTGATGGCCGCAATCGACACCCCTGGTGCATGAGCCTCAATAACCGCACGCACCTGTTGCTCAGAGGCGATCGCTGAAACCATCGCGCCTCCAGCCGGTAATGCCTGCATCAACCGTCCTCTTTGGGCAATCAGCTTCAGTCCATCGTCCAGACTAAATACACCTGCAACACAAGCCGCGACATATTCCCCCACACTGTGGCCCATGACCACATCCGGCCTGATGCCCCAGGATGTCCAGAGTTGAAATAAAGCATATTCCAAGGCAAACAGTGCTGGTTGAGTGTAAGCCGTTTGATGAATAAGCTCCTGGGTTGCCAGGTTATCATCTGATGGGTACAACACCTCCAGTAATGGGATGTCCAGGTCGGTTCGTAGAATCTGATCGCAGCGTTCGATGGCTTGGCGAAATGTTGGTTGAGTCTCATATAATTGACGACCCATCCCTGGATATTGGGAGCCTTGGCCCGTAAAGAGGAACGCAACTTTGCCAAGCTTATTGGGGGCGTCCTTTCCCTCCCTATACGCCGGGTCAAAGGTTGTCAATTGCTCACGCAGCTCAGGTGCAGAATCAGTTACGAATGCTACACGATGCTGGAAATGCTTGCGCCCAGTATTGGCGGTAAAGCAAACATCTGGAAAATATATGTCATCTGTAGAGTCTATATAGCTGACATAACGATTAACCAGTTCCTCAAGAGCGTTTTCAGTTTTAGCCGATAGGGTTAGAAGCTGTAAGGGACGTTCTCTGGTGTCTTTTTCGGTTGCCGGTTTCCCTTTTTCTGGTGCTTCTTCTAATACCACATGGCAGTTGGTGCCGCCCATGCCAAATGAACTGACGCCCGCCCGCCGAGGAGTGCCGTTGGTCGACCATGGGGTCAAGACCGTATTCACATAAAACGGACTGTTGGCAAAATCAATATTGGGGTTGGGCCGCTGAAAATGTAAACTAGCTGGAATTTGCTGATGCTTAAGGGCCATCATCGTTTTGATCAGTCCGGCAATCCCGGCGGCCTCCGCCAAGTGACCAATATTGGTTTTCACCGAGCCAATGGCACAGTAGCCATTGGGTAGGGTCGGCTGCGGTGCCATGCGCTGAAAGGCTTGGGTTAACGCCGACATCTCAATCGGATCGCCCAGGGCTGTAGCGGTGCCATGGGCTTCTAAATAGGTGATAGTTTTTGGGTCCACATTGGCCCTGGTCAGGGCTTGGCTAATGACCGCCGCTTGGCCATCCACCCCAGGCGCACTATAGCCGATGCGAGCAGCACCATCATTATTAACAGCAGACCCTTTGATCACCGCATGAATGGTATCGCCCGCCTCAATCGCTTGCTCCAACCGCTTGAGAATAACCACCCCCGCACCGTTGCCAAAAACGGTGCCCTGAGCATCGGCATCAAAGGTGCGGCAGTGGCCATCGGGGGAGGCAATGCCCCCCTCTTCATAGAGATAGCCAACCCGTTGGGGAGCCACAATGGCGGCTCCCCCTGCGATCGCTATTTCGCATTCCCCCATGAGCAAGCTCTTGCACGCAGAATGTACCGCCACCAAAGACGTAGAGCAGGCGGTTTGAACATTCAGGCTCGGTCCTCGCAGGTTGAGCTTATAGGCAATCCGAGCCGGTAGAGAAAAGGATGCATTGCCCAACCTCACCTGCATATCCGTCAGGGACTCCAACATAGTCCGATGACCTGAGAATCCTCGATTGGGATGCACATTGTTAAGGAGGTAGGTATTAAATCCGGCCCCCACATACACACCGATTAAGCCTGGATAGATCTCTGGGTTGTATCCAGCCTGTTCAAAAGCCTCCCATGCACATTCCAGCAACACGCGCTGTTGTGGATCAATCAATTCTGATTCGCGTGCACTATAGCCAAAGAAAGCGGCATCAAACTGATCGCTATCCGACAAAATTGCCCCAGCCTTGACATAGTTAACTTGCTGCGCGGCTGTCCGATCACTGATTTCGAGATCGTCATCCTCAAAGAAGGCGATTGACTCTACCCCATCCCGAAGATTTTGCCAAAAGTCTTCAACCGTGTTGGCCCCTGGAAATCGTCCAGCAACACCAATAATGGCAATATCGCCAGTCGCTGTCGCAGTAGAATCTAGAGAAACAGTATCAGGTTGTGGATCGATAGAACCGACGTGAGGAGACTGTTTTTCTGGCGTACTGGTCTTGCTTAGATATTCGGCCAGCCCTCGGATGGTTGGACACTGAAATAGCGTAACGATAGATAAGCTGGCATCTATTTGCTCGACCAGTTTACGATGAACTTGGGTTAGGAGCAGTGAATTTCCCCCCAAGTCAAAAAAGTTATCGTCAATGCCGACATCTTCAAGCTGAAGCATATCTTTCCAGAGAATTGCAATCTCCTGCTCTAATTCCGATGTGGGCATTACCAGCTCCACATCTAACTCTCGTCGCCGCATATCGGGCACTGGCAGAGCACGACGATCCACCTTGCCATTGGGAGTTAAGGGCATCTGATCCAACATGACAAAAGCAGCTGGGACCATATAATCTGGTAGTTGCTCTTTTAGATGTTGGCGTAAACGGGGTTCCAGCTTACCTGTAATCTGGGTGGTTAAGGGATTATTACCGTATGTGGCCCAAGGCTGATTCTGACTGGATCCCATGGGATAGGTGGCCACGGGATAGATATGTTGTCCTCGTTGTAAAACAACATCATACTGATCCAGTGCGTTTTCACCAGAGCTGTATACGTAAGGGGTATAGCCGAGATCCTCAGCCAGATGCCACCAAGATTCCAGCTCGATGCCTGGGTCGGTTTGTTGTCTTAATGCCTTTCGTAACTCACCCACATTTCCAGGATTCTCCTGAGTCAGCCTTTGAATCAGGGTCAGAGGCCCGATCAAACGGGGATTGACAATTCGCCTGATGCCTAGCACCTCAGGTTGAGTCTCTTGTAACACTTGACGAATGCTAGCCAAACTTTGGTGATTTGGTTGCCATTCTAACCACTGAATCACGGGTTCTGGCTCAACTGGCTTACCAATGTGGAGAATGGCATCATACCGAAACTTGGTGAGTTCGTTGTTGTCACTGCCCCGTTTAAGCTGAATCTCGACATGACTAATCTGCGGTACCCGCTGCTTTAAGGCAACAAAAAAATCTGGTGCAATGGTTAAGTCTTTTTCCGTTCTCAGACTTTTTTGAATTCGCTGATAAAGCTGTTGCCCAGACAGTGAATCAGGGGCTTTGTAAAGCTGAGTATCAGCATGAAAGGCTTCCAGCCATGAATAACTACGAACATCGCCAACAAAAATAAAGCCGCCTGGTGTCATGCGCTGGGCAGCGCGCTCTAAAACATCAGCTAAATAGTCAACGCTGGGGAAAAATTGCAGAACCGAATTAATAATAACGGTGTCAAAGTCGTCGGGTTCAATGTCTTCGAACCTGTCTGCTGTTTGCCGCGCCAGGGTTACCTTATCTTGCCAGTTTTGCTGTTGCACATACTGCCAGACGTAATTCAGCGCTTCCTGGGATATATCGATGCCGTAGTAATGGTGACAGGATGGTGCAATACGAGACAATAGCATCCCAGTACCACAGCCAATTTCTAACACGCGTTTGGGCTGGCAGGAGAGAATTCGAGTCACCGTCTGGTCTACCCAACGCTGCATTTCCTGTTCCGGAATTGGCTGACCTGAATAACTGTCATTCCAACCCACCAGGTTGAGCATGGGGTCGGCAACTGAGGCTAACTGACTGTAGGTAACATCAATCACATCCTGCCATTGGGCTAATTGCTCAGCTTGGGTTTCAGCATCATCTTGGAATTGAGGAACAACATAGGCTACAAGGCGTTTTTCCCCTAGGATATCCTCCCGTGCCATCACGACCGCTTCCCGCACATCTGGCTGCTGATAACAGACGGCTTCAATTTCTCCCAGTTCAATCCGAAATCCCCGAATTTTAACCTGGTGGTCAATACGACCCATATATTCAATGACGCCATCGGGTAAGTAATGAGCCAAATCCCCGGTTTTGTAAAGTCGGGCATTGGGGTTCTCACTAAAGGGATCAGAGATAAATTTCTGAGCTGTTAGTTCTGGCCGATTGAGATAGCCTCGACCCACCCCTAACCCACCAATGTGGAGTTCTCCTACGTCTCCGGTCGGAACGGGGTTAAGCTCTGGATCCAGAATATAAATCTGGGTGTTGGTAATGGGACGTCCAATGGGGACACTGGTGCTGTGGCGATCTCGCTGACATTGCCAGTAAGTCACATCAATGGCGGCTTCTGTCGGACCGTAAAGATTATGTAACTCAGCCTCTAGACGTTCAAAAAATCGATCCCTAAGCGCACCAGGTAAGGCTTCTCCACTACAAATTACTCGTTTGAGCGAACGACACCGATTAAGTGTTGGTTCCTCCAGAAAAATTTGGAGCATGGAAGGAACAAAATGCAGGGTCGTAACCTGTTCCTGGGCGATGAGATCGACTAAATAAGCACTATCTTTATGACCCTCAGGTTTAGCAATGACCAGACGAGCCCCCGTTATTAACGGCCAGAAAAATTCCCAAATCGAGACGTCAAAGCTAAATGGGGTTTTCTGCAACACTCGATCACTGGCGTTTAGCTGATACTCTGTTTGCATCCAGCACAAACGATTTACAATCCCCGCATGGTTATTCATCGCTCCTTTGGGCTTACCCGTAGAGCCGGATGTGTATAGGGTATAGGCCAGATGGTCGGTGCCGACGGCACTCGTAGGGTTCGTTTGGGGAAATTGTGCGATCGCAGACCAGTCAGAATCCAGATAGATCAGATGGGCATCCGTCTGGGGAAGTTCGTGTTGAGCCGCTTGACTCGTTAAGACAATTGGCACCTGAGAATCTGACAACATATAGGCCAGACGCTCTTTAGGATAACCGGGATCAAAGGGAATATAAGCGCCTCCAGCTTTTAGGATACCAAGCAGACCAATCACCATTTCCAGCGATCGCTCAACACAGATTCCCACCAACCTATCGGGTTTTACCCCTAACGCCTGTAACTGGTGAGCCAGTTGATTGGCCCGTTGGTTTAGTGCTTGATAAGTTAGGTGCTTCTCCCCAAATGCAACAGCAATAGCCTTGGGTGTTTGCTCCACCTGGGATTCAAATAAGTGATGAAGACAATCATTTTGAGAAGCGTAAGCAATCATAGTTACCAGGTATTGATGTTGTTAAAAACCGACCAACGATTTGACTCTGTAAGCATTTTAAATCATTTTCATACATCTTTTTGGCGTTTTCAAAACAGAATTGCCTCTCAAAAAGGATCGGGAGACTAACGTTTCTCTTATTGCCTTAGATAATAAACACAAAAAGTAAAATCTTGGTAAAATCCACGCTTAAATCTATTTTCTTTGTATTTCGTTATATTCAAGGGCTCTCACGAATAGTTGCCTAATATCAAGGAAGTCAAAGGAGCAATTGCTATTCACACTAAAAGTTACCAGGGTGATTGCACTATTTTGTAGCCAATGTACTTGACAAATAGTGATGACGCGAACAATGGCGTTTATTAACCCAATGGCTAACAGACGCTCAATTTAATATTCAAACTGCTGATAGTAGTACTACAGCCATGCAAGTATTTGAGCAATGGCATCCCCATTTAATTTTGTTGGATATTCATTTACCTGATTTTGATGGCTATGAGGTAGCTCGTCGTATGCGGGGACAGTGGGCTGGACAAGCTCAAAATGATTCGAGTCATTAGCTAGATGATGATGAGCCAGTGATTTTAGCGATTACGGCAGGTGTTTTGCAAGATAACTATGCGGATCTTTTAGCCGCTGGCTGTGATGATGTAATTTGGAAACCGATTAAGACTGAAACCCTATTTGCTAAGATTGCAGAATATTGCGTTTCTTAAGAAGTGAGACCCATCCCGCCTTTCAGGCACCCTTCCCTAGAGGGGATGGCTGTAGGTACACTTTACTTCTAGGAGATTATTTTATGAAGGATAAGAATGCTTGACGCACCCATCAGAAACTTTCCCCTCCTGGGAGGGGCTCCGGGGTGGGTGGGCCGATAGCGCTAGTGACCGAGACCCACCCTGCCTTTCAGGTACCACTCCTGGGAGGGGATGGAGCTAAACGAATATAGCCTTGATAAAAGAGAGGACGATTATAACTATCCTGAATCAAACAAATTTGCTCTACAACGTCTAAAACATTGTTTTGCTGAGTTTTAATTTTGGCTGATAATATCC
Source organism: Leptothoe spongobia TAU-MAC 1115 (assembly GCF_018739885.1). GTDB lineage: Bacteria > Cyanobacteriota > Cyanobacteriia > Phormidesmidales > Phormidesmidaceae > Leptothoe > Leptothoe spongobia. The sequence goes on along the minus strand of NZ_JADOES010000056.1, from coordinate 4,741 downwards.
TTCCTTTATCCGGAAATTGAAGACATAAGGTCCATTGTTCTTGATGGGCTCTATGTTCATAGATTTGCTCCCATAGGTTTGTCACCTTTGAAATCATATCTTCGGTAGAGTCATAGCCACATAGCTGGGCAAACGCTTGGCTGACCCGCAAGTAACGTCCATCCAATGTGGCTCGAAAGAAATAGGTCGCTTTCCCATCTTGAGGATGAAACGCTATATCTTCGGCAAGATAAGAATCAGAGAGGCCAATTAATCGCTGAGCGTACTGTTGTCGATTTTTTAATTCATTGACAAGCATGTCATCGGTCAAGGTATCACCAGGAGAATAGGCCTTAAGATAGCGATTTACACATTTTAGTAAATTGTGGGGTTTGAACGGTTTAGCTAAATAACCCACACGGTTTTGACATTGTTGTGGCTGAAGATTGATAGTATCAACTCCACTCAGGAAAATAACTGGAATATTCGCTGTGTCTGAGGACTCTTGCAGCTTTTGATAAACCTGGTAGCCATCTATATCAGGTAAATTTACATCCAGCAAGATGAGATCTGGCTCCAGGGACGGTATCTTGGCTAAGGCAAGTTGCCCGTTAAGCGCGCTATCGGTACTGTACCCAGCTTTGGAGAGCAGGGTTGTGACTAATTTAAGCGTTTCTATCGTATCGTCAACAACAAAAACCTTGGCATTGGCAGGATGAATGGTGATACCATACCCGAGCCACCAAAGGATTTGGCTGGTAATATCCTCTAGAGCTACCTGATCTCGCTGACTTTGGGCATGTTGATGAGAATAAATAAGCTGTTCTAGATATAAGACGACTTTCTCATAACTGTAATTATTAGGATAGAGAAAATGTAATCTCTCGGCTAAATCGTAGTTACTAGCCTTCTCAGTTCGAACTAAATCAAGAATGTTCTGGGAATCACAGGTTCGCTTGAGAACTCGCCTGAGATAATAAGCGCAGGATGGTAAAACATTCATAGTGGGCAACGACATAAGTGGGCTGACGATCAAGGTATAGCCAGCATTTCAGACAATTGCTATGGGATGAAGGCTCCCTCACTCCATAGTAAGTCTGAGGGAACCCTGAGAAATCGGTATATTGAAATAATTTAATGCAATACCGACTTATGGGAGGCCTTAGTTTGCAGCGGTTAAGGATGGTAGGGAAGCATCTTCTACATCTGTAGAATGGGCCGCAACTTCACGATACTGGATAGGACTCACTAACTCGATACCTGCCTCGGAAAGGCGCTTTTGCAGTGCCTGGAGCAAGTCAACATAGGCATACCAGTAACGGTTGGTAGGAGACCAAGCTTTTAGACCAACTGTCAGATAATAGTCATAGCTATCGTTGTAAGGAAAGATAGTAGGACCTGGATCGGCTAACGTATCTGAATTTTCAGCATTGATCTCGTTCCATATCGCTGATAACTTGTCAAGATCTGTTGTAAACTTGACATTTATTGTGAAGGACAGCTTACGAGTATCTTGGGGGGTATGGTTTTTGATATCACCGCCCCAAACATTATTGTTAGGTAGGGTAATGATCGTGCCATTAAAGTCTCTGAGCTTAGTGTTGGCCAATGAAATTGATTGCACATAGGCGTAGTAGCCTCCGATAGTAACCTCATCACCGACGTCAAAAGGCTTAGTGATCAGCAACATCAAGCCACTAGCAAAGTTGCCTAAGTTACTCTGTAACGCGAATGCTAAGACAAAACTTGCACCACCGACAACGGCCAAAATCGGACCTAGGTTTACCCCTAAAGCTGCCAGTGATAGCAATCCACCAACGACCAATACAGATCGTTCAACGGTTGTAACAGTGAATTCACGAAAGAGGTTAGACATGCCGTCAATCTTACTCAACAGCTTATTTGATAACTTCCCAACCCGTGGGGCAACTATAAAGGCTCCTAGAAGAATACTGCCAAATTTTAATAAGCCAATGCCCATTTTAATGCCACCATCTTCAGCCTGTAACCAGGTCAAAAGTCTAATCTTGATGCCCTGGGCATCTGTGACGTCAAAATCTAGCCCACTGACTGCTTTGGTATAGCGGTCGTAGGTGGTAATATCTCCACCTTTCTTCTCTAGTTCGTCAAGAACTAATTGAATTCTGGTCAATAAATTTGACCGTCTTGTTTCTAAAACTGTGGCCTGGGCAATTAATTGATTACGAATTTCTTGCTGAACATCTTCGTTCACTAGGGGAGGATCAAATACAGGCCACTCCTCTAATGCCTTATAGGCCTGGTTTACCTGCACCTTACGCTGATCGATCGTTTGACGAGTTTTTTCATAGGCACGATCACTAAAGAATGGTTCATCTAATTTTGCTAATGCTAGGTCATAGCGATTAATTGCTCTTTCTAAGTCAGTAACTAATGTATTAGCTTTGCCTGCGCCCTCTTCCATGGAGGAAATCTGTTGTTTTGCCCGAGTGATTAACTCTCTTCCTGTATTGACAGCATAATTGCGCTTAGCTTCCGCAAAGATCTCTTTAAAGAGGGGGTCAGACTGAGCTAAAGTTGTATTTTTTTCAACTTCGTTTAATTCTCGCTCAATAGCATCAATCTCAAACTGAGGAGCATTTGAACTCCTTGCTTGTTTAAGTTTAGCCAAAAGATCCTTACGAAATGTGAGCTGGTCGTCCTCTTGTTCAATGGCCAGTTCTAACTCACTAATGGACTGCACCCGTTGCCGTAGATGTTGAACCCAGGCATCTGCCTCAACTATAAGCTCTTCAGCGGTCAAGGGGTTGAGCAATAGCTGCAATTGTAAGGTTGAAATATCAGGATTATTAGCACTGATAGCATTTGAGGCAGGCTCAGTTTGCTCCTCTATCTCAACGTCTTCTTCAACAACAGTGGTTTCAACAATGGCTTCTGTTTCAGAGTTATTTTCCTGGGATAAGGCTGGAGGACTTACAAATGTAAACAGTGCTAAAAATCCTGTGGCCGCCAATACTTGAAATTTAATTAGAACAACAAACTTACGCATCGTTTTAACAGATTTTGGGATAGAAGACTAACACAACCTAAGGGCACCCTATGTAAATGTCTCTGTAGCTGCATTAGCCACTGTCAAAGACAGAAGTGCATCTTAAACCGTTAGTTGCTAAGCAACGAACTCTCATCTAACTCAATGAGTTTACTGATTAGTTCGATTCTAGATGTGACTTATTTAAGCAGACAAAAGTAAAAAACTGGTAAAATCTACTACTAAATATTTTCGTTACATTCATTTACCTGTGATGCTTGTCTAGGCAAAGTGCTGCCCAATAGTGGCAGATAAGTCTCAAGGGAAAAAATTTCCTTTAAGCGTTCAAATTGCTTAAATACCTTACGAATCAGGTTGAATAAAGATTTCAACCTGAATAGCTAAATATGCCTCTTTAAAGAGTAGAAAGTGCGTTGCGCGTAAATAGCTATAAAATTTTACCAGGATTTTACTTTTTATTGTTTCACTTTTTTGCAGGACTCTATGGGGATAGCTGACTAATCTGTCTCCATAATCAGTCAGGTTTTAGAAAATCAATCTAAAGACTATGAAAATATTGCTAATGGGAGCTACCGGTAATGCCGGGACTCCAGCTGTGAAAGCGCTACAGGCTAAAGGTATTCGTCCCACTGCTGCGGTCAGAGATATTGCCAAGGCTAAGGCTCATTTGGGAGAAGATTTGGATTTTGTCCACTTTGACTACACCGATCCAGGTACGTTTGACTCTGCATTAGACGGTGTGGATAGACTTTTCTTGATTGCACCTCCAGGGTCAAAAGATCCGGCAATTGTGCGTAAAATCATGCAGGTTGCCAAGGATAAGGGGGTAGGTTTTATTCTGTTTCAATCAGGCAGAACATCAGGCAGCGTTGAGGGTAAACCCCTCAATCAAATTGAAAAGGATATCAGTAATAACGATCTTAACTGCTGCATTCTTCGACCAGCCTGGTATATGCAAAACTTTCATACCTGGATGGGAACAACGCTAGAAGATGATGAAATTTGTTTGCCGACCGGAAAAGGGAAGATAGCGTTTATCTATTTGCAGGATTTGGGGGCTGCGATCGCAGAAATCCTCAGCACTGACGGTCACGGTGGCAAAAACTATAATCTAACTGGAGCAGAAGCACTAGACCACTACCAGGTCGCATCCATCTTTTCTGAGGGAACAGGTCGCTCAATTGAATATAAAGATCTTTCCGATGACGATTATGTCAAGAAAATGATCGAGAAAGGTTGGACCGAAAAGTCTGCAAAATACTGTGGGTGGTTGTTTAACCGTGCTAAAAATGGTTCTGAAGAAGAAATGACTGCAGATTTATCAAACTTATTAGGTCGAGTACCTAAAAGTTTCTTGGAATTTGTAAAAGATGAATTTGGCTCTTAAGGGCTGAAGATTTAATAAGGGATCTGCCAATAAATAGAATACCCGTTTGAAATTGGGTTGTAGGATTTCCTCCCCTTACGTTGGCGAAGCCTGCCCTTCGGGCTTAGGGGAGGTGCCGTAGGCGGAGGGGTTTCGACCGATAGCGCTAGTATCGAAACCCCCTCCCTGACGGTTCCCCTTCGTAAGGGGAACCAATTGTCGCCAAGCCTCTCAACAGGTACATTATTTTCCCGTGCATCCCTAACTTGCCGATCTCTCCCTTCTCGGGAGCTATCCATTAGGCAGAAGTCGGTGAAACGCCTATGGTTGCTAACGTTTGGCAGCCAGTTGCGCACCTTCGAGTAAGT